>NZ_JBIWKH010000001.1:0-61080 GCF_044765585.1 Streptomyces sp. NPDC102441
CTCAAGGAACGGACGCTTCCTTCGGTCCCGTTTCACCGGGGCCCTCCGGGCGCTTCCCTTCGTTCTTGCGTTTCCGACTCTATCAGACTCTTTCGTGTCCGATTCCCGGCCGAAGCGGGATCTCACTAGGTAGTTAAATCACTACCGTGCTTTCCAGTTCTTCGCTTTCGCGCTTCCCTTTCCGGCGGTTCCGACTTTACCAGACTCTTTTCCGTCCCGTTTCCGGTCCGAATTTGATTCCAGCGGCCTGCGGAGTGGCTTTTGCCTTTCGGCGCGTCCGACTTTATCAGAGATTCTGAGCCGGATTTCCCGCCTCATCGAAGGGCTCCAGGCGCACATGTGCGCGAGGTGCTTCCCGTTCAGGCGGAATGGCAAACGTACTGGAGCGGGGCGCCCCGATGCAAATCGAGGCGCCCCGCTCCTGGTTGGCGACCTGACGGCAGCCGTCGAGATCAGACCTCGACGACGACCGGAAGGATCATCGGACGCCGGCGGTAGGTGTCCGACACCCACTTGCCCACCGTGCGCCGGACCAGCTGCTGAAGCTGGTGAGGCTCCATCACGCCGTCCTGCGCCGACTTGTTGAGCGCCTCCTCGACCCTGGGCACCACCGCGGTGAACGCGCTGTCGTCGATGCCTGAGCCGCGGGCCTGGATATGGGGGCCGCCCACGATCTTGCCCGACGAGCTGTCGACCACGATGAAGACCGAGATGATCCCCTCGTCACCGAGGATGCGCCGGTCCTTGAGGGAGGTCTCCGTGACGTCACCGACGGAGAGGCCGTCGACGTACACGTAGCCGGCCTGGACCTTGCCGACGATCTTGGCCTTGCCGTCGATGAGGTCGACGACGACGCCGTCCTCGGCGATGACGATGTGGTCCTTCGGCACGCCGGTCAGCGCACCGAGTTCGGCGTTGGCCCTGAGGTGGCGCCATTCGCCGTGCACCGGCATCAGGTTCTTCGGCTTGCAGATGTTGTAGAAGTACAGCAGCTCGCCGGCCGAGGCGTGGCCCGAGACGTGGACCTTGGCGTTGCCCTTGTGGATGACGTTCGCACCCCAGCGGGTCAGGCCGTTGATCACGCGGTAGACCGCGTTCTCGTTACCGGGGATCAGGGACGACGCCAGGATCACGGTGTCGCCCGGAACGATCCGGATCTGGTGGTCACGGTTGGCCATGCGGGAGAGCGCGGCCATCGGCTCGCCCTGCGAGCCCGTGCAGACCAGCACGACCTCGTCGTCCGGCAGGTCGTCCAGCGTCTTGACGTCGACGACCAGGCCCGCGGGCACCTTCAGATAGCCCAGGTCACGGGCGATGCCCATGTTCCGGACCATGGAGCGTCCGACGAAGGCGACCCGGCGGCCGTACTCGTGGGCGGCGTCCAGGATCTGCTGGATGCGGTGGACGTGGCTGGCGAAGCTGGCCACGATGATGCGCTTCTGGGCGTTCGCGAAGACCGTGCGCAGGACGTTGGAGATGTCCCGCTCCGGCGGCACGAAGCCGGGGACCTCGGCGTTCGTCGAGTCGGAGAGAAGGAGGTCGATGCCCTCCTCGCTCAGCCGGGCGAACGCGTGCAGGTCGGTGAGGCGCCCGTCCAGCGGCAGCTGGTCCATCTTGAAGTCGCCGGTCACGACAGCCATACCCGCAGGGGTGCGGATGGCGACCGCGAGGGCGTCCGGGATGGAGTGGTTGACCGCGACGAACTCGCAGTCGAACACGCCGATGCGCTCACGCTGTCCCTCGGTCACCTCAAGGGTGTAGGGACGGATCCGGTGCTCCTGGAGCTTGGCCTCGATGAGCGCGAGGGTCAGCTTGGAGCCGATGAGCGGGATGTCCGGCTTCAGCCGGAGCAGATACGGGACGGCACCGATGTGGTCCTCGTGGCCGTGCGTGAGGACGATGCCCTCGACGTCGTCCAGGCGGTCCCTGATGGTGGTGAAGTCCGGAAGGATCAGGTCGATGCCGGGCTGCTCCTCCTCCGGGAAGAGCACACCGCAGTCGACGATGAGCAGACGGCCGCCGTACTCGAAGACCGTCATGTTGCGGCCGATCTCGCCCAGGCCGCCCAGCGGGGTGACCCGCAGGCCGCCCTTGGGGAGCTTCGGCGGGGTACCGAGTTCAGGATGCGGATGACTCAAAAGACTCTCCTTACCACGCGCGCCACGTACCGCTGAGGGCACGTGGCGCGCATGTCATTCGTGCACTTGCTGTTGTCAGGTGGTGTTTCCGTCGCGAGTCTCCTCGCTTATTCAGTTGTGAAGTCCGTGGTTAGAGCTGTACCCCACCGGCGGCCAGATCGATCTTGAGCTGGGCCGTCTCCTGGGCGGTGAGTTCCACCAGGGGGAGGCGCAGCGGGCCGGCGGGCAGGCCCTGGAGGGTGAGCGCGGCCTTGGTGGTGATCACGCCCTGGGTGCGGAACATCCCCGTGAAGACCGGGAGCAGCTTCTGGTGGATCTCCGTGGCCTTCTGTACGTCGCCGCCGAGGTGGGCCTCGATGAGCGCGCGCAGTTCCGGGGTGACCACATGGCCGACGACGGAGACGAAACCGACGGCGCCGACCGAGAGCAGCGGGAGGTTGAGCATGTCGTCACCGGAGTACCAGGCGAGACCGGACTGGGCGATGGCCCAGCTGGAGCGGCCCAGATCTCCCTTGGCGTCCTTGTTGGCGACGATCCGGGGGTGTTCGGCGAGGCGTACGAGCGTCTCTGTGTCGATCGGCACACCGCTGCGGCCCGGAATGTCGTACAGCATGACCGGGAGCTCCGTGGAGTCCGCGATGGCGCCGAAGTGGCGGAGGAGGCCCTCCTGCGGCGGCTTGTTGTAGTACGGCGTGACCGCGAGGAGGCCGTGCGCACCGGTGCGCTCGGCGGTGCGTGCCAGCTCGATGCTGTGCCGTGTGTCGTTGGTGCCGATGCCCGCGATGACGTGGGCCCGGTCTCCTACGGCTTCCAGCACAGCCCTTACGAGCTGGTCTTTCTCCGCGTCGCTGGTGGTCGGGGACTCGCCGGTGGTGCCGTTGATGACCAGGCCGTCGTTGCCTGCGTCCACCAGATGGGCGGCGAGCCGCTGGGCACCGTCGAGGTCGAGTGCACCGTCCGCCGTGAAGGGCGTGACCATAGCGGTGAGGACCCTCCCGAAGGGGGTCTGCGGAGTGGAGATCGGAGCCATGGGTAACACGCTACTCGTTGCTCGGAGCGCCGTGTCCCCTCGGGGGGACGAGGAAGAGGAGCCCGGCACTGCCTGCTCGGGGGTTCAAGCAGTGCCGGGTCCGTTTGATCAGCCTAGATGAACTTCACGAAACGTCGCAATACGGACACCGCCTACGGGGCTACCCGTCCGTTTTTGTTGAAGGCGGCATGAGTGAGCGGCATCAGGCTCTGCCAGTGCTGTTCCATCTGTTCGCCGACCATTTCGATCTCGCGCTGCGGGAAGGACGGCACCTTGGCCAGCTCGTGCTGGGTACGCAGGCCGAGGAAGTGCATCAGCGAGCGGGCGTTGCAGGTGGCGTACATCGTGGAGAACAGGCCGACGGGGAGCACCGCGCGGGCTACCTCACGGGCGACGCCTGCGGCGAGCATCTCCTGGTAGGCGTCGTACGCCTGGCGGTACGAGTCCTCCATGGCGCGGCTGGTCAGCTGGTGCTGCTCCGGGGTTCCCTCGACGAACTCGTACTTGCCGGGGCGGCCCTGCTGAATCAGCTTGCGGGACTCGCCCGGGACGTAGAAGACGGGTTCGAGCTCCCTGTAGCGGCCCGATTCCTCGTTGTACGACCAGCCCACCCGGTGCCGCATGAATTCGCGGAACACGAAGATCGGGGCGCTGATGAAGAAGGTCATCGAGTTGTGCTCGAACGGGCTGCCGTGCCGGTCCCGCATCAGGTAGTTGATGAGCCCCTTGGAGCGCTCGGGGTCCTTGGTGACCTCTTCCAGGGACTGCTCACCGGCCGTGGACACCCGGGCTGCGAACAGCACGTCGGAGTCGCCGGCGGCGGATTTCACCAGGTCAACGGTGACATCGCTGCGGAAGTGGGCCTTCGTGGGCTCGGGGGTGTCGGTCACCGGCGGGGGTCCTTCCAATGGCGTCGCTCGGGCGGCGTCCACTCTACGGGCCTCGGGGCCGGCCTCCGTCAGCAGGAAATTTTGGACGGGTTCGGCGATTCGGGGCACCGATGACGCCTCTCGTACGTCTGACTCATTAGCAGCACCCGTCACAGAGTTCAAGGAGAGCTTCCTCATGTTCCGCCGGCGTGAATCCGTCCCGTTCTCGTTCGTTGCCGAGGCCGACCGATTCCGCAGTAATGTCACTCCGCCTCCCCGTCGGCGCGCCAGCCGCTCCCAGCTGGCCGCCCATTCCCTCGTAGGGCTGACGCTGGTCGCCGGCTTCGCCGGTTCACTGCTCTTCGGCCTGCCCGCTCTCGACACCGACCGGACGCCGTCGCACAGCCAGACGTCCGAGGCCGCGCAGCACCGCTGACCCGTACGGGCCCCCTGGGGTGGTCGGCCGGAGGGCTGCTCGGTAGCCTCACCGGGCACAGCAATCGAGCGTGCTTGTGAGTGAGGATCAGTCGTGCCCCTGCCCTTTCTGACGGCCGACCGCGCATTCGACGCGGACGCAGAGGACATCGCACTGCCGTTCGACGACCACGACAGCTGGCGGCGGCCCTACCGCCCCGGCCCGTGGCGGGTCGCGGCGGCAGCCACCCTGCTGCTGCTGGCGTCCTTCGTTCTGCTCGCCGCGATGATCATCACGTTTGCCGGATCGCTGTCCGGCGCCACCGCGTGTTTCGTGCTCGCCGCCGTGGTGATCACCTCTGCGCTGCGGCTGCTGCGGGTCGGCGCCTGGGTGAGCCGGCACGGCGTACGCCGGGTGGGCTTCTTCCTCACGACCACTGTGCGGTGGGGGGACGCCGCAGCCGTGCGCACGGTGCAGCAGCCGGTCAAGTGGCTCGGTCTCCCGCGCACCGTCCAGGGACAGGCCCTGATCGTGGAGCGTAAGGGCGGCGCCCCGTTGGCTCCTCTGGTCACCGACCACAACGCGGACTTCCTGGCCCGTGCCGAGGCGTTCGAGCGTGCCACGGACTCGATCGAGGCCTGGGGCGACGAATACCGCAGGGACTGACGGAAGAGCCCCGGAGCCACCTTGCAAGCCGGTACGGCGCCGTTCAGGCGCGTACCGGCTTGCCCATGTGAAGGGCGATGGCACGCTGCATCGCCTTACGGGCGCGGGGGGTGTCCCTCGCGTCCTGGTAGGCGACCGCAAGCCGGAACCAGCAGCGCCAGTCGTCCGGGCTGTCCTCGGTCTCCTCCCGGCGCCGCGCGAAAACGGCGTCGGCGGAGTCCCGGTCGATACGACCGGACGGGGTGCGCACCAGCTCGTCGACGGGGAGGCCGTCCTCCGAGTCCAGCTCGGCCGCCAGGGCGTTGGCCCTGCGGACGAACTGGGTGTTCTTCCAGAGGAACCAGACGCCGATCACCGGCAGGATCAGCACCGCCACACCGAAGGTGACCGTGAGCAGTGTGCCGTGCCGGATGAGCAGGACGCCCCGGCTGCCGGCCAGGACGAAGTAGAAGACCAGGACGGCAGCGGTGACGACGTAGGTGAGCTTTGCGCGCATGGGGTTGGGCCCAGTCAGTTCAGGTCGAGGAAGTGTTCCAGGCCGAAGGTGAGGCCGGGAGTGGTCACCACGCGGCGGGTGCCGAGCAGGATGCCCGGCATGAAGCTGCTGTGGTGCAGCGAGTCATGGCGCAGGGTGAGGGTCTCGCCCTCGCTGCCCAGCAGGACCTCCTGGTGGGCCAGGAGGCCGCGGAGCCGGACCGAGTGCACCGGGACCCCGTCGACGTCCGCGCCGCGCGCTCCGTCCAGTGCGGTGGCGGTGGCGTCGGGCTGCGGCGCCGCCCCGGCCTTCTCGCGGGCCGCCGCGATGAGCTGGGCGGTGCGGGTGGCAGTGCCGGAGGGTGCGTCGGCCTTGTTCGGATGGTGGAGCTCGATGACCTCCACCGACTCGAAGTAGCGGGCGGCCTGCTCCGCGAACTTCATGGTGAGCACCGCTCCGATGGAGAAGTTCGGCGCGATGAGCACGCCGGTCTCCGGGGAGGCGGAGAGCCAGGTGTTCAGCTGCGCGAGCCGTTCGTCGGTCCAGCCCGTGGTGCCGACGGCGGCATGGATCCCGTGCCGGACACAGAAGTCGAGGTTGTCCATCACCGACGCGGGTGTGGTCAGCTCGACGACGGCCTGGGCACCGCTGTCCGTGAGGGTATCCAGCGTGTCGCCGCGGCCGAGCGCGGCCACCAGCTCCATGTCCTCGGCGGCCTCCACGGCTCGTACCGCCTCGGACCCGATGCGTCCCTGGGCGCCGAGAACGGCCACGCGCAGCTTGCTCATGTGTTGTTTTCCTTACGGGGTGGTTAGGAGACCGCTTCCTGGAGGCGGTCGGCCTGCTTGTCCTTCAGCGGGCCGATGACCGAGAGCGAGGGCCGCTGTCCGAGGACGTCGGCCGCGACGGCCCGGACCTCGTCGGGGGTGACCGCCGCGATCTTCGCCAGCATGTCATCGACGGACATCTGTTCGCCCCAGCAGAGCTCGCTCTTGCCGATGCGGTTCATGAGCGCGCCCGTGTCCTCCAGGCCGAGGACGGTGGAACCGGCGAGCTGGCCGACGGCGCGGCCGATCTCCTCGTCGCCCAGGCCGTCCGTCGCCGCGCGGTCGAGTTCGTCGCGGCAGATCTTGAGGACGTCGTGCACCTGGCTGGGGCGGCAGCCCGCGTACACGCCGAAGAGCCCGCAGTCGGCGAAGCCCGAGGTGTACGAGTACACGCTGTAGGCGAGGCCGCGCTTCTCCCGGACCTCCTGGAAGAGGCGGGAGCTCATGCCGCCGCCGAGCGCGGTGTTCAGGACACCGAGCGCCCAGCGGCGCTCGTCGGTCCTGGCCAGGCCGGGCATGCCGAGGACGACATGGGCCTGCTCGGACTTGCGGTTCAGCAGGTCGACGCGGCCCGTGGCGCGCAGCGTTCGGGAGCCTTCGCGGGGCGCCGTGGGGACGGCGTCGGTACGGCCCAGGGCGCCGGCGCGCTCGAACGCCTTGCGGACCTGTCGCACGACCGTGGCGTGGTCGACGTTGCCGGCGGCGGCGACGACCAGGTGCGTGGGGTCGTAGTGCTTCTTGTAGAAGCGGGCGATCTGGCCGCGGTTCAGGGCGTTGACCGTGTCGACGGTGCCGAGCACGGGGCGGCCCAGCGGGGTGTCACCGAGCATCGTGTGCGCGAACAGGTCGTGCACGCAGTCGCCCGGGTCGTCCTCCGTCATGGCGATCTCCTCGAGGATGACGCCGCGCTCGGCGTCGACGTCCTCGGGTGCGATCAGTGAGCCGGTCAGCATGTCGCAGACGACATCGATGGCCAGCGGCAGATCCGTGTCCAGGACCCGCGCGTAGTAGCAGGTGTACTCCTTCGCCGTGAAGGCGTTCATCTCGCCGCCGACCGCGTCGATCGCGGACGAGATGTCGAGGGCACTGCGCTTGGCCGTGCCCTTGAAGAGGAGATGTTCGAGGTAGTGCGTCGCGCCGTTCAGGGTGGGCGTCTCGTCGCGTGAACCGACGTTGGCCCAGATCCCGAAGGTGGCGGAGCGGACGGAGGGCAGGGTCTCCGTGACGACCCGGAGGCCGCCGGGGAGCACGGTGCGGCGGACGGTTCCGATGCCGTTGCTGCCCTTGAGAAGCGTTTGGGTACGGGCGACGGCCCGCCCCTCCGAGGAGGGGCGGGCCGTCGTCACGGGACTACGGGACGTCACTTGTCGGTGTCGTCCTTCTTCTCGTCTTCTTCACCCTCGATGACGGGGATGAGGGAGAGCTTGCCGCGGGAGTCGATCTCAGCGATCTCGACCTGCACCTTGGCGCCGACGCCGAGCACGTCCTCGACGTTCTCCACACGCTTGCCACCGGCGAGCTTGCGGATCTGCGAGATGTGCAGCAGGCCGTCCTTGCCGGGCATCAGGGAGACGAACGCACCGAAGGTGGTGGTCTTGACGACCGTACCCAGGTAACGCTCGCCGACCTCCGGCATGGTCGGGTTGGCGATGGCGTTGATCGTGGCGCGGGCGGCCTCGGCCTGCGAACCCTGCTGGGCACCGATGTAGATGGTGCCGTCGTCCTCGATCGTGATGTCGGCGCCGGTGTCCTCCTGGATCTGGTTGATCATCTTGCCCTTCGGGCCGATGACCTCACCGATCTTGTCCACCGGGATCTTGACCGTGATGATCCGCGGGGCGTTCGGGGACATCTCGTCCGGGACGTCGATGGCCTCGTTCATGACGTCCAGGATGTGCAGACGCGCGTCACGGGCCTGCTTCAGCGCGGCGGCCAGGACCGAGGCGGGGATGCCGTCGAGCTTGGTGTCGAGCTGGAGCGCGGTCACGAACTGCTTCGTACCGGCGACCTTGAAGTCCATGTCGCCGAAGGCGTCCTCCGCACCGAGGATGTCGGTGAGGGCGACGTAGTGGGTCTTGCCGTCGATCTCCTGCGAGATCAGGCCCATGGCGATACCGGCGACGGCGGCCTTGAGGGGCACACCGGCGTTCAGCAGCGACATGGTGGAGGCGCAGACCGAGCCCATGGACGTCGAGCCGTTGGAGCCCAGCGCCTCGGAGACCTGGCGGATCGCGTAGGGGAACTCCTCGCGCGACGGCAGCACCGGCACGATGGCGCGCTCGGCGAGCGCTCCGTGGCCGATCTCGCGGCGCTTGGGCGAGCCCACGCGGCCGGTCTCGCCGACGGAGTACGGCGGGAAGTTGTAGTTGTGCATGTAGCGCTTGCGGGTCACCGGGGAGAGGGTGTCCAGCTGCTGTTCCATGCGGAGCATGTTGAGGGTGGTGACGCCCAGGATCTGGGTCTCGCCACGCTCGAACAGCGCCGAGCCGTGCACACGCGGGATGGCCTCGACCTCGGCGGCGAGCGTACGGATGTCCGTGACGCCACGGCCGTCGATGCGGACCTTGTCCTTGATGACGCGCTCGCGGACCAGCTTCTTGGTCAGCGCGCGGTAGGCACCCGAGATCTCCTTCTCGCGGCCCTCGAAGGCCGGGAGGAGCTTCTCGCCCGCGATCTCCTTGATGCGGTCCAGCTCCGCCTCGCGCTCCTGCTTGCCGGCGATGGTGAGCGCCTTGGCGAGCTCGGTGCTGACGGCGCCGGTGAGCGCCTCCAGGACGTCGTCCTGGTAGTCGAGGAAGACCGGGAACTCGCCGGTGGGCTTGGCAGCCTTGGAGGCGAGGTCGGACTGGGCCTTGCAGAGCGCCTTGATGAAGGGCTTCGCAGCTTCCAGACCGGCGGCGACGACCTCTTCGGTCGGGGCCTCGGCGCCGTCCTTGACGAGCTGGATGGTCTTCTCGGTGGCCTCGGCCTCGACCATCATGATCGCGACGTCACCGTCCTCGAGGACGCGACCGGCGACGACCATGTCGAAGACGGCGTCCTCGAGCTCGGTGTGCGTCGGGAAGGCGACCCACTGGCCCTTGATCAGGGCGACGCGGGTGGCGCCGATCGGGCCGGAGAAGGGCAGGCCCGCCAGGATCGTGGAGGCGGAGGCGGCGTTGATCGCGACCACGTCGTACAGGTGGTCGGGGTTGAGCGCCATGATCGTCTCGACGATCTGGATCTCGTTGCGCAGGCCCTTCTTGAAGGAGGGGCGCAGCGGCCGGTCGATCAGGCGGCAGGTGAGGATCGCGTCCTCGGAGGGCCGGCCTTCACGGCGGAAGAAGGAGCCGGGGATCTTGCCGGCCGCGTACTGCCGCTCCTCGACGTCCACCGTGAGGGGGAAGAAGTCGAGCTGGTCCTTGGGCCGCTTGGAAGCGGTGGTGGCCGACAGCACCATGGTGTCGTCGTCCAGGTACGCGACGGCGGAGCCTGCGGCCTGCTTGGCCAGGCGGCCCGTCTCGAAGCGGATGGTGCGGGTGCCGAAGGTACCGTTGTCGATCACGGCTTCGGCGTAGTGGGTCTCGTTCTCCACTAGTGATTTCTCCATACTCGTCGTCTTTCGTCCTGCCGCCCGTGTGGCGGAGGACGGTGCGGAGAGGCGCACCGTGTGTGCGGGCCGGTCTTCGATCGAAGCTCCCGGGCGTTGTCCCGGGGGCCACTACCGAGGACCGGCGGCGGCCGTGGGGCGCCTCTCCTCGTCTGGTGTTGTACGTCCAGGTTACTGAGCCGGGGCCCGGTACCGCACGTACGGCAAAGGGAGCGGTCCCCTGGAAGTGGGTACCGCTCCCTTTAACAGCGTCTTTACTTGGCGCCGCCGGCCGCGCCACGGCGGATGCCGAGGCGGTCGACGAGCGCACGGAAGCGCTGGATGTCCTTCTTGGCAAGGTACTGCAGGAGGCGGCGACGCTGGCCGACCAGGATCAGCAGACCACGACGGGAGTGGTGGTCGTGCTTGTGCGTCTTGAGGTGCTCCGTCAGGTCCGAGATCCGGCGGGAGAGCATGGCGACCTGGACCTCGGGGGATCCGGTGTCACCCTCCTTCTGGGCGAACTCGGACATGATCTGCTTCTTCGTAGCGGCGTCGAGCGGCACGCGTACTCCTCTTGATGTTCGATGCGCCCACGAGTGCCCCTGGTCTTGATCTCAGGGGAGCTTCCATGACTCGGAGGCGAAGGTCCGATGAGCGCAGCCCCCAGGATGATCCGGGGACGCGTACACAAACGGCCACTGGCCAGAGTACCAGTCGTTCGGCGCGCCCCCGACGGGTGTCAGCTGGTGAGGGCGCGGATCGAGTGGTAGACGTCGAAAACGGCGAGGCACAGCGGCAGCAGCGTCAGGAGTACGCAGGCCTCGGCGACCTCGAGGAAGCGCCCCCAGAACGGTGTGACGCCCTTGCGCGGCACGATCAGCCCGATGGCGGTGATCAGCGCCGCGACGCCGGCGACCGCGGCGGTGAGCCAGATCGTACGGATGTCGAGTCCCGCACCGTCACCCTTGAGCGCTTCCAGGATCAGCTCGGTCGGCGGGTTGAGCGACAGTCCGAGGCCGAGGAGCACGAGTGCGGCGAGGCCGGCCCCCAGGGCGCAGCCGACCTGGGCCGTGTAGCGGAACAGGTGGGCGCGCATCAGCATCGCGGCTCCGATGGCGAGCGCCAGCAGCTGGCCCCAGACACTGTCCGAGAAGCCGAGCACCGCAGCGGCCCCGACAGCCACCAGCGCGCATCCGCCGACGAGGCCGAGGAGCAGTTCGTGGCCGCGTCGCGCCTGGGCTGCGATGCGGCCGGCGTCGACCGGGCCCTGCGGTGCCGGGTCGGACGTCCCGTAGTCACCGGCGGTGGTGCGGGGCGGCTCGAAGCCGATCGGGAGGCGGGCGAAGCGGGTGGAGAGCCCCGGCAGGAAACCGAGGAGCCCCACGGAGAGGGGCGCGCAGACGGCCGCGGTCTCGGACGGCTCCATGCCGGTCATGATCGCGATGAAGGTGACCAGTACGCCGATGGCGGAGGCGAACACGAACGCGACGAAGGTGCCGTCACCTTCGGGGGCGGCGATCATGAGGATCACCGACAGCACCAGCACGGCTGCGCAGGCGAGCAGGAACTGGAGCCTGCCGACGCCCTGTCCCTGGCTGAGCGGCAGGAGCCCGGCACCGCCGACCGCGGCGCTGGTGAGCGCCCCGATCCCCAGCGCGATGGATGAACCGCGGTCCGCGTAGACACGCGCGCGCACGCACGCCAGCGCGAGAAGGAGCAGGGCGGTGACGGCGGCCAGGATGCCCGGCAGCCCGTGCATGTCGTGCCGTACGTCGGAGGTCCACAGCACGAAGCCGAGAAGGACCAGCAGGACCGACCCGCCGAAGAGGCCGGCCGAGCGCATGAGGCTGTCGCCCCAGAGAGTGCGGTCCCGGGCGACGGCGGTGGCGACTGCGTCGGAGACGTCGTCGAAGACCGCGGGGGGCAGCGACTCCGAGAAGGGCCGCAGGGACAGCAGCTCCCCGTCGAGGATGCGCAGACCGGCCAGCGTGCGTCCGCTGTCGAGCACGGTGCCGTCACGGCGCACCAGGTGGTAGCCGACCGGGGCGCCCTGGGCGGGGCTCTGTCCCGACAGCCGGAGAATCTCCGGGTAGAGGTCGGCGACGGGGATGTCCTCGGGCAGCGCCACGTCGACGCGGCTGTCGGGCGCGACGACCGTGACCCGGCAGAAGCCGGTTGCGTTGCCGGCCGGAACTCCGGGACCCGGCCGACCGGATCCGGTAGCCGCCGTTTGGGCCGTCATAGTCACCTGCTGCTCCCCCTCATGCTTCTCCTGGATCTCCTGTGGAACGCACCCCTGGACCACGGGCTCCCGCTGCGTCCCGAATGACCCATTTTTTTGCGGTAGTTAGCGGATGCGTACACGCGTCGCGACACCCTACCGCCCTCGGGTCGGCGGGTACGCCAGTAGGATCCTCCCGCGGACGGAACCCGTCGCCACGGGGGCGCCGATAGGAACAGTTCCGTCCGGCAAGGGAATTGGTGAGCTGTGAGCCAGATTGTCGTCAAGCGCCCACCGCGGGCCCTCCCCTCCGAAGTTCCGGGCGAGCAGGTGCAGTTGCAACCTCCGCCCGAGTTGCCTCGGGGGCAGCAGGAGGGGGTGATGATGCAGCTCCTGCCGATGCTCGGCATGGGTGGTTCCGTCGTCTTCTTCTTCATGACGCCGAACCCGATCATGCGGATCATGGGCATGGTCATGATTGCGTCGACGGTCGCGATGGCGATCTCGATGATCATCCGCTTCCGGCGCGGCACCCAGGGCCAGCTCGCGGACATGCGGCGCGACTATCTGAAGTATCTGACACAGACCAGACGCGCTGTGCTGCGGACCGCCCGGAAGCAGCGCGACGCGCAGTTCTACCTCCACCCCTCACCGGAGCAGCTGTGGGCGCTCGTCGCCGAGGGCAGCCGGGTGTGGGAGCGCCGTGTGGGGGACGCGGACTTCGCGCACGTACGCATCGGTCTGGGCAGCCAGGAACTCGCCACGCCGCTCGTCGCACCCGACACCGCGCCGGTCGATGAGCTGGAGCCGCTGACCGCCGGGGCGATGCAGCAGTTCCTGACGACCCACAGCACGCTGGACGGGCTGCCGATGGCGGTCTCGCTCCGCGCCTTCTACCACCTGACGATCAGCGGTGAGTCGGAGTCCGCGCGTGCCACGGCCCGCGCGATGGTCGGGGCGCTCGCCTCGCTGCACTCCCCCGAGGACCTGATCATCGCCGTCGCGACCAGCCGCGACGCCGCTCCGCGCTGGGAGTGGACGAAGTGGCTCCCGCATGTCCAGGCACAGGGCTCCATCGACGGTGCCGGCAGCCGCCGCCTGATCACCACGAAGGTCGCGGAGCTGGAGGAGATGCTCGCGGGACGCCTCGACGGCCGTCCCCGTTTCCAGCCGGGTGGCCAGCCGATCCTCGACCAGCCGCACGTCGTCGTGGTGCTCGACGGCGAGTCCGTACCGGCGACGTCGGCGCTCGCCTCGGCGGAGGGCCTTCAGGGCGTGACGGTCGTCGAGATCGTGACGGGCCAGGTCAACGGAGCGCGCGGCGGCCTCTCCATCGTGGTCGATCCCCACTCGCTGCAGCTGGAGTCGGGGCACGGCCTGGTGTACGACGGCGTCCCCGACCTGCTGAGCCACGAGGCCGCGGAGGCGCTGGCGCGGCAGCTGGCCCCCCTCCATGTGGCCTCGGGCGGGGACGACGACGAACCGCTGCTCGCCAATCTGGAGTTCACCGATCTGCTGAACCTCGGTGACGCCGCCTCGGTCGACGTCAGCCGGACCTGGCGGGCCCGCTCGCAGGCGGAGCGGCTCCGGGTACCCATCGGCGTGGGCGAGGACGGCGCCCCCGTGATGCTGGACCTGAAGGAGGCGGCGCAGGAGGGCATGGGCCCGCACGGCCTGTGTGTCGGCGCCACCGGTTCCGGCAAGTCCGAGCTGCTCCGCACGCTCGTGCTGGGCCTGGCCGTCACTCACACGTCGGAGACGCTGAACTTCGTCCTCGCGGACTTCAAGGGTGGCGCCACCTTCGCCGGTATGGCACAGATGCCGCACGTCGCAGCGGTGATCACCAACCTCGCGGACGACCTGACGCTGGTGGACCGCATGGGCGACTCCATCAGCGGTGAGCTCAACCGCCGCCAGGAGATGCTGCGCGACGCGGGCAACTACGCCAACATCCACGACTACGAGAAGGCGCGGGCCGCGGGCGCCCCGCTGCAGCCCATTCCCTCCCTCGTCCTGGTCATCGACGAGTTCAGCGAGCTGCTCTCCGCGAAGCCGGACTTCATCGAGATGTTCGTGCAGATCGGGCGTATCGGCCGTTCGCTGGGCGTACATCTGCTGCTGGCCTCGCAGCGCCTCGAGGAGGGGCGTCTGCGCGGCCTGGAGACCTATCTGTCGTACCGGGTCGGTCTGCGTACGTTCTCCGCGGGCGAGTCCCGGGCCGCGCTGGGCGTGCCCGACGCCTACCACCTGCCCAATGTCCCCGGTTCGGGGTATCTGAAGTACGGCACGGACGAGATGGTGCGCTTCAAGGCGGCGTACGTCTCCGGGGTGTACCGCTCGGGCGCCCAGCCCGCCGTGTCCGCCGGTCCTCTGCCGGTGGACCGCAGGCCCGTGGTGTTCACCGCGGCCCCGGTGCCGGTCCGCTACGTACAGCCGACGGGGCAGGCCGGGGTACCCGACGCCCGCAGGTCGGAGGACGACGCCCTGGCCGACACGGTGCTCGACGTGATCGTGCGCCGCCTGGAGGGCCGGGGGGCCTCCGCACACCAGGTGTGGCTGCCTCCGCTGGACAATCCGCCGTCGCTGGACGAGCTCCTGCCGGGGCTCTCCCCGGTGGAGGGCCGTGGGCTGACCCAGCCCGGCTTCGAAGGCGCGGGGCGCCTCGTCGTGCCGCTGGGTGTGGTCGACAAGCCGTACGAGCAGCGCCGGGACACGCTCTACCGGGACTTCTCCGGCGCGGCCGGCCACATGCAGATCACCGGTGGTCCGCAGTCGGGCAAGTCCACGATGCTGCGCACGCTGATCGCGGGCTTCGCCCTCACGCATACGCCCCAGGAGGTCCAGTTCTACGGCCTCGACTTCGGCGGCGGCGGCCTGTCCTCGGTCTCCGGGCTCCCCCACGTCGGCGGGATCGCGTCGCGGCTCGACCCGGAACGGGTACGTCGTACGGTCGCCGAGGTGTACGGGATCATGGCGCGCCGCGAGGAGTACTTCCGCAGCGCGGGCATCGACTCCATCGCCACATTCCGCAGGCTTCGGGCCCGCGGTGAGATCTCGGTGACGGACCAGCCGTGGGGCGATGTCTTCCTGCTCATCGACGGCTGGGGCAACTTCCGGACGGACTACGAGGCCCTGGAAGCCGCGGCCATCGACGTCGCGCAACGCGGCCTCGGTTACGGCATCCACCTGGTCGTCACCGCGTCGCGTTCCATGGAGGTCCGGGCGAACCTCAAGGACCACCTGGTGAACCGGCTGGAACTGCGGCTCGGTGACGTCATGGACTCCGAGCTGGACCGCAAGGCCGCGGTCAACGTGCCCGCCGGCGTACCCGGGCGCGGTCTCACCCCGGAGAAGCTGCACTTCATGGCCGCGGTACCGCGGATCGACGGCATCAACTCCGACAGCGACCTGTCCGAGGCCACGGCCGCCATGAACCAGGAGGTCGCCCGGCACTGGACCGCGGCGCCCGCCCCGGCGGTCCGGCTGCTGCCCCGCGAACTCCCCGTCCACGAACTGCCCGCGGGCTACGCGCGGCCGGAGCGGGGCATCGCGTTCGGTATCGACGAGAACAACCTGGAGCCGGTCTTCCTCGACTTCGAGCGGGACCCGTTCTTCCTGGTGTTCGGCGAGAGCGAGTCCGGCAAGTCCAATCTGCTGCGCCTGCTCATCAAGCAGCTGACCGAGAGGTACGACGGGAACGCCGCCAAGTTCTTCGTCATCGACAACCGGCGAGCGCTCCTGGACGTCACGCCCGCGACGCACCTGGCGGAGTACGTGCCCATGTCCAACAACATGGAGCACCACGCGGACGCGCTGTACGACCTGATGAAGCGCCGTACGCCCTCGCCCGATGTCACGGCCCAGGAGCTGCGCGACCGCAGCTGGTGGAGCGGCCCGATGGTGTTCGTGGTCGTCGACGACTACGACCTGGTCTCGACGTCGAGCGGCAACCCGCTGTCGAAGCTCACGGAGATGCTGCCGTTCTCCCGCGACGTCGGCGTGCGGTTCATCATCGCCCGCAGCACGGCGGGGGCGGGCCGCGCCCTGTACGAGCCCTTCATGCAGCGCATCCTGGAGCTCGGCGCGCAGGGTCTGATGCTCTCGGGCGACCCCATCGAGGGAGACGTACTCGGAGGCGTACGACCGCGCCCGATGCCCCCGGGGCGCGGGGTCTTCGTCACCCGCCGCCGCGGGAACCCGCTGGTGCAGTCGGGTCTCATGGACGGGGAGCGGTAGGCCTACCTACGGCGGTACCCGGGCGGGCGGTGACAGCGGGCGGATTCTCGCCACTGTTGCCGCCCGCTTCGGCGTGTGAGGGCGGGCGGCGAGCAGAATAGATTCCGAATTCCGGCATTCCGAGTACTGATTGAGGGGGGCTCCACGCATGGCATGGGCCGAGTGGGAGCAGTTGAAGGCGGATGCAGCCGGCAGGAGCGGCACGCAGATGCGGCTCAACAAGGCCGAGCCTGGGGGCAGCGGGGGCAAGAAGGGCGACCTTGCAATCAATCAGACAGACCTGTCGGGCGTCCGTGACGAGGCCTCGAAGCTGAATTCCCGCCTGTGGAAGGAGGCCCGCGTCGCAGTGCCCACGAGCGAATCGGCGGCAGGCAATCTCACCACTCAGGGCTTCGAACTCGGCGGTGCTCTCCGGCACGTGGCCAGCAAATGGGACATCCAGCTCAAGTCCCTCCTGGATGCCTGTGGGCACATCGCGAACCACATGGACTTCACGAAGTACGTGCACGGTGGAGACGACCAGTACGTGAGAAGCAGGGTCAGCAGTATCACGTTGCTCGGCGAGGCCTTCGACGACGACAACGCGCCAAAGGGTGAGAAGAACAAGGCGGACAACTGATGGACCTGGAAACCCTGCGCTTCGCCACCTTCGGGCAGCTGGACGAGGCCGTCACCGACTGGTCGACCATGGTGACCAATCTCGCCACCCTGGAAAAGGATGCCCGCGACGGTCTCAAGGCAAAGGCCGACAAGGCGGACTGGTCGGGCGACAACGCCAACGTCACCAAAGGGGTCGTCGACAAGACGGTGCGAGAGTTCGCTGACGCCCACAAACAGGCCAAATCCCTGTGGAACATCCTGAAGGACACGCGCAGCGAGTTGAAGGCGTACCAGGGGGAGCTCAACGAGGCCTTGGCACGCGGGTCGGCGAAGAACCTCAGGGTTACCACGACCACCGGAGGGGGATTCATAGTCACGACGGGTTCCCCCTTTGTCGCCCCGACCATGGGCCCCAGCGCGCCCGCCCCCAGCGAGAGCCAGCATGATGTCGACGCCCTCCGCGGCGAGCTCCAGAAGATCCTCGACAAGGCGACCGAGAGCGACCACACGGGCTCTGTCACCCTCCGTGCTCTTGCGGACCAAGCCGAACTCGGATTCGCCGGTGCCGAGTACAAGGACCGGGACTCCGCGGCCAACGCGATCAAGCAGGCCGACGAGCTGTCGGCGCTCGCGAAGAAGGACCCCGAGGACCTCACGGCCAAGGAGTTCGACAAGCTCAACGCCGGGCTCAAGAAGATGTCGGGCGACGAGCTGTTCAGCGCCCGCTTCGCGGAGAAGCTGGAAGCGCAGGGGACGTTGGACTTCTGGTCGGAGCTGAACACCCCGAGGCCTACCGACCTGCAGAGGGCCCGAGGCGACCAGTTCGACGAACTGCAGAAGAACCTGAGTCTCACCCTGGCCACTGCCAGCCACAGCGACTCGTACGAGATGACGAACTGGAAGCGCGAGATGGTGGATCTCGGCAGCCAGCCCCTCGCGAAGAGCTCGAACACCGTGGGATTCCAGGTGATGAGCAACCTCATGCGATGGGGGAACTTCGACAACAAGTTCCTCGACGACTACGGGAACGAACTGATCAAGACCGAGAAGGAACGCACCGACAACGGGCGGCATGGGGCCTGGCGCGTCGGCAGCCCCATGGACCCAGTCCTCAACCGTACGGGTTCGGATTCTGGGACCGACCCGATGACCGGCTTCATGAAGGCACTTTCGAGCAGCCCTGACGCTGCGACGGAGTTCTTCAGCGACACCTTCCTGACGAAGGATGAGGACCACGAATTCAAGGAAGACACCGACGGGAACGGCAAGAGGGAGATGAGGGAGCTCAGCAACTTCGACTACCTCTTCGAGGAGCGGGACTGGCCGGAGGACCAGACCGACAAGGGCGAGGACAGCGTCTCCGGCCGGAATGCCATGGCCTTGGCTCTGGAAGCGGCAACCACCGGGCACCCGGCGGGGGAAATCCCAGCAGAGGGCCTGCCGGCTCATAACGCAGGCCAGGCAAAACTCATGGAAAGCCTCACAGCTTCCATCTCGGAAGACCCCGGGCGCCTCACCGATCACGGATACATGTCTGACAGTATCGGTCAGATTACCTCCGAGTATCTGCCTGACATCAACAGAGCCACCACCGATGCCGGCGAACAGAATAGGAGCGTACCCAAACTCTTCCCGATTGCTGGCCACGTAGCTGACCTGGAACATACAGATGTAACTCGTCTACTCGTGAGCCTAGGCCAGAACCCAGAGGGCTACAGCGCCGTCGAAGTGGGTCAAAAATCGTACATGGCCAGCCTCCTGGATTACCACCTCAACCCAAACCTTCCCGACGACCAGAAGTACCCCCACTCAACCGAAGACACCGTCAAGGAAATTACTCGCAGATCAGGCGAAGTCGGTGGAACTCTTGCGATCGGACGCCAGGAAGCAGTTTTGGGGGAGGCCAAGGAGGACGACGATAACTTCGAGAACGCCGTGAACCAGAAGAAGGGTATCTCTTCGGGGATTATTGGAACAGGTGTGGGTATTGGCACCAGTTTCATCGCCAGTCCCCTGGTAGGCGCTGCGGTGGGCGGCGTTGCCGGCACCGTGAGCGGTGCCGTCCTGGAACAGCTTTTCAAAGACACGGAACCTGAAAAGGTAAACCAGGCAGGAAAAACTGTAGGCGAGCTTTGGGAGGATAGCTCGGAAAGGAATATTGAGCTTGCCAGGATTGCGGCAGATGGAGCCGGAAGAACACACAGCTCCCCAGACGTAGAAAAATTCGAGGAATGGACACGGGACGGAACCCGGGACGGGTTCAATGACGCCTCTACAGCAGGCCAACAGATGGCCGACGACCTTGAGACTGAGATTCCGACGTAACTGGAAGGAATAGCGCACGCAGCCAACGAGCGAGCACGCACACCTGCCGCCGGAGAATATGCCACCCAAGAGGAACAATATGAAACGATCAGCACTGACGGGAAACGCTGACCGAAGGCTTCTTCCCTCGATTGTCGGGGTGATGATCTTGGCGGTCATCAGCTCAGCCTGCGCGGCGGACGCGAAGTCGTACGAGACTCCGGAATCACTCTGCGGGACACCTGTTCCTTCTAAGCTCCTAGATCCCTTCATGACGCCAGGGAAGAAGGTATCAACAGTATCACGTAGCGAAACAGAAGGCATTAGGAGGTGCCGCCTATACGTAGACGACAAGGAAATTCTATCAGCCAGCACCTTGTGGATTAGCAGGGATACGTCCTTGCTCGAAGTAGCCGCTATGGCGTACAACAGCGTCGATCCCGGCGACAAAAAAACAAAAGACGGTAGGTATATATACTCAAAGACGGGTGCCATCGGAACGGTGACATGCCAACCTCCCCCCACGCCCAATGAAAGAGTATTTGCAAGTATTAGAATTTCAGGAGGTAAGCCCGACGCGGAAGCCCTCAAGAATCTTATTCGCGAATATTCCGAGAAGCTTGCAAATTCCGACCATTGCTCATAGCGGGCACTTATGATCCACCCAAATCATGAAGCAGATTCCTCTCCTCGTAAGCGAGTGCCTCTAATTTTCGCCCTTGCAGCAGCTCTGGCCGTCGCACTCGTGAGTTGCTCAGAGGGAGCCGAGCCTAATTACAGCGTACCGACTGCTCTGTGCGGCACATCCATTCCCGCGGGACTGCTGTCCCCTGTACTCCCCGGAGGCGAAGAGGTGTCGGAGAAGTCCGAATCACCTGCTGACGGGGTCGAGCGCTGTCAAGTCTTGGTGGACAACAAGGTTGCACTAGTGGCGAGTCAAGAGTGGTGGAATGACAAGCCGAATCTGACAGAAATAGCACAGGGCCAGGCTTATGTAGAGCCTGAGAATTTTTCGAAAGACGGGATGTACATCTACTCCAAACGGGGCGCGGTAGGAAAAGTAGAGTGCGCAAAACCGATCCGCCCGGGGAACGAATTGTTCGCCGTAGTTCAGGTACCCGAATCCGGAAGAGCAAATGAAACCGCAGTGAAGAAGATCATCGCGGAATTCAGCACAGCTCTGAGCTCCTCGAATAAGTGCACAGGCAGCGATTGAACCAATGTTGCGATCGTGCGACGCAAAGGCCGAGCGCCATGACAGCTGCACTCCTTGAATCTACGGTCCGGGCGTAAAGGAAATCTGGGCGTTGAATGCTTTGAATGTGGTTGTTTTTGTGCTGGCTGCCGGACTCATCGCCATGGGGTGCGTCAAGGCGGACCGAGTCCGCGGGTGGCGAGAGTCGTTCAATCCATCGGCGCCCGAGCTCCCCGATTCCGCCTTCGTCGCGGCTCGCGTCGTCCTCTTCGGCATGGCGGGCATCGGCATCTTTTCGGGGTTCCGGTTCATGGCCGTGGTCGCCAATGGGGAGTGGAGCGATGACGAACTGTCCAGCGCGGTCAGCCAGGCCACGGCAGAGCTGGACGGTACTTCGCGCTTCGGCGACATCTTCGGTGACGACAGCGGCTTCGACGAGGAGTTCTCGACGATGATCGAGGAAGAGGTCGTCGAGAACGGCGGCGGTGGTGCCCCGCAGGATGGTGTGGGGGCCAGCGGCGCAGCCGCGAACAAGCCCTCCGACGCCGACTACACGGTCCAGGCCGCGGGCACGGACGCGGCCTTCTGTGTACACGTCGTACGCACGCCGTCGAAGGACGGGGACTACAAGCCCCCTGGCATCGCAGGAAACCCGGGCACGGTGACCGTCCCGAATTTCGACTTCGCGGTGACGAGCCGCGAGGGTGAGTGCTGACGACGTCTCCTTCGAAGCGGCGCCTCCCGCCAGGCCGTCCCCGCGCCACGTCGTCGGCGCTCCCGCGCAGGCGGAACCGGGTACTCCACCACCGAATCGGTGAAACCCGAACTGACAAGAGGCACTTTCGGGCCAACTGCGCGCCGAAGCCCATCAGCCGCAAACGATGCGCGATCGACCGCTTTCGCACCTCTCAAGGGCGCCGGAGACGCGTCCGGATGCCTGACCCCAGGCTGAAAACGGCAGGGGCCCACCGGCCAACCAGGCTGGAAACGGCTGTACCCGTTCCCCGTACACCTTGCTAACTTCCGGGTCTCAGAGGCATTGAAAAGCACATGTGAAAGGGCGGTACATGACCTCCCCAGCTCCAGCGCCGAAGATCCCGCAACTGTGGGTTCCGCTCCCCTCGGGGATCCACCCGAGTTGGCGTGAGATCGACGAACGCTCGGCCGCCTGGCTCGATCGGTTCGGCCTCTTCTCCGACCGAGCGCAGCGCGAACGGCTGACTCGTATCTCCGTAGGCGAGATAACCAGCCGCGGCGCCCCCTCCGGTCGCGTCGCGGCCTTGCAGTGGACCTCGGACTTCCTGATGTGGCTCTTCGCGTTCGACGACGAGTTCTGCGACGAGGGGCCGGTCGCGGCGTCCCCTGATGCAACCCTGCTCATCATCACCAAACTCCAACGCATCGTGGACGTCCCCTGGGCAGCACCCGCTGACGACAACTACAGCGCCGCGTTACGTGAACTGCGCCTGCGGCTGGACGACTTCACCACACCCGTGCAGACCGCCCGCTGGGCGGCCAGTTTCCGCGCCTACCTCCAAGGCCAGATCTGGATGGCCGCCAACAGCGCAGCAGGGCGGATTCCCACCCTCTCCGACCACCTGGCGGTCCGGCTCGACTCCTCCGGAGTCAAGATCTTCTCGACCCTCAGCGAGATCATCCACGGATACGACCTCCCTGCGGCCGACTACGAACGCCACGATGTCCGGGGGTTCGTCGAGATCTTCGCCTCGATCATCGGCTGGTCCAACGACCTGGTCTCGTACCACAAGGAGCGTCAACGCAGTCAGGAGGGATACGGGAACATCGTCGACCTGATCGCGTACGAGCGGAAGTGCACGCTCGACGAGGCGGTGAGCGAGACCGCCATGATGCACACCCGTGCCATGGCCCTCTACCTCCGCCTCCGTGACCAGATCCTGCGCGACGCCGGTCCCGACCTCCGTCGGTGGATCGCGGACTGCGACTCCTGGATCCGCGCCGACTACGACTGGTCCCTCACCACCAATCGCTACGTCAATCCGGAGAACCCTGCCGACCTGCCCGCCGGCAGCGCCACGTCCCCCTTCCAGGAACGGGAAGCGGACCAGCCTCTGCCGATCGCCAGCATCGCCTGGTGGTGGAATCTCGTAAAGGACTAGTCACCACGGGTTCGACGTCATCTCGTTCGGTACGGCCAGCAGGCTGTCGGCCGTACCGGATGGGTTGGGGGGCTTCCTCGGCAGGCACCACCGTGGGCGGTGGCGGGGAGCAGGTCAAGGGGCTGCCCCACCAGACTCGTTCAGACCGATGAGCCAGCTGCAAGCGTGGTGAATGCCGACCAGGCACCCAGGGACACGCTCAGTGGACGCTTCTGCGTGCACTTCGAGTCCCGGACGAGGACGGTCGCGTGGTGTGCCGCCACTTCGACGCAGTTGTCGCCGGAGCTGCCGCTGTAGCTGCTCTTGAACCAGGCCGGCTCTGTAGTACTCATAGTGCTCCTCGCATCTGCTCCAGCAGGCTTACGGTGGCTTCGCGGCCGAGGGCCTGCGAGCGCAGCTTGCCATAGCGCTGGAGCATGGCGCTCACGTCTTTCGGTGACGTGATGAGAATGCTGGACTGCTGACCCTCGGAGTAGCCCACCCACTCGTGCTGCTGGGTCTCGGCCAGGTACATCAGGCCATCGATACCAGCGTGGTCGTACTGGCGCAGGGGCATCACCTGGATCTCGACGTTTCGCCGCATGCTCTGTTCAAGCAGATGCTCCAAAAGTTCGCGGATGACATCGGGTCCGCCCATGTGCCTTTCCAGCAGCGCCTGTTCGATGATGAAGCTGAATGCAGTGTTCGGCCTGTCGGTCAGGAGTTGCTGTCGTTCCAGCCGGGCGGTCACCTGATCCTCGATCTGCTCACCGGACAGGGGTGGCAACCGTCGTTCGAAGATCGCCCGGATGTACGCCTCCGGCTGCAACAACCCTGGGATCGCCCGGCACTCGTACGCGTACAGGGTGATCGCCTCCTCCTCGATCCCCGCCCACTGCCGGAACCACGACGCCAGCCCCACCTTCCGCGTGAGGCTCCTCGCCGCCGCCGCGAGCACCCGCGCAGCCGTCGCTCCCAACACCCCCTCCGAGCGGTCCAGCAGGTCCCTCGGCGGGAACCTCTTCCCCTGCTCAATCTTGGCGATGTACGCCGCCGAGTACTGGACCAGCGGCGCGAACTGCTCCTGGGTGAGGTGGGCCTCGTCCCGTAGCGCCTTCAGTACCGCCCCGAATGTCTTGAGGCTGTCCGACAACTCCGGCTCGTTGTTGGCCGCGTCCCCGGCCCCGTTGTCCGCCCGCATAGCCACCGTCCACCTTTCCGTGCCCGTGCCCGCTCAGTGCTGGACCCGACCGTGCTGCCTGGTACAACGCTGACGCCGCCTGCGGTCACGGGCAGTTACCCACCCAGTCCACAGGGTCGACCAATACAACGGATTCTGTATCAGCGCGGGCCCTGTGGACCTTCGGTTGCGTCCGAGTCACCCAGCCGGTGTGGGGCTTCGCGCTGGTGCGTCTTCGGCGCGAACTGCCGTTGCCCGCTTGATTCGCCGTAACGCCTCTCAAGCCCGACTGGCGAGAGGCCGCCAGGCATTCCAGGTGTCGAGTCGCTGTCGGTAGGCGGCCTCGACCACGGGATAGGGATATTCACCGAGGAAGAGCCGCAGAGGCGGCTCGTCGGTGTCGACCAGTTCGAGGATGACGTCGGCGGTCGACTGCGGATCCTGAGGTGCGCGGGCGGTGGCGCCGGCCCGGCGGGCCTCGCGGATGGGTTCGTAGGCGGCGATGGGCTCTGTGTGCACCGCTGATGCGCCGGACCAGTCGGTGCCGTAGGGGCCGGGTTCGACGATCGTGACGTGGATGCCGAGCGGACCGACTTCCTGGGCGAGCGCCTCGCTCATTCCCTCCAGTGCCCACTTGGACGCGTTGTACAGCCCGAGGGTGGGGAAGGCGGCGAGACCGCCGATGCTGGACACCTGCACGATGTGCCCACTCCCCCGGGCACGCAGGAGCGGCAGCGCGGCCTGCGTCACCCACAGTGGACCGAACAGATTGGTGTCGATCTGGGCGCGGGCCTGTTCCTCGGTGGTCTCCTCGACCATGCCGAACAGACCGTAGCCCGCGTTGTTGACGACCACGTCGAGGTGGCCGAAGGTGTCGGCCGCGCACTGCACGGCGGCGGTGACAGCGGCCCGGTCGGTGACGTCGAGACGGAGCGCCAGGACGCTGTCCCCGTAGGCGTCGACGAGGGGGCGCAGGGACTCGGGGCGGCGGGCCGTGGCGGCGACGCGGTCGCCGCGGGCGAGGGCGGCTTCGGCCCAGATCCTGCCGAAGCCGCGGGACGCGCCGGTGATGAACCAGGTCTTCTTCATGCCTCGACCCTGCGCCCTCCGCCGGTCCGCAGCCAGCACCCCGGGAGGGTTACGGTTACCCTCCCGGCTATGGCGACCGACAACGTCCTGGGGAAGTTCCTGAAGGCCCGGCGGGGGCAGGTTCCGCCCTCGCACGCGGACCTGCCCACCTCTGGCCGACGCCGGGTCGCGGGGCTGCGCCGGGAGGAGCTGGCCCGGCTGGCCGGTATCAGCGAGCCGTACCTGACCAGGCTGGAACAGGGCATCGACCGACACCCGTCACCACAGGTCCTGCGGGCGCTCGCGCGGGCGCTGGAACTGGACGCCGACGCCACGGCGTACGTCCTGGCGCTCGCCGCCCCGGACCCTGTACGGCCTTCGGAGACCGAGGTCACCCGGGACGTGCACCAGTTGCTCGACGCCTGGGTGGACAGCCCCGCGTACGTACGCAACCGGCGCTTCGACGTGCTGGCCGCGAACAAGCGCGCACGCGCACTCGCCCCGATGTATGAACCCGGGCACAACCTGGCCCGGGACATGTTCCTCGCCCTCGAGGTCCGTCAACTGCTCACGGACTGGGCAGAGATCGCTGCACAGACCGCAGCGGCTCTGCGTGCCGAGGCAGACCCACGCGATCCCAGGACCATGGCGCTCGTCGCCGAGCTGGAGGCGAACGAGGACTTCCGCCGCCTGTGGGCGCGGCACGAGGCGCGGCCCTCGCGCGACGAGCTCAAACGGTTCGCGCATCCGGTCGTCGGGGAGCTGTCCCTGCGCCGGCAGGCGCTCACTGTGGGCGGCGCCGAGGAGCAAGTCGTCATCGTCTACCAGGCGTTGCCCGGGAGTCCCTCCGAGGCCGCGCTCGCCCGGCTTCCGTGACGGAGGCCAACGGCCGCCGCGAGGTGTTCAGGTTCTGCGGCGCTGGCGGGCGAGGGCTAGAGCGGTGGCGCCGAGCACGAGTACCGCTGCTACTCCGCCGAGGATGAAGACCAGTTGGTTGTCGTCGCCCTTGTCCGAGCTGGCGCCTGCCGCGACGGCGTCGTCAGCCTTCGCTGTCTTCTCAGGCTTGGCCGAAGGTGAGGCGGACGGGGCGGGTGAGGCTGTGGAGCCGGACGTCTTCTCGTTGGTGAGAGGGCTGATGTCCGGGGCGCCGGGAGTTCCCGTGCCCCTGAGGATGTTGACGGCCGGGCGAATGATGCCGTGCCCGATGTAGTTGCTGAGTGTGCCCTTACCACTGCTTCGACTGCGCGTCTGCGGCGACCGCGGTGGGAGCGGTCCCCGCGAGGCCCACACTCAGCACAGCGGTCACAACCATCGTGCCGAGCAGGCGTCCTCGCATTCCGAGAGACATGCGGCGCCTCCGGGTCTGGCTCATTCCTGCTGTCATCCCGGCTTCCGAACCTTCCCTGTACCTACTTCGACCATCAGCAGAGCCGGCAGTCAGGACGGTCTCACGACGCACGTCAGGGTGGGCACCTCCCGTGCGTGCCCACCCTGATCTGTTTGTTCTCTGCCGACTTCTACTCGAAGTTGGCCCGCGCCCGCTTGTCGCCAGCGTGGTAAGCAGCACCTGCGTCGCGCACCTTGCGAGAGATCTCGGAAAGGGCGGTGTGGATCCCCGTGGCTTCGCTGTCCCAGCCGGCCTGCGCCGTGTCGTATGCAGACTTGGCCTCACCCTGCCAGAGCTCGGAGACGTTGGCGATCATCCGCTTGATCGCCGCAAGGTCTTCCTGAAGCTGCTTGCTCTGCCGGTCGATGTCCCCGGCTGCCTGCTCCAGGCTCGCGTAGGTGACAACCATCGTGCCGTCGTCGGTCGGCATACGGTCCTCCAGTTCAATCTAGTTCGGTGTGATTGCCCGCACGGCGTACGGGCAGAGCGAGGCTCAGAGAGAGTTGAGAGCGGAGGTCTTGGCCTCCTGGCCGCCCGAGTGGCCGGGGACGACGTCCACGCCCTGGAGAGCCTGCCTGATCTCGTCTTCGTTGTTGCCCGAGATGGTCCTGGCCGCCTTGATGGATTCCTGGAAGTTGGTCAGGCGGACGGCGATGCCGTTCATCCGCAGGTTGATGTCATTCTGCTTGGCGTTGAAGGCGTTGGCCCCGATGCCCTTCCAGGCACCTTCCAGACTGTCGATCGTCGCGTTCAGCGTCTTCAGCTGGCCCCTCACCGACTCGAATCGCCTGCCGAGCTCACCCTCGAGCTTGAGGAGCGCGTCATCTGAAAGCTTCTGATCTGCCATAGTTCTGGCTTCCTTTCTGGTGCTCTTGTTCGGTCCGGCGTTCCCGCCGGGGGTACATACGAGGAACTACGGTCGGTCAGGCGGTACGGCGCTTGCGAACCAGCGCGAAGGCGCCTCCGCCGAGCACGAGCACTACTGCCACTCCGCCGAGGATCAGGCCGAGTTGACTGTCGTCATCCTTCTCCGTGCTGGAGCCTGCCATAGCGGCGTCCTCAGCCTTCTCCTTCTTCTCAGGCTGTGACGAAGCTGATGCGGATGCGGCGGGTGAGCCTGTGGAGCCGGACGTCTTCTCGTTGGTGAGAGGGCTGATGTCCGGGTCGCCAGGCGCCCCCTTACCCTTCAGGATGTTCATAGAAGGGCGAATCAGGCCGTGGCCGAGGTACTTGCTGAGCGTGCCCTTGTCCCAGTCCCGGCTGGCAGTGTCAAAAAGTACGTTGAGGACTTGGTTCGCAGTCCAGTCGGGGTGCGCGGACCATAGCAGGGCTGCCGAGGCAGAGGCGATCGCGGTGGCTGCGCTGGTGCCACCATCTCCATCGCAATAGCTCTGGAAGGTCGAATCACACCAGCGAGGGATATCGTTACCCGGAGCCGCAATATCCACAATGTTGCCGCTTTGCGAGTACTCGGCCACTTTGCCTTCACGATCAGCAGAGGACACACCCACTACCTGCGGGTATGCAGCGGGGTACTGCTCCTTGTTATTTTCTTTGGCATTATTTCCCACACCAGCGAAAAATAGCTTCCCTTTACTCTGCGCATACTCGACGGCCCCACGCTCACCATCAGTCGGGAAATCGCTAGCGAAGGACATGCTAATGATCTTCGCGTCACTGTCAGCAGCTGCATGGATAGCGTCCTCGGTGTCATGCGCATTAACCGAGTGTTGGTTCTGGAACTCCGTATCAGTGATCCGCAAGGGGATGATCTTGACGTCGGGGGCAAGACCTTGCAGACCACCGCCTGCGCCAGTTCCAGCAATTAGCTCAGCCATGGTCGTGCCATGCCCGCGATAATCGTCATGCTCATCGCCATCGGCTCCCGTAGCATCAAAGCCTTCGAGGACCTGCCCCTTCAAAGAGGGTGACGACGAGTTAACGCCAGAGTCGATGACAGCAACCTTGACGCCTTCACCCGTGGCTGTCTTCCACATCTCCTCGGCCTGCATCGCGCTGAGGTACCACTGCTTCGACTGCACATCTGCGGCAAAGGCAGAGGGAGCGGCCCCCGCGAATCCCACACTCCAGGCGGCGGCCACAGTCAACGTGCCGAGCAGGCGCCCTCTCAATCCGAGAGGCATACCGCGCTTCCGGGTCTGGCTCATTCCTGCTGTCATCCTGACTTCCGAACCTTCCCTGTACCTACTCGATCACCGGCGGTGCGGTTCCACGCCGGCCCGCCTCCCATGTCTCTCTGTCTTCCGTCAGGTAGTCCGGGCGCGGCGTGCCGTCGTCCTGGTCCTCGTCGCGGGAATCCTTCCGACCCGCCGGGCCGCGCACGAGCCCTGCGCCTCCGGCGGTGAAGCCTTTCGCGCCCGCGCCTGGCCCTGCAGCGCCTCCACGAGGCGTGCCAACAACTCCCTTAGTGCTGGGGGTGCCTCGCCCACCGGGACGCGATGTGTTGCCCGTTCCGGTGGCTCCGACTACACCCCGCTGGCCGACGCCGCCGACAGGGCCACCTGTCTTGGACGTTCCTCCGGCTCCGATAACCGTGCCGCGCGGGACACCACGAGTGCTCCCGGGTGCCCCCGCGCCGGGAGCGGCACGCTGAG
This sequence comes from Streptomyces sp. NPDC102441, assembly GCF_044765585.1. NCBI lineage: Bacteria > Bacillati > Actinomycetota > Actinomycetes > Kitasatosporales > Streptomycetaceae > Streptomyces > Streptomyces sp. NPDC102441. Next base: position 28,915 of record NZ_JBIWKH010000001.1, read on the forward strand.
GGTTCCCGCCGACGATGCCGCCTCGGCCGGCACGCGGGCCGGTGGCTCCGGGCGTACCTGTGCGGCTTGTTGCTGTGGGCCTACCGCCGGTGACGCCGGACCGGCCAGCAGCGGGGGACTGTGGCCCGCCGCCTCCGCGTCCGCCGGAGGCCGAGCCCCCGCTCATGGGCGATGGACGCCCCACCGGAGGCGCAGTGCGACCGTTTGCCGCTGGACCGCTACCTGCTCGGGTACCACCGGCCCCTGGCTGGCCAACAGCTCTGGGCGCACCTGTAGTGCCCTGAGGCCCCCGCGAACTACTCGTGGCGGGGTTCACAAAGCCAGGCCCCATGGGAAGGTTCGGTCCTCCCCCAAACACGGCCGGACCGGTAGTCGGTACGGGAGAAGGTGTGTTTGGAGAGGTCACCGGCGGCGGCGCGGTGTAGACGCTATTGATCTCTGTCGAAACACCCTTGTCCAGGACGGGCGGTGTTACACGAGGCTCGATCGCTGCTTGGCCGCCGGTGCCACTAGATTCCGCTCTGCTTGCGGAAGCATGGCTCGCGGCCTCCTGTGACACGCCGTTTCCCGCCGCTCCGGGACCCGCTGATGAGCTTTCCGAGCCGGTCGTGGGATTGATGTATCCACCCGGCCGAGGCATCGCCACATCAAGCTTCTTGTCGAACCGCGGCGGCTCCTGCCCCGCCAGCGTCTCCCCCGCGACCGCGTAGTACGAGGCCAGCCGGTTCGCCTGGTTGATGGCCTCCTGGCGGTCCTTCTCGACCTTCAGCGCCGCCGCGTACTCCGGGTTCGTCTCGACCCGCGCCGGGCTCTCGATATCGTCCGGGGACTTGCGGATGAAGCGGCTGTCCCTGGGCGGAAGGGAATTCCGCACCGAGGCGAGGCCCGTGCCCGCGACCGTGATCTGCGTGCCGGCCGCCTGCGCGAAGTCGCCCAGCTTCTCGGCATGAGCGACCAAGCCCTTACCCCAGCCCTGGAAGGCGATTCCGGACTCACCCTCCCAGTCCACCTCCGCGATGAAGTCGCCCAGCTCTTTTGCTGCGTCACTGATCGCGGTCCGCGCCTTCAGCAGCGCCTTGCCGGCCTCCTCGAGATGCTCCGGGTTGGAGTTCTCGATCAGGTCGATCATCGCGTTGAGGTCATGGCCCTCGAAGGACGTCCGCCCCGAGGGGCCGGGGCTCCCGAAGCCGAACGCCTCCATCATGCCCTGCATCTGGCGTTGGACGTCCGTGACGATCAACTGCCCCTGGACCCGTTCCGTGTCCTGCTGCTGCTGTTCTGCGGGGGTCAGTTCCGGCTTGTTCGGTTCACTCATTCGGCTGCCCACCCCGCGTCGCTCTGCTTGTCAGCGTTCTCAGGCTTGCCAGGCTTGTCCGCCCGCGCCTTGTCGTGCTCCGCGTTCAGACGCGTCTCGATCGCGTAGAACCGCCGCCGCGTGTCGTCGTCCACGTTGTCGAAGCCGACCGCCGCCGCGTGCACGCCCAGGCTCAGGTATTCGATCTGGTCGCCCAGCGACTTCGAGAGCGTGACGAGAGAATCGTGGACGCGGTTGTACTGGGTGTAGAGCCCGTCCGCTTCCGCGAAGTTTGTATTGCCGCCGCTCAGGGCGTTACGCGACACCGTCTGTGCCGCGACCTTCGACTTGCCGGCCGGCGAACCCTCGAGGTCTGCCAGCAACGCGTTCACTCGCTTCTGGAACTGCTCCAATGCGCCTACCCCGCGCCGGAGATCTCCCTTTCCTTTGGCCACGTTGCTGCCCTTCCCCGTTTCCCCGTTTGCTCAGGCCGTTTCGCGTTGCTATCGCACGCGCGTGAACAGCACTGACCCCATAGCATCACTGTAGCCAATGGCACTGACAGGGCCAACCGTCTTGTCCGTCACGTAACTTCCCGGACGCCACCTGCCGCCGGCCCTCACGCACCGCCCGGTCGCCCCAGCCGCCTTCGCCTGTCGCGTACGGCCACTGCCGCGCCCGCGATGGCGGCCACCAGGACGCCCCCGCCCACCACGACATAGGTCGCCAGTCGCGCGTTGCGTTCGTCGGCGGTCTCGCCCAGTTGGAGGGCGGCCGGGACCGGTGCCTCGCCCTTGCTCACGCCCTCGTGTGCCACCGGCTCCTCAAGGGGCTTGTCGTCCTCGGTCAGGGCGCGCACGGGGTCGACGACGCCCCAGCCGACCAGGTGGTCGTGGCCCGCGATCGAGCGTTCCGCAGTCTGCTCGATCTGGGCGACGATTTGCTCCTGTGTCCAGTCCTTGTGCTTGGCCTTGACCAGGGCCGCGACCCCAGCGACGTACGGGGCCGAGAAGCTGGTGCCGTTGTCGGAGCAGTGTCCCCCGCCGGGAACGGTGGAGATCATGTCTACGCCAGGTGCTGCGACGCCCACGAATTCGCCGGACTGGGAGAAGGCTGCTCGTTCGTTGTTGCGGTCCGAGGAGGCGACGGCCAGGACACCGTCGAAGGAGGCCGGGTAGGTCTCCTTGACGTTTCCGCCCAGCCCGTCGTTGCCCGCCGAGGCGACGACCACGATGTCCTTGGCCAGAGCGGCGTTCACCTCCTGCTGCAGGACAGGGGCGGGCTTCACGGCGTTGGCCGTGTCCTGGGAGATGTTGATGATGTCCGCGTTCGCCTCGTTGGCGGCGTAGCGGATGGACTCTGCCAGCGTCTCCGCCGTGCCGTGTCCCTCGGCGTCGTTCTGCTGGATCGGGATGATCGTCGCGTCCGGAGCGAGGCCGGTGAAGCCGGTGCCCTTCACCTCTCGGGCGGCGATGATGCCGGCGACCTTGGTGCCGTGGCCGACGACGTCGGTGGTGCCCTTCTCGTTGCCACGTTCGATCTTGGTGCCGTTGTCGTCCTTGAGGTTCTTCGGCAGGTAGTTACGCCCGCTCCCGGCATCCACGGCCTTCGTGAGCTGCGGGTTCTTGACGTCGACGCCGGTGTCGATGACCGCCACCCGTACGCCCTTGCCGGTGGACTGCTCCCACAGTTCGTCCATCAGCACGCGTTGCAGTGCCCAGGGACGCCCCGCGTACTTCTTCGAGGGGAAGGTGCACTGGGTGGAGTCCTCCGCGGCTGCGGGGAGCACAGGCAGCGTGACGAGGACGACGGCGGTGGCGGCTGCGGCTGTCAGGAGGCGCCGCCGGTACGAGGGGTGCGTGGTCACCTGGTCGCTCCTCACGAACCCTGCGGCTGGCGGGCTGCGCCGGTCGAGAGGCGGGGTCCCGTCGGCAGGAAGGCGGACCAGACGGCAGGAACGGGCGCGGGCTCGACGTCCTTGTACCCGAGATGGTTCTGCGCCTGCTGCGCCTCCTGCTGGCTCTGCTCCCTCTCCTCCTTCGTGCCGGACTCACCGATTCCGGAGTCGTCCTCCACGCTGTCGCCGTTGGACTGCATCGCATAGCGCAGCCCGGTGTCGGTCACCAGGAAGAGAGGACCGGATTCGGGGCTGGCCCCCTTGAACTGCCGGAAGAGCTGCCCGGATCCGGGGGTGACGTAGGCGCTGCTGGAGCCGGTGGGGAGCGTCGCGGGGAAGCTTGTGCCCGCCCAGGTGCTGAGCGTGCTGGCACCGCCCTTGTCGGAGACTCCGCGCAGGACGTTGCAGACGGTGTTACGGCTTCCGCTCGCCGTGCTCGCCGAGTTGACGGCCTTCGACTCGCTCGTGGGCCAGTTCCACTTCTGCCCGAAGGCCGCACCGGGCTTGAACGCTCCGGCGCTGACGTGCTTCGTCTTGCCGTCCTGGTCGAGGCCGACCAGGGCGCGACTGTTGAGCAGGAGCTTGGCAACGAAGTCCGACACCGGGGCGACCCGGCCCGGCAGGACGACGTACTGCTGGGTCCTGGTGCCGGCGGTCGCCGCGAGGACCATGCCCACCCTGTTGTCCTCGTCCTGAAGCACCCCGGGGACACCCGCTGCGTCACCGGGCGATCCCTCGATGGTGGGGAAGTTCACCGCGTCGCCCTTGTGCAGCGTGGCGAGCCAGTCGGCGGACACCCGCTGGGGGGCGTTCCGGTCGAACAGGGCGCGCAGCAGCAGCTCGTCCTTCTCCACCGGGTACGCCGTGCCCGTGGCGTCCACGATGTAGCGGGTCTTGTCGGGTCCCGGGCCCTCGACGTACGTCACCTCGCCGCCCCGCAGCTTGCCTGTGCCCTCGGTCTTCTGCTGCTCGCGCTCGGCGAAGACGAACGCCGCCTTCTGGATGGCCCTGCCGCCTTCACCGGGCCGCTCGCAGACGGCCCACCGCTTGGTGGAGCCGGCTTCCTTCGCGTCGGGCAGACGGTCCGGGGCGTACGGGATGCCGATGGTCGCCCCGTGCGGGATCTTGCCGCCGTCGAGGACCGATTCGTCGACGTTGACGACGGTGCCCTTGTCCGGGGCGAGGAGGAGCTTGGCGCTGGACATGTTCAGGACGGGGTGGAGCTGCTTCTTGCCGTCTGTCACCAACACCACGTAGCGGGTGGTGGATTTGCTGGCGATGATGACGTTCTCGTACGGGGTGTCCCACTTCTGGGGCGCCACCGGCTTGAACATCCCCCAGGCTCCGAACACCGCCAGGACGACCACGCCGACGATCGCTCCGGGCACCACCGCGCGAAGAGGACGCGGCGCCCCCTCTTCCGAGCCGGACGGGTGGGGCTGCAGGAACTGTGCGACCAACCTCCGCTTCGCGAAGGTGTAGGCATTGAGTTCGTCCCGCCGTGATGCCATGTGCGCGCTGCCCCTTCTCCCCTGTGGGCGACCAGGTTCCCACACCCGCCGTGGACCGCTGCCGCCGACCGGGACCCCTACTATGCCTGTTGGCACTTGGCTCTCACCCCTCAGGTAGGGTGATCGCCCGATCAACGCCCGTGAAAAAAACGGTGAATACGGACACGAGGGGGCAACGCGGCGATGGCTGCAGCGACGGGCGAACGCACCAGACGGTCCACCCGGCAAACGCCCGGCCCTTCCCGGCGGCAACGCAGCAACGGGCCGGACGGACCGGCTCCCCGTCAGTCGGCGGGCACCCCTGCTGCGACCACCCTCCATTCGATCTCCAGGACCGGCCGCGTCGGACCCGCGCTGCGGCAGATGGTGCTGGTCGAGGCGGCCCTGGCAGTCGCCGTGGTGGGTGCCGCGCTCGGCGGCGCCTGGATGATTCCCGCCGGCGTGATCGCCGCTCTGCTGATCCTTCTCGCGGTGGTACGCCGCCGGGGCAGGGCAGTGCAGGACTGGCTGTCGACCGTGTCGTCCCTCCGCCGCCGCAGGCGGACCGCCGTGGCGTCCCCCGCCGAGACGGAGCCGCAGTTGGCTCCTGTGACGGAGAACGTTCCGGGGTTCGCTCCCTACATCTATGTGGACGGTTCCCGCCGCACGGTGGGCATGATCGGGGACGGCACGTTCCTGACGGCGGTCGTGCGGGTGGAGGCGAGCGGTGAGTCGCTCCGCCAGGCCATGGGCGCCCGGTCGCTTCCGCTGTCCCTCCTGGGTGACGCGCTCGCCGTGGACGACATCGTGCTGGAGTCGGCGCAGCTCGTGCAGCAGGTACGGCCCGCTCCGGCGCCGCATCTGCCGGAGCGGTCGGTGGCCAGGCTCTCGTACGCCCCCCTTCAGGACCGGACCGGGGCGCCCGCGCTGCGGATGACCTGGGTGGCGGTGAAGCTGGATCCGGAGCTGTGCCGGGAGGCCGTCGAGGCCCGTGGTGGCGGGATCGGAGGAGCGCAGCGCTGCCTGGTGCGGGTCGCGGACCATGTGGCGAGCCGGATCACCGGCGCGGGGTTCCGTGCATCGGTGCTGGACCAGGACGAGCTGAACTCCGCCGTCGCCACGTCCGCGTGTGCGAACCCCATCCTGTCGGCGCGCGCCGGGCGTCCGGATGCCGCGCCGCAGCGGCGGACGACGGAGACCACGCGCGTCTGGCGCTGCGACGACCGCTGGCACACGACCTACGCGGTGGACCGCTGGCCCGAGCTGGGCCGGGGGGCGACTCCGCTCCCGCGGCTCGTCGCGCTGCTGACCTCGGTGCCCGCATACGCGACGACGTTCAGCCTGACGGTGCGCCGTGGTGCACACCAGGGGCACATGTCCGTGCGTGGCCATGTGCGGATCACCGGCGGCTCCGACACCGAACTGGTCGGAGTACGAAGGATATTGGAGCAAGCCGCCCGGCACGCGGAGGTCGGTCTCGTACGGCTGGACCGCGAACAGCTGCCGGGTGTCCTGGCCACGCTCCCGCTGGGAGGCGCGCGGTGACGAAGCACATCGCTCCGAGGCGGGGGCTCCTCGGTCCCCGCCATGCCGGCCACACCCTGGCGGCGGACCATCTGGGCGCACTGTCGCTGCCGGTGGGGGACGACGGCGTGATCATCGGCGACGACGCCGAAGGACGCCCGCAGATGATCGGGTTCCACCGGCCGGCACCGTACGACGTGCTGCTGATCGGCGGTCTGTGGACGGCGCAGGTTCTGGCGCTGCGCGCGGCCGGTACCGGGGCGCGGGTCGCGGTCGAGACGGGCCGTACCCAGGCGTGGACCACGCTGGCGCAGGCTGCCGGCGCCGGTCTCGAGTGCATCTCGCTCCATGACGTGGGCCGGGTTCCGCCGACCGGCGCGACGGTCGGCAGCCCCGTGGTGGTCGTACGCGACTGCGGTATGCGCCCGCCGCGCGGCCGGGTGGTGTCCTCGCCGTGGCAGTCGGTGCTGACACTGCTGCCCTATCTGAGCCCCGTGGCACCCCGGTTGATGCGGGCGGCGACGCTCGTGGGTGTGCAGCGGGTGTCGCCGACGGAGGCGGAGCAGATCGGCCGGATCCTGGGTCTGGCACGGGCCGAGAGCGAGGCGCTGCCCACCCTCGCGGACGGTGTCACGCTGTGGGTTGCGGGCCGTGAGCACCACTGGGTGATGACCAGTGCGACGGACGTGGAGACCGGACTGCTGGGCACCGCTCGCAGGATGGACTGAATCCTGTCCCGTTCGCTCCCCGGACCGGCCGATTTTCAGGATCATGGCGGGGGAACGACACAGTTCGACCGAAGGGACGTGCGCATGGGCACCCAGCAGGAAAAGGACGAGCTCTACGCTCTCGACATCTCGGATGTGGAGTGGCTGAGCGCACCCGGTACGGAGAATGTGGAGGAACGCGTCGAGATCGCGCACCTCCCGGGAGGTGCGGTCGCCATGCGCTCGTCGCTGGATCCGGAGACCGTACTGCGCTACACGGAGGCCGAGTGGCGCGCGTTCGTGCTGGGCGCCCGGGACGGGGAGTTCGACCTCAAGTAGGCAACCGCACGGTGCGGGGGCGGCTGTCCGTGACTGCCGCCCTCCCGCCGTGTCCGGCCATATCCCGGTGCGCGACAATTGGCCCGTTCCTTCATGTTCTGCCGCGCTCGCTCCGTGCGGGAGCCGCGCGTGACCTACTGGACAGTTGTCGCGAGCGATACGGCCTGCCGTAGTGCGCCCCATGGCGATTAGGGTGGGTGGGGGCACGGCAGAGGAACCTGCGGGCAGGCACTGCGCGTCGCAAGGGGGAGAGCCGGGCGGACCGGACAAAACGGGAACGGTCGCCCCCACCCACCACGGCACAAGGGTGCTCGACCACACCAGGAGGCAAAGTGAACGGCGATCGGGACGAGATCAACGGGGGATGGAACACGCCCGTCGACGAGTCGTCCGACGCGGATCCCGCCGAGATGACGGGTGAGTTCACCATCGACTACACCCCGCCCGCCTGGTACACGCAGAACGCGCCGGGTGACCCCTCGGGCGGTACGGGGTCGCACCTGGCGCCGCCCCCGCCGCCGCAGGGCGCGCCGTTGCCCGTGCCGGGGCCGCAGGCTTCCGGCGGATACGGCTGGCCGCCGGTTCCGGCCGCACCGTCCGAGGCGGCGTCGCCCGCCTCGTCCGAGCCGCCCTCGCCTTCCTACGAGCCCGCTCCCCGGGCACCGGTGCAGGCGTCCTCCTACGAGCCCGCGCCCCCGAAGACGGCGTCGGCTTCCCCCGCAGCGGGTTCCGAGGAGCCTGCCGCCGCGCCGGACCCCTTCGGTGGCGGCGATGTGGAGAGCGGCGCCACCATGCGGTTCTCACCTGCCGCGCTGAAGCAGGAGATCGCCGAGCGCGAGGCGGCCAAGGCCGGTGCGGAGGCCGAGCCCACGGGCTCCGGTTCCGCCGGATCCGCGCCTGGCTCCGCCCCGTCCGATGCCGGCGGTTCGGCCCCGGACGGCCCCGTGAAGGAGCAGGACTCCGCAGCATCCGACGAGGAACCCGAGACGTCCGGAGCGCCCGGAGCGTCCGAGGACTCCGAAGAAGACGCCGGTGAGACCGGCACCCCGGGGGCGGACGTGGCGCAGGCTCCCGTAGGGGACGCCGGCGGCCGGGCGGAGACGGACGACGAGGAGACCGACGAGCCCTCGGACTCCGTGCCGGACGCGGCGCCCCAGGACACACCTCCGGCAGGTACACCGCCGGGGGGCACACCGTCCGACGGTGCGCCGCCCGCCGACGCACCGCCCGCCGACGCACCGCCTCAGGGCGCCGTGCCTTCGAACGCACCGGCTCCGTGGTCACCGGCGCCGCCCCCGCAGGGTGCGCTCCCTCCCCTGCCGCCCGCCTTTCAGCCGGCCGCGCCGCAGCCGAGCGCGCCTCAGCCCGCACCGCAGTGGCCCGCGCAGCAGTCCGCGCCCGCTCCGGCGGCCGACGCGGCGGGCGGCTACGGATTCCCTCAGGCATCGGCCCCGCAGCCGGCACCGCCGGCGCCCCAGCCGCCAGTCCAGCCCAAAGCCCCCGCGCCGCAGGGTGGTTACGGCTTTCCGCAGGCGCCGCAGCAGGGCGGTTACGGATTCCCCCAGGCACCGCAGCAGCAGTTCCCCGCCCAGGGCGCGCCCCAACTTCCCCCGGGCGCGCAGCCGCAGGGCGGTTACGGGTTCCCGGCTCCCCAGGCCGGCCAGCAGCCGCAGTTCCCCGCGCAGGGTGCCCCTCTCCCCCCGCAGGCACCTCAGCCGCCGGCCCAGGGCACGCCGAACCTGCCTGCCCAGCAGCAGCAGCAGCAGCAGCAGCCCGTGGCTTACCAGCCCCAGGCGCCCGCGCCCCAGACTCCGCCCGTCGACCCGCGCACCGGGGCCGCCTGGCCGACACCGGTCACCCACGACCAGCGCGAGCGCTCCGTGCCGGGCGCCCCGCTCGGATACACGGCCGCCGTGGAACTGTCGTCGGACCGGCTGGTCCGGGGCAAGCAGAAGGCCAAGAGCAGCCGCACACCGTCCGCCGCCTCCCGCTTCAAGCTGGGCGGGAAGAAGGAGGAGGTCGAGCGGCAGCGCAAGCTGGAACTGATCCGTACGCCGGTGCTGTCGTGCTACCGGATCGCGGTCATCAGCCTCAAGGGCGGCGTCGGCAAGACCACGACGACCACGGCGCTCGGCTCGACCCTGGCCACCGAGCGGCAGGACAAGATCCTCGCCATCGACGCCAACCCGGACGCCGGCACGCTCGGCCGACGCGTGCGCCGCGAGACCGGGGCCACGATCCGCGACCTGGTCCAGGCGATCCCGTACCTCAACTCGTACATGGACATCCGGCGCTTCACCTCGCAGGCCCCCTCCGGTCTGGAGATCCTCGCCAACGACGTGGACCCGGCGGTCTCCACGGCCTTCAACGACGAGGACTACCGCCGGGCGATCGACGTCCTGGGCAAGCAGTACCCGATCATCCTCACCGACTCGGGCACCGGCCTGCTCTACAGCGCGATGCGCGGTGTGCTGGACCTCGCCGACCAGCTGATCATCATCTCGACGCCGTCGGTCGACGGCGCCTCCAGTGCGTCCACCACCCTGGACTGGCTGTCGGCGCACGGCTACGCGGAACTGGTGCAGCGCTCCCTGACCGTCATCTCCGGTGTCCGTGAGACCGGGAAGATGATCAAGGTGGACGACATCGTGCAGCACTTCGAGACCCGCTGCCGCGGCGTCGTGGTCGTACCGTTCGACGAACATCTGTCGGCGGGCGCCGAGGTGGACCTCGACATGATGCGCCCGAAGACCCGCGAGGCCTACTTCAACCTCTCCGCGCTCGTCGCTGAGGACTTCCAGCGGGCCCAGCAGCAGCAGGGGCTGTGGACGGCGGCCGGCAGCAACCCGCCGCCGCAGTTCGCCCCGCCCATGCCGGGCCAGCAGACGCCCGGTCAGCAGGTGCCCGGCCAGCAGCCGTACGCGCCCCAGCCGCAGCCCGGTCAGCCGTACCCGGGGCAGCAGCCCTACCCCGGGCAGCCCGGGCAGCCGTATCCGCCCCAGCAGCCGTACGGGGGACAGCAGCCGTACGGCGGGCAACAGCCTTACGGGGGGCAGCAGCCTCCGCCCCAGCAGGCCGCCGCGCCTCAGCAGGCCTACCCGGCGCCCCCCGGCCAGGGTGCGCCGAACTACGCATGGCAGCAGTCGGTGCCCTCCCAGGGGCAGCCCGGCGGCAGCCCGGCCGGACCGCCTCCGCAGCCCGCGCACCACGATGGCCAGGGACATCAGCCCGGACAGCCCGAGCTGCAGGGCCCCGTTCCGCCCGACGGCTGGCAGCAGCACCCCCCGCAGCCGCCGTCGGCGCCTCAGCAGTAAGGCAGTAGAGGTCTAAACCAATGAGGGCCCGCACCGTTCACACGGTGCGGGCCCTCGTCGTATTCCCGCAGACCACACGCGGTTTGGCGGACCGTTGACGCGACTCGACCGCCGCTGATAAACCTTCGCTTCACCAGCTGGCGAACCAGAGATCTGCCCGCCTTCACCGTGCGAGTCATGACGCGAGGTCCACGTCCATGGTCACAAGATTCCCTCCACGCCCTCACCGCCCACGCGGCCGCCTGCGTGTCCTCCTGGCCTCCGGAGCCGCCGCCCTGGCGCTGGCCGCCGGATCGGTCGTGCCCGGAAACCCGTTCGGCCCCGCCCCGCAGGAGGCGCAGGCCGCCGACGGCAAGTCGACCCTCACGGTCGCGGTCGCGCAGAGCGTCGACTCCCTGAGCCCGTTCCTCGCGCAGCGGCTGGTCTCCACGAGCATCAGCCGGCTGATGTACGACTTCCTGACCAACTACGACGCCAAGGACAACCACACGGTCCCGGGCCTCGCCACGAAGTGGGAGCCGTCGGCGGACAAGCTGACGTGGACGTACACCATCCGGGACGACTCGAAGTGGTCGGACGGCGAGAAGGCCACCGCCGAGGACGCGGCGTGGACCTTCAACAAGATGATGACCGACGAGGGCGCCGCCACGTCCAACGGCAGCTTCGTCTCCAACTTCAAGAAGGTGACGGCGCCCAGCCCGGACAAACTGGTCATAGAGCTGAAGCAGCCTCAGGCCACGATGACGGCGCTGGACGTCCCCATCGTCCCCAAGCACGTCTGGGAGAAGGTCGGCGACTTCTCGAAGTTCAACAACGACACCAAGTTCCCGATCGTCGGCAACGGGCCGTTCATCCTGACGGACTACAAGGTCGACAGCTATGTGAAGCTGAAGGCCAACAAGGACTTCTGGCGGGGCTCGCCCAAGTTCGACGAGATCGTCTTCCGGTACTACAAGGACCAGGACGCGGCGGTCGCCGCCCTCCGAAAGGGTGAAGTTTCCTTCGTCGCCGGAAGTCCGGGTCTGACCCCCGCGCAGGCCGCGTCTCTGAAGACCGCCGACAACATCAAGGTGAACGACGCCCCCGGTCGGCGTTTCTACGCGCTGGCCGCCAACCCCGGCGCGCAGACCAAGGACGGCAAGAAGTTCGGTGACGGACACGCGGCGCTCCAGGACCAGAAGGTCCGCCAGGCGCTGTTCCTGGCCGTGGACCGCACGGCCATCATCGACAAGGTCTTCCAGGGCTACGCCATAGAGGGCGAGGGCTACATCCCGCCCCGCTACGGCTCGTACTTCTGGAAGCCGTCGGCCGAGCAGAAGCTCGCCCACGATCCCGCGAAGGCCGGTGCCCTCCTCGACGAGGCGGGCTACAAGAAGAACAGCGCGGGCAAGCGGACCGGCAAGGACGGCAAGCCGCTCGACTTCCGCATCCTGTGCCACGCCACCGACCCCAACGACAAGGCGGTCGGCAAGTACCTCCAGGAGTGGTGGGGCGAGCTCGGCGTCGGCCTGAAGGTCGACTGCCGCGACAACGTCTCCGACCCCTGGTACTCCGGTGAGTACGACCTCGCCTTCGACGGCTGGTCCGTCAACCCGGACCCCGACTTCGTCATGTCGATCCACACGTGTGCCGCTCTTCCGGCGAAGGCGAAGCAGACGGCGGCGACCGACAACTTCATCTGCGACAAGCAGTACGACGAGCTCTACGCGAAGCAGCTGGCCGAATACGACCCCGCCAAACGGGCCGACCTCGTGAAGCAGATGGAGTCGCGGCTGTACGACACGGGGTACATGAATGTCATGGCGTACCCGAATGCCGTCGAGGCCTACCGCACCGACCAGATCGAGTCCATCACGACCATGCCCTCGGACGCGGGCAACATCTACGGTCAGGACGGTTACTGGAGCTGGTGGTCGGCGGTCCCGGCCGCCGGCGCGTCGGGCGACTCGTCCGGCGACAGCGGCAGCTCCACCGGTGTCCTCATCGGTGTCGGGATCGCTGTAGTCGTCCTCGCCGGTGGCGGGCTGCTGTTCGCCATGCGTCGTCGTTCCACCGCGGAAGACCGTGAATAGTCCATGAGCACAGAAAGCACTCCCGCGCTCCTGAAGGGCGCGGCGGGCGTGGACGCTGTGCAGACCGACGGCCCGGCTCCGGCCGGGCCGTCGGCCCGCAGCCCACGCGCCCGCAGCACGACCGCGTACCTCCGCTATGCGGCGGGCAAGCTGGCCGGTGCGGCCGTCTCGCTGTTCGCCGTGCTCGTCACCAGCTTCTTCCTGTTCCGTCTGATCCCCGGCGACCCGGTCAAGCACATGACCGGCGGCCGGCAGGTGTCGAACGAACAGATCGCCGCGATGCGCAGGGAATTCGGCCTGGACCTGCCGATGTGGCAGCAGTTCACCGAATACTGCGGGAAGGCCCTGACCGGGGACTTCGGCACGTCGTACCAGTTCCGCGCCCCCGTCATGGACAAGATCTCCGAGGCGCTGCCCGCGACGCTGCTGCTCACCGGCACCGCGTTCGTGATCTACACGGCGATCGGCATCTGGCTGGGAGCCAGGTCCGCCTGGCGCAACGGCTCGGCGGGCGACCGCTTCCACACGGCCTTCGCGCTGACGCTGTACTCGGTGCCCTCGTTCTGGCTCGGGCTGCTCCTGATCATCACCCTGTCGGTCGGCATCGGCCCCATCCCCGGTCTCTTCCCGACGGGGGGTATGGAGTCCGGCAGCGAGAGCGGTTTCGGCTACGTCCTCGACGTGGCCCATCACCTCGTGCTGCCGGTCATCACCCTCGTAGCCGTCGAGTACGCGCGCACCCTGCTCGTGATGCGCTCGTCGCTGCTGGACGAGATGGGCAGCGACTACCTGACGACGGCACGCGCGAAGGGGCTCCGCGACGATCTCGTACGCCGCCGGCACGCCGTCCCGAACGCGATGCTGCCGACGGTGACCCTCCTCTTCGTCAACCTGGGCAACACGGTGGCCGGTGCCATCCTGGTGGAGACGGTGTTCTCCTGGCCCGGCCTCGGCGGACTGTTCTACCAGGCGCTGAGCGTGCCCGATCTGCCACTGGTGCAGGCGCTGTTCTTCATCTTCGCCGCCGCGGTGATCCTGATGAACACGCTCGCCGATGTGATCTATCCGCTCCTCGATCCCCGGGTGGGCCGATGACGACCACGACCGACGCCGCGCCGCCCATCGGCCCGCGCGCGCTGACCTGGACCCGCCGGCGCCAGGCGGCGGCCCGCTTCTGGCGGCAGTACCGCGGCCACCGCGCCGGCCTGGCCGGCCTCGCCGTGCTCGCGCTGATCGCCCTGACCGCGCTGGCAGCCCCGCTGCTGGTCGGCGCGGACTCGCAGAGCGTCACCAATGCGCCGGGCGGCCCCCTGGAGTCGCCGAGCGCCGAGTTCCCGCTCGGCACCGACCAGTTCGGACGCAGCCTGCTCGCCCTCCTGGTGTGGGGGACGCGGGTCTCGCTGACCGTCGGACTGCTCGCCGCGTTCCTCTCGGTGGCCATCGGGACCCTGGTGGGCATCACCGCCGGTCACTTCAAGGGCTGGTACGGCAATATCGTCATGCGGATCACCGACTGGTTCCTCGTGATGCCGACGCTAGTGCTCGCCATCGCGCTCGCCACCGTGCTCTCGCGGTCCCTCTGGACGACCGTCCTCGCCATCGGAGTGACGACCTGGCCGACGACCGCGCGGCTCGTGCGTGCGCAGACGCTGTCCGTGGAGTCCCGCCCCTATATCGAACGCTCCAAGGCGCTCGGGGGCGGACACGGCCACATCATGTCCCGTCATGTGCTGCCCAACGTGATGCCGCTGGTGCTCGCGCAGACCACGCTGGTGATCTCCACCGCCATCCTCACCGAGGCGACCCTCGCCTTCCTCGGGCTCGGCGATCCCACGATCGTCTCCTGGGGCGGGCTGCTCCAGGACGCCCGTGAGGCCGGAGCGGTCAGCTCCGGCAACTGGTGGTACCTCGCTCCGCCCGGACTCGCCATCGCGGTCGTCGCCCTCGCGTTCACGCTCTGCGGCCGCACCATCGAGTCCGTGCTCAACCCCAAGCTGGGGGTGTCCCGTTGACCGCCGTGAAGACCGAGAGCGTTCCGAAGCCGGAGACCGGGCAGCCGCTGCTCGACGTCCGGAACCTGCATGTCACATACGGCTCGGGGGCCTCGGCGGTCCCCGCCGTACGGGGAGTCGACCTGCGGGTCGAGGCGGGCCAGAAGCTGGGTATCGCCGGGGAGTCCGGCTGCGGGAAGTCGACGCTGGCGCTCGCCCTGCTGCGTCTGCTGCCTCCGTCCGCGACCCTGAGCGGCGAGATCCTGCTGGACGGCGAGGACATCCTCACCATGAAGTGGGGGCGGCTGCGCGCCGTGCGCTGGGCGGGGGCGTCGATCGTCTTCCAGGGCGCGATGCACTCACTGAACGCGGTGCACCGCGTCGGGGACCAGATCGCCGAGCCGATCCTGCTGCACGGCAAGGGAACCCCGGCTGCCGCACACAGGCGCGCCCGTGAGCTGCTGGAGCAGGTGGGGCTTCCGGCCGCGCGCGCGGACGCCTATCCGCACGAGCTGTCCGGCGGTCAGCGCCAGCGCGTGATGATCGCGATGGCGCTGGCCTGCGACCCACGGCTGATCATCGCCGACGAACCCACCACGGCGCTCGACGTGATGATCCAGGCGCAGATCCTGCGGCTGATCGAACAGCTCGTCAGCGACCAGGACCTCGGGCTGATCATGATCAGCCACGATCTGGCGGTGCTCTCCGACACCTGCGACCGGCTGTCGGTGATGTACGCGGGCCGTGTCGTCGAGGAGGGCCCCGCCAAGAAGGTGTACGAGAAGGCCCGCCACCCCTACAGCAGCGCCCTGTCGGCTGCCTTCCCGCGCATCGGCGACCTCTCGTCGCGGCACGCGCCACGAGGCCTGCCGGGCGATCCCCCGGACCCGTCGGCGCTGCCCTCCGGCTGTACGTTCCATCCGCGCTGCCCTGCCGCGCTGGAATCCTGCGCCACCGAGGACCAGGACCTGCGGCCGGCCGGCCCGTCCCGGCGGGCGGCCTGTGTGCTGGTCGAGCCGGAAGCCACCGCGACGCCCGGTCCGCACGGCGGTACCGAGGAAGCAAGGAGCACCCCATGACGACCACTCCCCCGGCTTCCCTCCTCAGCGCCCAGGCGCTGAAGGTGGCGTTCCCCGGCCGGCGCGGGGCGGCGACCGCACGGGCGGTCGACGGCGTCGACCTCGACATCCGCCGCGGTGAGATCGTCGCCCTGGTCGGCGAATCGGGCTGCGGAAAGACGACGCTGGCCCGGTCCCTGCTGGGCCTCGTGGAGCCGACGGCCGGCCGGGTCACCTTCGGTGGCGAGCCCCTGGACTACGGGGGCCGGGCGCTCAAGGCCTACCGCAAGCGGGTGCAGCTGGTGCTCCAGGACCCCAGTGGATCCCTCAACCCCCGCCACACGGTGTACGACGCGGTGGCGGAGGGCCTGCGCATCCACGGCTACGCGGGCGACGAGCGGGAGGCCGTGTCCGGGGCGCTGTCGCGGGCCGGGCTGCGGCCTCCGGAGCGGTTCTTCCTGCGGTATCCGCATGAGCTTTCGGGCGGTCAGCGGCAGCGTGTGGTGATCGCGGGCGCACTGGTCCTGGAGCCGGAGCTGATCGTCGCCGACGAGCCCGTGGCCTCGCTGGACGCCTCGGTACGCGGCGAGATCCTTGCCCTGCTGCTGCGGCTGCGTGACGAACTGGGCCTGTCGGCACTGGTGGTGACGCATGATCTGGGGCTGGCGTGGAACATCGCGGACCGGGTGGCGGTGATGTATCTCGGCCGGATCGTGGAGACGGGTGACGTCGAGCAGATCCTCACGGCTCCCCAGCACCCGTACACCCAGGCGCTGCTCTCCGTGCTGCCGGAGGCGGACGGCGAGCCGGTGCTGCTCACCGGTGAACCGCCGGACCCCTCGAAGGTCCCGTCCGGCTGCCGCTTCCATGCCCGGTGCCAGATCCTCGCCTCGGGAGAAGCGGAGCGCGCGGGCGTCGCGGACGCTTGCCGCACGAAGGATCTGCCGGTGCTGGAGGGGGGCGACCGGACCCAGGTCGCCTGCCACTGGGCGGCGGCGGGGGCCGGCGTCTCCTAGGGGCCTGTCGTCCAACTCCCGCCTGCCCCGCGCTCAGGACGTGTGGTGGATCGTGCCCGCCAGCTCACCCAGCGGGCGGCCCGTGCCGCCCCAGCGGTGCTGGATGATCTCGGCGGCGATGGAGACGGCCGTCTCCTCCGGTGTACGGGCTCCGAGGTCGAGGCCTACGGGTGAGGCGAGGCGGGTCAGTTCCGCCTCGTCCACCCCTGCCTCCCGCAGCCGGGCGATCCGGTCGGCGTGCGTGCGTCTGCTGCCCATCACACCGATGTACGCGGCGGGGGTGCGCAGCGCGGCGACCAGCAGGGGCACATCGAACTTAGGGTCGTGGGTCAGGACGCAGACGACGGTACGCGCGTCCACCGGGGTCGATTCCAGGTAGGTGTGCGGCCAGGCGCAGATGACCTCGTCGGCCGTGGGGAAGCGCTCCCGGGTGGCGAAGGCGGAGCGCGCGTCGCACACCGTCACCCGGTAGCCGAGGAAGGACCCGATCCTCGCGGTGGCCGCCGCGTGGTCGATGGCGCCGAAGACGAGCATGCGGGGCGCGGGGGTGTACGTCTGGACGAAGACGGTGACGTCCTGCATCCGGCGCTCGCCGTGCGCGCCGTACCGGATGCTGCCGGTGGCTCCCTGGGCCAGCATGCCCCGCGCGTCGTCGGTGACGGCAGCGTCGAGCCCCTCGTCGCCGAGCGAACCGCTGACAAGGCCGGTGAGGACCATCCTGCGGGCGCCGGGCCGGGCCGCTCCGGAGACCACGGTGGCGAGTGCGACGGGTTCCCCGGCGGCGATGGTGCCGGCGAGTTCCATCAGTCCGTCCCGGTCGGCCGCCTCGACGAAGGGCCGTACCAGGACGTCGATGGTGCCGCCGCAGGTCAGCCCGGTGCCGAAGGCCTCGTCGTCGCTGATGCCGTAGGTCCGCAGCTCCGTCCTGCCGGTGGTGAGCGTCTCGGTGGCGACCTCGTACACATCGCTCTCCACGCACCCCCCGGAGACACTGCCCGCCACCGCTCCCGTGGAGGTGACCGCCATCGAGGCGCCGGGGGCCCGTGGCGCGCTGCCCCGCACCGCGACGACCGTGGCCAGGGCGAAGGGCGTACCGGCGGAGTGCCAGTCACGCAGTTCCGACAGCAGTTCACGCACGGCGGGCGTCCTCCCGGCTCGACGGCTCCTGCCCCCGACCATGCCCCGGTGCCGGCGTGCGCACCACAGGAAGGCGTCAGGCCTGCTCGTACGCCGCGATCAGCTCGCTGGACCGCTTCACGTCGGCGGCCATCGCCACGAGGAGGTCGTCGATCGACTCGAACTTCAGCATGCCGCGTACATACGACAGGAAGTCCACCGCCACGTGCAGCCCGTACAGGTCGAGGCCGACGCGGTCGATGGCGTACGCCTCGACGGTCCGCTCCGTGCCGTCGAACTGCGGGTTGGTGCCCACGGAGATCGCGGCGGGCATCGCCTCGCCGTCCACCGTGAGCCAGCCGGCGTAGACGCCGTCGGCGGGGATGGCGGTGTGCGGAAGGGTTTCCACGTTCGCCGTGGGGAAGCCGAGCTCGCGGCCCCGCTGGGCTCCGCGCACGACGACGCCCTCGACGCGGTGCGGGCGGCCGAGGATCTCCGCGGCCCCTTCGACGTCGCCCCCGGCGATCAGGCGGCGGGTGAGCGTGGAGGAGAACGGCTCGCCGCCGCCCGCGTCGCCGCTCACGTAGAGGTCGATGACCTCGACCTGGAAGTCGTATGTCGGGCCCAGCTCCGCGAGGAAGGTGACGTTGCCCGCCGCCCGGTGGCCGAAACGGAAGTTGGGGCCCTCGATGACCAGCTTCGCGTGGAGCTTGTCGACGAGCACCTTCACGACGAAGTCCTCGGGCGAGAGCTGCGAGAACTCGGCGGTGAACGGCAGGATCAGCACCGCGTCCACCCCCAGCCCGGCCATGAGCTCGGCACGCCTGTGGTGCGGTGCGAGCAGCGGCGGGTGCGTGCCGGGGCGGACGACCTCGCTGGGATGCGGGTCGAAGGTGACGACGACGGAGGGCACGCCGAGCTCGCGCGCGCGCTCCACGGCACGGCCGATGATCAGCTGGTGTCCGCGGTGCACCCCGTCGTAGGAGCCGATGGTGACGACGCTGCGTCCCCAGCCCTCAGGGATGTCCTCCAAGCCACGCCAGCAGTGCACTGTGACCGCTCCTCGCCCGAACCTGTGTACGTGTGTATGTCCATTACGCAGGTCTAAGACTGCCATGCTCACGTCCCGCGGCCTGCATCGGCATCGGGATCCCGGGCCGCGAGCCGTCCAGCGTCTCCATCGTCCGCCGGGCGCCTGGACCCACGACGGCGGCCCACTCCTGCGGGGCGTCCGCCAGCCAGCGGGTGACGAGGGCCGCGAATCCGGGCACGTCCCGGGCGAGTTCGACCAGGCCGCGGTCGAAGCGGGCCGCGCCCTCGGGCGTGCGTACGAGGAGCATCCCGGTGCGGTGCACCAGGGCCCGTGTGCGGGCTTCGGGGCGGCGTCCGGAGCCGGCCGCGGCTGCCCGGAGCAGGGCGTCGAGGACCTCCGGGTCCTTCCCGGTCTCCTGTTCGAAGTCCAGCAGAACCTCCAGCAGCTCGGCCCGCAGCGGCCTCGAAGCCGCGCTTCCGGGAGCGGCGAGCACCTGGGCCAGCGCGGCGCGTACGGGTGGTGGCACGGGGCGGCCCCGCAGCAGCCCGGTCATCAGGGGCAGCAGGAGCGCCCGGGCGGCAGGGCTGTGCTCCAGCCGCAGGTCCACATAGGCGGCGGCCTGCACCCCGGCGTCCTCACCGGGGCGGCTGCGGCTCTCGACGTAGTCGCGTACGAGCCCCGGGGCGTGCAGCGCCAGAGCCGGGGCATCCAGGGAGGCCAGCTCCCGCAGGACTCCGTCGGCGGCCTCCCCCGGCAGTGCCAGACGGGCGCGCAGCGCCGCGAGCACCGGCTCGGGGTGCTCGGGGAACACCCTCGTGAGCAGCCCCACCGGCAGCCGGGGGTCTCCGGCCGCGAAGAGCCTCAGGGCCTGCGGCAGATAGCGGCCCCCGGTGGCCGGGTCCCGTACGAGCACGGTGAGTGCCTGGGCGTGCAGGGCCGTGTCGTCCGGCCGGGCCAGCAGGGTGAGCGCCGCCCCGCGCAGCAGGGCGCGGTCGGAGGCCGCGAGGGTGCGGGCGGCGGCGAGCGCGGCGTGGACGGCCGCGGCGGCGCGCCGCGCGGGCCGCTCCTCGTCGCACGCCCACCGGTCGACTGCCCTGCAGAGGGCGGTCGGCTCGTCCTCGGCGAGGGTGGTGAGGAGTTCGGCCGCACGCGGGTGGACGGTGTCGACGAGCGCCTCGGCCAGGTCGTCGACGGCGAGGTCCCGGCGGGCGTACAGGAGTGCCTGGGCGGCGGCGGCCACGGTGAGCCGCATCGGCAGGCCCTCCTCGGCCGGCAGGGGGCTCTCGTCGGTGAACCAGCGGCACAGCAGCACCTGCACGGCCCTGGGGTGAGCGGCCAGGCGCCGGGACACAGCGTCCAGATACCGTTCGCCGCCGTCCGGGCGTGGGGTGCCGTCCGCGGGCAGGAGGCGGCGCAGGAGATCGATACGGTTGTCCTCGGGGAGCCGGATCCGGCGCCAGAACCACGGCTCGAATCCGGCGTAGGGCCCGAGCACGGCCGGGCCGCCGCCGGACAGCGAACGCCGGGTGATCCGTCCGGCCAGCACCCGCAGCACCCCGAGGCAGGGCCGGGCGTCGTCCACCCTGAGCAGGCTCTCCCGCAGCAGGTGTGCCGCCCACCAGGCCGCGTCGGTGAGCCGCCGCTGCGCGCCCGGACCGGTCGGCAGGCGGTCCATCGCCTCGATCAGATCCGCCATCCGATGGGCCAGCGCCGCGTGCCCCTGCCGCCGCTCCAGCAGGAGCATGGCCTGGAGCACGGGGCCGATGCGATGGCGCGGCACAGGAAGGTTGTGAGGTTGCGCCGGATCCTGCGGGGCGGGCGCGGGTTCTTCGGAGGCCCCTTCCGCGTGCCAGCGGTGGACCAGCGAGTGGAGCGCCGCGTCCAGGTCGAGGTGCGCGCCCTGCACCCAGTCGCCCAGTTCCTCGTGGGCGAACCTGTATCCCGCGCCCGCCGGGACCAGCAGGCCCTCCGTGAGTACGGCCGACGCCCAGCCCGTGCGCCAGGGGAAGAGCTCCTCGAACGCCGCCCGGTCCAGCTCGCCCTGCCCCGGTCCGAGGCAGCGCCTGGCCGCCTCGTGGACCTGGCCGGCCACCTTCGCCGCCAGTCTGCGCACCGCCGTGCCCCTGAGCCGGGGTTCGGCCTGGGCCCCGATCCGGACGGCGATCCGGACGCAGGCGAGGTCCAGATGGGCGGCGAAGACCTCCTCGGTGCCGGGCCTGCCGGGTACGTCGGGGGGCAGCGCCGCCCGGACCTCGGCGAGCAGGCGCAGAGTGAGGGGGTGCCGGTCGTGGCCCGGCGCGATCGTGCCGGGCGGGATGCCGTACCGCTCCCAGGCCCGCTCGGCCTGTTCCTCCGTGAGGTCGCCGAGCCGGACGGCCGGCGGCAGACCCCGGGCAGGCCGCTCCGGACGGTGCAGGGCGCCCGGGGGGTACAGGGCGCCGGCGGTCTCCCAGTGCTCCGGGCGGCAGGCGACGACCATCCGCACCTCGTGGGCCGGCAGCCACTCCGCGCTCGCCCCGGCCCACGCCGCCAGCCGGTGGGCCAGCAGGGGCGGCATCTCCTCCGGGCCGTCCACGACGACCAGGAGCGGGTTCCCTGAGGCCGCGGCGAGGCGGGCCACCCGCTCGGGGGTGGCGGACTCCATCTCCCCCCAGGCCCCGGCAGCGGTGATGATCCTCCCGGAGCGCTGCAGCGCCCTGGTCATCGCGTCGGTCACCGAGGTGTCGTCGGCCAGCAGATCGGCTCCGCGCAACCAGAGCGTCAGGGCGGGCACGGGTCCGCGGGCCCTGCGGTCGGCCAGGGCCGCGAGCTCCGTGGTGCGCCCCGTCCCGGGGGCGCCGACCAGGCCGAGCACGGGCCCCGTGCCGGTCTCGAAGGCGGTGAACTCCGCGCTGACGTCAGGGCGTTCGACAGCCTCCGTGCCACAGGGCCGGCTGTCGGCATGGCCGAGCGAGGTGGCGGTCAGCTGCAGCGCCCCGGCGAGGTTGAGATCCTGGCCGTACCCCGGGACAGCGCTCGCGTTGCGCCGGAGCACCTCGGCCAGCGGCCCCGGGGCGTCCTGGGGGGTCAGCGGCACCGCGAGCCCGGCCGTCTCGCGCCCGGCGCTCAGGGCGGTCGAGAGAACCCCCAGGACGGCTCCGGTGCGCGGGTCGGTCACGGGCCCGCCGACAGCGGCTCCGCCGGAGCGCAGCGCGTCGCGCCCGTCCGTACCGAGCGCCAGCTCCAGCGCCTCGCCCACGTGGTGCTCGCGTCCGTCCTCGGAGTACGTCGCGGGAGTCGTCCCGAGCACCCGCGCCTCGCGCCAGCCGTGTGCGGCGATCCGCACATAGGTGCCCGCCCCGATCTCCTCACGTACGGCGATGGGGAGCGGCTCCACCCCCAGGGTCCCGGGGCCGCCGGTGCGCAGCAGGGCGAGGCCGAGAGCGGGCAGCGCGGTGATGTCGTCGGGGCCGACGGGGCAACTGCGGCCGTCGGCGGAGTACAGCGTCAGGGGCACGGAGCGTGCGACGGCCTGATGGCTGGTGACGACCGTGCCCCGGTCGTCCGCGACGAAGCCGGTCCCCCGCGGCCGGCCGGCCTGATCGCAGATTCTCACAAGTTTCGACCGGTCCCCGGTGCCCATGGTCCGACGGTAGGTCCCAGGTGATCGGCACGGGAAACGCACGGGGCGAAAGCGCCCCCCTCGCACCCCCCTGTCACTCCGAGCGCCCGTCCATTGGGGTGAATCGGCGGGTCCTCGTGGACAGGGATGGTCACCGGAGGGGGATTGTGGAGCGGGCACGCACCTGGGGGGCTGCCCGCTCCACGATGGGCCGGCCACACGGGGAGGCCGGCCCACTGAGGCCTCCGTCAGGCGAAGACGGCGAGGCTCTTGGCCTTGCCCTTCTGCTCCTCGACGAGCACGAGGAAGGTCCCGTCGGGCCCGAAGACCCCGACCGGCCCCGGCGGATACGACGGCATGTCCAGCCGGACGCCGTTGAGCAGCAGTTTGGCGCGCTTCTCGTCCACGTCCCAGCGCGGGAACGCCGAGGCGGCCGCCTCGGCCACCGGCATCACGGTCAGCTCCTGTTGGTGCTGGTCGAGGGTGCGCGCCCCGTCGAGGCCGTACGGCCCGACGCGGGTGCGCCGCAGCGCGGTCAGATGCCCGCCGACACCGAGCCCGGCGCCGAGGTCACGGGCCAGGGCCCGGATGTACGTACCCGAGGAGCACACGACGGACACGACCAGGTCGACGACCGGGGTGCCGTCCTCCGCGACCGCTTCGCGGACGTCGTGGACCCGGAAGGACGAGATGGTCACCGGGCGGGCCGGGATCTCGAACTCCTCGCCGCCGCGCACCCGGGCGTAGGACCGCTTGCCGTCGATCTTGATGGCGCTGACCTTGGACGGCACCTGCATGATCGCGCCGCTCAGCGCGGCGACCCCGGCGTCGATGCCCTCACGGGTCACTCCCGAGGCGTCGGCGGACGAGGTGATCTCGCCCTCCGCGTCGTCGGTGACGGTGTCCTGACCGAGCCTGATCGTTCCCAGGTACTCCTTCTCGGTCAGCGCGAGATGACCGAGCAGTTTGGTCGCGCGCTCCACGCCGAGTACGAGGACACCGGTCGCCATCGGGTCCAGCGTGCCGGCGTGGCCGACCCGCCGGGTGCGGGCGATGCCGCGCATCTTGGCCACGACGTCGTGCGAAGTGAAGCCGGACGGCTTGTCGACGATGACAAGGCCCTCCCGTCGCCCACCACCACCCTTGCCAGAGGTCGCTGCGCTCCCACCGCCCTGATCCTGCGTTTTGTTCTGCGTCATGCGGAAGGTGAGCCCTCGCCGTTCTCGCCGGACTCGTCGTCCTCGTCCTCCGGCTTGCGGTACGGGTCCGCGTCGCCGGCGTACGCGGCACCCGAGGACGCCTCGCGGACCTTGGCGTCCGAGGCACGTGCCCGGTCGAGCAGGTCCTCGATCGCCTTGGCGTTGTCCGGCAGGGCGTCGGCCACGAAGGCCAGCGTCGGGGTGAACTTCGTCCCCGCAGCCGCACCGACCGCCGAACGCAGGATGCCCTTGGCGCTCTCCAGGCCGGCGGCCGCACTGGCCCGCTCCTCGTCGTCGCCGTAGACCGTGTAGAAGACCGTGGCCTCCCGCAGGTCGCCGGTGACACGGGTGTCCGTGATGGTCACGTGCGTGCCCAGACGCGGGTCCTTGATGCCGCGCTGCAGTTTCTCGGCGACCACCACCTGGATGAGGTCCGCCAGCTTTTTTGCCCGCGCGTTGTCGGCCACTGGTCCGTCTCCTTCTTGAACATGCTCAGTCTTCTTCGTCATTGTGCAGCCGCCGTCGTACGGACAGCAGCTCCACCTCCGGCCGGCCCGCGATCATGCGCTCGCACCGGTCGAGTACGTCTGTGAGGTGCCCGGTGTCCCCGGAGACCACGGCAAGACCGATCTGGGCCCTGCGGTAAAGGTCCTGGCCGCCCGTCTCCGCGACGCTCACCGCGAACTTGCGGTGGATCTCCGCGACGATCGGGCGGACGATGGAGCGTTTCTCCTTCAACGACCGTACGTCGCCGAGGAGCAGATCGAAGGACAGAGTCCCCACATACATGTATGTCCGGATGTCCCGCCGGTTCGGGTTCGGGGCCCGGGGGTCGCCCCCGGGCTGGCACAGCCACGCCCCGCCGTCACTCGGCGGGACATCCGAACCGTACACGGAACGGCCGGGGCCGATCGACGGAAATAACGACCCGTCGACCGGCCCCGACCGTGCTGGAGAGCCCGGGGGTCGCCCCCCGGGGTTCCCCGTGGATCAGCCTCGCGGCTTCTCGCGGATCTCGTACGTCGCGATGACGTCGTCGATCTTGATGTCGTTGAAGTTTCCGAGGTTGATACCGCCCTCGAAGCCTTCGCGGATCTCGGTGACGTCGTCCTTGAAGCGACGCAGACCCGAGATGTTGAGGCTCTCCGCGATGACCTTGCCATCGCGCAGCAGGCGCGCCTTCGTGTTGCGCTTGACCTCGCCGGAGCGGACCAGCACACCGGCGATGTTGCCCAGCTTGGACGAGCGGAAGATCTCGCGGATCTCCGCCGTGCCGAGCTCGACCTCTTCGTACTCCGGCTTGAGCATGCCCTTGAGGGCTGCTTCGATCTCTTCGATCGCCTGGTAGATGACCGAGTAGTACCGGACGTCCACACCTTCGCGGTCGGCCATCTGCGCGGCACGCCCTGCGGCGCGCACGTTGAAGCCGATCACGATGGCGTCGGAGCCGGTCGCCAGGTTGATGTCCGACTCGGTCACCGCACCCACACCGCGGTGCAGGATCCGGATGTCGACCTCTTCACCGACGTCGAGCTGGAGCAGCGAGGACTCGAGAGCCTCCACCGAACCGGACGCGTCGCCCTTGATGATGAGGTTGAGCTCCTGGACCAGACCGGCCTTGAGCGCCTCGTCCAGGTTCTCCAGGGAGAACCGGACACCCTTGCGGGCGAAGTTGGCGTTGCGCTCACGGGCGGCACGCTTCTCAGCGATCTGACGGGCCGTACGGTCCTCGTCGACAACCAGGAGGTTGTCGCCGGCACCCGGGACGTTGGTGAGACCCAGGACCAGGACGGGGGTCGACGGACCCGCTTCCTCGACGTTCTGACCGTTGTCGTCGAGCATCGCCCGGACACGGCCGTACGCGTCGCCGACGACCACCGTGTCGCCGATGCGCAGCGTGCCGCGCTGGACGAGGACGGTCGAGACGGCACCGCGGCCGCGGTCGAGGTGGGACTCGATCGCAATACCCTGCGCGTCCTGCTCCGGGTTGGCCCGCAGGTCGAGCGAGGCGTCGGCGGTGAGGACGACGGCCTCCAGGAGGGACTCGATGTTGAGGCCCTGCTTGGCGGAGATGTCGACGAACATCGTGTCGCCGCCGTACTCCTCGGCCACCAGCCCGAACTCGGTGAGCTGACCGCGCACCTTGGTCGGGTCGGCACCCTCGACGTCGATCTTGTTGACCGCGACCACGATCGGCACCTCGGCCGCCTTGGCGTGGTTCAGCGCCTCGATCGTCTGGGGCATCACACCGTCGTTCGCCGCCACCACGAGGATCGCGATGTCGGTGGACTTCGCACCACGTGCACGCATGGCGGTGAACGCCTCGTGACCCGGGGTGTCGATGAAGGTGATCCTGCGGTCCTCGCCGTTGACCTCGGCGCCGACCTGGTACGCACCGATGTGCTGCGTGATACCGCCGGCCTCGCCCGCGACGACGTTCGTCTTGCGGATCGCGTCCAGCAGCCGGGTCTTACCGTGGTCGACGTGACCCATGACGGTCACGACCGGCGGACGGGAGACCAGGGCCTCTTCGCCGCCCTCGTCCTCACCGAACTCGATGTCGAAGGACCCGAGCAGCTCGCGGTCCTCCTCCTCCGGGCTGACGATCTCGAGGACGAAGTTCATCTCGTCCGCGAGAAGCTTCAGCGTCTCGTCGGGGACCGACTGCGTGGCCGTGACCATCTCGCCGAGGTTCATCATCACGCCGACGAGAGACGCCGGGTTCGCGTTGATCTTCTCCGCGAAGTCCGTGAGGGAGGCACCGCGGGACAGCCGCACAGCCTGCCCGTTGCCGCGGGGCAGCATGACGCCGCCCACCGACGGGGCCTGCATGGACTCGTACTCCTGGCGCCTCTGCCGCTTCGACTTGCGGCCACGACGCGCGGGACCGCCGGGACGGCCGAACGCACCCTGTGTGCCACCACGGGCACCCGGGCCGCCGGGACGTCCACCGAAGCCGGGACGACCGCCGAAGCCGCCGCCACCGGGACGACCGGGAGCGCCACCGCCACCGGGACCACCGGGACGGCCGGCGAAGCCGCCACCGCCACCGCCGGGACCGGCCGGACGGCCTGCGAAGCCGCCACCACCGGGACGACCGCCACCGCCACCGGGACGACCGCCGCCGCCACCGGGACCACGACCGCCGCCACCGCCGGGGCCACCGCCGGGGCGGGGGCCCGCAGCGGGACGCTGCGGCATCATGCCGGGGTTCGGACGGTTACCCGAGGGGGCACCTCCCGGACGGGGAGCCTGCGGACGGGGCATGCCGCCCGGAGACGGACGTGCGCCACCCTGGCCCTGGGGGCGCGGGGCGCCGCCGGGACCACCCTGGGGGCGCGGGGCGCCGGGGCGCTCCTGACCGCCACCGGGGCGCGGGGCACCGCCGGGACGGGGCGCCTGCGGGCGCGCCATGCCGGTGGAACCGCCGGAGGTGAAGGGGTTGTTGCCCGGACGGGGACCGGCCGGACGTGCGCCGCCGGGACGCGCGGGGCGGTCGCCGCCACGCTCGCCACCACGGCCGCCGTCACGCTGGCCACCGTCGCGGCCGCCGTCACGCTGACCGCCGGCCGGAGCCGGACGGGCGGGGCGGGGGCCGGGGGTGGCACCCGCGGGACGCGGGGCCTGCTGCGGTGCGGCCGGCTGCTGCGGTGCGGCAGGCTGCTGCGGCGCGGCCGGCTGCTGGGCCGGAGCCGGAGCCGAGAACTCCGCGGCGGGCACCGGGGTGACCGGGGCGGGCTTCGGCGCGGGCTTGGGGCCCGGACGGGGGCCCGCCGACGGCGCGGAAGGCGCTGCTGCGGGGGTGCTGCTCTCCGGGGTCTCCGCGGCGGCCGGCTTGGGGGCCGGGACGCCGGGCTTCGGGGCAGCAGGACGTGCCGCAGCGGCCGGGGAGGGCGCTGCGGGCTTCGAGGGGGCGGCCTTGCGAGGCGCGCCAGGCTTGGCAGCGGACTTGCCGGCGTTGCCGCCGGGACCCTGCAGTGCGTCAGTCAATTTGCGTACAACCGGCGCCTCGATCGTCGAGGACGCCGAACGGACGAATTCACCGAGTTCTTGGAGCTTGGCCATGACGACCTTGCTCTCGACGCCGAACTCCTTGGCGAGTTCGTATACCCGGACCTTAGCCACTTCGCTCCTTTTAGGTCCGGGTTACCGCCGGACCGTCGCTACTTCATGGGCGTACTCATCGCGTACTCATCGAGTGCTCATCGCAATCTCGACCTACTTCCAACTCGCGAGGTACCTGACCGCACGGGGACCCGTGCCGTTCACTTTCTTACGGTGTCACCCGCTCGACGAACCGCTGCAGTGCCGCGGAATCGAACGGCCCCTTGGCCTTGAAGGCCCGGGGGAATGCCCGGCGGCGGACCGCCAGGTCGAGACAGACAGAGGCGGGGTGAACATACGCACCCCGGCCGGGCAGCGTACCGCGTGGATCAGGGACAACTTCTCCCTCGTCCACCACGATGCGCAGCAGCTCGCTCTTGGCCGCTCGCTCCCGGCATCCCACACAGGTTCGCTCGGGGCAAGCGCGGGCGTGCGTCCGGCCAGACACGTTTAAGTCTACCTCCCCGCACCGACCTCACCCCATGGGGGTAAGAATCGAACGGATGTTGTCGTGATCTCAGCGGCAATTCGCCTCGATCTATTCCTTCGGAGCCGGTCCGGGGCCCGCCCGGGGCGGGCCCCGACGCAGGTCCGGGGGTCAGCCGCGCTCGGAACGCTCCCGGGCGCGCTCGGCGCGCTCGCGGTCGGCGACGTCCCGCTCCTCGTCCGTCTCGGTGTCCGGACGGATGTCGATGCGCCAGCCGGTGAGACGGGCCGCCAGGCGGGCGTTCTGCCCCTCCTTGCCGATCGCCAGCGACAGCTGGTAGTCCGGCACGGTCACCCGGGCGGAGCGCGTCCCGAGGTCCACGACCTCGACCTCGCTCACCCGTGCGGGTGAAAGCGCGTTGGCGACCATCTCGGCAGGGTCGTCCGACCAGTCCACGATGTCGATCTTCTCGCCGTGCAGCTCGGCCATGACATTGCGCACACGGCTGCCCATCGGGCCGATGCAGGCACCCTTCGGGTTGAGACCGGCCCGGGTGGAACGTACGGCGATCTTGGTGCGGTGGCCCGCCTCGCGGGCGATGGCCTCGATGACGACCGACCCGTCCGCGATCTCCGGAACCTCCAGCGCGAAGAGCTTCTTCACCAGGTTCGGGTGGGTACGCGACAGCGTCACGGACGGACCGCGCACCCCCTTGGCCACCCGTACGACATACGTACGAAGCCGCAGGCCATGGGTGTACTCCTCGCCCGGCACCTGCTCCTGCACCGGGAGGATGGCTTCCATCTTGCCGATGTCGACCAGGACGTTCTTCGGGTCCTTGCCCTGCTGGACCAGGCCCGTGACGACGTCACCCTCGTGGCCCGCGTACTCGCCGAAGGTCCTGTCGTCCTCGGCGTCGCGCAGCCGCTGCAGGATGACCTGCTTGGCGGTGGTCGCGGCGATACGGCCGAAGCCGGACGGCGTGTCGTCGAACTCCTTGGGCTCCTGGCCCTCCTCGAGCTCGGCCGGGTCGTCCTTCGCCCACACCGTGACATGGCCGCCGGCGTCCAGCTCGACGCGCGCACGGCGGTGACTGCCGTCGGTGCGGTGGTACGCGATGAGGAGGGCCGACTCGATCGCCCCGACGAGCACGTCGAAGGGGATCTCCTTGTCCTGCGCCAAGCCCTTCAGAAGCTTTACATCGATGTCCACGGCTACGCCTCCTCTTCCTTCTTGTCCTTGCGGTTGAATTCGATCTCCACGCGCGCCTTGGTGATCTCGTCGAAGGCGACACGGCGCGACGTGGGCTTGCGGCCCTTGACGCCCGGCACTTCCAGATCGAGTCCCTCGTCGTCCACCCCGAGGATGCGGGCCACCAGCTCGCCGCCCTCGCTCAGGGTGAGCCTGGCCAGCCGGCCCGTGGCACGTACGTAGTGGCGGTGCTCGGTCAACGGGCGGTCAGCGCCCGGAGAGCTCACTTCGAGGACGTACTCGCCCTCACCCATGGCGTCGGTCTCGTCCAGCGTCTGAGAGATGTCTCGGCTGAGCTCCGCGCAGGTGTCGAGCTCCACGCCGTCCTCGGAATCCACGATCACTCGCAGCACCCGGCGGCGGCCCGCCTTGGACACCTCGATCTCCTCGAGGTCCAGCTCCTTGGCGCTGACGAGCGGATCCAGCAGTTCGCGCAGCCTGTCGCTCTGGGTGGTGCTCATCCGGGTGACTCCTCGGCCGCGTGTGCTGTTGTGGGGATCGTCGCGTGTCAGGTCAAAGGGTATCCGGTCCGCAGGGGTGTTGCCGTCCGCCTCCCGCCCGGCCGCAGGTACGCTCACCCCCGGTGATCACTTCAGGTCAAAAACTGTCAGAAACCAGGCTGAAGGAGACAAGTGCACCGCACGGGGACGACGCGCAGGAGTGTGCTCACCGCTACGGGAGCCCTCGCCCTGGGTGCGGTGCTGACCGGCTGCGGGGACGGTCCGGGGACGGGAAGCGCCCCCGGAGGCGCTGATGCCAGGGCCGCCTCCCTCCGGGCCCGGACGGCACTTCGGGCGTCGGCAGCCCGTGACAGTGCTTCCCTGCTCTCCCGCTACGAACAGGTCGCGGCCGCGCACCCGGTGACGGAGCCCGGGCTCGCACCGATGGGGGCGGCCGTGCGGGAGCACCTCGCGGCGCTGGGCGGGCCGCCTGAGGCCGCGAGCGGCTCCCCTGCCCCGGCCCCGCCCGCGGCCGCCACCGACGCGCGCGCGGCCTTGCGGGAGCTGGCGGCCGAGGAGCGCAGGGTGGCGGACGGCCGCGCCACGGCCCTGCTGGCCGCCGAGCCGGAACTGGCCAGGCTGCTGGCCTCGATCGCCGCGGCCGGCGCGGCCCACGCGTACCTGCTGACCGAACTGGCCAAGGAGACCCCGGCATGACACAGGAGGCCGGAACGGACGACGCCAAGGGGGAGCTGCGGGCCGCGCAGGCCGCACTCGCCGCGGAGCACGCCGCCGTGTACGGATACGGGGCGCTCGGCGGCAGGCTGGAGGACGGCCGCCGCAGCGACGCGACGGCGGCCTGTGACGCCCACCGGGCCCGGCGGGACGCGCTCGCGCGGACGGTGCGCGACCTGGGCGGGACACCCGTGGCGGCGCACGCCGCGTACACCCTGCCCTTCGCTGTGCGCGATCCGGCGACCGCGATGCGGCTCGCCGCCTTCCTGGAGGACCGGGTCGCGGGCGTGTACTCCGATCTCGTACGGGCCGCCCGGGGGCCGCTTCGGCAGGACGCCACGGGAGCGCTCCGGGAGGCCGCGGTGCGTGCGGTGCGCTGGCGCGGCACCGGCGTAGCCTTTCCTGGGCTCGCCGAGAAGGCCGCTCCGCCGGAGAACACGGCGGAGGCAGGGGCCGCGGGTGTCACGCACTGAGCAAGCGATCACGCTCTGAAAGGGAACAAGGCACGTATGGGTTTCGAACCGCCGCAGCGTCTGGTGCGAGCGCTCGGCGAGATGTACGGGGACACGGCCGCCGCCGAGTGGCTCGGGCGGCTCCCCGCACTCACGGACGACGCCCTGTCCGCGCACTCGGTCTCCCTGGACAGGGTGTGCGCCCCCGGCGGGCGCAGCAGCCTCGTCCTCCTGGTGCACCGGGCCGACGGCACGCCCGCCGTGCTGAAGATCGCGCCTCCCGGGGCCGCCCCCTCGCTCGAGGGTGCCGCGCTCACGCACTGGAAGGGCTGGGGCGCCGTCGAGCTCACGGCGGCTCCGCCCACCGCGGTGCCCGAGGGCGCCCTCCTGCTGGAGCGGCTGCACCACGAGGTGTCCCTGCGCTCCCTTCCCGAGGCGAAGGCCCTGCTGGAGGCCGCCGGCACGGTGCGGCGACTGTGGGTCGAGCCGCCGGCCGGCCACGCCTTCGAGACCGTCGTGGAGCGCACCGCCCGGCAGGTGGAGCCCATGCGGGAAGCCGCCGTGCGCGACCCCGCGCTGGAACCGCTCGTCTCGGCGGCCCTCGCGGCCCGTGAGGAGCTGGTCCAGGACTCCCCCGAGGTCTTCCTGCTGCACGGCAACTTCCGGCAGAGCAAGGTTCTGGCGGGTGAGCGCGCTCCGTGGCTGGCGGTCGGTCCGGAGCCGCTGACCGGGGAGCGGGCGTACGACCTGGCGCGGCTGGTGCGTGACCGGGTCGAGGACCTGATCGCCTCGCCCGGCGGTGCCGTGACGGCCCGCCGGCGGGTCAAGAAGCTCGCGGACTCGCTGGAGATCGACCAGGCGCGACTGCGCGGCTGGACGCTGTACCGGGCCGTCGAGTCCGGCACGCGGGCGCTGACGGTGGGGCGTACGCAGGACGGCGAACTCTCGCTGGAGTTCGCGGACTGGCTCTGAGGGCTGTCCCGTACGGACAGCGGAGGGGGGGGCCCCCCCGGGGGGGGGGCCCCCCCGGGGGGGGGGGGGCGCCCCCGGGGGGGGGGGGGGGGGGCGGGGCCGGGGGGGGGGGGGGCCGCGCGGCGCCCCGGCGG
>NZ_JBIWKH010000001.1:61090-637699 GCF_044765585.1 Streptomyces sp. NPDC102441
GGGGGGGCTGCCGGCGGCCCCTGCCCGGGGGGTGTGGCCCGCGGGCGGTGACGGTGGGGCGCCCGCCCCCCCCCGGGGGGGCCCCCCCCCCGGGGGGGGGGCCCCCTCCGCTGTCCGGCGGATCAGCCCTGGTCGGTCAGGCGGGCGATCGCCTCGTCGACGGTGAGCTCCTCGCGCTCGCCCGTGCGGCGGTCCTTCAGCTCCAGGACACCCTCGGCCGAACGGCGGCCGGCGACAAGGATCTTCGGGACGCCGATGAGCTCGGAGTCGGTGAACTTCACGCCGGGCGAGACGCCGGGACGGTCGTCGACCAGGACGCGCAGGCCGGCGGCGTTCAGCTTCTCGGAGACGTCGAGGGCCAGCTCGGTCTGGAGCGCCTTGCCGGCCGCGACGACGTGCACATCGGCCGGGGCGATCTCGCGGGGCCAGCACAGGCCCTTGTCGTCGGCGGTCTGCTCGGCGAGCGCGGCCACCGCGCGGGAGACGCCGATGCCGTACGAGCCCATCGTGACGCGGACCGGCTTGCCCTGCCGGCCGAGGACGTCGAGGGAGAAGATGTCGGCGTACTTGCGGCCGAGCTGGAAGATGTGGCCGATCTCGATGGCGCGGTCCACCTGGAGGCCGGTGCCGCAGTTGGGGCAGGGGTCGCCCGCCTCGACGACGACGACGTCGAGGTGGTCGTCGACCTCGAAGTCGCGGCCCGCGACGACGTTCCTCGCGTGCTTGCCCTCCTTGTTGGCGCCCGTGATCCAGGCGGTCCCGGCGGCGACGCGGGGGTCGGCGATGTAGCGGATCTTCTCCAGGCCCTGCGGGCCGACGTAGCCGCGTACCAGGTCGGGGCGGCCCACGAAGTCCTCGGCGGTGACGAGCTCGACGACGGCGGGGGTGAGGTGCTCACCGAGCTTGCCGAGGTCGACCTCGCGGTCGCCGGGCACACCCACGGCCACGATCTCGCCGTCGACCTTGACCAGGAGGTTCTTCAGGGTGGCGGAGGCCTGGACGCCGAGGTGGGCGGCGAGGGTCTCGATGGTCGGGGTGTCGGGGGTGTCCAGCTCCTCGACCGGTCCGGTCGCCGAGGGATCGGCTGCGGTGGCCTTGAAGGTCACGGCCTCGGTGTTGGCGGCGTAGTCGCAGTTCGGACAGTCGACGAAGGTGTCCTCACCGGCGGGCGCGGGGGCGAGGAACTCCTCGGAGGCGGAGCCGCCCATGGCACCGGAGACGGCGGAGACGATGCGGTGGTCGAGGCCGAGGCGCTCGAAGATCCGGATGTACGCGGCGCGGTGCAGCTGGTATGCCTCGGCCAGGCCCTCGTCGGTGGTGTCGAAGGAGTACGAGTCCTTCATCTGGAACTCACGGCCACGCAGCACACCGGCGCGGGGACGGGCCTCGTCGCGGTACTTCGTCTGGATCTGATAGAGGATCACGGGCAGGTCCTTGTAGGACGAGCACATGTCCTTGACGACCTGGGTGAAGATCTCCTCGTGGGTGGGGCCGAGGAGGTAGTCGGCACCCTTGCGGTCCTGGAGCCTGAACAGCAGGTCGCCGTACTCGTCGTACCGGCCGCTCGCCTCGTACGCCTCCTTGGGCAGGAGCGCGGGGAGCAGGACCTCCTGGCCGCCGATGGCGTCCATCTCCTCGCGGACGACGCGGATCACGTTCTCCAGGACCTTCTTGCCGAGCGGCAGCCAGGACCAGATGCCGGCCGAGGTGCGGCGAACGTAACCGGCTCGGACGAGGAGCTTGTGGTTGAGCGTCTCGGCGTCCGCCGGGTCGTCGCGCAGTGTCTTGATCATCAATCGGGACATGCGCTGGACCTGGGCCATGATGAACTCCTGCTCGGAAGGGTGGTGAGCCCGAGGTTAGCCGGGGGCCCCGCGCGGGCGGAAATCCATTCCTCAGCCGCGGAGCAGCGGAAGGGGTGCGCCCATCACCGCGTACGGCTTGGGCGCGCTGGGGAAGAGCACCTGGCGGGCCAGGTCCTGGTAGCCCAGGGCGCGGTAGAGGCCGCGGGCGGGGCTCTCGGTGTCGATCGCGGACAGGATGGACCGGGGCAGGTCGACCGCGTCCGTGATGGTGGTGATCAGGCTGCGTCCGATGCCGCGCTGCTGGAACTCGGGGTGGACGTGGAGTTCGGTGATCACGAACGAGTCGTCGAGCCAGCCCTCGGATCCGGTGACGCGCAGATACGGTTCGACGACGGTGGACCACCAGTGCGTCCGGTTGTTCGGCAGCCCGTAGACGAACCCGACGAGCCGTCCGTCGGCGGCGGTGGCGCCGAGGGCGCGCGCCTGCGGGTGGTCGAGGTGCCGCAGCACGATGTGGCGGCGTACGTCGATCTCGTCCTGGGTGAGGCCGAAGGCGAGGGCCTGTACGGCCAGTGCCTCGTCGACGCGGTCGGCGAGGTCGAGCGGTCCGACCACGGTGTCGGGGGTCCCGGAGCCCTGGGGGGACGTGGGGATTGCTGCTGCCATGCGGGAACCCTACTGGCCGTGCCGTCCGGTCAGAACAGCACGCTCATGAAGGCGCCCGTCTCGCGGAAGCCGACACGGCTGTAGGCCCTGCGTGCGGCGGTGTTGTAGTCGTTCACGTACAGGCTGACCACGGGGGCCACATCGCTGAGCGCGTAGCGCAGGACGGCCGCCATGCCCGTCTCGGAGAGTCCCCTGCCGCGGGCTTCGGGGGCGACCCAGACGCCCTGGATCTGGCAGGCGCGGGGGGTCGCCGCGCCGATCTCGGCCTTGAAGAGGACCTTGCCGTCCTCTATGCGGGCGAAGGAGCGGCGGGTGGTGACCAGTTCGGCGACCCGCGCCTGGTAGAGGAGCCCGCCGTCGCCGGCGAGCGGGGAGATGCCGACCTCCTCGGTGAACATGGCCACGCAGGCCGGCATGAGGATGTCCATCTCCTCCTTGTGGACCCTGCGCACGAGCGGGTCGGGTGTCACCTCGGCCGAGGGGCGGTCGGTCACCATGAGCGGCTGGTTGGGCCGGACCTCACGGGCGGGGCCCCAGCTCGGTTCGAGGAGGCGCCACAGCTGGGCCGTGGGGCCGGCGGGGCCGACGATCGAGGAACACCGGCGGCCGGCCCGCCGGGCACGGTCGGCGAAGGCCCTGACGGCCTCGGGGGTGGCGCAGATGGGCACGAGGTTGGCGCCGGAGTAGCAGAGCGAGCGCAGTCGGCCGTCGGCGTACCAGCCCCACATCTCGCCGCCGAGACGCCAGGGATCGAGCCCGGCGACCTGGACGCGGGAGGTGACGAACGCGTTCTCGACGGGGGCGCTCTCAAGGATGGCGAGTGCGGCTGGGAGCTCGCCGGGGTCGAGGACCCGGGTAGTGGTCTGCGTCAACACTGGGGCCTCACCAAACGGTCTACTGATGTCCGCACTGTACCCAACAAGGCTGGGGGGTGCCGCCCCGGACGGGGAAGGCCGAGGGGCGGGAAACGCGGCTGTGCCCCGCAGGACACGGCCTGCGGGGCA
Organism: Streptomyces sp. NPDC102441; assembly: GCF_044765585.1. Taxonomy (NCBI): domain Bacteria; kingdom Bacillati; phylum Actinomycetota; class Actinomycetes; order Kitasatosporales; family Streptomycetaceae; genus Streptomyces; species Streptomyces sp. NPDC102441. The sequence goes on from NZ_JBIWKH010000001.1 coordinate 64,566, forward strand.
CAGCGGGACGGAGAGGGGTCAGCCGGCGATGGAGACCTGGGGTTCGCCCGAGGCGATACCGTCCTTCTCCATCTGCTCCGCGATCTTCATGGCTTCCTCGATGAGGGTCTCCACGATCTTCGACTCCGGGACGGTCTTGATGACCTCGCCCTTCACGAAGATCTGGCCCTTGCCGTTGCCGGACGCCACACCCAGGTCGGCCTCACGCGCCTCACCCGGACCGTTCACGACACAGCCCATCACCGCGACCCGCAGCGGGACCTCCATGCCCTCCAGACCCGCACTGACCTGGTCCGCGAGCTTGTACACATCCACCTGCGCACGCCCGCACGACGGGCACGACACGATCTCCAGACGCCGCTGCTTCAGATTCAGCGCCTCCAGGATCTGGAGGCCGACCTTGACCTCCTCGGCCGGCGGAGCCGACAGCGAGACCCGGATCGTGTCCCCGATCCCCTCCGAGAGCAGCGCGCCGAACGCCACCGCGGACTTGATCGTGCCCTGGAACGCCGGGCCGGCCTCGGTCACACCCAGGTGCAGCGGATAGTCCGACTGCGCGGCCAGCTGACGGTAGGCGTTCACCATCACGACCGGGTCGTTGTGCTTCACCGAGATCTTGATGTCCCGGAAGCCGTGCTCCTCGAACAGCGACGCCTCCCACAGCGCCGACTCCACGAGCGCCTCGGGCGTCGCCTTGCCGTACTTCTTCAGGAGCCGCGCGTCCAGCGAACCGGCGTTGACACCGATACGGATCGGGGTCCCCGCATCCCCCGCCGCCTTCGCGATCTCCTTGACCTTGTCGTCGAACTGCTTGATGTTGCCCGGGTTCACCCGGACCGCCGCGCAGCCCGCGTCGATCGCCGCGAACACGTACTTCGGCTGGAAGTGGATGTCCGCGATCACCGGGATCTGCGACTTCCTCGCGATCGTCGCCAGCGCGTCCGCGTCGTCCTGTGTGGGACACGCCACCCGCACGATCTGGCAGCCCGACGCCGTCAGCTCCGCGATCTGCTGGAGCGTCGCACCGATGTCCGACGTGCGCGTGGTCGTCATGGACTGCACCGACACGGGTGCGTCCCCGCCGACCGCGACCGTGCCGACCTGGATCTGGCGGCTGACCCGTCGGTCGGCGAGCTTGGTCGGAACGTCCGGCATTCCGAGAGAAATCGCAGTCATGCGCTGAGCATCCCCAAGGTGTGGATCAGTGTGGATCGAGGTCCCGAGAACGGCGGGCTCCAGGCTCCGAGGTTACGGCACCGGAGGCGAACGGAGCGCACCCGTGCCGTCAAACCGCCCGATGGTGGGCGGCCGGACACCACCTGTGTGACCGGCCGCCACCCATGGGACAGGTGGGACATCAGGTGATCTTCACGGGGTTCACGATGTCGGCGACCAGCACCAGCAGCGTGAAGCAGATGAAGATCCCGGCGACCACGTAGGCGACGGGCATGAGCTTCGCCACGTCGAACGGGCCGGGGTCGGGCCGCTTGAAGACCTTGGCCACATTGCGGCGCAGGGCTTCCCAGAGGGCACCGGCGATGTGGCCGCCGTCCAGTGGGAGCAGGGGCAGCATGTTGAACAGGAACAGCGAGAGGTTGAAGCCTGCCAGCAGGAACAGCATCATCGCGATCTGGTTCTGGGCCGGGATGTCGAGGTTCATCACCTCACCCCCGATCCTGGCCGCACCGACGACGCCGACCGGTGAGTCGTCGGCACGCTCGCCGTCGCTGAACGCCGCGTTCCACAGGTCGGGGATCTTGGAGGGCAGGGCGATGATCGAGTCGACGCCGTTCTCGATCATGTCGCCCATGCGGACGACCGAGTCGCCGAAGGAGAGCGGCAGGATCTCGGTCTTGGCGGCGAAGCCGAGGTAACCGGCGTCGACGAACTTGCCTGGTACGACCTCGCCGTCACCGTCCTTCTGGGCGACGGCGTTCTTCTTCAGCACGGCGTTCAGGGTCTGTTCCTGGCCGTCTCGCCGCACGGTGATGGTGGCGGGACCGATGGTCTTCCGGATGTCGTCCGAGAGCGTGGCCCAGTCGTCGATCTTCTTGCCGTTGAAGGCGACGATCGTGTCGCCCTCCTGCAGGCCGGCGGCCTTGGCCGGGGAGACGGGGTCGGACGCCTCGCACGTGTCGCGCTTCTCACTCTGCGCGATCGTGCACTTCTGGACACCGGCGACCTCGGTGGTCTGGGTCTGGAAGCCGAAGGTCATGGCCACGCCCATGAAGATCGCGACGGCCAGGACCAGGTTCATGAAGGGCCCGGCGAACATCACGATCACGCGCTTCCACGGCTTGCGCGTGTAGAAGAGCCGCTTCTCGTCGCCCGGCTCGAGCTCTTCGAAGGCGGCGGACCTGGCGTCCTCGATCATGCCGCGCCAGGGCGAGGTGGAGCGGGCCTCGATCCGGCCGTCGGGCCCCGGCGGGAACATGCCGATCATGCGGATGTAGCCGCCCGCGGGGATGGCCTTGATGCCGTACTCGGTGTCGCCCTTCTTGCGCGACCAGACGGTCGGCCCGAAGCCGACCATGTACTGCGGCACCCTGATGCCGAAGAGTTTGGCCGTCGACAGGTGACCCAGCTCGTGCCAGGCGATCGAGAACAGCAGGCCCACCGCGAAGACGGCGATACCGAGGATCGTCATCAGGATCGTCGTCAAGTTCATGCGTGCGCCTCCGCTGTCGCTGCCACCGAGAGTTCGCGGGCCCTGGACCGGGCCCAGGTCTCCGCATCGAGGACGTCCGCGACCGTCAGCGAAGTTCCCGAACCGGGGGTGCCGTGTTCGGCCACCACCGCCGTGACCGTATCCATGATGCCGTTGAAGGGCAGCCGTCCCGCCAGGAATGCGTCCACGCACTCCTCGTTGGCCGCGTTGAACACCGCGGGCGCCGTGCCTCCCAGGGTGCCGACGTGCCGGGCGAGCCCGACGGACGGGAACGCCTCGGTGTCGAGCGGGAAGAACTCCCAGCTGGAGGCCTTCGTCCAGTCGAAGGCGGGGGCCGCGTCCGGGACCCGCTCGGGCCAGCCGAGACCGATGGCGATGGGACCCCGCATGTCGGGCGGGGTCGCCTGCGCGAGGGTCGAGCCGTCGCTGAACTCCACCATCGAGTGAACGTACGACTGGGGGTGGACCACGACCTCGATCCGGTCGAACGGGATGTCGTAGAGCAGATGTGCCTCGATGACTTCCAGCCCCTTGTTGACCAGGGTCGCGGAGTTGACCGTGATGACCGGGCCCATGGCCCAGGTCGGGTGCGCCAGGGCCTGCTCCCGCGTGACGCCGGCCAGCTCGTCGCGCGTACGCCCGCGGAACGGGCCGCCGGACGCGGTCACCACGAGCTTGCGGACGTCGGCGCGCTTCCCCGCGGCGAGCGCCTGGAAGAGCGCGGCGTGCTCGGAGTCGACCGGGATGATCTGGCCGGGGGCCGCGAGCGCCTTCACCAGCGGGCCGCCGACGATCAGCGACTCCTTGTTGGCCAGGGCGAGCGTGCGGCCCGCCTTCAGCGCGGCGAGCGTGGGGGCGAGGCCGATCGACCCGGTGATGCCGTTCAGCACGGTGTGGCAGTCGCTCGCCGCGAGCTCCGTTGCGGCGTCGGGGCCGGCCAGGATCTCGGGGAGCGGTTCCCCCGCCCCGTAGGCCTCGCCCAGCGCCTCGCGGAGCGCGGGCGCCTTTTCCCCGTCGGCCACCGCGACCGTCTGAACGCGCAGCTGCCGCGCCTGCTCGGCGAGGAGCTGGACCCTGCCGCCCGCGGCGGAGAGCGCGGTGACGCGGAAGCGGCGGGGGTTGCGCAGGACCAGGTCGATGGCCTGTGTGCCGATGGACCCGGTGGAGCCGAGGATCACCAGATCCCGGCGGCCTTCCGCCGCGTCGAAGACGAGATGCGGATCGGCGAGGGGTGCGGGGCTGTCGCTCATGGCCCCCATTGTTGCCGCATCCGCTGTGTGCCGTGACAGCACGCCCCTGTCGGCGCGCGCCTCAGGCCCGCGCGGCACGGAATTTCTTTTACTGGGCGGCCATGACGTCCGCCGGAATCCCTCCGATGTCCTGGGTGCCCAGGATCTCGCCGCGGAAGGCGAGCGTGGTGGAGCCGGAGCGCAGGACGGTGAGGGGGCTGGGCCCTTCCCGGCCTCGCCCTTGCCGTTGTCGTCGTTCCCGCCACCGCATCCGGCGAGACCCATGAGGGTCACCACCGCGCATCCCGCCGGCCGCCCGCCCCGTACACCCCGAACATCCCTGCCCCTGTCTCCCGTTGACGCGCCGGGATCCGTGTACCGATCGCGGCCGAGGCTCGATTGTGCGGCATCGGGAGGTCAGAGCGACGTGTCGATGCCGAACTTCTCCCCCAGCCGCCGCATGTACGCCACATCGCGCTCGGCGGGTTCGTAGCCCTGGTGGAACAGCGCCTGCTGCTCGACGGAGAGACAGCGCACGGTGGTCGTCCCGATGGTGCCCGTGACGAAGCAGGCGGCCGGGTAGCGGAAGGGCTCCCCGGGGTCGAGCGAGGACTGGAGGGCGGACCCGTCGGCGGCGAACTCCAGCGGGTGCAGGTCGATTTCGAGCCCGGACGGATGGCTGAGGACGAACCGGGCGGGGCGCCAGTCCAGCGTCTCGGCGTATCCGGCGGACTCCAGGGCGGCCACCACGGCGGCCTCCTGCTCACGGCGGTGCAGGAGGTCGAGATCGCGGTGCTCGCGGGTCTCCTCGCCGAGCAGGGCGTCGACGCCCCATCCTCCGGCGATCACCACGTCGGTGCCGGCTTCGCGCAGCAGGGCGAGGACGGACAGGACATCGTTCCGGGGCATCATGCGGGCGACCGTAGTGCGCCCCGCGCAGGGGCGCCTGCTCTTTACGGGCGCGCGGTCCTCGCGACGAACTCCGCGAACTCCTCGTGGAAGCCGGGGAACGTCTTCCGTACGCAGCCGGGGTCGTCGTAGGTCATGCCGGGGGTGCGCAGTCCGGCGACGGCGAACGACATCACGATGCGGTGGTCGCCGTGGGTGACGATCTCGGCGGGGCGCGGGGTGCCGGGGTGGATCTCGATCCAGTCGGGTCCGGTGTGCACGGTGATTCCCATGGTCCGCAGGTTCTCCGCGCAGGCCTCCAGCCGGTCGCACTCCTTCACCCGGGTGTTGGCGACGTCCTCGATCCGCACCGGCGAGGTGGCGAACGGCGCGATCGCGGCGAGGGTCGGCATCGTGTCCGAGATGTCACGCATGTTGACCGTCAGACCGGAGAGCCGCCCGGAGGACCGTACGGTCGTGGCCCCGGCGGTGGTGCTGACCTCGGCGCCCATGCGGCGCAGCACCTCGGTGAAGCGCAGGTCGCCCTGGAGCGCGCCGGTTCCGAGGCCGGGGACGGTGACCTCGCGGCCGGTGAGGGCCGCCGCGGCGAAGAAGTACGAGGCCGTGGACGCGTCGGGCTCGACGGCGTACGTGGTGGCGCGGTAGCCGCCGGGAGGCACGGTGAACGTGTTCCCCTCACGGACGACCTCGACACCGAAGCTGCGCATCATCGCGAGGGTGATCTCGATGTACGGCGCCGAGACGAGCTCCGTGACGTCGATCCGGAGACCTTCGGCGGTGAGCGGGCCGAGCATGAGCAGGGCGGTGAGGTACTGGGACGACTCCCCCGCGTCGAGGGTCAGTTCGCCGCCCTTGACTCCCGCTGCCTCGATGGTGAGCGGGTGGTGGCCCTCCGCGTCCTCGTGACGCAGGTCGACGCCGAGGGTGCGGAGTGCCTGGGTGAGGGGCGCGAGGGGGCGGCGGCGCATCTGCGCGGAGGCGTCGAAGCGGTACGTTCCCGAGGCCGCGGCCGCGGCGAGTGTCGGCAGGAAGCGCGCGGTGGTGGCGCCGTCACGGCAGTGGACGTCGGCGTCCGCCACGGGTCCCGACGGGCGTCCCTCGATGTGCCATCGGTCCGGCTCGCGGGTGACCCCGTACCCGAGACGGGTCAGTCCCTCGGTGAACCCCTCGGTGTCGTCCGAGTGCAGGGGGCGCAGGAGGGTGGTGGTTCCGTCCGCGGCGGCGGCCAGGAACAGGGCGCGGGCGGTGACGGACTTGGAGCCGGGGATGTCGATGACGGTCACGGGCGTCCATTTTGCCCTGTGGCGGACGTGCCTGCGGGGCACGTCCAGGCAGTGGACGCGCCCCGCGGGGGCCCGGGTTCAGCGGATGGGACGGTGGACGTTCTCCCCGGTGGCCGGGCCGGGGGTGGCGTCGGCGATCCAGGGGCCGTCTCCGCTGGGGTCGATGACCCCCTCCTCCAGCCAGGTGTAGGTGCCGGAGAGGACTCCGTCGACGACACGCTTGTCGATGTCGTCGGTGTTGGACCACAGCCGGTTGAAGAGCTCCTCCACCCGGAGACGGGCCTGCCGGCAGAACACGTCGGCGAGCTGGTACGCCTCGCGGCCGTGGTCGTCGTCGGCCCGCAGGTGCTCGGCGCGGACGCAGGCGGCGCTCATCGCGAAGAGTTCCGCGCCGATGTCGACGATCCGGCCGAGGAAGCCCTGCTTGGTCTCCATGCGGCCCTGCCAGCGGGACATCGCGTAGAAGGTGGAGCGGGCCAGCTTCCGGGACGAGCGCTCGACGTACCGCAGGTGTGCGGAGAGGTCGGGGTGCCCGGGAACCCGGAAGTCACCGTAGGCGTTGGGCAGCTGACCGGGTCCGCTGACCAGCTTGGGGAGCCAGCGGGCGTAGAACCCCGCGGCGTTGGCGCCCGCCTTCGCCTTGTCCGAGAGCGGCTTGTCGGGGTCGATGATGTCGCCGGCGACCTTGAGGTGGGCGTCGACGGCCTCGCGGGCGATCAGCAGGTGCATGATCTCCGTGGAGCCCTCGAAGATCCTGTTGATCCGCATGTCGCGGAGCATCTGCTCGGCGGGGACGGCGCGTTCGCCGCGGGCCGCGAGCGAGGCGGCGGTCTCGAACCCGCGTCCGCCACGGATCTGGACGAGCTCGTCGGAGATCAGCCAGCCCATCTCGGAGCCGTACAGCTTGGCGAGCGCGGCCTCGATGCGGATGTCGTTGCGGCTCTCGTCGGCCATCTGCGAGGAGAGGTCCACGACCGCTTCGAGGGCGAAGGTGGTGGCGGCGATGAAGGAGATCTTCGCGCCCACCGCCTCGTGCCGGGCGACGGGCCTGCCCCACTGCTCGCGGACCGCCGACCACTCACGGGCGATCTTCAGGGACCACTTCCCGACGCCGACGCACATGGCGGGCAGCGAGAGGCGGCCGGTGTTGAGCGTGGTGAGGGCGATCTTGAGGCCTGCGCCCTCGGGGCCGATCCGGTTCGCCGCGGGGACCCGGACCTGGTGGAAGCGGGTGACGCCGTTCTCGATGCCTCGCAGGCCCATGAACGCGTTGCGGTGCTCCACGGTGATGCCCGGGGAGCCCGCCTCGACGACGAAGGCGGTGATGCCGCCCTTGTGGCCCCCGGACTCGGGAACCCGGGCCATGACGACGAGCAGGTCGGCGACGACACCGTTGGTCGTCCAGAGCTTCACACCGTCCAGGACGTACTCGTCGCCGTCGGGCACGGCCGTGGTCGCGAGCCGTGCCGGGTCGGAGCCGACGTCGGGTTCGGTGAGGAGGAAGGCCGAGATGTCGGTCCGCGCGAGGCGGGGCAGGAAGGCGTCCTTCTGCTCCTGCGTGCCGAACATCTTCAGCGGCTGCGGTACGCCGATCGACTGGTGGGCGGAGAGCAGCGCGCCGATCGCGGGGCTCGCCGAACCAGCCAGCGCGAGCGCCTTGTTGTAGTAGACCTGGGTCAGTCCGAGACCGCCGTACTTGGTCTCGATCTTCATGCCGAGGGCGCCGAGTTCCTTGAGGCCGTTGATGACCTCGTCGGGGATCCTGGCCTCCCGCTCGATCAGGGCGCCGTCGACGTGGGTCTCGCAGAAGCCGCGCAGCCGGGCGAGGAACGCCTCGCCGCGCCGTACGTCGTCCGGGGCCGGCAGGGGGTGGGGGTGGATCAGGTCCAGCCGGAAGCGTCCGAGGAAGAGTTCCTTGGCGAAGCTCGGCTTGCGCCAGTCCTGTTCACGGGCGGCCTCGGCCACCTGCCGCGCTTCGCGCTCGGTGACTTTCGGGGCCTGGGGGATGTCGGATGGGGCGGACATGAGGAGCTCACCTCGCCGCGAGTCGGGATATGGGTCGGGCCGTACGCGTGCCGATAGGTACCACTCGTCCGTATCTACCCGATCCACGCGACCCCCACCACCGTGCGGCGGGCCCCCGGAGGCACGCAGAAACGGCCGGAGCCCCCGCACAGTGGGCTCCGGCCGGTCCGTCGCGGCAGTCCGGGCTACAGGGCCAGGCCGGTGAGCACCAGCACCCGCTCGTAGGTGTAGTCCTCCATGGCGTAGCGCACGCCTTCGCGGCCCACTCCGGACTGCTTGGCGCCGCCGTACGGCATCTGGTCGGCGCGGTAGGAGGGCACGTCGCCGATGATCACGCCGCCCACCTCCAGGGCGCGGTGCGCACGGAAGGCGGTCTGCAGGTCGTGGGTGAAGACGCCGGCCTGCAGTCCGTACTTCGAGGCGTTGACGGCGGCGAAGGCCTCGGCCTCGCCTTCGGTCCTCCGGACGTACAGGACCGGGCCGAAGACCTCCTCGCAGGCGATCTTCGTGGTGTCCGGAAGGTCGGTGAGGACCGTCGGGGCGTACGTGGCGCCGTCGCGCTTGCCGCCGGTCAGCAGCGTGGCGCCCGCGGTCACCGCCTCGTCGACCCAGGACTCGACCCGGCGGGCGGCGTCCTCGCTGACCAGTGGGCCGACGTCGGTGGCCGCGTCGGAGGGGTCGCCGGTCACCAGGGCCTCGACCGCCGCGACGATCTTCGGGACGAGCCGGTCGTAGACGGTGGCGTCGGCGATGACGCGCTGCACCGAGATGCAGGACTGGCCGCCCTGGTAGTTGGAGAAGGTCGCGATGCGGGTCGCGGCCCAGTCCAGGTCCTCCTCGGAGGAGTAGTCGCCGAGGACGACGGCCGCGCCGTTGCCGCCGAGTTCCAGGGTGCAGTGCTTGCGCGGCACCGACTCCATGATCGCGTAGCCGACCGGTCCTGATCCGGTGAAGGAGATCACGGGGAGCCGCTCGTCCTGGACCAGGGCGGGCATCTTGTCGTTGGGCACGGTCAGCACGGACCAGGACCCGGCCGGCAGGTCGGTCTCGGCCAGCAGCTCGCCCAGGATCAGTGACGAGATCGGGGTGGCCGGCGCCGGCTTCAGGATGATCGGGGCACCGACTGCGATGGCCGGCGCGACCTTGTGGGCGCTCAGGTTGAGCGGGAAGTTGAAGGGCGCGATACCGAGGACGGCGCCGCGCGGGAAGCGCCGGGTCAGTCCCAGACGGCCCGTCCCGCCGGCGTCCGTGTCCAGCCGCTGGGCGTCGCCGCCGTTGAAGCGGCGGGCCTCCTCGGCGGCGAACCGGAAGACGGAGACGGCACGGCCGACCTCACCGCGGGCCCACTTGACCGGCTTGCCGTTCTCGGCGGAGATCAGCTGGGCGATCTCCTCGGTGCGCTCGGTGAGACGGCGTACGACGTGGTCGAGGGCGGCGGCCCGTACGTGCGCCGGGGTCGCGGCGAACTCCTCGCGCACGGCATGCGCGGCGGCGACGGCCTCCTCGACCTGGGCGTCGGTCGGCACGGCGACCGTGCCGACGAGACGGCCGTCCCAGGGGTTGGTGACGTCGAAGCTGTCCTCGCCGGTGGCCTGGCGGCCGGCCAGCCAGAAGGCGTGGGTGGAAGTCATGGCGGTTCCGGCCCTTCGGGGGTGGTGAACGACGATCGCCGGGCGCCTCGCGGGCACCCGTCGGCCCCACCGTAGGGCGACCCGGCACGTATGAGGCTTGTCCGTCGTGGAGTGGAGCCGAGGGCCGGTACGCCGGTTTGTCGTAGCCGGACGGAGTTACTGCGTCCCCGAGGAGGCGGCCGTCGTCTTGAGGGCCAGCCACAGCTCCATCCGGACGTCCGCGTCGTCGAGCGAGCGGCCCAGGATCTCCTCCACCCGGCGCATCCGGTAGCGCAGGGTGTGGCGGTGGACGCCGAGGTCGGCGGCGGCGGCGTCCCACTGGCCGTGCCGGGAGAGCCAGGCGCGCAGGGAGGCGACCAGATCGCCGCGGCCCTTCGCGTCGTGTTCCTGCAGCGGCCGCAGCATCCCGTCGGCGAAGGCCCGTACGGCGTCGTCGGCGAGGAGCGGCAGCACGGAGCCGGCCGCGAGCTCCTCGTGCTCGACCATGGTCCTGCCGCGGCGGCGGGCGACCGAGAGGGCCTGTTCGGCCTGCTTGTACGCGGCGGAGACGGCGATCGGGCCGGACGGCGCGGACATGCCGACGACCACATCGGTGTCGTCGGCGACCGGTTCGCGCACCGGCGGGTCGTCAGCGGCCCGGGCGTGGGCCGCGCCGGCCCCGACGGCCGCGCCGCCGTCCACGGCCAGCACCACGAGGCGTTCGCCCTCGGGCACCATCAGGAGTGCCTCGCCGGACCGGGAGGCGGCGGCCTCCATCGTCTCGGCGAGGAGCTCCGTCCCGGCGGGTACGGGCGACTCCGCGATGAGGAGCCGGAAGGGGGCGTCGAGCAGCCCGCCGTACAGATCCCCGGCGACGGCCCGGGCGTGGTCGGACTCCCCCGCCAGCAGCATGCGCAGGATCGCGGCGCCCAGGCGCTGCTCCGCTCCCTGGAGCGCTCGGGAGCGGGCCGTGGTCAGGGTCAGCAGGGCGACCGCGGAGTGCACCGCGTAGCGCTCGGCCGTGCCGAGCGCCGCCCCCGTACCGACAGCCAGCGCGCCGCGGTTCCGGCGGCCGGCACCCAGGAACTGGAGCTCCACGCGGTCGCCGCTCTCGCTGTCGCCGACGACCGCGCTGGCCGGGGCGGGGCGGTCCCTCAGCCGCTCGACCTCGGGAGTGAGCCGGGCGGCGCGGCGGGCGGCCCAGTCGGGCGCGGCCGCGATGACGGCGCCCGAGGAGTCGTACAGCGCGGCCCATCCGTCGATGTGCGCGGCGAGGCGGGTGAGGAGTTCTGCGGGGCCGTCCCCGGTGACCGCGGCCCGGGTCAGTTCGCGCTGGGCGTCGAAGCCGGCGGTGACCGAGCGGTACTGGTCCGCGGCGATCGCGGCGGAGACCGCCTTGCTGATGGCGAGGAACGGGGTGCGCCGGGGAACCTCCAGGAGCGGCAGCCCGGCGTCCTCGGCGGCGTCCACGAGCGCCGGCGGGATCTCGTCGTACGTGACACCCACCGCGAAGCCGATCCCCGCGATCCCCGCGCCGGCCAGCCGCTGTACGTACCGGCGCATCGTCCCCGGGTCCCGGGCGTCGAGGTTGGTCGCGGTGACGAGGAGCAGTTCGCCGCCGTCCATGTACGGGACCGGGTCGGCCAGCTCGCTGGCGTGTGCCCAGCGCACAGGCGTGGCGAGCCGGTCGGCGCCGGCCCGGACGGTGAGTTTCAGCGCCGGGTGCTGGACGAGCGAGGCGAGGGTGGGAGGCATGGGACCGCCGGACCTCCGGGAGTCGATGGCGCCGCTCCGCGTGAACGGCTCGAACGCGCCGTCCCGTACAGACGGCCGGGGTCGATTCTGCCAGGGCGGCAGGGTCCCCGTAACCTCGCGGTCGCCCGCCCTGCAGGTCAGCCCCCGAGCTCGACCAGGAGCGGCGGCGCGTGTGCGCCCTCCACCGTCGTCAGCGACAGGACCGCGTGCCCCGCGGGCAGCTCGTACGCCAGTTCCGAGGCTGACCAGCGCTCCCGCTCGACCCGCCGCACGGTCACGGCGTCCCTGGTCACGGCCTTGCCGGTGACGAGCTTGCGCAGCCCGTGCAGGGCGCGGGTGAACGGCTGGTCCGCGAAGACGGCGTGCTGGGCGACCTCGCGGGTCTCCACCCACTCCTTGCCCCACACCTCCGCGAAGCGCTTGCCGTCCCAGGTGGTGACCCCGCTGAAGGCCATGCAGCAGCCGACCGCGCCGAGCAGCGCGGTGTGCAGCCCCTCGGGGACGTCGTCGACGGTGCGCAGCGTCAGGACCGCTCCGGCGTTGACCGATCGCAGCCGCCGGACACCCCGGACGGTCTCCGCGGTGACGGTGTTGGTGGCGTCGTCCAGGACGAGGCAGACGAAGAGCGACCGGTCGGTGCGGGCGGCGGCGATCGCAGTGAACTGGGCGAGGACGAGCCGGGTGAGCAGCCGAGACGCCTCGGCGTGTGCCCGCTCCGGAAGGTCGATCCTGACCCGGAGCGGCAGATGTTCGAGGGACCGCAGCGAGAAGGGCCGGGCCCCCTCGCCGGTGGCGAAGAACGACGTGAACGCGGGGCGGTCGAGGAGCGCGATCCGGTCGGCGAGCACCGGGCCGGGGTCGCCGGCTCCGCCCCTCTGCCGGGTACGGGCCTCCAGCTCGCGCAGCATCGCCTGGTGGCCGCCCGCCGCGAGGGCCTCCCGCAGCGCGTCGATCGCGGCGAGGTCTCCGTCCAGGAGCTCCCGGAGCGCGGGCACCCCGGGGAAGTGCCCGTGGACGGTGCGGTAGGGGCCGACCAGCTGGGCGAGCACGGTGGCGGCGCGCCTGCTGTCCAGGTGGGTCACATCGCCGACGAGCCCCTCCGCGAGCACGCTCGCGGCCTCGTCGGGGTCGGTCGTACCGCCGTACAGGTCGAAGTCGTGCACGGAGGCCGGGTCACCGATCCGCACCACGACGTCGAACGCGTCGTCCGGACCCAGGTCCCCTCCGGCGCCCCCGACCGCGAGGACCGCGGCCCGGCCGGCGAGTGCCTGCAGGGCGAGCGATTCGACGACCGGCCGCACCATCCGGGCGGACTTGCCCGCTCCCGGCGGGCCGACCGCAAGCAGCGAGGTGCCCAGCAGAGCGGGTTCCAGGGCGAGTCCCGAGCCGCGCCGGGCGTACGGGTTGTGCGGGTCGTCGGCGCAGCTGCCGAGCCGGACCTGGCCGGTCAGCAGATCGTGCCGGGCGGTGCGGTGCGGCAGGTCCCGGGCACCCGAGGGATGGAGCGCGGCGGCGCCGCCGGTGCGCAGGACGGCCTCGGTGAGCGCGGCGAGGCGCTCCGGGCGCCCCCGGCCGACGGTCCAGGCGTGGCGCAGGCGCGCGACGTCGACGTCGTTCATCCGGCCGGTGCGCACCTCGGCGGTGAGGGCGTCGGCGGCGTCCGTGCGCCCGGCCGCGCGGAGCTCGGGCCACTGCTCGGGGCCGGGGGCGTCCGGGGCGGCTGCCGGGGCCGTGGGAGCGGCGGCGCCCTTCCCGAACCGGTCGGCGAGCAGCCGGCGCCAGTGGCCGAGGCGGGCGAACGGCACGAGCACCCCGGCGGCGATCAGCGTGTAGACCACGTTGACGACGGTCTGGCTCTGGTAGATCTCGCCGCCCGCGACCGAGGCGACGAGGATCAGCACCGGCCGGACGAGCGGCACGGCGTCCTTCCACACGAGGAGCTCGGCGAGGGCCGCTCCGGCGGCTGTGGCCAGTCCGAGGAAAGGCTGTCCCCGGCCCGCGACGTGGCGCCGGAAGATCTCGGACCAGTTGCCCAGACGCGCGCAGCCGTAGACCAGCAGCCCGAAGAGGACGGCTTCGTAGACCGTGAGGGCGTCGGCGCCCTGGATCGTCCGGGGCCCGCCGAAGGTCCCGGCGTACCACCAGTCGCCCGGGGTGAACAGCTTCAGCGGGACGAGCCGGTAGGGGATGTACCCGTTGCGCCAGAGGGACCACAGGAGCAACCCGCTGAGTACGGAGATGAGCACCCCGACCAGCAGCGAGCGGTCGGACACCCCCTCGGGCTTCTCCGGCGGGCGCGGGGTGTGGCCGTAGCGCCATACGCCCGGTTCCCGCGCGGGGCGCGGGGTGCGCAGCCATTCCTCGACACCGGTCTCCGCCGTGGGCGGGCGCCGGGGGTGCGGGGCATACGCGGGAGGCGGTGGCACCGCGGGTGGTGGACCGGCCGGGCGTGGCACCCGGCCCGCGCCCGTGCCCCGTGCGTCGTACGTGCCTTCGGTGTCCATGAACCGCTGCCCCCTGACCAGCCAGGTCCTGCCTCTGCACCGGCCAATGTAGTGCCCGGACACGGGGAGTTCAGCCATGCGGCCCTATGACCCGGCGGGGGCGTCGACAGGTGACCCGGCCGGGTCACCTGTCCGTCGCGGACAAGGACACGCTCCCACCACTCCCGATCGGAGCATGACCGCTGCCCGCACCCGCCCCTAGCCTGCAGAAACAGAAGCGTCCGAAACACCCCCAGGAGCCCCGCATGTCCGACATCCCGCAGGAGCGCCGCCTCGTCACCGCCATCCCCGGCCCGAAGTCGGCCGAGCTGCAGGCCCGCCGTATCGCGGCGGTCGCCGCAGGTGTGGGTTCCACGCTGCCCGTCTTCACCGCCCGGGCGGGCGGCGGAATCATCGAGGACGTGGACGGCAACCGGCTGATCGACTTCGGTTCCGGGATCGCCGTGACCTCGGTGGGCGCCTCCGCGGAAGCGGTCGTACGCCGCGCCTCGGCGCAGCTCGCCGACTTCACCCACACCTGTTTCATGGTCACGCCGTACGAGGGGTACGTCGAGGTCTGTGAGCAGCTCGCCGAGCTGACGCCGGGCGACCACGCCAAGAAGTCGGCGCTGTTCAACTCGGGCGCCGAGGCCGTCGAGAACGCCGTCAAGATCGCCCGGGCCTGGACCAGGCGCACCGCGGTCGTCGTCTTCGACCACGGCTACCACGGCCGGACGAACCTCACGATGGCGCTGACGGCGAAGAACATGCCGTACAAGCAGGGCTTCGGTCCGTTCGCGCCCGAGGTCTACCGCGTGCCGGTGGCATACGGCTACCGCTGGCCGACCGGTGCCGAGAACGCCGGCGCCGAGGCGTCCGCGCAGGCCATCGACGAGATCACCAAGCAGATCGGCGCGGACAACGTCGCCGCGATCATCATCGAGCCGGTCCTCGGCGAGGGCGGTTTCATCGAGCCGGCCAAGGGCTTCCTCCCGGCGATCGCGCGGTTCGCGAAGGAGAACGGCATCGTCTTCGTCGCGGACGAGATCCAGTCCGGCTTCTGCCGCACCGGCCAGTGGTTCGCCTGTGAGGACGAGGGCATCGTGCCCGACCTGATCACCACGGCGAAGGGCATCGCGGGCGGCCTCCCGCTCTCCGCGGTGACCGGCCGCGCCGAGATCATGGACGCCGCCCACGCCGGCGGCCTCGGTGGGACGTACGGCGGAAACCCGGTGGCGTGCGCGGGTGCGCTCGGCGCCATCGAGACGATGCGTGAGCTGGACCTGAACGGGAAGGCCAAGCGCATCGAGGAGGTCATGAAGGGCCGCCTCGCCGAGATGGCGTCGAAGCTCCCGAACGGCGACATCATCGGCGACATCCGCGGCCGCGGCGCCATGATCGCGATCGAACTGGTGAAGTCCGGCACGAAGGAGCCGGACGCGGCCGCCGCGGGGGCACTGGCGAAGGCCTGTCACACCGAGGGGCTGCTGGTGCTGACCTGTGGCACCTACGGCAACGTCCTGCGCTTCCTGCCGCCGCTCGTCATCGGCGAGGACCTGCTGAACGAGGGCCTGGACATCATCGAGCAGGCGTTCGCTCGGCTCTGACGCGTGCGTGTCGCCCGGGCGCCCGGGTGTCGTCCCCCGCGGCGGCGACCGGTGCCCGGGTGAGAGCGTGTGAAGAAGGTGTGCGGGGGCGATGGCGGGATACCGTTGCCACTTCCGGTGCCTCCTTCCTCTGACGTACGGTTTTCCCAGATGAGAGAAACACCCCGCCCGCAGGGGACTGCGGGTGATGCCGGGCCGGAGCTCCCCCAGCTCCGTACCGGCCGTGCCATCGCGCACACCGCTGGAGCCTCGAGCTCCGGGACTCCTCACCGATCGGATGGCCGCTCGCCCCACACCCCCCGGGGCGCGCGGCAAACCGATCCGACCGGCCACCTCGGAACAATCCCCCCTGTTCCCGGGTGGCCGGTTCTTCTCGTTCCGGCGGCCTGTGTGCTGCTGGCCCTCTTCCTCGTGATCACCTGGCAGGTGCTGGCCGACGGTCCGCTGCTCGGTCCCGACGAGCGGCTCGGCCTGGAGCTGGCCGGGCGCGGCCCCGCCCCGCTCGCGGACCTCTTCGCCGACCTCGGCAACATGCAGGTCGCCCTTCCCGTGCTGGCGTGCGCGGTCCTCGCCGCCTGGTTCCGCCGCGCCAGGCGCGCGGCGCTGTACGCCGCCCTGACCATGGCCGCCGTTCCGGCTCTCGTCGTCCCGCTCAAGCTGTGGACGGACCGTCAGGGCCCGCTGACGGAGGCGACCGGCTATTACCCCTCGGGGCACACGACCACGGCGATGGTGGCGTACGGGGCCGCGGCCCTGCTGCTGGCCCCGTACCTGAAGCGGTCATGGGTGACGCCCGCCGCCGCCGTCCTGCTCACGGCGGCGACGAGCGTCGGTCTGGTGCTGCGCGGCTACCACTGGCCGCTGGACGTGGTGGCCGGCTGGTGCGTCGGCGGGGTACTGCTGCTCGCCCTGTGGGCGGGCAGCAGGAGTGGTCAGTCGCCGAAGTAGGCGTCGAAGTTCTTGGAGAACTCCCAGTTGTTGAAGCGGTCCCAGTTGATGGACCAGGTCATCAGCCCGCGCAGCCCCGGCCAGGTGCCGTGCGTCTCGTAGGACCCGCAGTCGGTCTTCTTGGTCAGGCAGTTCAGCGCCCTGGTGACCTCGGCGGGTGAGGTGTGGCCGTTGCCCGCCTGGGTGGAGGCCGGGAGGCCGAAGGCGACCTGTTCGGGGCGCAGCGCCGGGAAGACCTTGGTCCGGTCACCCGCGACGGGGAAGCCGGTGAGCAGCATGTCGGTCATGGCGATGTGGAAGTCGGCGCCGCCCATGGAGTGGTACTGGTCGTCCAGGCCCATGATCGAGCCCGAGTTGTAGTCCTGGACGTGCAGCAGGGTGAGGTCGTCACGCAGGGCGTGGATGACGGGCAGGTAGGCCCCGGCGCGCGGGTCCTGGCCGCCCCAGGGGCCGGATCCGTAGTACTGGTAGCCGAGCTGCACGAAGAAGGTCTCGGGGGCCATGGTGAGGACGAAGCCGTCGCCGTACTTGGCCTTGAGGGACTTCACGGCGGAGATCAGGTTCACGATCACCGGGGTCGTGGGGCTGCGGAAGTCGGTGTCGCCTGTGTTCAGCGAGAGCGAGTGGCCCTCGAAGTCGATGTCCAGGCCGTCGAGACCGTAGGTGTCGATGATCTTGGACACCGAGGAGACGAAGGTGTCGCGGGCGGCGGTGGAGGCGAGCTGGACCTGCCCGTTCTGGCCGCCGATGGAGATCAGGACCTTCTTGCCCGCGGCCTGCTTGGCCTTGATGGCCGCCTTGAACTCCGCCTCGCTCTCCACGTTCGGGCATTCTCCCCCACCGGGGCAGAGCGAGAAGCGGATGTCACCGGAGGTGACGGAGGTGGGCTCGCCGAAGGCGAGGTTGATGACGTCCCACGAGTCGGGGACGTCGGCCATCCGCGTGTATCCGGAGCCGTTGGCGAAGCTGGAGTGGAGGTAGCCGACGAGGGCGTGGTCCGGGAGGCCGGCGTCCGCACCTTCCCCGGCGTCCGCGGCCGTGGCGTGGGCGGCCGTGGCGTGGGCGGCCGTGGCGTGGGCGGCGGCAGTGGCGCCCACGGCGGCCGGTGCCGTGGCGACCAGGGCACCGGCGGCGAGCAGGGCGGCCGAGAAGACGGCCAGAAGTCCGGAGAGACGGACGGATGGTCTGGATCCGGTGCGTTCCACAACAGCCTCCGCGCAGGGGGGAATTGAGTGCTCCGCGCACAACATGGTCCAGACCAATCAGGTTGTCAAGACCTCTGGTGCCGCCTCACCCGTCGTCACGCGCCGCCCGGGAAGCCACGGCCTCGTGCAGGGCGAGCTCCAGGACGGCGGCGTCGGTGAGCGTGCCGGAGCCGTCCGGCGGGATCAGCCATCGCACCCCGCCCACGGCGCTGCCCGGGCGGGGGACGACGATCCAGGTCCCCCCGCCGACCCCGCGAATACCCGTCCCGACCCAGCGGGCCGCCGTGCCCGGGGGCACGAAGAAGCCCATCCGGGACTCGCCGAAGTCCGCGAGGACGGGCCCGGGCCTGTCGAGGAGCCGGGTGAGCACATCGAGCGTCGGATAGCCCAGCTCCCCCGGAACGATCAGCACGTCCCAGCGCTTCCCGGCGGGCAGGAACACCATCCCCCGGGGATCGCGCGCCCATTCCCTCCGGCAGGCGCCCGGATCCGGTGCCACCGACGCGAGCCATACGACCGCGGCTTCCGCCCGCGTGCCGGCCATGGACTGCCTCCCTCTCCCTGTGGCGCCGGCAGGGTTCTGCCGGTGCGTTCAAGGGAGAGAGAGGGCAGGACCCGGATCATGACGCGGGTTCGGCTACCGATCGGTAGTGACCTGGGTCACCCTGGCTCAGCTGTCGAAGCCGAGCCCCAGCCGGTCCATGGCCCGCAGCCACAGATCGCGGCGCCCGCCATGGCTGTCCGCCCGGGCGAGGGACCTCTTGGTGAGTGCGATCCCGGTCCAGGCGAACGGCT
The DNA here is from genome assembly GCF_044765585.1 of Streptomyces sp. NPDC102441. Lineage (NCBI taxonomy): Bacteria > Bacillati > Actinomycetota > Actinomycetes > Kitasatosporales > Streptomycetaceae > Streptomyces > Streptomyces sp. NPDC102441. Next base: position 83,083 of record NZ_JBIWKH010000001.1, read on the forward strand.
CGGGCGGGAAGGGCATCGGCTTGGAGCGGACCATGTCGAGCGCGGTCCGCTCGGTTTCCCGGCCCGACAGCAGGTCGAGCATGACCTCGGCGCCGAAGCGCGTGGCCCCGACGCCCAGCCCGGTGTATCCGGCGGCGTACGCGACCCGGCCGCGATGTGCTGTGCCGAAGAACGCGGAGAACCGGGAGCATGTGTCGATCGCGCCGCCCCACGCATGACTGAAACGCAGACCGGACAACTGGGGAAAGCACTCGAAGAACTGCCCGGCGAGCTTGAGGAAGGTCTCCGGCCGCTGGTCCAGCGAGGCGTTCAGCCGGCCGCCGTACGGATAGACGGCGTCGTATCCGCCCCACAGGATCCGGTTGTCGGCGGAGAGACGGAAATAGTGGAACTGGTTGGCGCTGTCGCCCAGTCCCTGACGGTTGTGCCAGCCGACCGAGGCGAGCTGATCCGCACTCAGGGGCTCGGTCATCAGCGCGTAGTCGTACACCGGGACCGTGTACGGGCGCACCCGCCTCACCAGCGACGGGAAGATGTTCGTGCCGAGGGCGACGTCGCGGGCGAACACCCTGCCGTACGGAGCGCGCACGGCCGTTCCGGCGCCCGACCGGGCGATTTCCAGGCCGCGGGTGTGCTCGTAGATCCGTACGCCCAGGCCGAGGCATGCCTCCTTGAGTCCCCAGGCGAGCTTCGCCGGATGCAGCATGGCGACGCCGCGCCGGTCCAGCAGTCCGCCCAGGAATGTCGGTGAGTCGACTTCCGCACGCACCTGGTCCCGGTCCAGGAACTCGAGTCCGCCGAGGCCGAGGTCCTCGGTCCGTCGGTGCCACTCCCGTAGCTCGGCGAGCTGGTGGGGCTGTGTCGCCACATCGATCTCACCGGTGCGCTCGAACTCGCAGTCGATGGAGTAGCGGGCGACGGACGCCTCGATGGAGTCGAGGTTCCGCGCGCCCAGCTCCTCCAGCTTCCCGATCTCGTCCGGCCAGCGCTCCAGTCCGTTGGCCAGGCCATGGGTCAGTGAGGCCGCGCAGAAGCCGCCGTTGCGGCCCGAGGCGGCCCAGCCCACCTCGTGGCCCTCGATGAGGACGACATCGCGCCCGGGGTCCCGTTCCTTGGCGACCAGCGCGGTCCACAGTCCGCTGTAGCCGCCGCCGACGACCAGGAGGTCGCACCGCTCGTCGCCGGCCAGCGCGGGCAGGGCTGCGGGCTTTCCCGGGTCGTCCAGCCAGTAGGAAAGGGGGCGTGCGTCGGAGAGTGAGTGTGCGGCAGTACGCATGGCATCCGGCGCCATGGTTTCCAACTCCTTCGGGTGCTACTTTCCGGCGTTGCTCTTCCGCCGGTTCGCGATGAGCTGTCCGGCGAGAACGACGGCCACGGCGATGACGAACATCGCCGTGCCGATGACGTTGATCTGCACAGGTGTTCCACGCTGAGCCGATCCCCAGACGAACATGGGGAACGTCACCGTGGAGCCCGCGTTGAAATTGGTGATGATGAAGTCGTCGAAGGAGAGCGCGAAGGCGAGCAGTGCCCCCGCGGCGATCCCCGGAGCGGCGATCGGGAGCGTCACCCGGACGAACGTCTGCACGGGGCCCGCGTACAGATCGCGGGCGGCCTCCTCCAGCCTCGGGTCCATCGACATCACGCGTGCCTTGACGGCCGTCACCACGAAGCTGAGACAGAACATGATGTGGGCGATCAGCACGGTCCAGAAGCCGAGCTCGGCGCCCATGTTGAGGAAGAGCGTGAGCAGTGAGGCCGCCATGACGACCTCGGGCATCGCCATCGGCAGGAAGATCAGGGAGTTGACCGCGCCGCGGGCACGGAAGCGGTAGCGGACCAGCGCGAAGGCGATCATCGTGCCGAGCACGGTGGCGCCGACGGTCGCCCAGACGGCGATGCGCAGGGAGAGCGACAGCGAACCGCAGAGGTCGGCGACGCCGCAGGGGTCCTTCCAGGCGTCCAGGGAGAACTCCTGCCAGGCGTAGTTGAAGCGCCCCTTCGGCCGGTTGAAGGAGAAGACCATCACGACGACGTTCGGCAGGATCATGTAGGCGAGGGTCAGCAGACCCGCGATCACGACCAGGTTCCGGCGGAGCACACGGAGTACGGGCATCAGACCAGGTCCTCCGTCCCGGAGCGGCGGATGTAGACGGTGACCACGAGCAGGACGACCGCCATGAGGATGAACGAGAGCGCGGCCGCAGTCGGGTAGTCCAGGACTCTGAGGAACTGGGTCTGGATGACGCTGCCGACCATCTTGGTGTCGGTGGAGCCGAGGAGTTCCGCGTTGACGTAGTCGCCGCTGGCCGGAATGAACGTCAGCAGGGTCCCGGAGACGACCCCGGGCATGGACAGCGGCAGGGTCACCTTGCGGAAGGTGGTGGCGGGGGTGGCGTACAGATCGCCCGCGGCCTCGTGCAGCCGGCCGTCGATCCGTTCCAGCGAGGTGTAGAGCGGGAGGATCATGAACGGCAGGAAGTTGTACGTCAGACCGCAGACGACGGCCATGGGGGTGGCCAGGACCCGGTTGTTCTCGGTCCAGCCGAGCCAGGCGGTGACGTCCAGGACATGCAGGGTGTTCAGCACGTCGACGACCGCGCCGCCGTCCGCGAGGATCGTCTTCCACGCCAGCGTCCGGATCAGGAAGCTGGTGAAGAACGGGGCGACGACCAGCACGAGCACCAGGTTGCGCCAGCGGCCCGCCTTGAACGCGATCAGGTAGGCGAGCGGGTAGCCGAGCAGCAGGCACAGGACCGTGGCGGTGCCCGCGTACAGCAGGGACCTGACGAACTGCGGGTAGTAGTACGCGAAGGCGTCCCAGTACGTCCGGAAGTGCCAGGTGACCTCGAAGCCCTTCTCCAGGGATCCGGTCTGCACGGAGGTCGACGCCTGGTAGACCATCGGCAGCGCGAAGAAGACGAGCAGCCACACGATGCCGGGGAGCAGCAGCCAGTAGGGGACGAGCCGCCTCCGGGTGGACGGCTTGCGGACCTCGGTTTTCGCGGGGTGCGCCGGCGGCGCCTCGGTGACGCTCACGCCACTTCCTCCAGGCCTTCCGCGCCGGCGCTGATGGACTGGGCGGCGTCGAGGCCGAAGGTGTGCTCGGGGTTCCAGTGCAGGACGACGTCGGCGCCGGGGGCCAGCCGGCTGTCGCGCTCGATGTTCTGCTCGTAGACCTGGAGCGCCGTGCCGGCCGGGCTCTCGACGACGTACTGCGTGGAGACGCCGATGAAGCTGGAGTCGGTGATGCGGCCGGTGACCCGGTTCCTGCCGTCGGGTATCCCGGCCGCGTCGGCGGAGTGGGTGAGGGAGATCTTCTCGGGGCGTACGCCGACGAGCAGCTTCCCCCCGCTCTCCGCGGGGGACGAGCACCGCCCGGCGGGCAGCCTGAGCTTCCCGCCACCGGCCGAGACGACGACGTCCGTGCCCGTGCCCGTGCCCGTGCCCGTGCCCGTGGAGAGGATCTTCCCCTCGATGAGGTTGGAGGTGCCGAGGAAGTTCGCCACGAAGGTGGTCCGGGGGTTCTCGTACAGGTCGGCGGGGGCTCCGAGCTGTTCGACCCGGCCGCCGTTCATCACCGCGACCGTGTCGGCCATGGTCATGGCCTCCTCCTGGTCGTGGGTGACATGGATGAACGTGATACCGACCTCGGTCTGGATCCGCTTGAGTTCGAGCTGCATCTGGCGGCGCAGCTTGAGGTCGAGGGCGCCGAGGGGCTCGTCGAGGAGCAGTACCTGGGGGTGGTTGATGAGCGCGCGGGCGAGGGCGACGCGCTGCTGCTGGCCGCCGGAGAGCTGGTGCGGTTTACGCCGGGCGAAGTCGCCGAGCTGGACGAGGTCCAGCATCTCGCCGACCTGCTTCTTCACCGGCTTGATGCCGCGGCGTCGCAGTCCGAAGGCGACGTTCTCGCTGACGTCGAGGTGCGGGAAGAGCGCGTAGCTCTGGAAGACGGTGTTGACGGGCCGCCTGTAGGGGGGCAGCCCCGTGATGTCGCGGCCGCCGAGCGCGACCGTGCCGGTGGTCGCCTCCTCCAGGCCCGCGATCACGCGCAGGGTGGTGGTCTTGCCGCAGCCGGACGCGCCGAGCAGCGCGAAGAAGGAGCCCTGCGGGACGGTCAGGTCGAGGGGGTGCACTGCGGTGAAGGAGCCGTAGGTCTTGCTGATCCCGGTGAGGCGGACGTCGCCGCCCTCTGTCTGCTGCTGTGTCATGGGTCGCGGTCCCAGTGGTGTCGGAGGAGATCGGGGAGGGGCGGGCCGGGTCAGGCGCCGATGAGCTCGGCGAACTTCTCCTCGTACGCCGTCTCTTCCTCGGGGCTGAGGGAGCGGAAGGCCCGCGACTTCGCGGCCATCGCCTTGTCGGGGAGGATCAGCGTGTTGGACGCCATCGACTCGTCGATCTTCGACAGTTCACCGGCGACCCCGTCCACCGGGCAGACGTAGTTGATGTAGGCGGCGAGCTGGGCCGCGACCGGGAGCTCGTAGTAGTAGTCCATGAGCTTCTCGGCGTTCGTCTTGTGCCGGGCCTGGGCGGGGACCAGCATGTTGTCGCTCGACGTGATGTAACCGGCGGCGGGGATCGTGAACTTGATGGCCGGGTTGTCCGCCTGGAGCTGGATGATGTCGCCCGCCCAGGCCACACAGGCCGCGATGTCGCCCTTGCTGAGGTCCGCGGTGTAGTCGTTGCCGGTGAAGCGGCGTATCTGTTTGGTGTCCACGCCCTTCTGCATCCGGCCGACGGCCGCGTCGAAGTCCGCGTCGGTGAACGACCCGGGGTCCTTCCCCATGTCGAGGAGCGTCATGCCGACCGAGTCGCGCATCTCGGAGAGGAAGGAGACCTTGCCCTTGAGCTCGGGGTCGTCGAGCAGCTGGGTGACGGAGTCGACCCTTCGGCCGCCGGTCGCCTTCTCGTTGTAGGCGATGACGGTCGGGATGCCGGTCCATGGATAGGAGTAGGCGCGTCCCGGGTCCCAGTCGGGCCTGCGGAACTGGGCGGACAGGTTCGCGAAGGCGTGCGGGAGGTTCGCGTGGTCGAGCTTCTGCGCCCAGCCGAGCCGGATGATGCGTGCGGCCAGCCAGTCCGTCACGATGATCAGATCGCGGCCGGTGTCCTGACCCGCCGCGAGCTGCGGCTTGATCTTCCCGAAGAACTCGACGTTGTCGTTGATGTCCTCGGTGTACTTGACCTTGATGCCGGTGCGTTCGGTGAAGGCGTCCAGGGTCGGACGGCTCTTCTCGTCCCCACTGACGTCCATGTACTCGGTCCAGTTGGAGAAGTTGACCTGCTTCTCCGCGGCCGAGTGGTCGTCGGAGGCGGCGGCGTCCCCCGCCCGTGCGGCGGGCGGGATGCCGCACGCGCTCAGCGCGCCGAGGCCGCCGAGCGCGAGGGCTCCCGTGCCCGACGCCCGGAGAAGCGAACGGCGGGTGAGGGCGCCCCTGCCGTCGGTGAGGCTGCGCCTCATGGCGGCCAGCTGTGGCGCGGAGAGGCGCTCGGGCTCGTACTGCTCCATACGCGTGTGCCCTTCCGGGTGAGTGGGGCCGCCGGCCGGCGGCCGCTGCTATCGGTCCCCGAACACGGTGCGGTGCCAGTCCTTCACGGCCACCGCGGTGTTGTCGTACATGACGTGCTTGACCTGCGTGTACTCATCGAAGGAGTACGACGACATGTCCTTGCCGAAGCCGCTGGCCCGGTATCCGCCGTGCGGCATCTCGCTGATGATCGGGATGTGGTCGTTGATCCACACGCAGCCCGCCCTGAGCTCACGGGTGGCGCGGTTGGCCCGGTACAGGCCGGTGCTCCAGGCGGAGGCGGCCAGTCCGTACGGGGTGTCGTTGGCGAGGCGGATTCCCTCGTCGTCGGTGTCGAAGGGCAGCACCACCAGGACCGGGCCGAAGATCTCCGAGGTGACGATCTCGCTGTCCTGGGCGGCCCCGGTGATCAGGGTCGGCCGGTAGTAGGCGCCGTCGGCGAGTGCGCCTCCGGGGGCCTCGCCGCCGGTGACGACGGTGGCGTAGGCGCGGGCACGGTCGACGAATCCGGCGACGCGGTCGCGGTGCTGACGGCTGACCAGCGGGCCCAGGTCGGTGGCCGGGTCGAAGGGGTCACCGAGCCGCACGCTCTCCATCAGGGCGGCGACACCGCTCACGAACGCGTCGTGGAGGGGGCGCTGGACATAGGCGCGGGTGGCGGCGGTGCAGTCCTGGCCGGTGTTGATGAGTGACGCGGCGACCGCTCCCTGGACCGCGGCGTCGAGGTCGGCGTCGTCGAACACGAGGAAGGGCGCCTTGCCGCCGAGTTCCAGGTGCAGGCGCTTGACGGTGGAGGTGGCGAGCGCGGCGACCCGCTTGCCGACGGCGGTGGATCCGGTGAAGGAGGTCATCACGACGTCGGGGTGGCTCACGAGGTGCTCCCCCGCGTCCCGTCCGGCGCCGGAGACGATGTTGATCACGCCGTCGGGGATGCCGGCCTCCGTGGCCGCCTGCGCGAACATCAGCGAGGTCAGAGGCGTGATCTCGGCGGGCTTCAGCACGATGGTGTTGCCCGCGGCGACAGCCGGAAGGATCTTCCAGGCGGCCATCTGGAGCGGATAGTTCCAGGGCGCGATCGAGCCGATGACGCCGAGGGCCTCACGGCGTACGTAGGAGGTGTGGTCGCCGCTGTACTCCCCCGCCGACTTCCCTTCGAGGTGGCGGGCCGCCCCGGCGAAGAACGAGGCGTTGTCGACCGTGCCGGGAACGTCGAACTCCGTGGAGAGCTTGACCGGCTTGCCGCACTGCAGCGACTCGGCGTACGCGAGGTCATCGGCCTGCCCGGCGAGTACGGCGGCGAAGCGGTGCAGCGCCTCGGAGCGTTCGGCCGGGGTCCGCCCGGACCAGCCGGGGAACGCCTCCCGGGCGGCGGCCACGGCCGCGTCGACGTCGTCGGTGCCCGCGAGTTCGTAGCGGTGGACCGTTCTGCCCGTCGCGGGGTCCACCACGTCCTGATGGCGCCCCGACGTGCCGGGACGCAGCCGTCCGCCGATGTACTGCGCACCTCCGGCGAAGCGGTCCTGCACCTGGAAACCGTTGCCCATGACGCTCTCCTCCGCCGCCCCTGTGACCAAGGGCTGCGTAGCTTCTTCTCGAATTGAGTGCCGATCCTGACAGAGGGGACCTCCACCAACAAGTGATTCCGTTGTTTCCTTTTGGTTACGCGACGGAATCTGTCGACGATGTGTCTCGCGCGTACGGAAATCCCTGTACCGGGTGTCAGTGGCGGATGCCAGACTCGGCTGCCATGGGACAGGAACACATGGACGGCCTCGTGGCACGGGCGGCCCGCGGGAAGAACGTGAAGTACCTGCCGTTCTGGGGGCATCGGCCCCGCTCGGACGGCAGACTCGGGGAGAGCTGTCTCAGTCAGTGGTGGCCGTCGCCGTTCACGGTCGATTCGGTCACCTACGCCTCGGCGGAGCACTGGATGATGGCCGGCAAGGCGCGGCTCTTCGGGGACGTCGAGGCAGAGGCCCGAGCGGTGGCGGCGAGCAGTCCCGCGGCGGCGAAGAAGGTGGGCAGGCTGGTCAGGGGCTTCGACGACGACGTATGGGCACAGGAGCGGTTCACCCTGGTCGTCGAGGGCAGCGTGCACAAGTTCGGTCAGGACCCGGAGCTGCGGACGTATCTGCTGAGAACCGGGGAGCGTGTGCTCGTCGAGGCCAGTCCGATGGACCGGATATGGGGCATCGGCCTCGCCAAGGACGATCCACGCACCGCCGACCCCGCGTCGTGGCGAGGGCTGAACCTGCTGGGCTTCGCGCTCATGGAGGCACGTGAGCGGCTACGCGCGGGGTGACACGGAGGCACGTACACCGCTGCGCGCGGGGTGACACGGCGCGTGGCCGGGCCCGGGGCACGCTCCCCCGGCCCGGCCACGGACAGCCGTTCACCGTCGGTCAGCCGGCGGTGCCGACGACCAGTGATGTGGCGTAGGGATCGTCGTAGTCGTAGCTGCTGTCCGACTCATCGTTGGCGACGGCCCAGATCAGGAAGCCGAGGAAGACGGCGCTGATCGCGATCGAGACCGATCCCAGGATGATCCCGGCGAGGGCCATACCCCCGTTGTTCGCCTCGCCCCGCTTGGCCCGGCCCCGGCCGATGATGCCGAAGATCAGGGCCAGGATGCCCAGGATGATGCCCAGCCCCCACATGCAGAAGCCGACCACCGCGATGATGCCGAGGACCATCGCCGCGACACCCAGCCCGTTCGCGGGTGCCGGGCCCCAGGGCTGCTGGCCACCGTAACCGGGGTATCCCGGGTAGCCGTACGCCGCCGAGGGCGCGGCGGGAGCGGCCGGGTAGCCGTACGCCGCCGAAGGCGCGGCGGGAGCGGCCGGGTAGCCGTACGCCGCCGAAGGCGCGGCGGGAGCGGCCGGGTAGCCGTACGGGCCCGGTTCCCCCGACCCGTTCGGCCCGACCGGCGGCGCGGGCACAGGGGGCTGCTGGGGGCCGAAGGATCCGGCCTGGCCGGGTATGGGCCCGGTGCCCGAGTCGACACCCGGTATGGACGCGACCGTGGGCTGGTTGTGCACTGCGGGCGGGACGGCGTCCGCGGGCTGCTTTCCCAGCTCGACCCTGCTGTCCGGCGGAGCCCACGGATCGCGCGGCGCGCCCTCGCCCCCGGGCTGCTGTGTGTTGTCTGACATGGGCCTCCCCCATCGTGGTCCCGCCATGCTACGGCCCGGGTTCCCGCCACAGGGCCCCGCCTACGATGATCGATGCAGCCGGTACACCCGGCCCACATCAGAGATCGGGGAGTATCCGATGAACGACCTGCACCCCTTCATCGCGGGGCTGCCCAAGGCTGAGCTCCACGTCCATCACGTCGGTTCGGCCTCGCCCCGCATCGTGGCCGAACTGGCGGCCCAGCACCCCGACTCCAAGGTCCCCACGGACCCGGAGGCACTGTCGGACTTCTTCACCTTCACCGACTTCGGGCACTTCATCGACGTCTATCTCTCGGTCGTGGACTTGGTCCGCACCCCCGAGGACGTCCGGCTGCTGACCTTCGAGATCGCCCGGGACATGGCACGGCAGAACATCCGTTACGCGGAGCTGACCGTGACCCCGTTCAGTTCGACCCGCCGGGGGATCCCCGAGCAGGGCTTCATGGAGGCCATCGAGGACGCCCGCAGGGCGGCCGAGGCCGAGCTCGGCGTGGTCCTGCGCTGGTGCTTCGACATCCCGGGCGAGGCCGGCCTGGAGGCTGCGGAGGAGACGACCCGGCTCGCCGTCGACCTGCGGCCCGAGGGACTGGTCTCCTTCGGTCTGGGCGGCCCCGAGGTCGGAGTGGACCGTCCTCAGTTCAAGCCGTACTTCGACCGCGCGATCGCCGAGGGCCTGCACTCCGTCCCGCACGCCGGGGAGACCACGGGCCCGGGGACCATCTGGGACGCGCTCACCGCGCTGCGCGCCGAGCGCATCGGCCACGGCACGAGCTCCACCCAGGATCCGAAGCTGCTGGCCCATCTCGCCGAGCACCGCATCGCCCTGGAGGTGTGCCCCACGTCGAACATCGCCACCCGCGCGGTCACGGACCTGGACCGCCACCCGATAAAGGAGATGGTCGAGGCGGGCGTCCTCGTCACGGTCAACAGCGACGACCCGCCCATGTTCGGCACCGACCTCAACAACGAGTACGGGGTGGCGGCGCGGCTGCTCGGCCTGGACGAGCGCGGAGTGGCCGGTCTGGCGAAGAACGCCGTGGAGGCCTCGTATCTGGACCCGGCCGGCAAGCGGACGCTGGCCGCCGAGATCGACACGTACACGACGAACTGGCTGGAGGCTCCCGGCCGGTGACCCGGCCGGTCAGAATGGTCCTATGACCACCACTGTCACCGCCGTGGCACACCGCGGCGATCCTTACCGTGCCCGCGAGAACACACTCCCCTCGATCCGGTCCGCCGTGCGACGGGGGGCGGACGCGGTCGAGATCGATGTCCGCGTCACCCGGGACAAGGTGCCCGTGCTGCTCCACGACTCCACGCTGGACCGCCTGTGGGGCCACGACGTCCGTATCGACCGCCTGGACCACCGGGAGCTGAAGGAGAGGACCGGCGGCGGGGTGCCCACGCTGAGCGAGGCGCTGTCCGCCGCCGGTGACCGGCGGGTCATGGTCGACCTTCCCGGCGCGACCGACGCCTCCGTGCGGGAGATCGTCGGTGCGGTGCGGGAGTGCGGGGCGCAGGAGCGCGTGTACTACTGCGCGGACACGCACGCGATGCTGCGCGTGCGCGCCGCCGATCCGTCCGCCGAGATCGCGCTGACCTGGACGACCCTCGCACCTCCGCGCGCCGTCCTGCTCGAAGCGGTGCGGCCGCGCTGGCTGAACTATCGCTTCGGGCTGCTGAGCCGCGAACTGGCCGACCGTGTCCACTCCGACGGGCTGCTGGTCTCCGCGTGGACGGCGGACACCCGGCGTACCATGCGCCGGCTGATCGCGTACGGAGCCGACTCGGTCACCACCAACCGGATCGACGCGCTCCGGTCCGAGTTGGCGAACTCCCCTTCTGGGGACGCTCCTTGATCGGTCCGGCATCATGGGCGGTCCGTACCGTCCCTGAGCCCAGGAGCAGACGTGACCGAGCCCGGTCCCCGTAGCGCGCCCTCCCGTGTCCGCGCCGACATCGCCCACAACGCCCGGGTGTGGAACTACTGGCTGGGCGGCGGCGACCACTACCCCGTCGACCGCGTGGTGGGTGACCGGGTCACCGGCATGTATCCGAGCATCGGCGAAGTGGCCCGCGCCGACCGGGCGTTCCTGGGCCGGGCCGTGCGTCATCTGGCCGGTGACGCGGGGATCGGCCAGTTCCTGGACATAGGCACAGGACTGCCGACCGCGGACAACACCCATGAGGTCGCCCAGCACACCGCGCCCGACGCCCGCGTCGTCTATGTCGACAACGACCCGATCGTCCTGGCGCACGCGCGCTCCCTGCTCAGCAGCTCGCCCGAGGGCGCCACCGAGTACATCGACGCGGACGCCCGGGATCCGGAGCGGATCCTGCGCGCGGCCGGCCGCACTCTGGACCTCGGGCGCCCGGTGGCCGTGATGATGCTGGGCATCCTCAACTTCGTCCTGGACACGGACGAGGCGCGGTCCATCGTGACGAAGCTGATGGACGCCCTGCCTTCCGGCAGCCATCTGGTGCTCACCCACCCCACGCTGGAGCTGGGCGGCGAGGGCAACGAGGACGCGATGCGCTTCTGGAACGAGAACGCCACCCCGCCGATCACCGCTCGCAGCCGCTTCGAGTTCGCCTCGTTCCTCGACGGGCTGGACATCCTGGAGCCGGGCATCGTGTCCTGCTCCCGCTGGCGGGCGGGCTCCGCGGGCCGGACCCCCGAGGTCGCCCAGTTCGGCGCGGTGGGCCGGAAGCCCTGATGCGGGGAGCCCGGATACGGAGACCGGGGGCGCTGTGGCCCGCACGCGAGGCCTGGGCGGCCGACGTCGGCATCGTGCCCGCGGGGCCTGCCGCTCCGGCCGCCCTCGCGAGCCCCACCACCCCTCCGCCACCCACAGCCGAGGCACGCACGCACACCGTCCCCGAAGCGGACGCCGAAGCCCTGAGCGCGGCGATCTCCGGGCTGCCCGCCGACGACGCCACCGCCGCGCTCGTCCGGGTCGGTGGCACCGACGGCAGCTGGCGTGGGAGCTCGGGTGTGCACGATCTGGTCTCGAACCGTCCGGCCGACCCGGCGGCGCGCTTCCGGGCCGGGTCGGTGACCAAGGTCTTCACCGCCGCCGCGGTCCTGCAGCTGGCCGGGGAGCGGAAGCTGGACCTCGACCGCACGGCCAGGCACTACCTCCCGGACCTGATCCCGGCGGCCTACGGCGAGGTCACCGTCCGGCAGCTGCTCAATCACACCAGCGGGATACCGGCCGCGCGGATGCCCGGCAACAGCCGGGAGGAGGCGTACGCCCACCGCTTCGATCTGCACACACCGCGCGAAATGGTCTCCTCGGCCACAGCACAGGCCCCGGAGTTCACGCCCGGCCGCAGCCAGCACTACCTCAACATCAACTACACGGTGCTGGGGCTGCTCATGGAGAAGGTGACCGGCGACTCGTACGCCCACCAGGTGGCTGAGCGCATCCTGCGCCCGCTGGGCCTGCGCTCCACGTCGTTCCCCGGTACCGACCCGGAGGTCCGGGGACCGCACAATCACGGCTATCAGGTCTTCGACACCCCGGGCGGCGGTACGGAGCTGCGGGACGTGACGGTGTGGGGTGTGACCGACACCTGGGCGGCCGGGGACATCGTCTCGACCACCGCCGATCTGGAGCGCTTCACACGGGCGTTGTTCGCCGGGAAGATCGTGCGCGGGCCGCTGCTGGAGGAGATGTTCACGCTGCCCGGCTCCTCGGTGCGTACGTACCTGACGGGTGAACCCGCCGAGCACAGCGCGGGGCTGAGCGTGATGACCCTGGGGGGGCGGGAGGTGTGGGGGAAGTCGGGTGGCCGCTGGGGCTACAACACCCTGGTGGCGGCCACCCGCGATCTCTCAAGAACGCTGGTGTACAGCGTCAACTCCACGGACGCGAAGGGCCAGGGCATGAACGCCACGGCGATGAACGTCGCGGTGGCCGCGTTCGGAGCTCCGCCGGCCGGCTGAGCGTCACACCGTGACGGCCGCCGCCTCCAGGCGTTTGATCATGCGGTGGACGACGAGCAGAGGGATGACACCGAAGACCCCGAAGGACATGTCGATCACGGTCCACCAGAAGGGAATGTCCCGGATCGGCCCGCAGATCAGGGCGAGCGGGATGATCCCGGCGCAGGCGATCATGCCGAACTGGATGACCCAGATGTTGCGGACGGGGTCACGGTAGGGCCCGTAGAAGGCGACCGCGATGACGAGGTGGGCGAAGGCCAGCCAGTCGGTGCCGTACAGCACGAAGGGATAGTTGGCGTCCGCCTCGTCGAGACCGGTCCTGACCCGGGTGATCCACTCCATCAGGGCCGGGAAGTGCTCGGGGACAGGGGAGGCGGACGACGCCAACAGGTCCTCGGCCCAGTGGAGTTCGGTGACCAGCGGGAAGGCGGTCAGCCCGCTGAGCACCAGACAGACGATGAAGACGACCAACCACACGCGTATGCGCCGCAAGAGGGCTCGCTCGCTCATGGCCGCAGCGTACGCCCATCATGAACACGTTCAAAAACCGGGTCCGGCCCGCCCGGTGGGCGCTCAGAGCCCCACGGCGGAGTTCCACCTCTTCGCGAACCCGGCCCGCTCCTCGGAGGTGATGTCACGGGCGATGGCCAGCCGTTCGCGCATCGCGTCGTCGGGGAAGATCAGGGGGTCCTCGGCGAGCGCGGCGGTCTCCTCGTCCTTGGAGGAGGCGAGGATGTCGCGTGCGGCCGGCACCGGGCAGACGTAGTTGACCCAGGTGGCGAGTTCGGCGGCCACCTCCGGCTCGTAGTAGTGGTCGACGAGCTCCCCGCGCAGCATGTCGGTCCGTCGCCACGGTGGGCAATGGACCGACTGTCCAGCGTGGGCGACCCTGTTCGCACACCCTGTCCATGGCGGGCGGCACAGGACCGCCCGGGCACGCGAACAGCCCCGGGCCGGCTCGGGCCCGGGGCCGTGGTCACCGCCGTACGCGGGTCAGTCGTCGAGCGAGGTCATGACGTGCTTGATCCGGGTGTAGTCCTCGAAGCCGTACGCGGAGAGGTCCTTGCCGTAGCCGGACTTCTTGAACCCGCCGTGCGGCATCTCGGCGACGAGCGGGATGTGGGTGTTGATCCACACACAGCCGAAGTCGAGCTTCTTGGACATCCGCATCGCACGGGAGTGGTTCTGGGTCCACACCGAGGAGGCCAGGGCGTATTCGACGCCGTTGGCGTACTCGACGGCCTGGGCCTCGTCCGTGAAGGACTGGACGGTGATGACGGGCCCGAAGACCTCGTGCTGGACGATCTCGTCGTCCTGCTTGACGCCCGAGACGACGGTCGGGGCGTAGAAGTAGCCCTTGTCGCCGACCCGGTGACCGCCCGCCTCCACCTTGGCGTGCGCGGGGAGCCGCTCGATGAAGCCGCTGACCTGCGCCAGCTGGTTGGCGTTGTTGAGCGGGCCGTACAGCACGTCCTCGTCGTCCGGCAGGCCGGTCTTCGTGTCGGCCGCCGTCTTGGCGAGCGCGGTGACGAACTCGTCGTGGATGGACTCATGGACCATGACGCGGGTCGCGGCCGTGCAGTCCTGGCCGGCGTTGAAGTACCCGGCCTCGGCGATTCCCGCGACGGCCTTGGCGAGGTCGGTGTCCTCGAACACGACGACGGGAGCCTTGCCGCCGAGCTCCAGGTGGACCCGCTTGACGTCCTTGGCGGCGGACTCCGCGACCTGCATACCGGCGCGTACCGAGCCGGTGATGGAGGCCATCGCGGGGGTCGGGTGCTCGACCATCGCGCGGCCGGTCTCACGGTCGCCGCAGATGACGTTGAAGACGCCCTTGGGCAGGATCTGCCCGATGATCTCGGCGATCAGCACGGTCGACGCCGGGGTGGTGTCGGACGGCTTGATGACGACGGTGTTGCCCGCGGCGAGTGCCGGGGCGAACTTCCACACGGCCATCATCAGCGGGTAGTTCCACGGCGCGACCTGGGCGCAGACGCCCACCGGTTCGCGGCGCACGATGGAGGTGAGGCCCTCCATGTACTCGCCGGCCGACCGGCCTTCGAGCAGCCGGGCGGCGCCCGCGAAGAAGCGGATCTGGTCCACCGCGGGCGGGATCTCTTCGGTACGGGTGAGCCCCAGCGGCTTGCCGGTGTTCTCCGACTCGGCCGCGATGAGGTCCTCGGCCCGCTCCTCGAAGGCGTCCGCGATCTTCAGCAGTGCCTTCTGGCGCTCGGCGGGCGTCACGTCGCGCCAGGCGGGGAACGCGGCGGCCGCGGCGGCCATGGCGGCATCGACGTCGGCCTGTCCGGACAGCGGCGAGGTCGCGTAGACCTCTTCCGTCACCGGGTTGACCACATCGATGGTCCGCCCGTCCGCGGCGTCCCGGAACTCTCCGTTGATGTAGTTGCGCAGACGGCGCACCTCGGTGGTCACAACCACCCCTCCTGTCAGCTGTCCGATGGGTGAGACCCCAACACTAGACCGTCGGGTGACGCTTTCGACATACCCAACCGCCGCGAACTTCGGATTCAGTGAGATCTTGACCTCCAGACAACGAATTTCATCGGTTCGGGCTTGCCAGACGGACGAGGCGCGGTGCAGAGTGGGGACGTGGCCAGTCGCAGCGCAGACTCCAGGACCGGGAACGGATCGGCACCAGCGGTCGATGCCGTCTCCCTCGCAATCATCGAGCAGCTCCAGGAGGACGGACGCAGGCCGTACGCCGCGATCGGCAAGGCCGTCGGCCTTTCCGAAGCCGCCGTGCGACAGCGCGTCCAGAAGCTGCTCGATCAGGGCGTGATGCAGATCGTCGCCGTCACGGACCCGCTCACCGTGGGACTGCGGCGCCAGGCGATGGTCGGCATCAACGTCGAGGGCGACCTCGACCCCGTGGCCGAGGCCCTGTCGGCCATGGCCGAGTGCGAGTACGTGGTGATGACCGCGGGCTCCTTCGACCTCATGGTGGAGATCGTCTGCGAGGACGACGACCACCTGCTGGAGACGATCAACAAACGCATCCGGGCCATTCCCGGGGTGCGCTCCACCGAGAGCTTCGTCTACCTCAAGCTCAAGAAGCAGACCTATATGTGGGGAACCCGATAGCCGTGAGCAAGGACCTCAGCCGGACCGCGTACGACCACCTGTGGATGCACTTCACCCGCATGTCGGACTACGAGAACGCGCCCGTACCCACCATCGTGCGTGGCGAGGGCACCTACATCTACGACGACAAGGGCAAGCGCTACCTCGACGGTCTCTCCGGCCTGTTCGTCGTCAACGCCGGACACGGCCGTCACGAGCTCGCCGAGACGGCGTACAAGCAGGCGCAGGAGCTGGCCTTCTTCCCGGTGTGGTCCTACGCCCACCCCAAGGCCGTCGAGCTCGCCGAGCGGCTCGCCGACTACGCTCCGGGCGACCTCAACAAGGTCTTCTTCACCACCGGCGGCGGCGAGGCTGTGGAGACCGCCTGGAAGCTGGCCAAGCAGTACTTCAAGCTCAAGGGCAAGCCGACCAAGTACAAGGTCATCTCGCGTGCCGTCGCCTATCACGGGACCCCGCAGGGCGCCCTGTCGATCACGGGCCTGCCCGCCCTCAAGGCCCCGTTCGAGCCGCTGGTCCCCGGCGCGCGCAAGGTGCCGAACACCAACATCTACCGCGCCCCGCTCTTCGGCGACGACCCGGAGGCCTTCGGCCGCTGGGCCGCCGACCAGATCGAGCAGGAGATCCTCTTCGAGGGCGCGGACACCGTCGCGGCCGTCTTCCTCGAGCCCGTGCAGAACGCCGGCGGCTGCTTCCCGCCCCCGCCCGGCTACTTCCAGCGCGTGCGCGAGATCTGCGACCGGCACGACGTACTGCTCGTCTCCGACGAGGTCATCTGTGCGTTCGGCCGCCTCGGCACGATGTTCGCCTGCGACAAGTTCGGCTACGTACCGGACATGATCACCTGCGCCAAGGGCATGACCTCGGGCTACTCCCCCATCGGCGCCTGCGTCATCTCCGACCGGCTGGCCGAGCCGTTCTACGAGGGCGGCAACACCTTCCTGCACGGCTACACCTTCGGCGGCCACCCGGTCTCCGCCGCGGTGGGCCTCGCCAACCTCGACATCTTCGAGCGCGAGGGCCTCAACCAGCACGTCCTGGACAACGAGAACGCGTTCCTGACGACGCTGCAGAAGCTGCACGACCTGCCGATCGTCGGCGACGTCCGCGGCAACGGCTTCTTCTACGGCATCGAGCTGGTGAAGGACAAGGTCACCAAGGAGACGTTCAACGACGAGGAGACCGAGCGCGTCCTGTACGGCTTCCTCTCCAAGGCGCTGTACGAGAACGGCCTCTACTGCCGGGCCGACGACCGTGGCGACCCGGTCGTCCAGCTCGCGCCGCCGCTGATCTCCGACCAGTCGACCTTCGACGAGATCGAGGGCATTCTGCGCGGTGTCCTGACGGAGGCCTGGGCGAAGCTCTGACCGACGCCACCGGCTGCCGCCGGCAGGACTCCAGGCAGTCGTCTCATACGGACCACGCGGCCCGGATACACCCGTTCGAGTGAGAAGGGGGGCATCCGGGCCGCGTACTGTCCCGACACCCCGCTCAGGCTGCCTAGCGTGCCGAGTGACCGATCGGCCTCATCTTCGTTCCCCCGTACGGGGGAACGGGAAATCTGATCCGAACCGAGGTGTACGCCATGGTGGCCCCGCCCGACAACGACGTGATCTGGGCACGTTCCCTGCACCACTCCCACAACGGATCGCCGGGGCTCGGGGGTGTCTCCCTCGGTGTCCGCGACGGCGAGATCCTCGCCGTGACCGGGCCCCGCGGGTGCGGGAAGACGACACTGCTGCACTGCCTCTCCGGCCAGCTGGTGCCCCAGCAGGGCGAGGTCTGGTTCAACAGCGTGCCCGTGCACACCATGGGCCCCCGGCTGCGCGAACAGCTCCGCCGGGACAGATTCGGCTGGATCGCGGCCGAGCCGCAGCTCGTGCCCGAGCTCAGCACCTGGGAGAACGCCGCCCTGCCGCTGCTGCTGCGGGGCGTCTCGCACCGGGCGGCGAAGAAGGCCGCCACCGAGTGGCTGGAGCGCCTGGACATCGGCCCGCTCGCCAAGACGCGCCCGCACACCCTGCTCCAGGCACAGCGCCAGCGGATCTCCGTGGCCCGCGCGCTGGCCGCGTCGCCGTCCGTGATCTTCGCTGACGAGCCGACCGCGACGCTGCACCACGCCGAGCGCACACAGCTCCTGCGCACCCTCACCACGGCGGCCCGGTCCCACGGGATCACCGTCGTGCTCGCCACCCACGACGCGGAGGTCGCCCAACTCGCCGACCGTGTGGTCGGCCTGCTGGACGGCCGCCGCGTCACCAACGTCTCCCTGCCCGCCGTGTCCGATACGGAAGGCCGCTCGGCGTGCTCGCTCTCCGTCTGACCCGTGGCTCGCATCCCCTGGTCCTGATGCGGCGTCTGCTCCTGGCCGCCGCGTCGGCGGGGGTGGGCTTCCTGCTCCTGTGCACCCTGGGTTACGCCTCCGGGCACCCGGCGCACGCGTCGAACTCCGTGCTGCGGCTGCTGTGGTGCGCCGTCCCGCTCGCCGCGACCGTGCAGTTCGCGGTGGCGGTCGCGCGTACGGATCCGAGCACCCGCCCACGGCCCGGACTCTTCGCCGCCGGCCTCGGGCCCGCCCGCCTCGCCGCGCTCGCGGCGATCTCGACGGCGGTCTCCACCACGCTGGGATCGGTGGTGGCGCTGCTCTTCTTCCTCCATCTGCGCGGCGATCTGACGGGCCTGCCGTTCGACGGCGGCGCGGCCGAGTTCCTGGGCGCGGGCACCCCGCTGCCCCTCGCCGCGGCTCTCACGCTGCTGGCCCTGGTGCCCCTGGCGGCGTCCGCCGCCGGCGGGCTCGCGCTCCGCTCAAGGCCGGTCGCGCCGTCCGAGGCGCAGGAGGCCGAGGACGACCTCGCGCCGGCCCCGGTGCCGAAGGGACTGCCCTGGGGCGTCGCGCTCACCGCGGCCGGACTCGCCGTCGAGGCCTACGCGAGCCGGGGCTCGGCGGGCAGCCCCTTCCCGCTGCCGGGCCGGCTCGACTCCACCCCGGCGGCCGTGCTCGTGGGCTGGACGCTCACCGCGATCGGCCTGGCCATGGCGGGCCCCGGCCTCACCCATCTGTGCGGACGGCTGCTCCAGGCGGTGCGCCCGGGAGCCGTACGGCTGCTGGCGGGCCGGGTCCTGATGGACGAGGCGTGCCGGATCGGCCGCCCGCTGGGAATCGTCTGCGCCGTGCTGTCCGGGGTGATCGCGGCGTCCGTGCTCTACACCGGCGGGCCCCGCCCCTTCGGCCCGCTCACCGCGCTCGGCGCCGTACTCGTCCTCGGCTGCACCACGGCGACCCTGCTGACCACCGCGCTGGAGGCCAGGCAGGCCCGTGCCCGTACGGCCAGGACCCTGCTGCGGCTCGGCGCCCCGGCCTCCGCGCTCCGCACGGCCGCCGCCCTGCGGGCGCTGGTGCTGCTGGCCGTCTTCGCCCCGCTGACCTGGGCGATCGCGGAGCTGGCGGCACTGCCCCTGACGGGGTGATCCCCGCCGCCAGGGCGGTACGTAGCATGGCGGCGTGGAGAAAACGGACGAGTACACGTACGCACCGGGCGTCGAGATCGAGACGCTCACCGCATTCGACCAGGCGGTGGCGGCCGGATCCCTCGCCGGCCACCGCGTCCAGGCCGTCGACCTGACGGACCGGGAGGACGCCCTGCTCACGACCGACACCCGGGGCGCCGTCTTCCTCGGCTGCCGGATGGAGCCCCGCCCGGACGCGAAGATACGCGCGGACGGGGCCTTCGTCTTCCCGCCGGTCCCAGGTCTCCCCTTCGACCCGTACCGCGGGCTGCTGTACACCCCCGACGCCCTGTACGAGGGCCTGGCGGAGGGCGGTTACGAATCCACGCCGGACGCGCGGGCGTACGACTGGTTCCAGCTGACCAAGGCGAACGGCGACGTCTTCGCCTCGATGCTGCGGGCGCTCCACGACGACGCGGTCTCCGACGCCCTGGACGAACACCTCGTCGGGGCCCGCGTAGTAGGCGTGATGGGCGGCCACGCGATGGCCCGCGGCTCCGTGGAGTACCACGGCGCGGCCGTGCTGGGCAGGGAGCTGGCCCGCAGTGGTCTGACCGTGGCGACGGGCGGTGGCCCGGGCGCCATGGAGGCGGCCAACCTCGGCGCGTACGCGGCTCCGCACTCCGACGCGATGCTGGTCAAGGCCTGCGAACTCCTGGCCGCGGAACCGTCGTTCAGTCCCTCGATCACCGCTTGGGTGAGGGCCGCCTTCGCCGTGCGGGAGCGCTGGCCCGACGGGGGGTCCTCGGTCGCGATCCCCACCTGGTTCTACGGCCACGAGCCGCCGAACGCCTTGGCGGACCACATCGCCAAGTACTTCGCGAACGCCGTGCGCGAGGACGGGCTGCTGGCCCGCTCGACCGCCGGTGTGATCTTCCTGCCGGGTGCCGCCGGGACCGTGCAGGAGATCTTCGACAACGCGACGCCGAACTACTACGAGTCGCGTTCGGCGCCCACTCCCATGGTGCTGGTGAACCGAGCGCACTGGACGGAGAAGCTGCCCGCCTGGCCGCTGCTGAGCGCGCTCGCGGCGGGCCGGACGATGGAGTCCCGTATCGCGCTCGTCGACACGGTGGAGGAGGCTGCCGGGGCGCTCGCCCGGCTGACGGGCTGACCCGGCCGGGCGGGTTCAGCGGGCGGCGAGCCGCGCGTCGAGGGCGTCGAAGAACGCCTCCCAGCCGTCCTCGGCCGCCGCGTACTGCTCGGGCGTGAGATTGCCGCCCCGTTGCCGGAAGACCATCTCGGTGGACTTCCGGCTCTTCTCGGTGAGGGTGACCGTGACGGTCTCCCCGTCGCTGTCCGCGGGCGCGCTCCTGTCCTTCAGCGTGAAGACGAGCCGCTCGGGGGCGGACACCTCCTGGTAGACGCCGTGGAAGGGCATTTCCGCGCCGGGCACCACGATGACCAGGCTCCACTCACCGCCCGGCGTGACATCCATCGACACCCGGTCGAGCGGCACGTCCGCGTCGCCCCCGTACCAGGCGGCGAAGTCCTCGGGCTCCGTCCAGGCCTCGAAGACCCGGTCCCGTGGTGCCGCGACGACGCGGGTGATGTCGATGCCCTCGCGGGCCTGCCCGTTCATGGTCTCCACCCCTTCCGGACGTTTTCCGTGTCCAGGGGATCACGCCCCGAGAAGCGCCGCCAGCCGGTCGTACGTCCGCTCCCACCCCCACTCCGTACGGACCCACTCCCGTCCCCGTCCGCCCATGGCCCGGGCGCTCCCGCCGTCCCTCAGGAGTCCGGCGAGCAGGGCGGCGATCGCGGACACGTCCCTGCCGTCCACGAGGCGTCCGGTGTCCCCGTCGCGTACGGCGTCGGACGCCCCGCCCGAGTCCCCGGCCAGGACGGGCAGTCCGGCCGCTGCCGCCTCCAGGAAGACGATGCCCAGCCCCTCCACCTCCAGACCGGCACGTCTGGTGCGGCAGGGCATCGCGAAGACGTCGGCCGCCGCGAAGAATCCGGGCATGGCGGCATGCGGCTGCCCGCCCGCCAGGATGACCGCGTCCCCTGCCCCGGTGGCCTCGGCCAGCCGTCGCAGGGAGCGTTCGTAGGGGCCGTCGCCCACCAGCAGGAGGGCGGCGCCGGGCACGGCGCGGCGCACCGCGGGCAGCGCGCGGATCAGCATGTCCTGGCCCTTTCGGGGGACGAGCCGGGCTGCGCAGAGGATCACGGGCCCCTCGCCCAGTCCGTACCGTGCCCGGACGCCTCCGGGGTCATCGCCGTGCCCGGGCGCGGCACGGAAGGCGTCGCTGTCGACGCCCGGCACCAGACGCACCATGCGGCGTGCGGCGGCCTGCCCGAGGGCTGCGGCGATCGGTGCGTGCGTGGCCTCGCCGAGGTAGGTGACGGTGTCGGTACGGTCCCCTATCCGGCGAAGGAGCGCGCGCGTGCCCGGTGTCCTGGCCCACCACACCTCATGGCCGTGCGTGGTGGCCACGATCCGGCGCACACCCGCTTCGCCGCGCAGCCGGTCCGCCATCAGGCCGAGTGGTGCGGCGGCCCCGAACCACACGCTGTCGCAGCGGTGGTGCCGGGCGAGCGCCACCGCACGTGCGGCGACGCGCGAGGTCGGCAGCAGAGTCCGGGCGGGGTCGCGGACCACGGGATACGGCAGGGCCGCGTCATGGGCGGCGGCTCCCGGCTCCGCGGAGGTGTAGACGACGACGGACCCGGCGGGGAAGCGGCTGGTCATCGCATGGACGAAGGTCTCGATCCCGCCCCTGCGCGGTGGGAAGTCGTTGGTGATGACAAGGGTGCGGGTCATGGGGAGACCTTTCGTACCCGGGTGTGCATCCCGTGGGCCGCCCACACCGTGAGGACCAGCGGATACACGAGGTAGCCGAACCGGCTGGCGGGCATGAACGCGATGGCCATGAGCAGCCCCAGCGCGAGTCGCAGTGCGGCAGCGGACGCGTTCGTCGGCGGGCGCGCGAACAGGGACACGGCCATCGCCAGCGCGCTCACGGCGAGCAGGACGAGCGCGGCCACGCGGCCGCCGGGCAGGTGCGCGGCGAGGAGGTGTCCGGGGAAGGGGCTCGCCGCGGCGGACACGGTGTCGGTCAGGCGGAGGGGGAAGGCGATGACATGGGTGACGAACGCCCCGGGCTCGCGCAGGGCTGCCGGCAGGACGAGCGCCGTCGCTGTCACCAGGGCCGTCGCGCCGCACCGCAGCGCCGCGCGTGCGCCGGCAGCGGGAAGCTCTCCCTTTCCTCTCCGGCGGTCAAGGACCACCAGGAGCGCCAGGGCCACTGGCAGCGCGGGCCATGCCGTCCATTTGAGGGCGGCCGCGAGGCCGAGGACGAGCCCCGAGCGGCCCGCCTCCCCGCGCCCGGCCGATGCCAGTCCCAGGCACATCAGACCGACGACGGGCAGGTCGACACCGCCGACGGCGAGCGGCAGCGCGACAAGGGGGCAGGTCGCGATCCACAGGAGCGGCACCCCGCGCGCGGAGAGTGCCAGCGCACCGAGGAAGGCCGCTCCCGTCCACAGCCGCGGGTCGGTGAAGGGGCTGTTGCCTGACAGGGCGTCAGGTATGCCGAAGGCCGACATGCCCGGCAGATACGGGTTGAAGTCCGCCGGCCCGACGGGATCCGGAAGGTACGGACTGCCGGTGGTCAGCAGCAGGACCGCGGAGTGTGCGATCACGTCGACCTCCAGCTGCGCCCGGCCCGTGCCGACGAGGACCAGCAGGGGCAGCGCCACGGCTCCGCCCGCCGCCACCGCACGCGCCGCGGGCTTCGTGGCACCGCCACACGCTGACAGCAAGGCCGCCACCGCGTATCCCGATGCAGCGGCGACACCCCATACGCGGTGCGGAGCGAGGGTGGAGAAACTCGCGAGAGCGAGGGCCGCGACCGCGCAGACCGCCCACCACCGCGCACCGTCCACGGCCGCCGCCCACCGCCGGAGCCAGGCCGGACCGCCGGCCGCGCTCCCACGGCCGGTGCCCTCTTCCGTCCGGGTGCGCTCCCGGACGGGCCCACTGCGAACTGCTGGTCTGCCCATGGAACCGAGGCTAGGAAAGCCCTGCTCACAGGGCGTCACACCAGGATGTGGTTCTCTCCATCAACCCGTGGCATGACACAGCGCCGGGATATCCACCCCCGCTCCGATGTGTCCCGGACTCCCATGCCGAAGAATTCACCCCATGAGCAGCACGACCCCGGACACCGGGCCCACCCTGACCGCACGCGTGCGGCGGCGACTGCGCCGCTGGACGACGGCGCCCGCGTATCCCCGGCTGACGGGTGGCGCCCTCACCGTGCTCGCGGTCGTGGAGCTGGCGGTCGTGCCGAGTTCGGCGGTCACGGCCTTCGGAGTGCTGGTCTGCGCCCTCTCCCTGATGTGGCGCCGTGCCCACCCGGCCGTCGGCTTCCTGACGGTCGGCGCGGCGCTGCTCAGCTTCGGGACCGACGGCAACATGGCGTACGCGACGATCGCGGGCACGCTGATGGGCAGTTACACCTTGGGTCGCCACCGGGTGCAGCACCCGGCCCTGTTGGTGATCTGCGGGGCGCTCGCGTCGCTCACCGTGAATCTGGTGCACATCGACCGCTGGACACGCGACGGGTCACCCGGCCTGCCCGTGCTCCAGGGCAGTGACCGGTTCACGCTCGGGCTCTACGCGGAGACGCTGGTGCTGACCGTGGTGATTCTGGGCGCGGTGAGCATGGGGGACGCGATACGGGCCCGGGAGGAGACCCGCCATGAGCGGGCAGCCGCGCAGTCCAGGCTCCTGACGATGGAACGACGCCAGGCGGCGGAGGCGGAAAGAGCGACCATCGCCCGGGAGTTGCACGACATGATCGCCCACTCCGTCTCCATGATCGCCGTGCAGGCCGAGAGCGCCACGTACACGACGCAGGAGCTCCCAGGACCCGCCCGTGACGCCTTCCAGCAGATAGCCGGGACCGCCCGTGCCTCCATGGCGGAACTGCGCCGGCTGCTCGGCGTGCTGCGGGCGGGCACCGGGGCCGAGGCGCTGCGGACGCCGCAGCCGTCGCTCGCGGGGCTGGAGGAGCTCATGGAACAGCACCGCGCGGTGGGAGGGTCGGCCGATCTGCGCGTCCTCGGCGAGCGGACGGTGCTCCCTGCCTCCTGGGAGCTGTCGGCGTACCGGATCGTTCAGGAAGCACTGACGAACGCCCGCCGCCACGCCCCCGGCGCGCACGTGGTGGTCGAGATCGGCTACCGGCCCGGCGTCCTGTCCGTGCGTGTCAGTGATGACGGCCCCGGGCCGCCCGAGACCGAGCCGGACGGCCGCAGCCACGGACTCGTGGGCATGGGCGAACGGGCCGCGCTCCTGGGCGGCAGACTCACGGCGGGGCGCGGCCCGGCCGGCGGCTTTCTCGTGGAGGCGGAACTCCCTTGGTGATCAGAGTGCTTGTCGCCGACGACCAGGCGGTCGTTCGGACCGGGTTCGTCGGACTGCTCAACACCCAGCCCGACATCGAGGTGGTCGCCGAGGCGGAGGACGGGGCCGAGGCCATCCGCAGAGCGGCCGAGCTCATACCCGACCTGGTGCTGCTGGACATCAGGATGCCCGGGGTGAACGGCATCGAGGCGGCGCGCGAGATCGTCGCGGCGTCCGGCGGTGCCACCAAGGCACTGATGCTGACGACGTTCGGCCTCGACGAATACGTCTACGACGCCCTCGCCGCGGGGGCAGGCGGCTTCCTCCTCAAGGACGCGACGTTTCCCGAGCTGCTGCACGCCGTGCGGGTGGTGGCCGACGGGCGCGCGTTGCTGGCTCCCGAGGTCACCCAACGGCTGATCGCGGAGTTCGTGCGGCAGAGGCCCGGCACGGGGCCGCACCCCGGCGTGGAGGGCCTCACCGCACGCGAGGCCGAGGTGCTCGTCCTGATCGCTCGCGGCCTGTCCAACACCGGCATCGCGGATCGTCTCGCCATCACTGATCACACGGTCAAGACACACATCAACCGGCTCTTCGCGAAGATGGGGCTCCGGGACAGGGCGCAGGCGGTGATCCTGGCGTACGAGCTGGGCCTGGTGGTCGCGGGCCGGGAGAACCACCGGCGGTGACTCCATTGACCCGCGGGGCCGTTCACCCGGCAGGTCGGGGGCCGGCTGATGGGAAGTCGGCTGATGGGAGATCGGCTGATGGGAGGTCGGCCTGGGGAAGGACCACCGTCTCCGCCGGGTCGAAGGTCACGCCCACGACGGCCCCCTCCTCCGGGGTGTCCCGCAGGCCGCACTCCGCCTCCAGGCGCGGCCCGTCGTCGGGGCGCAGGGTGACGGTGACGTGGTGACCGCGGAAGGTGCGTACGCCCACCGTGCAGCGCAGGCCGTCCTTCGGGCCGCCGATCCGGACGCCGCCCGGCCGCACGAGCAGCTCGCACTCGCCCTGGGGCGAGTCCTCGGGCACCGGGACCTTGCCCCAGGCGGTGTCTGCGGCCGTACCCGTGACCGTGGCGTCCACCAGGTTGTCGAAGCCGAGGAAACGGGCGACGAAGGCCGACGCGGGGCGCTGCCAGACCTCCAGCGGGGTGCCCGCCTGCGCGATCCGGCCGTCCCGCATGACCACCACCCGGTCGGCGAGCGCGAAGGCCTCGCCCTGGTCGTGGGTGACGGCGAGCACGGTGGTGCCCAGCTGCCCGAAGAGGGTGCGCAGTTCGACGACGAGCCGTTCGCGCAGGCTCCGGTCCAGCTGCCCCAGTGGTTCGTCCAGCATCAGCAGCTTCGGACGGGGCGCCAGGGCCCGTGCGAGCGCCACCCGCTGCTGTTCACCGCCGGACAGGGCGGCGACGGCCCGTCGGCCGGCCCCGGGCAGGCCGACCATGTCGAGGAGTTCACCGGCCCTGCGGTCGCGCTCGGCGCGGGGGACGCCGTGCATCCTCAGTCCGAAGGCCACGTTGGCACCGACGTCCCGGTGTGGGAAGAGCTGGTGGTCCTGGAACATCAGGCCGAGCCCGCGCCGGTGCACCGGAAGCCGCGCCTGGTCCTCGCCGTTCAGGAACACCCGCCCGCCGTCCAGAGGCTGCAACCCGGCCACGGCCCGCAGCAGCGTCGACTTGCCGCTGCCGCTCGGACCCAGGACACAGACGATCTCGTGGTCCGCGACCTCCAGGTCGACGGCGTCCAGCGCGGTCCGCTTCCCGAACCGGACCGTGGCCGACTCCACTGCCAGCATCTCTAGAACTCCCCGGATCGGTCGGTACGGATACGTTCGAGCAGGAGCAGCGACACCGCGCAGACGAGCATCAGAATCGTGCTGAGGGCCATCGCCTGCCCGTAGTTGAGCTCTCCGGAACGCCCCAGCAACCTGGCGACGGCGACGGGCAGAGTGGGGGTGTCGGGACGTGCGATGAAGACGGTCGCCCCGAACTCACCGAGCGACACGGCGAAGGCGAACCCGGCGGCCACCAGCACCGCCCGTCGCACCAGCGGGAGATCGACCTCCCGCCAGGCCCGGAGTGGCGACGCGCCGAGCACCGCGGCTGCTTCCCGGAGCCGCTCGTCGACCGCGCGCAGGACGGGCAGCATGGTCCGTACGATGAAGGGGACGCCGACCAGCGCCTGCGCGAGCGGCACAAGGATCCAGGACGTACGCAGGTCGAGCGGCGGCTTGTCGAGCGTGATGAGGAAGCCGAAGCCGACGGTGACCGCGGACACTCCGAGCGGCAGCATCAGCAGGGCGTCGAAACCGCGCACCAACGGGCCTGCCCGCCTGGTCAGCGCCGCGGCCGCGAGCCCTCCGATCACAAGGGCGATGAGGGTCGCCACCAGTGCGTAGCGCAGGGAGTTCCCGATGGCGTCGAGCGGCGGCACCAGGAAGGTGGAGCCGTTGGCGTCGGCGGACCGGAGCGCGCGGTAGAAGCCGAAGCCGTAACCGCCGGAGGTGTCCAGGGAACGTTCCACGAGCACGCCGAGCGGCAGCAGGACGAGGAGGAGCACGGTCAGCAGCACGCCGCCGAGCAGCGCCCGCTGTCCGGCTCCTCGGGGCGGCCGGGAGGTCTGCGCCGGGTCGACGAGCCTCAGGGCCGTCTCCCGGCGCCGTACGGTCCACGCGTGGACGGCGAGGATGCCGCCGACCGCCGCGAACTGCACCAGGGTCAGCACGGCGGCCGTCGGCAGATCGAGCAGCTGAGCGGTCTGCCGGTAGATCTCCACCTCCAGCGTGGAGTAGGCCGGACCGCCGAGGATCTGCACGACTCCGAAGGACGTGAAGGTGAAGAGGAAGACCATCAGAGCCGCTGCGGCCACGGCCGGGGCGAGCGCGGGCAGTGTCACGCGCCGCCAGGCGGCGAGGCGGCCGGCCCCGAGCACCCGGGCGGCCTCCTCCTGACGGGGGTCCAGCTGGGACCAGAGGCCGCCGACGGTCCGTACGACGACCGCGTAGTTGAAGAACACATGGGCGAGCAGGATCGCCCACACGGTCGTGTCGAGCCGGACCCCCCAGAGCTCGTCGAGGAAGCCGCCGCGTCCCAGCAGCGCCAGGAACGCCGTGCCCACGACGACGGTGGGCAGGACGAACGGCACGGTCACGACCGCCCGCAGCAGCTGCTTGCAGGGGAAGTCGAAGCGGGCGAAGACATACGCGCCGGGCAGCGCGATCAGCAGGGTGAGCGCGGTCGAGGCGAGGGCCTGCCAGGTGGTGAACCAGAGGACGTCGAGGATGTCCGGCCGGCTCAGCACCGTGCCGACCCGGCCGAATTGCCAGTCCCCGTCCGCCTTCAGCCCCCGGCCGACGATCGCGGCGACCGGGTAGGCGAAGAACAGCGCGAAGAACGCGACGGGCGCGGCCATGAGGCCGAGCCGCACCGCGTTCCCCCGGCGCGGGGGCCGCGCGACGCCTACTTCACGACGAGCGAGGACCATGACTGGACCCACTGCTCACGGTTCTTGGCGATCTTGTCCGGGGCGACGGTCGCGGGCTTGTCGACGGTCGCACCGAACTTCGTGAAGAGCTCCGGGAGCTTCGCGTCCTTCACCACCGGGTTCACGAACATGTTCAGCGGCATGTCCTCCTGGAACCGCTTGCTGATGAGGAAGTCCAGCAGAGCCTTGCCTCCGGCCTCGTTCTTCGCGCCGTCCAGCAGGCCGGCGAACTCGATCTGACGGAAGCAGGTGCCGGTGGCGACGCCGGTGGGCGCCTCGGCGGGCTTCGGATCGGCGTACAGCACCTCGACGGGCGGGCTGGAGGCGTACGAGACGACGAGCGGCCGGTCGGCGTTGGCCTTCCTGCCGCCGGCGGAGCCGGAGAACTCCTCGTTGTAGGCCTGCTCCCAGCCGTCGACGACCTTGACGCCGTTGCTCTTCAGCTTCTTCCAGTAGTCCTGGTAGCCGCTCTCACCCTGGCTGGCGACCGTGCCCAGGAGGAAGCCGAGGCCGGGCGACGAGGTCGCGGCGTTCTCGGTGACGAGGAGGTTCTTGTACGCGGGCTTCAACAGGTCGTCGAAGGACTTCGGCGGGTCGAGTTTCTTGTCGGCGAAGTACTTCTTGTCGTAGTTGACGCAGATGTCGCCGGTGTCGACGGGCGTGACCCGGTGCTTGTCGGCGTCGAGCTGCGTGTCGGCCGCGACCCGGTCCAGGCCCTTCGCCTCGTACGGCGTGAAGAGGCCGTTGTCCAGAGCGCGGGACAGCAGTGTGTTGTCGGCGCCGAAGAACACGTCGCCGCGCGGGGAGCCCTTGGTGAGGATCTCCTGGTTGAGCGCTGCTCCGGCGTCACCGCTCTTCAGGACCTTGACCTTGTAGCCGGTCTGCTCGGTGAACGCCTTCAGGACGGCGTCCGAGGCGTTGAACGAGTCGTGGCTGACGAGGGTGACGGTCTTGGAGCCGGCTCCCGTTTCATCGGAAGCCTTGCCGTCGGAGTCGCCGCAGCCCGCGAGCGCGGTGACCCCGAGCGCGGCGGCGAGCGCCGTCGCGGCGTACTTCGTCGTGGTGTTCATGGTGATTTCCTCCTGGGGGTGACCAGGAAGAGACGCGGCCCTGCCCGCTCGTCGAGCGGGCAGGGCGCAACAGCTTGAGTAAGGTCCGAACTTCCTACCCGGAATGACCCGGGCGAGGTTCAGAGGGTCTGCGGCCGACCTGTCCTCGGTGCCGCACTCTCAGCGCTGTGGCGCTCCCCTGTCGGAATATGAAGTTGATTTACGCCGCCAGGCTACACCGGCCGGATCACGCCGGACCGGCCGGATCCACGCCCGTCCGCCGTACCGCGTCAGCGCTCGGACGCCGCCAGCTGCCCGCAGGCACCGTCGATCTCCTGGCCGCGGGTGTCGCGGACGGTGACAGGCACACCGTGGGCGGCGATCGCCTCGACGAACGCCTTCTCGTCCTCGGGCCGCGAGGCGGTCCACTTGGAGCCCGGAGTCGGGTTCAGCGGGATGAGGTTGACGTGCACCCGCTTGCCCTTGAGGAGCCGGCCCAGCCGGTCGCCCCGCCAGGCCTGGTCGTTGATGTCGCGGATGAGCGCGTACTCGATGGAGATACGGCGGCCGGACTTCTCCGCGTACTCCCATGCGGCGTCTAGGACCTCACGGACCTTCCAGCGGGTGTTCACGGGAACGAGGGTGTCGCGCAGCTCGTCGTCCGGAGCGTGCAGCGAGACCGCGAGGCGGCACTTGAAGCCCTCGTCGGCGAAGCGGAGCATCGCCGGCACCAGACCCACCGTGGACACGGTGATCCCGCGCTGCGAGAGCCCCAGGCCGTCCGGCTCCGGGTCCGTCAGCCGACGGATCGCCCCGACCACACGCTTGTAGTTGGCCAGCGGCTCGCCCATGCCCATGAAGACGATGTTGGACAGCCGGGCAGGTCCGCCCGGGACCTCGCCGTCGCGCAGGGCACGCATGCCGTCCACGATCTGGTGAACGATCTCGGCGGTCGACAGGTTGCGGTCGAGTCCCGCCTGTCCCGTGGCGCAGAAGGGGCAGTTCATCCCACAGCCCGCCTGCGACGAGATGCACATCGTCACCCGGTCCGGGTACCGCATGAGGACGGACTCGACGAGCGTGCCGTCGTGCAGCTTCCAGAGCGTCTTACGGGTGGTGTCTTCGTCGCAGCTGATGTGGCGCATCACCGACATGAGGTCGGGGAACATCGCCTCGGCGAGCTTGTCCCGCGACGCGGCAGGGATGTTGGTCCACTCCGCCGGGTCGTGCGCGTACCGCGTGAAGTAGTGCTGCGACAGCTGCTTGGCACGGAAGGGCTTCTCGCCGGTCGCGGCGACTGCTTCCTTGCGCTCGTCGGGTGTGAGGTCGGCGAGGTGCCGCGGCGGCCGCTTGGCTCCACGGGGCGCGACAAACTGGAGTTCTCCGGGCTTAGGCATGGTTCTTCCAGTGTCGCAGACACACCGTGGTACCCGGTCCGCCGAAGGACCGGGCGGGACGCCGGGGGCGCGGGCGGCCGGCGTCGGCCGTGGCCGGCGGGCCTCCCACGGCCCGTGGAAGGCCGGTCCGCGCGGGGACCGTGACCGATCGCACGGTGGGCCGCCTCCGCGGCGTACCCCTGTCAGCCGTGGTTCTGCAGGGCGGAGCTCATGTGGCGGTGGTGCTCCAGGGCCCGGCGGCGCATCCAGTAGCCCCAGGAGCAGAACACGGCCACGCCGGCGACGAAGATCAGCGGAACGGTCAGAGAGCCGGTGATGATTCCGAGCGCGAGCATCCCGGCCGCGATCAGGCCCATGCAGGCCAGCCAGTACGGCAGCCCGTCCGGCGCGCGCAGGGGCCCGCCGTCCGGCGGACGGCGGGCCCCTGTGGAACGCGGCGCGGAGAGTCGCCTGCCGGCTCAGCCGGAT
Organism: Streptomyces sp. NPDC102441; assembly: GCF_044765585.1. NCBI lineage: Bacteria > Bacillati > Actinomycetota > Actinomycetes > Kitasatosporales > Streptomycetaceae > Streptomyces > Streptomyces sp. NPDC102441. The sequence continues at coordinate 114,091 of NZ_JBIWKH010000001.1, forward strand.
CCCACGAACAGGACCAGCAGCAGCCATACGACCGGGGCGCTCGGCAGCAGTGAGTCGAGCCGGTCCATGATGCCCCCGTGGCCCGGCAGCAGCGTGCCCATGTCCTTGATCCCCAGGTCCCGCTTGATCATGGACTCGCCGAGGTCGCCCAGCGTGGCGCTCGCGGCGACGGCCAGGCCCATCAGCAGACCCTGCCACCAGCTGCCGCCGTCGATCAGGAACTCCATGCACAGCGCGCCGGCCACCATCGCGAAGGCGACCGCGCCGAACAGGCCCTCGCGGGTCTTCCCGGGGCTGATGCGGGGTGCCAGCTTGTGCGTGCCGAAGCGCCAGCCGACGGCGTACGCACCGGTGTCGCTGACCACGGTCAGAAGAAGGAAGGTCAGCACACGCCAGGCGCCGTCGTCCGCGGTGAGCATCATCGCGACGAACGTCGCCAGGAACGGTACGTAGAACACGGCGAAGACACCCGCCGTGACGTCCTTGAGATAGCCCTCAGGGGGCTCCGTCATCCGCCACACCAGCACCGCGAGGGCCGTGAGCGCCATCGCGACCCAGGCGCCCTCCGCCTCCCGCACATAGCCGGCGACCACCATCGCGGCGCCGCCGACGGCGAGCGGCACGAGCGGGGCGTTGATGCCCTTGCGCTCCTTGAGCCGGGACGTGAGCTCCCAGAGGCCGACCACCACCGCCAGCACGACCACGCCGACGAAGACGGCCTTGACGATGAACAGCGAGCCGACGACGAGTACACCGAGACCGACGCCGACCCCTATGGCGGCGCGCAGGTCACGCCCCGCACGCTTCTTGGGCGGCGGGGAGGACGGCAGCGGGGTGGACATGGGCTCCTGCGGCTTCTCGTCACGGAACAGGGGGCCGCTGACGCGCGCGACGTCCCCGTTCCGGTCATCGCGGTCGTCAGCGTCTCTACCTGCGTCGGGAACGTCCGGCACGATGGGCATGGGCCGAGTCTGCTGGGCGCCGTGCACATCGTATGCAGGACCCGCCGGGGCGCCCCCCATCTCGGGCGCGCCCCGGTAGCCGGCTCCCTGCGGGGCGCCCCAGGAAGAGTCGTTCATCAGACTTCGAGCAGCTCGGCTTCCTTGTGCTTGAGCAGCTCGTCCACCTGCGCGACGTACTTCGCGGTGGTGTCGTCGAGCTCCTTCTCGGCGCGGCGGACCTCGTCCTCGCCGGACTCCTTGTCCTTGACGAGCTTGTCGAGGGACTCCTTGGCCTTGCGGCGGATGGAGCGGATCGAGATCTTGGAGTCCTCGGCCTTGGTCTTGGCGACCTTGATGTACTCCTTGCGGCGGTCCTGCGTGAGCTCGGGGAACGTCACACGGATGATGTTGCCGTCGTTGCTCGGGTTGACGCCGAGGTCGGAGTCACGGATCGCCTGCTCGATGTTGCGCAGCGCGGACTTGTCGAACGGGGTCACCACGGCCATCCGCGGCTCGGGGACCGAGAACGAGGCGAGCTGGTTGATCGGGGTCAGCGCGCCGTAGTAGTCGGCGACGATCTTGTTGAACATCGCCGGGTGCGCGCGGCCGGTACGGATCGCGGCGAAGTCCTCTTTCGCGACCACGACGGCCTTCTCCATCTTCTCCTCGGCCTCGAGGAGGATTTCTTCGATCACCACGTGCTCCTGCGTGTCTTGAGCGGACCCGGCATCGTCGGGTCCTGCGGATCCTGCGTCGCGTCCTCACCTGCACGGTGTCCGACCGGCAGGCCGTTGTCCATCGTCCGGGCCGTCAGGCCCGGGTGCTCCGGTCGCTCACCAGGGTGCCGATCTTCTCACCCTTGACCGCACGGGCGATATTGCCCTCCGCGGTCAGCTCGAAGACGAGGATGGGGAGCTGGTTGTCACGGCAGAGCGTGATGGCGGTGGCGTCGGCGACCCTGAGGTCCCGGGCGATCACCTCGCCGTACTCCAAGGCGTCGAACTTCACCGCGTCGGGGTTGGCCTTCGGGTCGGAGTCGTAGACCCCGTCCACGCCGTTCTTCCCCATCAGCAGCGCTTCGGCGTCGATCTCCAGGGCGCGCTGGGCAGCGGTCGTGTCGGTGGAGAAGTACGGCATTCCCATGCCGGCGCCGAAGATCACGACGCGTCCCTTCTCCAGGTGCCGCACGGCGCGCAGCGGGATGTACGGCTCCGCGACCTGGCCCATGGTGATGGCGGTCTGGACGCGTGAGTCGATGCCTTCCTTCTCCAGGAAGTCCTGCAGGGCCAGGCAGTTCATGACCGTACCGAGCATGCCCATGTAGTCGGACCGCGCCCGGTCCATGCCGCGCTGCTGGAGCTCGGCGCCACGGAAGAAGTTGCCGCCGCCGATGACGATCGCGATCTCGGCACCGTCGCGCACGACGGCCGCGATCTCACGCGCGATGGCGTGCACGACATCCGGGTCGACGCCCAGACCGCCGCCGCCGGCGAACGCCTCACCGGACAGCTTCAGCATGAAGCGGCCGGAAATCTTGCCGTCGTCACGTTTGTGGTCGCCCTGGGTGGCGTCCGCGCCCTTGTTCATGGAGATTCTCCTCGTGCACATACGAAGAAGGCCATTGCCGGTGGGTCTGTTGTCCCTCAGCGGCAATGGCCTCCTCGTCAGATCTGCGGTCGTCCGGCTGAGTGCGGCCGTCGACTGCACCAGACCCTATCGGGGTCCACCGTTGTTCGCGGACGGACTCAGATGCCGACCTTGATACGCGTGAAGCGCTTCAGGGTGACACCGGCCTCGTCCAGGACCTTCTGGACCGACTTCTTGTTGTCCAGCGCGTAGGGCTGGCCGAGGAGGGTGGCCTCCTTGAAGAAGCCGTTGACACGACCCTCGACGATCTTCGGGAGCGCGGCCTCGGGCTTGCCCTCGGCGCGCGTGGTCTCCTCGGCGACGCGGCGCTCGCCTTCGACGACCTCGGCCGGGACGTCCTCGCGGGAGAGGTACTTCGGCGCGAAGGCGGCGATGTGCTGGGCGAGGCCCTTCGCCAGCTCGGCGTCGGCCTTGTCCAGCTCGACCAGGACACCGATCTGCGGCGGCAGGTCGGGCATGGTGCGGTGCATGTAGACGGAGACGTAGTCGCCGGTGAACTGCGCGAAGCGGTCCAGGACGATCTTCTCGCCGAGGTTGGCGTTGGCCTCGTCCACGTACGCCTGGACGGTCTTGCCGGGCTCGATCTCGGAGGCGAGGAGCGCCTCGATGTCGGCCGGGGAGCTAGCGGCGACGTGGGCGGCGAGCGTGTTGGCGACGGCCTGGAACTTGTCGCCCTTGGCGACGAAGTCCGTCTCGCACTTCAGCTCGAGCAGGACGCCGGACGTCTTGTCCTCGGAGACGAGGGAGACGACGGCACCGTTCTCGGCAGAACGGCCCTCGCGCTTGGCGACGCCCTTCTGGCCCCTGATGCGGAGCGCCTCGACGGCACCGTCGACGTTGCCGTCGGCCTCGTCGAGCGCCTTCTTGCAGTCCATCATGCCGGCGCCGGTGAGCTCGCGGAGCTTCTTGACGTCAGCGGCGGTGTAGTTCGCCATGAGTCTGTTTCTCTCTCGAAGTCTGAAAGATCTACGGGTGAACGGCGGGGGCCGGTGCACCGGCCCCCGCCGTCATTCAGCCGTGACTGACGGGTGTCAGGCCTGCTCGTCCGTGGCCGGGGCCTCGGCGGCCGGGGTGGCCTCCTCGACGGCGGCCTCCTCGGCGGCGGGGGCCTCGGCGGCGGGGGTCTCGGCCTGCTCGGCAGCCTGCTCGTCGGCGGCGGCGGCCGGCTCGGCGTCGGCGGCCTTCTCGGTCTCGGCGGAGGACTGAACCTCGGCGTCGTCCTTCTTCTCGCCCCCGAGCAGGTCACGCTCCCACTCGGCGAGGGGCTCGCCGGCGGCCTTCTCGCCCGGCTTCGAGTCACCGGTCGCGGCACCGGAACGGGCGATGAGGCCCTCGGCGACGGCGTCGGCGATCACGCGGGTGAGCAGGGTGACGGAGCGGATCGCGTCGTCGTTGCCCGGAATCTTGTAGTCGACCTCGTCGGGGTCGCAGTTGGTGTCGAGGATCGCGACGACCGGGATGTGGAGCTTGCGCGCCTCACCGACGGCGATGTGCTCCTTCTTGGTGTCGACGATCCAGACGGCGCTCGGCACCTTCTGCATCTCGCGGATACCACCGAGGGTCTTCTCCAGCTTGGCCTTCTCGCGGGAGAGGACCAGGAGCTCCTTCTTGGTGAGGCCGGAGGCGGCCACGTCCTCGAAGTCGATGAGCTCGAGCTCCTTCAGACGCTGAAGGCGCTTGTAGACGGTGGAGAAGTTGGTGAGCATGCCACCGAGCCAACGCTGGTTGACGTACGGCATGCCGACGCGCGTCGCCTGCTCGGCGATGGCTTCCTGGGCCTGCTTCTTGGTACCCACGAACATGATGGATCCGCCGTGGGCGACGGTCTCCTTGACGAACTCGTAGGCGCGGTCGATGTACGACAGCGACTGGAGCAGGTCGATGATGTAGATGCCGTTGCGCTCGGTGAAGATGAAGCGCTTCATCTTCGGGTTCCAGCGACGGGTCTGGTGACCGAAGTGGACGCCGCTTTCCAGCAGCTCCCGCATCGTGACGACGGCCATGGCCGTACTCCTTGATTTACTCGGTTGTCGCGACCGCAGGATTGCGGTCGCGCCTGACGCCCCGACGCGCCGTGCCACGAGGGACCGAGGAGCGCGGCCACCATCCGCAGAGAGGGAGGTGGCGGGGCGTGCGAAGTCGACCCGGTGACCCGGATCGCCAGAAGAAGTGTACGGGACCCGCCGGGTGCAGGGTGACGGCGATGTCCACAACCCCCCGGTCGTCCACAGATCCGGACCATGATCCCCGCGGGACGGGCCTCCGGGAGATCGTTGCGCCATGCGCCGCTCACCTGGAAAACCCGTCGGCCCGGCCCGTGACGCCCTGTTGTCGAGGCCGCCGGGGACGGGGCCGTCACCGGCCCGCACGTGGGCCGCACCGGTGGCCGTCCTCCTCACCGCACTGCTCGCCGTCCTGCTGGGGCCGGCTTCCGCGAGAGCCTCGGCGGGAGCGCCGCCGGGCGGTGACCGGGTCTGGCCGCTGGCGGGCCGGCCCCTGGTCGTACGGGGCTGGGAACCGCCCGCCGGTCCGTACGGACCGGGCCACCGCGGGGTCGACCTCGCCGCCCGGCCGGGCACCCCGGTGCGGGCGGCCACCCCGGGCAGGGTCGCCTTCGCGGGGCCGGTGGCGGGGCGTGGGGTGATCTCCGTCGATGTGACGGGGAGCGGGGAGCCACCGCTGCGCTTCACCTACGAACCGGTGCGGGCGCGGGTCTCCGAGGGCGACGACGTGGTCGCGGGGCAGGTGTTGGGCGTGGCCGGACCGGAGCCCTCCCACTGCGCCTCCGGCTGTCTGCACTGGGGCCTGCGGCGCGGAGACGTCTATCTGGATCCGCTGTCGCTGCTTCCTCCGTCACTGCTGCGAAGGGGCCCCTCCAGGCTGCTGCCCGTGTTCGGGGTGCCGCTCCCGGAGGCGGGCCGGAGACCCGTTCAGCCCCGGACGCCGCGCAGGACCATGGCCACGGCCGTGTCCGCCACGATGCCCGGCTCCTCGGCCGCGCCCAGCTCGATCCTGCGCACCGCCGCGTCCACGGACCCCTGCAGGAGCATGGCCACGAGCCTCGGCTCGGTGTGGCCCAGGTCGGCGAGCGCCTCGACGATCATGGCGATCAGGCCGCCGTGCGCGGCGCGGATCTTCTCCCGGGCGCCCGCGTCCAGTTCGCTCGCGGAGATCGCCACGACCGCGCGGTGCCGCCGGTCTCCGACCAGATCGAGCTGCCGGCGCACATAGGCCTCGATCTTCGCCTCGGGTGTGCCGGCCCGTTCCATCGCGTTCTCGACCTCGGCGGCCCAGACGGGGAAGTCGACGGCGCAGAGCTCCTCGACCACGGCCGCGCGGGAGCGGAAGTACTCGTAGACGGAGGACCTGGCGAGGCCGGTGCGCTCGGCGAGGGCGGGGAAGGTCAGCGCCTCCGTACCGCCCTCGGACAGCAGGGAGCGTGCGGCGTCCAGGAGGGCGCCGCGCTGCATGGTCCGGTGCTCGGCCACGGAGGCCGCTCGAATCCTGGGCACCCGTCCACTCTACGGCGGCGCCGGTCCGAAGGGAGGTCCGCGTCCGCTGCCATGTGGCCGAAGCCTCTCCGGCTCAGCGTCCGGCGTCGGCCAGCTTCGCCCGGAGCTGCAGCACGGACTTGGTGTGGATCTGGCTGACCCTGCTCTCCGTGACCCCCAGGACGTTGCCGATCTCGGCGAGGGTGAGGCCTTCGTAGTAGTAGAGCGTGACCACGGTCTTCTCCCGCTCGGGAAGCGTGTTGATGGCCCGGGCGAGCAGCCGTCTGAGCTCGCGGTCCTCGGCGACCTCGACCGGGTTGTCGGCCGCGGTGTCCTCGAGGGTGTCCATCAGGCTCAGACGGTCGCCGCCCTCGCCGCCGACATGCAGCAACTCCTCCAGCGCCACCACATTGGCGAGCGACAACTGGCTGAAAACAGCATGCAGTTCCTCCAGGGCGACACCCATCTCCGCGGCGACCTCGGCCTCCGAGGGTGTGCGCCGGAGCTGCGCCTCCAGCGTGGCGTAGGCGCGCTCGACGTTGCGCGCCTTCTGCCGCACGGACCGTGGAATCCAGTCCAGCGCCCGGAGTTCGTCGATCATCGCGCCGCGGATCCTGGTGATCGCGTAGGTCTCGAACTTGATGGCCCGCTCGATGTCGAACTTCTCGATGGCGTCGATCAGCCCGAAGACACCGGACGAGACGAAGTCCGCCTGCTCCACGTTGGACGGCAGACCCACACTGACCCGACCGGCGACGTACTTCACCAGAGGCGAGTAGTGCAGGATCAGCTGCTCCCGCAGCCTCTCGTCACCGGTGGTCTTGTACGAACGCCACAACTCGTCGAGCGAGGAGGGGGCGGGAGGACGCACAGTGCCACGCGCAGCCGGTGGTACTGCCGCGCGGTCAGACCCGGAGGTGTGCTGGGGCATGTGGTGCCTTGAGCCGTTCTGCTGTGAAGTGCTGGGACGTGTCTCTGGGGGCGGAATCCTTGTGAGCGTAGCGTGACTGCGGTGTAGCGGTGCGCGCAGGACAAGGGAACCGTGTGGTGTGATTGCGTTCCAAATCCCCCGTCGTTCTCGCGCCGCCTGGCAGGGCCGACGGCGAGGTGCGTCACCGCTCGCGCCGTCCCCGGAGGCCTGACCGGGTGCCGCCGAGGTCACCTGCATCACCTTTTCACCCGAATGCTCCGGGTCAAGTACCGCCTCGCCGCGCCTCCCCATTGCGTGTCCGTCCCCGCGTCAACCGCCATCCGTCGCCCTCGCGTTCGACGAACCCCAGTGAGTGGAGTTCGTACAACCGCCCGAGGGCTTCATCCGTGGACGCTCCTGCGCTCCGGGCCACGTCACGGGCGCCCATGACGCCCGTCCCGGGCAGTGCGTCCAGCACCCGCGCGCAGGCGGCGCCGAGGAGGTCCCTGGGCAGGACCGGGCCGCTTCTGGCCGGAGCGAGCTCACCCATCTCCCCCACCAGTTCGGTGATCTCGGCGGCATCGGTGACCAGGACGCCCTCCCCACGCAGGAGTTCGTGGACCCCGGCCGAGAGCCCGCTGGTCGCCGGGCCCGGGACGCCCATGGTGAAGCGGCCCAGCCGTTGCGCGTTCCTCGCGGTGACCAGCGAGCCGCTGCGGTGTTCGGCCTCCACCACCACGGTGCCTCTCGTGAGCGCCGCGATCACCCTGTTCCGCAGGATGAATCTGCTGCGTGTCGGATGGTCCGAGGGCGGCAGCTCGCCCATGACCATGCCCTGTTCGGCGATGCGCCCGATCAGCTCGGCGTGCCCCCGGGGATAGGCCACGTCCACCCCGCACGCCAGCACCGCCATGGTCGCCCCGCCCGCTGCCAGCGCCCCGCGGTGGGCGGCACCGTCCACCCCGAACGCCGCGCCGGAGACCACCACCCAGCCCCGCTCCGCCAGCCCCGCGGCGAGCGTCGCCGCCATGTGCGCCCCGTAGGGCGTGCAGGCCCGGGCGCCGACCAGCGCGACCGAGCGCAGCGCCCAGAGGCGCAGGTCGGACCGGCCTCGCACCCAGAGCCCGATCGGCCGCGCGTCGCCCAGGTCGTCGAGCTGGCTCGGCCATTCCCGGTCGCCGGGGCAGACGAACCGCCCGCCGATCGCGGCCATGTCCGCCAGATCCCTTCCGGGGGCGGCGCTCGATGCCCGTAGGCGGTAGCCGGCGAGCCGGGCCGCCGTCATCCCCTCGATCGCCTGCGCGGGTGCCTCCGCGCCCGTGAGACGCCGTATCAGCTCGACGGGCCCGATCTCACGGATCCAGCGGCCGCCGCGCTCGTCCCCGGGCTCGAACACCCTGGTCAGGGCGGCGCGCGCCAGCCGCTCCCGGCCGCCGGGGGCCTGCGGGGCGTTCACCGGGCGCCCGCCTGCACGGGGACCCCCCGCTGGATGCCTGTCCGCAGCTCCAGCGCCACCGCGATGTCCGAGGCGTCCGGGCGGTCGGCCGCCCTCAGGTCCGCCACGGTCCATGCCACGCGCAGGACCCGGTCGAGGCCGCGGGCCGTGAGGACACCCCGCTCCATGTCCCGCTCGGCCGCCATCAGCGCACCGGGTGCGGCGACGAGCCTGGTCCGCAGCTCATGCCCGGGAACCTCGCTGTTGGTGGTCCATGGGGTGCCCGCGAGCCGCTCGGCGGCGCGCTCCCTGGCCCCCCGCACCCGGGCGGCCACCTCCGCCGATGACTCCCCTCGGCCGCCGTTCCCCATCAGGTCGGCCCTTCCGACCGGCTCGACCTCGACGCGCAGATCCACACGGTCGAGCAACGGGCCCGACAGTCGCGCCTGATAGCGGCGGACCGCCGAGGGAGGGCATTCGCAGCCCGCACCGGCCAGGGTGTGCCGGCCGCACGGGCAGGGATTCGCGGCCAGGACCATCAGGAAACGTGCGGGCAGCCGGACGACCCCGGCAGCGCGCGCGACCACCACGTGTCCGGACTCCAGGGGCTGGCGCAGCGCGTCGAGGGCCCTTCCCGAAAACTCCGGGGCCTCGTCGAGGAAGAGGACACCCCGGTGCGCCAGGGATACCGCTCCCGGCCTCGGCAGGCCGTTCCCCCCGCCCACGAGCGACTGCATCGTCGCCGAGTGGTGCGGCGCGCAGTACGGCGCTCTGCTGATCAGGGGTTCACCCGGCGGGAGGATGCCCGCGACCGAGTGCACCGCCGTCACTTCGAGGGATTCCTGCCGGGAGAGCGGCGGCAGGATCGCCGTGATCCGCTCGGCCAGCATGGTCTTCCCCGCCCCTGGCGGCCCGGAGAGCAGCAGATGGTGGCCCCCTGCCGCCGCCACCTCCAGCGCCTTGCGCGCCCGGCCCTGGCCCGCTACATCGGCGAGTTCGGGCCGGTGCGCCGTGGAGTCGGCCGACAGCGGGGCCAGGCCCGTGCCGAGGCCCGCCCCGGGCACCATGAGCCCGGCGAGCATCGTGTCGGGGCGGCCCCGGTCGGCGGGCGGTTCCTCGGGCACGGGTTCGTCGCCGAGGACGGCGATCAGCTGGCGCAGGCTCCGTACGCCGAGGACGGAGACGCCGGGCACAAGCGCGGCCTCCCCCGCGGTCTGCTCCGGGACGACGACGTGCCGATACCCCGCCTCCGCCGCCGCGAGGACCGCGGGCAGCACCCCACGCACCGGGCGCACCCTGCCGTCGAGGCCGAGCTCCCCGATCATCACCACATCGGCGATGGTGGCGGGGTCGATCCGCTCGGCCGCGCCCAGCACCGCACACGCCACGGCGAGGTCGAACCCCGAACCGCCCTTGGGTACTGAGGCGGGGGACAGCCCCACCGTGAGCTTCTTCTGCGGCCACTCGGCCCCGGAATTGACGACGGCGGCCCGCACCCGGTCCCGGCTCTCCACCAGGCTCTTGTCCGGCAGGCCCACGAGCGTGAACGCCGCCACACCCGGCTCCAGATCGGCCTGGACCTCCACCACCACACCTTCGACGCCGACCAGCGCCACCGAGCACGCCCGTGCGAACCCCATCAGGCCACGCCCCGCACATGCTCGGCGACCGGGGCACCGCGCCTGGGCAGGATCACGCCGACCAGATCGATCCGGACCCCGCCGGGCGGCGGCCCGCCGTGCCGGTCGAGCCAGATCTCGGCGAGCCTGCGCAACCGGTCGGCCTTGGCCGGTGTGACGGCTGCCATGGGATGCTCGAAGGAGCCCGCCCTGCGGGCCTTCACCTCGCAGACGACCACCGCGTCACCGTCCCTGGCGACGATGTCGATCTCTCCCGCGCGGCACCGCCAGTTGCGCTCCAGCACAGTCATGCCGGCGTCCGTCAGCAGCCGTGCCGCCAGATCTTCGCCGTACCGCCCGAGTGCCCCCCGTGCGTTCATATCGGCACCACCTCCGGCACCGACTGTGACGCGCCCCGCCGGATCTAGTGGATCTTGGTGGACAACCGGGTCGATGTGGAGATCCCGGCCACTCGGAAGAGTGAACCGGGATCCTGGGGGAGCACGCCGGGGTCAGCCGCCCGGAAGCTCGAGATCACTCTTGTTGAGCTCCTCGATGTTCACGTCCTTGAACGTCAACACCCGAACTTGCTTGACGAACCGGGCGGGCCTGTACATGTCCCAGACCCACGCGTCCGCCATGGAAACCTCGAAAAAGACCTCACCCTGGACCGAGTGCACCTGCATCTCGTAGTCGTTGGTGAGGTAGAAGCGCCGTTCGGTCTCGATCACATATTTGAACAGACCGACGACATCGCGGTACTCCCGGTAGAGCTTCAGCTCCATCTCGGTCTCGTACTTCTCGAGGTCCTCGGCACTCATGGCATGTTCCCCTTCAGCCGCGCGTCCCCCTATTGTGCGTCAGCCCCACGCACCCCTGGCCGATTAGACGATTTCAGGGGCAAGGACCAGCGGAACACTCGGAGGACCCTCGTCGAGCAGCGTGCGCAGCAGCCCGGCGAGCCTGGTCGGATACACCGTCTCACGCGTGGCGAGAAGTTCGGCGGAGGTCCACCACCTCAGACCGGCGACACTGCGCAGCTCCAGCTCGGTGAGACCCGTCTGGTCGGTCCGCGTCTGCGACGTACGCGCCAGGAAGTACCACTCGTCCTGGTCCCAGCGCCGCCCGTCGAACGGGAAGGAGCAGGTTCTCGTCCACAGCAGCGGACCGAGAGAGAGGTCCGTGATCCCCGTTTCCTCCGCGAGCTCACGCAGGGCGGCCTCCTCACGGGTCTCGTCGCCCTCCAGGCCGCCGCCCGGGGTGAACCACCAGCTCTCGGCCGGATTCCCGGGCTCGAAGCCGTGCAGCAGCAGGATCCGGTCGTCCGGGTCCAGAAGCACCACACGAGCGACCCTGCGCACCTCAGTGGGCACCGGCGGACACCTTCGGCCTCCTGCTTCCCCGTGCGGAGCGCGCCGCCAGCGGACCGTACGCCGCTCCGCCCAGGATGAGCACCACACCCGCCACGAGCGCGCCGACCTGCAGCGGCAGCGGCCCGTCGGACGACACGCCGCCCGGCAGGGAAGCGAAGGCTTCGGGCCGGCCGATCATGCCGTTCATGGGCCATGCGACGGCGTCCACCCGCGCCTCGACGGCGCTGCGCGGCACCGAGCCCTGCCCCGGGTCCTCCAGATGGACGCGGGAGTCCATGGAGGTGGTGCGCTCGTCGCCGAGGAGGAAGAGCTGTCCCTCGGGCACGTCCGCCGTGAAGTCCTGCGGCGAGGCCGAGGCTTCACCGTTCGACGAGATGAGCGGTGAAGCGCCCTTCGCCTGCAGATACGGTTCTTCGATGGGCTCACCGTTGACGGTGAGCCGGCCTTCCTTGTCGCAGCAGGCGACCTTGTCGCCGCCCACTCCGACGACCCGCTTCACCATGGGCACGTCGCCCCACGCCGAGTCGGTGAAGACGACCACGTCTCCGCGCCGCACGTCGTCGCCGTCTATCCGCTCCGCGAGAACCCGGTCACCGGCGTTCACCGTCGGCGTCATCGACTCGGTCGGCACGGTGTACGGCTTGTACACCACGGCTCCCCAGGCGAATCCGCCGAGGAAGAGCACACAGCCGACAGCCACGGCCAGGTTCGACAACGTGCTGCCGAGCCGGCCGCGGCCGTCCGTACGTCCTGATCCACTCATCCCAGCGCTCCCCCATCGGAGATCGACAATCGCTGATCCGAGCGGCACCCTACCCGGCGGTATGCCCGCGGGTCAGCCTGCGGCGACGCCAGAACACGAGGGGCAGCGCTCCGGCTACACCCAGTGCTCCGGGGACAGCGGCAGACGCGGCCGCGTTCAGCCCGGGCTGGTCGAATGTGCTCGGCACCGGAAGGGTCGCCCAGCGGTTGACGGGCCAGGCCACGACCACGGCGCGTCCGACCACCTCGTCCGTGGAGACCGTGCCCTGACCGGGCAGCTCCTGGTGGTAACGGGAGTCCAGCGAATTCTGCCGGTGGTCGCCCATCACCCAGATCCGGCCCTCGGGCACGTGGATCGGCCCGAACGGCTCGTCGTCGCAGGCGCTGTTGCCCTCGAAGATGAACGACTTGTCGTCCAGAGCCTTGCCGTTGACCGTCACCGGCCCGTTCTTCTTGCACTGGACGGTGTCGCCGCCCACGGCGATGACCCTCTTGATCAGGTCCTTCTCCTCGGCGGACGGCATCAGCCCGATGAAGCTCAGGAACTTCTGCACCACGTTGGGTTCGGGCGTCACGGTGTCCTCAAGCCAACCGCCCGGGTCATGGAAGACCACGACCTCCCCGCGCTCCGGCTCGGAGCCGAACCACGGCGTCAGCTTGTCGACCAGCACCCGGTCACCCCGCTGCAGGGTGTTCTGCATGGAGTCCGAGGGGATCGAGAAGGCCTGTACCAGGAACGTCTTGATCAGCAGCGCGAGAATGAGCGCGATGCCGATGAGGAGCGGCAGCTCCTTCCAGAACGAACGCGGCTTCTTCACCGCCGTACTTCCACCGCCCGGGGAATCGCCGTCACTCTCCGCCTCCACCGGGACCTCGTTGTCCGAAGGCCGGTCCTCGGGCTCGTCGTGTCCGGATCGTGCGCCGACCGCCAAATCCCCCACATCCACTCCTCACTCCGTGCCACCGCCCGCGCCTGATTCGGCGCAGGCCCACCACTCCCATAACGAGCGGGAGTTCCGCAGGGGTCGGGAGCAGGACCATTCCGTTGCGATCCTGGGAGGACACACTATTCGACGGGGCCTTCGCAGCCGTCGCTCCGACGCTCCCCTCGGGGACGGAGGCGTACGTTTCGGGCTCTTCCAGCCTGCGCCAATGCCCGAACGGCCAGGCGATCACCACAGCCCGCCCCACGACCTCGTCCTCCGAAACCGTGCCCTTCCCCGGCTTGTCGAGATGGAATCGGGAGTCCGCGGAATTGGACCGGTGGTCCCCCATCACGAAGATTCGGCCCTCAGGAACCTTTACCTCGAATTTGAGCGTGGAGGGCACATCGCCGGGATTCAGATACGGCTCGTCGAGCGCCACGCCGTTGACCGTGATCCTGCCGTCGGTGCCGCAGCACTTCACGGTGTCGCCGCCGACCGCCACCACGCGCTTGATCAGATCCTGCTCGTCCTCGGAGGGCAGCAGCCCGATGAAGGTCAGCAGTTCCTTGATCTGTTTGACCCCGGCCGGCGGGTCCTCGGTGGCGGCGCTCTCCTGCTGCAGCCAGCCGCCCGGGTCCTTGAAGACGACGACGTCGCCGCGCTGTGGTTCGGACCCGAACCACGGCGTCAGTTTGTCCACCAGTACCCGGTCACCGATCCGGATGGTCTGCTCCATCGACCCGGAGGGGATCACGAAGGCCTGGACGAGGAAGGTCTTGAGTACGAGCGCGATCAGCAGCGCGACCAGGACGAGGAGGGGTATCTCCTTGATCGCGGACCGGCGTCGGCGGCGTTTCACCTTGCGGGCCAGCTTGCGGCGCTCCGCCCGGGTGGGCAGCGAGCGGCCCGTGGCCGGCCTCGACCCCGTGGGCAGTGGCGGGCCCGTGTCCGGTGCCCCCGGCCTGCGCCCCCGGTTACCCATGGTGGGCGTCCGCCGGCCGTATGCCGGTGAAGGCGTCGGTGCCCTCCAGGGAGCCGAGCCTCCCGAGCGGCCAGCCGAGCCAGTCGACCCGCCCGATCACACGCTCGACGGGCACCATGCCGCCCCCTGGCTGCCCCAGGTGGTCCCGGGAATCCCGCGAGTTGCTGCGGTGGTCACCCATCACCCACAGCCTGCCGTCGGGCACCACGATGTCGAAGGCCACATCGGACGGATGGTCACCGGGGTGCAGATACTCCTCGTCCACCGGAGCACCGTTCACCTGGAGCCTCCCCCGCTCGTCGCAGCAGACCACACGGTCGCCCCCCACCCCCACCACCCGCTTCACGAAGTCGGAGCCGGCGGGTTCGGCCAGCCCCAGGGACGCGGCCACCCCGTGCAGCAGCTCGCCGACGGCGTTCCCGCCGGACGCCGGCTCCTGTACGAAGGATCCGGTGCCGTCGAAGACCACCACGTCGCCGCGCCGGGGATCCGAGCCGAAACGGTACGCCAGTTTGTTGACGAGGACGCGGTCCCCGACCCGCAGCGTGGGCTCCATCGAGCCACTGGGGATCAGGAAGGGCTGCAGCACGAAAGCGCTGAAGAGCAGCAGGGCGACCGTGCAGAGCATGCCCAGGAAGATCGCCCGCCCCCAGGTGACCGACATGACCGGCCGGTCCCGGACATGCGTGGAGCGCGACCCCTCCTCGGGCCCTTCTGCGGGGCCGGAGGAACGATCGCGCTCCATGTGCTGTGCTTCCGTGTCCATCGGGGCCGAATCCTATCCGGCCGCGCTGTGGACGCCGGAGGTGAATCAGCGGTCGCGCTTCTCCTTGATCTTCGCGGCCTTGCCGCGGAGCTCACGGAGGAAGTACAGCTTGGCGCGACGGACGTCACCACGGGTGACGAGCTCGATCTTCTCGAAGATCGGGCTGTGCACCGGGAAGGTGCGCTCGACGCCGACGCTGAAGGAGACCTTGCGGACCGTGAAGGTCTCGCTGATGCCCGAGCCCTGGCGACGGATGACGACGCCCTTGAACTGCTGGATACGGGAGCGGCTGCCCTCGATCACGCGCACGTGGACGTTGACCGTGTCACCCGGGCGGAACGCCGGGAGGTCGGTACGGAGCGAGGCGGCGTTGACGCCATCGAGCAGGGAAGTCATGTTGTCTGCTTTCTTCGCCGATGCCACAGGTCATCGACGGGAGAGAGTGAAGTTCGGATGCTGATCACATCGGGCGGGCGTCTGTCCCCCTGCGGCAGGGGCGCACGCCGGACGTACAGCGGGCCTATTCTTCCACGGCCTCGGGCCTGCGCCAAAATCGTCCGTCGGGGCCCGGGGACCAGCCGAGGATGGAGAGCATCTCGCGGTCCTTCTTGTCGAACCCCGAGGCCTCACAACGCTCGATGAGGTCGGGCCTGTTGAGAGCGGTACGGCGGAAGGCCTCGTCCCGTCGCCAACGTGCGATCCGGCCGTGGTGGCCGCTGAGCAGTACCTCGGGGATACCGCGCCCACGCCACTCCGGAGGCTTCGTGTAGACCGGGCCTTCGAGCAGGTCCGCCATGGCCCCGGGCGCGAAGGAGTCGTCGCGGTGCGACTCGGCGTTGCCGAGCACCCCGGGCAGCAGACGGGCCACAGCCTCGGTGATCACCAGGACGGCGGCTTCCCCGCCCGCGAGGACGTAGTCCCCGATGGACACCTCGACGACCGGCATCCGGGTCGCGTACTCGTCCATCACCCTGCGGTCGATGCCCTCGTAGCGGGCAGGGGTGAAGATCAGCCACGGCCGTTCCGAGAGCTCGACGGCCAGCTCCTGGGTGAAGGGCCTGCCGCTGGGCGTGGGGACCACGAGCACCGGGGAGTGCGCCCCGGCCTCGTATCCGCCGGCCAGCGCCTCGTCCAGGGCGTCACCCCAGGGCTCAGTCTTCATGACCATGCCGGGGCCACCGCCGTAGGGGGTGTCGTCGACCGTGTTGTGCCGGTCGTACGTCCAGTCCCGCAAGTCGTGGACACGCACGTCGAGGCGGCCCCGGGCGCGCGCCTTGCCGACGAGGGAGACGTTCAGGGGCTCCAGGTACTCGGGGAAGATCGTGACGACGTCGAGCCGCATCACGTGTCGCCCTTCCCTGCATCGCCTGCCGCGTCGCTCCCGGAGCCGTCCTCGTCACGCGTGGAGGCGATCACGGCCTCGCTCTCGTCGATCAGGCCCGGCGGCGGGGTGATGACGGCCCGCTGCTCCTCGAGGTCGATCTCGGTGACGATCTCCTCGACGAACGGGATCATCACCTCGCTGCCGTCCGGCCGCTCCACGATGAACAGGTCCTGCGACGGCAGGTGCGTGATCTCGGTGATCCGGCCGATCTCCGTGCCGTCCGTGAGGACGACGTCGAGATCCATCAGCTGGTGGTCGTAGAACTCCTCGGGGTCCTCGGGAAGTTCCGCCGGGTCGACCTCGGCGATCAGCAGGATGTTGCGCAGCGCCTCGGCGCCCGTACGGTCGCGTACGCCCGCGAACCGCAGCAGCAGCCTGCCGCTGTGCACCCGGCCGGTCTCGATCGTCAGGGGCCCCGTCTCCGCCGGTTCCGTGGCCAGCACGGCCCCCGGCCCGAGCCGGAGCTCGGGCTCGTCGGTGCGCACCTCGACGGTGACCTCGCCCTTGATGCCATGGGCGCGACCGATCCGCGCAACTACCAACTGCACGCTACTTCTCCCGGTGATCTCTCGGGCCGACCGGCACATGAGGGCGGCCGGTCCTGCTGAGGAGGCGGTGATGTACGGACGACAAAGGCCGGGGACGGCTCGAAAGCCCTCCCCGGCCCCGGCCGGTGTTCAACTCTTTCAGCGAACCTGATCCACATCGACGAGGTCGACACGGATTCCACGGCCGCCGATGGCACCCACGACGGTACGCAGGGCGCGCGCGGTGCGGCCGTTGCGGCCGATCACCTTGCCGAGGTCGTCGGGGTGGACCCTGACCTCCAGCACACGCCCACGGCGCAGGTCACGCGAGGCGACCTGCACATCGTCGGGGTTGTCGACGATGCCCTTCACGAGGTGCTCAAGAGCCTCCTCGAGCATGCTCAGGCCTCGGTCGACTCGGTGGACGCGGCAGCGTCAGCCGCCTCGTCCGCCTTCTTGTCCGACTTCTTGGCCTTCTGGGTGATGGCCTCACCCTTGGCCTCGTCGCCGTCCGTGGTCAGGGCCTCGAACAGGGCGCGCTTGTCAGCCTTGGGCTCCGGCTGCAGCAGCGGCGGCGGGGCCGGGAGGCCCTTGTGGGCCTGCCAGTCACCGGTGAGCTTCAGGATCGCGAGGACCGGCTCGGTCGGCTGGGCGCCGACGGACAGCCAGTACTGAGCGCGCTCCGCGTTGACCTCGATGCGGGACGGGTTCTGCACCGGGTGGTACAGGCCGATCTCCTCGATGGCCCGGCCGTCGCGGCGGACGCGGGAGTCGGCGACGATGATTCGGTAGTGAGGCGAACGGATCTTGCCCAGACGCTTCAGCTTGATCTTGACTGCCACGGAAGTGGTGTCTCCTGGTCTCTGACGTGGTTGGGCACAAAAGATGCCACGTGGGGTTGCGGTACTCGGGTGCCCGATGGACGCGTCAGCCGGAGGAGAGAGGGGTCCTGTGCGACTGTCGAGTACAGCTGTCCATTGTGCCACACCACATCGGGTCACCCCACCGCGACCGCCGCTTCCGGGATGCGGAAGGGCTTGCCGCAGCCACCGCAGACGATCGGGGCCTGGGCGAGGACCGAGGGAACGACGCGGACGTTACGCCCGCAGTCGCAGACGGCCTTGACCCGCACCCCTCCCCCGGACGAGCCGTGCCGCGCGGCGGGACCGCGGAACGAGCGCTTGGTGTCCGCGGCGGTGGCCACGGTGTGCGCCTTGAGCGCCCGTTGCAGCCGTTCTGTCGTAGGGCGGTATCTGCGTTTGGCCTCAGGATTCAGCGTCACCAGCGAGAATCCGCTGCTGGGGTGGGGTTCCTCGGCATGATCGAGGCCCAGCTCCTCGGCGATCGCGAGGAAGCGTCGGTTGTGGTAACGGCCGGCGCGTGAGGTGTCCCGGACACCTCTCGCGGCGGCGATGCCGTGGACTGCCTCATGGAGCAGCCGTTCGAAGGAGAGCTCGGCGCCACAGGCGGACGAGGACTCTCCGATCAGGGACTCGGGCGCGGCAAGATCGGGCAGCTCGGGGTGGTACCGCTGAATGTCGGCCCACGCCTGTGCCAGCTCTGCGGCAAGTACAGGTGGTGTCGTGCTCACGTCGTGAACAACGAGCCTGAGTGCTCCGGTGTTCCTATTCCGGGGCATCTCAAATAATTTGCACGTACCAGTCAGTTGCCCTTGATGCGTCCGGACGAGGGCGGGTGCGCAGATCAGCGGAGAAGTCTCACAGCTCGCACCAAGCTGGTACGTAGCAACGCGTACGCACCGGCGTGGACAGGCGCCCCGCGGGTGACACTACCCGGCACGGAGCGACGGCCGCGCACCGGTCACAGCCCGGTGCCGGGGCGCTCGACGTGCTGCGCCCCGCGTGTCGGGTAAGACTGTGAGGAAGCGAGCAGCAGGCGTGCTGTTCCCGGCGCCCGCGCCGGCGGCGCTGCGCCCGGGGGCGCACGACCGGAGCACGCAAGCATTGCCATCCCACCCCGTCCCGCCTCTGGACGGGACCGCCGATGCGGAGTTCTCTGACATACGGGGGCTGTGGGCGCACATACACAGCACATAGACATGGGGGACCTCACTCGGGCACGACCGACCTCACGGCGGATTGGGGCGCATTCCATGACACCTACGCTCGTCCGGCACCACAGGTACGCGGATCCGTCCGCCCCGGTGGACGCCGGTACCCGCGCCCGCGACTGGGCCGAGATCCAGGAGCGCATGCTGGCACCGCTCTACGAGGCGGTGTACGAGCGCCTCGAAGTCGGAGGCGGTACGCGAATGCTCTCCCTCGGCTGCGGTTCCGGGCTCGCGCTGCTGATCGCGGCCTCACGCGGGGCGCGCGTCACCGGCGTCGACACCGACCACGAACGGCTCACCCTGGCCCGCGCGCGCCTCGACTCCGATCCCGGACAGGACGCGGGCCCAGGCCGTACGCGTCCTCGGGCCAGGCTGGTGGACGGCATTCCGTCGGCCGTCCCGGACGGCGAGGCGCCGTACAACCTGCTGACCGCCTTCCAGCCGATCGGCTGTGCGGCCGGGGATTCCGAGGGGCTCGCGCCCGCGCTGGCGTCCGCCGTGCCGCTGGCCGTGCGGGGCGCCACGGTGGTGCTGGCCGGCTGGGGGCCGCCCGAGCGGTGCGCCACGGCTCCGGTGCTGAGGGTGGCCGCCAGGCTCACGGAGTCGGCGCGCCCGCGTTCGGGCAACGGCTGGCGGTCGGCGCTGCGGGACGACCTGGAAGAGGTCGCGGCGCGGGCCGGGCTCAAGCCGGACGGCTCGGGGCGGGTGTCCTGCCCGTTCGGATACGCGGACGTGGACAGCGCGGTGCGCGGCCTGCTGTCGACCGGGCTGTTCGACACGGCGATCCGGGCGACGGACCGTATCCAGGTGGAGAAGGAGGTCGCGGAGGCCCTGCATCCGCATCTGCGGCCCGACGGCACGGTGTGGATGCCGAACGTCTTCCGCTACCTGGTGTGCGTGGCGTAACCGTCGTCGCGCACAGTCGTCACGGGAAACGGTCACGGGAAACGGTCACACGGGAAGACGAAGGGGCACCCCGCACGGCGGGGTGCCCCTTCGTTCACTTCCCGGCCGGTCAGCCCATGAACTTCTTGAACTCGTCCGGCAGTTCGAAGTTCTTGTCCTCCTGGGCCGGCAGACCCAGCGCGCCGCCCTGCGCCGCCTGCTCGCGGCGGGCGGCCGCGGCCTCCTCCTCGGCCTTGCGCTTCATCGGGTTGCCGCTCTTGCGCTTGCCCTTGGCCTGCTTGACCTGCTTCTTCTGACGGCCGGGGCCGCCGCCCGAGCCCGGCATCCCGGGCATCCCCGGCATGCCGCCGCCCTGGGCCATCTTCGACATCATCTTGCGGGCCTCGAAGAACCGCTCGATCAGGCCCTTGACCGCGGAGACCTCGGCACCGGAGCCCTTGGCGATACGGGCCCGGCGCGAGCCGTTGATGATCGTCGGCTCGGCGCGTTCCTTCGGGGTCATCGACTTGATGATCGCGGCCATGCGGTCGACGTCGCGCTCGTCGATGTTGTTGATCTGTTCCTTGATCTGCCCCATTCCGGGCAGCATCCCGAGCAGCTTGGAGATGGAGCCCATCTTCCTGACCTGCTCCATCTGCGCCAGGAAGTCGTCGAGCGTGAAGTCCTTACCCTTGCTCGACGCCAGCTTGGAGGCCATTTTGGCGGCCTCTTCCTGGCTGAAGGTCTTCTCCGCCTGCTCGATCAGGGTGAGCAGGTCACCCATGTCGAGGATGCGGGACGCCATGCGGTCGGGGTGGAAGGCGTCGAAGTCCTCGAGCTTCTCACCGTTCGACGCGAACATGATCTGCTTGCCCGTGACGTGGGCGATCGACAGGGCGGCACCACCTCGGGCGTCACCGTCGAGCTTGGAGAGCACCACGCCGTCGAAACCGACGCCGTCACGGAAGGCCTCCGCGGTGTTGACCGCGTCCTGGCCGATCATCGCGTCGACGACGAAGAGGATCTCGTCGGGGCTGACGGCGTCGCGGATGTCCGCGGCCTGCCGCATCAGCTCCTCGTCGATGCCGAGGCGGCCGGCGGTGTCGACGATCACGATGTCGTGGACCTTGGCCTTGGCGAACTCGATGGAGTCCTTGGCGACCTTGACCGGGTCGCCCACTCCGTTGCCCGGCTCCGGCGCGTACACCGAGACACCCGCGCGGTCGGCGACGACGCTCAGCTGGTTGACGGCGTTGGGGCGCTGGAGGTCACACGCGACGAGCAGCGGCGAGTGCCCCTGGCTCTTGAGCCAGAGACCGAGCTTTCCGGCGAGGGTGGTCTTACCAGCACCCTGCAGACCCGCGAGCATGATCACGGTGGGCGGGTTCTTGGCGAACCTGAGCCGCCGGGTCTCGCCGCCGAGGATGCCTACGAGCTCCTCGTTGACGATCTTGACGACCTGCTGGGCGGGGTTCAGCGCCTGGGAGACCTCGGCGCCTCGCGCCCGCTCCTTGATGTTGGCGATGAACGCGCGGACGACAGGGAGGGCGACATCGGCCTCGAGCAGGGCGATACGGATCTCGCGAGCCGTGGCGTCGATGTCCGCCTCGGACAAGCGGCCCTTGCCCCTGAGGTTTTTGAAAGTCGCGCTAAGGCGGTCGGAGAGAGTATCGAACACGGCGCTCGTCGGTCCTCAGGGTCGGGGGCGTGGCAGGTCAGTCGCTCTCCAGGGTATCCGGACCCCGGAGGACGCAAAGCCCTCGCCCGTTTCTCGTGACGAAAGGGCCTGGGACAGGGCGTCAGCCGAGCTCCTTCTCGACCTCCCCTGCCACCGCCGCGGCCCGCTCCGGAGCCAGTGGTTCACCGTCGCGGTCCGTGACGTAGAAGGCGTCCACCGCGTTCGCTCCGAGGGTGGAGACATGAGCGCTGCGCACCCGCACCGCGCTCTGATCCAGCGCCCGGCCGATCCGGTGCAGCAGCCCGGGGGCGTCCTGGGCGCGCACCTCGATGACGGTGGCCAGCCGGGAGCCCGCCGCCGCGACGGTCACCCTGGGGGGCGGGGCCTTCACGCCGCGCCGCCGTGGATAGGCCGCCTCGCGTTCGGCGAGCCTGGCCCGGATGTCCAGGGAGCCGTCCAGGGCGCGCACGAGGTCTGCGCGCAGCCGGGCGGCCTGCGGCAGTGAGCCGTACTCGGCCGCGACCCGCCAGCTGAGCACCAGCAGGCCGGCCGATTCGCCCATCTCCGTGGGGAGCTCGACGGCCCGCAGGTCGGCGGCGCGCACCGTGAGGCGGTGCAGGGCGAGCACTCCGGCCGCGGCGGGCAGGACACCCGGGCGGTCGGGCAGCGCGATGAGGAGTTCGACGCCGACGGGTTCGGGCCCGCCGTCCTCGGGGGCCGGTTCGGGGCGGGTGTGGAGTGACAGGACGGGCTCGCCCGTGCGCAGGGCCTCCACGGCCAGGCGTTCCTGCTCGGCGCTGGGCGCGAGCGGCTCCGGTGCGGGGGGTTCCTCACCGGCCAGGAGCGCGGCGACCCGCTTGACCAGGTCGGCGACGAGGGAGGCCCGCCAGGAGCTCCAGGCGGCGGGGCCGGTGGCCAGCGCGTCGGCCTCGGTGAGCGCGTGCAGGAGTTCCAGGGTGGAGGCGCTGCCCACGGCCGTGGCGACGGAGCGGACGGTCGCCGGGTCGTCGAGGTCGCGCCGGGTCGCGGTGTCGATGAGCAGGAGATGGTGGCGTACGAGCGTGGCGACGACGCCCACGTCCTGCTTGTCGAAGCCGATGCGGCCGGCCATGTCGCGGGCGATGACCTCGCCCGCGACGGAGTGGTCCCCGGGCCAGCCCTTGCCGATGTCGTGGAGCAGGGCGGCGATCAGGAGAAGGTCGGGGCGGCCGACGCGGCGCGTGAGGTGGGAGGCGCGGACGGCTGTCTCGACGAGGTGCCGGTCGACGGTCCAGGTGTGCACGGGGTTGCGCTGGGGCCGGCAGTGGACCCGCTCCCAGTCGGGCAGCAGGCGGGTGACGATGCCTTCCGCTTCGAGGGCTTCCCACACGCCGACGGTGGATTCGCCGGCACCCAGCAGGGTGACGAGCTCCTCTCGGGCCTGGGCGGGCCACGGCACGGGCAGCGGCTGGGCCGCGGTGCCCAGGTGGCGTACGAGGTGGCGGGAGAGCGGCAGCCCGGCCTCCGCCGCCGCGGCGGCGGCCCTGAGCGTGAGCACGGGGTCGCGTTCGGGGCGGGCCGTGCGCGCGAGGACGACTTCGCCGTCGGCCTCGACCACGCCTTCGGCGAGCGGGGTGCGTTCCGGGGCGGCCTTGGCTCCCCCGCCGAGGATCGTCCGCAGCCGTGGCCGGACGGAGCGGGCCCGAAGGACCCGGTTGACCTCGCGCCAGGTGACGTCGGTGGCGTACGAGACGGTCCTGGCGGCCTCGTACACCTGACGGAGCAGGGCGTCGGCGTCGAGGAGACCGAGGGCTTCGGCGACCTGGTCCTGTTCCTGCAGCGCGAGGCGGTCGGTGGCCCGGCCGGTGGTCAGGTGGAGTGCGTCGCGCGCGTCGAGGAGCGTACGGCGTGCCTCCGCGAGGCCCTCACGGGGCGCGTCCGCGACCCAGGAGGCGGCGACGGCACGCAGGGCGGTGGCGTCGCGGAGGCCGCCGCGGGCCTCCTTGAGGTCGGGTTCCAGGAGGAACTGGAGCTCGCCCATACGTTCGGCCCGCTCGCGGCAGAGCTCGTCGAGGGCGGGGAGGCGTTTCGGGGCCTGGTTTCGCCAGTCGGCGAGGACCGCGGTCCGCAGTCCGGCGACGAGGCCGAGGTCTCCGGCGACGGGGCGGGCGTCGAGCAGTCCGAGCTGGACCTTGAGGTCCTCCCCCGCGGTCCTGCGCGCTTCGCCAGGGGTGCGTACGGAGTGGTCGAGGGCGAGGCCCAGGTCCCAGACGGGGTACCAGATCCCGTCGGCGAGCGCGGCGACGGCTCCGGCGTCGGCGGTGCCGTCGTGCAGGAGCAGGAGGTCGAGGTCGCTGCGCGGGGACAGCTCGCCGCGCCCGTACCCGCCGACGGCGACGAGGGCGGCGCCGCGGACGCCCGCCCGCTCGGCGGCCGCGGTGAACAGCCCGGTGAGCCAGTCGTCGGTGAGCCGGGCCAGGGCCGCACGGCGCGGCGGCCCGGACCGCGTCTTCTCCTGGAGAAGACGCAGCCGGGCCGCCGCGTAGCCGCTGGGTCCCGAGTCCTCGGATTCGGTGGTCACTTCGGTGCTCGTCACCCAGCTGCCTTTCCGTTCACAGGGACCGTCGGTCAGAGTGCGTCCGGGCCGCGTTCGCCGGTCCGTACGCGGATCGCGGTCTCGACCGGGACGCTCCACACCTTGCCGTCACCGATCTTGCCGGTCCGGGCGGCCTTGACGACCACGTCGATGAGCTGTTCGGCGTCCTCGTCCTCGACGAGGACCTCGATGCGGATCTTCGGGACGAGGTCGACGGTGTACTCGGCACCACGGTAGACCTCGGTGTGTCCGCGCTGACGCCCGTAGCCGCTGGCTTCCGTGACCGTGAGGCCCTGGACGCCGAAGGCCTGGAGGGCCTCCTTGATCTCGTCCAGCCTGTGTGGCTTCACGACTGCGGTGATGAGCTTCATGCGTCCACCTTCTTGTTCGTCGGGGCTGCCGTGGTGCCGGGCGCCGGAGGCGCGGTGCGCGTGACCGCGCCTCCGCCGGCGCCGCTGAAGTCGTATGCCGTCTCGGCGTGCTCGATCTGGTCGATGCCGGAGATCTCGTCGTCCTCGGAGACCCGCATCCCGATCGTCCTGTCCAGGATGAAGGCGAGGACCGCGGAGACCACCAGGGAGTACGCGAGGACCGCGAACACTCCGACGGCCTGCTTCCCGAGCTGGTCGAGGCCACCGCCGTAGAAGAGGCCCTTGGCGTCGGACTGCACACCGCCGGTGGCGAAGAAGCCGACGAGGAGCGAGCCGATGACACCGCCGACGAGGTGGACGCCGACGACGTCCAGGGAGTCGTCGTAGCCGAACCTGTACTTGAGGCCGACGGCCATGGCGCACAGGACACCGGCGATCACACCGACGGCGATGGCGCCGAGGGGACTGACGGAACCGCCCGCGGGGGTGATGGCGACAAGGCCGGCGACGGCGCCCGAGGCGGCACCCAGGGTGGTGAAGGAGCCGTGGCGGATCTTCTCGTAGGCGAGCCAGCCGAGGACCGCCGCACCGGCGGCGACCTGCGTGTTGACGAACATGACGGCGCCGACACCGTCGTCGTTGCCGAGCCACGAGCCGGCGTTGAAGCCGAACCAGCCGAACCACAGGAGGGCCGCACCGAGCATCACGAGCGGCAGGCTGTGGGGCCGCATCGGGTCCTTCTTGAAGCCGACCCGCTTGCCGATGACGAGGATCACGCCGAGGGCCGCCGCGCCCGCGTTGATGTGGACGGCCGTACCGCCCGCGAAGTCGATGACACCCAGCTCGTACAGCCAGCCGCCCGCACCCCATACCCAGTGGGCGACGGGGAAGTAGACGACGGTGACCCAGAGGGTGATGAACAGGGCCCAGGAGGTGAATTTGACCCGGTCGGCGAGGGCGCCGCTGATGAGAGCCGGGGTGAGCACGGCGAACATCAGCTGGAAGACCGCGAAGACGTAGGTCGGGATGGTGTAGCCGTCCCAGAGCTCGGTCACACCGATTCCGCTGAGGCCGACGTAGTCCGAGCTCCAGCCGATGACGGAGCCGACGTCGGTGCCGAAGGCGAGGCTGAACCCGTAGAGCACCCAGAGGATCGTGACGATCCCGAGGCTGATGAAGCTCATCATCAGCATGTTCAGGGTGCTCTTGACGCGGACCATGCCTCCGTAGAAGAAGGCCAGACCCGGGGTCATGAGCATCACCAGCGCGGAGCAGATGAGCATGAACCCTGTGTTGGCGGCAGACAGCTGCGGGGCGTCTGCGGCAAGCGTCGTGATGCCTGGGGGCATCGGCGTCTCCTCGTCGTCGGTGCGGCCACGTGCGGGGGTGCGGGACCACGGTGAAAAGGTGCGGGCCGGTTATGCGCCATGAGATTCGCGCAGCGCGGTTTCCACGAATGCCGCACGGTGTTTCACCGCAGTGACGAAGGAGCTCCGCGTGTTACGTACCGATGAACCCGGGGTGTCGGGCCCGGTGTGGTGCCTACCATGCTGCCTGCGCCGCATACGGTGCGGCAGGAGCGCACGACGACGTGAACCGGCCACGACGGCGACCCGCTGACCTGGCGATGGGGGAGCCGAGTCGGGTGGTACGGGGCGGCCGTCGTGGCCGGTGGCGGAGGTGCCGGTCAGACCGCTTCGGCGGTCTCCGGGAGCTGCTCGGTGAGCAGGTCGGTGAGCCGGGCGACCTCGGGAATGTCCCCGAAGTCCCTGGCAGCGGTGTCGACGGTCTTGCGGAGCCTGGTGTTGACGCGCTCCGACCTGACCTTCTTGGCGATCCTCAGGGCCGTGGTGGCGAGGACCGTCGACTCCTCCGGCTCCCGCTTGAGGAGATGCACGGTGGCCATGCCGATCAGATTGAGCGCGTAGGACCTCTGGTGTTCGTCGTCGTCGCCGAAGAGCTCGACGGCGCGGGCCATGACGGGCTCGGCGAGCGAGGCGTACGTGGGGCTCCGGCCCGCGACATAGGCGAGGTCACGGTAGGAGTGGGCGTTCTCGCCGTGCAGTTCGGCGTCGGAGAAGAAACGGATCCAGTCGGGCTCGGGCTCGTCGTCGAGGGCGGCGTCGGCGAAGGTGTCCTCGGCCATCCTGACCGCTCGCTTGCACTTGCTCGGCTGGCCCATGTTGGCGTAGGCGCGGGCCTCCATCGCATACAGCATGGCCTGGGTCCGTGACGTGGCGCAGTCACGGCTGCCGTACTGGGCGAGATGGATCAGTTCGAGTGCGTCGTCGGGCCGGCCGAGGTGGATCATCTGGCGGCTCATGCTGGAGAGGATGTAGGAACCCAGCGGCTTGTCGCCGGCCTCCTTGGAGGCGTGCAGGGCGAGTACGAAGTACTTCTGGGCGGTGGGCTGGAGGCCCACGTCGTAGCTCATCCAGCCCGCGAGCTCGGCCAGTTCGGCGGCGCAGCGGAACAACCGCCTGGCGGTGGACTGGGGCTGCGGCTCCTGGAGCAGGTCGGTGACCTCGTGGAGCTGGCCGACGACGGCCTTGCGCCGCAGCCCGCCACCGCACTGGGCGTCCCACTGGCGGAACATCGCCGTGGTGGATTCCAGCAGGTCCAGCTCGGGGCCGGAGAGCCGCGAGGGGCGGCTGTCCGCGGCCGGCAGCTCGGGTTCCGGCTGCCCCGGGCGGGTGACGGGCACCAGCCAGCGCTGCATGGGCTCGATGAGGGTGGGGCCGGCGGCCAGTGCGAGGGAGCTGCCGAGGAAGCCGCGCCTGGCGAGCATGAGGTCGCTGCGGGAGAACTCGCTGAGCAGCGCGACGGTCTGCGGTCCCGCCCAGGGCAGGTCGACCCCCGCCACCGAGGGTGCCTGGTGGGCGGCGCGCAGCCCGAGGTCCTCGACGGAGACGACGGTGCCGAAGCGCTCGGAGAAGAGCTCGGAGAGGATGCGCGGAATCGGTTCGCGGGGCTGTTCGCCGTCGAGCCAGCGGCGCACCCGGGACGTGTCGGTGCTGATGTGGTGGGCACCCAGCTGCCGGGCCCGACGGTTCACCTGGCGGGCGAGCTCGCCCTTCGACCAGCCGCTCCGCACGAACCACGATCCCAATTGCCCGTTGGGGCGCTTCCCGGCACTCGTCTCGCCTGCGCCACTGCCACTCACTGGAACGCCCCCATCCCGCTGAAACCTGTCGCGCGAACCTCTATCAGAATGCCGCGCCCCGGTACTGTCCGTACGCACGTCCCGCATGATCGAACAGATCGGCGAATTGCCCTGGGCATACTCAACTGCAGATGCAATTGCAGCTTCGAGTACCCACAGTAATCCTACGATCACCGCTTCGGCGAGGGCCGTTGCGGAAACGCCACCATTCGCCACCCCTTCGGATGAACCCGTTCGGCGTAGTCCGCGATTCACTTGACAGGCCGCGATCAGCAGCAAGCGGAGTGAAGCATTCAGGGGCGCGCGGCTCAGCTCGCACACCCCTGGGACACCACCCCGAGCTCCGACGGATCGGCGGCGACGGAGGACGTCCGGTGCTCCGGGTCGTAACCACCGGTGAGTCGGACCCGTTGGAGGGGGCATGGGCTTCACGATCGGCGGCATCCGGGAGATACGGTCCGGCACGCGGCGCCGCGGCCGCACGGCCGGGGCGACCGCGGTGGCCGAATACACAGGACTCTGGGGCTGGGCGGTGGCCCCCGGCGCGCGCGCCGCGGCAGGGGTCTGCTCGTGCGGCGACAGCGCCTGCGCCGCGCCCGGCGCGCATCCGCTCGACTTCGCACGCGAGGTGCCGCCGGGCGCCACCCTCGGCATGGCCGCTGACGCCTGGGCGGAGGTTCCGGGGGCCTCGATGCTGCTCCCCGCCGGCCGGTCCTTCGACGTCCTCGACGTCCCCGAGGCCGCCGGCCGGCGTGCGCTGGTACGCATGGAGCGGATGGGACTGCCGCTGGGGCCGGTGGCGGTGACGCCGACGGGTCGTACACAGTTCTTCGTCGCCCCCGGGGCCGCGGCCGGGCTGCCCGGACTGCTCTACCGGATGGGCTGGGACGACGCGGATCTGGACCTGCGGGCGCTGGGCCGGGGTGCGTACGTCACCGCTCCCCCGTCGGACCTCGGGGGCCTCGGCCCGGTCCGCTGGCTGCGTCCGCCGGTGCCGGACACGGCCTCCGCTCCCCCGCAGGCCCGGCTGCTGCTGGGCACGCTCGCCTACATATGCCACCGGTGGTGAAAGCCGAAGGGCGGTGAACCCCTCTCGGGTCCACCGCCCTTCGGCGTACGTGGGATGCGTCCCGTCAGTCGCCGATCAGCGCGTCGACGAAGGCGTCCGGCTCGAACGGGGCGAGGTCGTCCGGACCCTCGCCGAGGCCGATGAGCTTCACGGGGACGCCCAGCTCGCGCTGGACGGCGATCACGATGCCGCCCTTGGCGGTGCCGTCCAGCTTGGTGAGCACGATGCCGGTGATGTCGACCACCTCGGCGAAGACCCGCGCCTGGACGAGACCGTTCTGTCCGGTCGTGGCGTCGAGGACGAGCAGGATCTCGTCGAGCGGCCCGTGCTTCTCCACGACCCGCTTGACCTTGCCCAGCTCGTCCATGAGACCGGTCTTGGTGTGCAGCCGGCCCGCGGTGTCGATGAGCACCACGTCGGCGCCCTCGGCGATGCCCTCCTTCACCGCGTCGAAGGCGATCGAAGCGGGATCGCCGCCCTCGGGGCCGCGTACCGTACGGGCGCCGACGCGCTCGCCCCAGGTCTGGAGCTGGTCGGCGGCGGCGGCGCGGAAGGTGTCGGCTGCGCCGAGCAGGACGCTGCGGCCGTCGGCGACGAGCACCCGGGCGAGCTTGCCCGTCGTGGTCGTCTTGCCGGTGCCGTTGACTCCGACGACCATCACGACGCCGGGTGTCTCCTCGCCGCCTTCCGTCTTCACCACGCGGTCGAGGTCGGGGCCGAGGAGGGTGATGAGCTCCTCACGCAGCAGGGTGCGCAGTTCGTCGGGCGTACGGGTGCCGAGGACACGGACCCGTTCACGGAGCCGCTCCACCAGCTCCTGGGTGGGCGCGACGCCGACATCGGCGGTGAGGAGGGTGTCCTCGATCTCCTCCCAGGTGTCCTCGTCGAGATTGTCGCGGGACAGAAGCGTGAGCAGCCCCTTGCCCAGGGAGTTCTGTGAACGGGCGAGCCGGGCGCGGAGCCGGACCAGCCGGCCGGCGGTGGGCTCGGGGACTTCGAGCTCGGGGATCTCCGGCTCGATGACGACGGGGGTTTCCTCGACGGGAGTCCCGGCGCCGGGGAGACCGACCTCCTCGATGGTGCGCCGCGCTTCGTCGCGCGGCGTCTCGGCCTCCTCGCCGACGCGGGGTTCGGCGGGAGGAGTGAGGGTCGGCGTGCTCGACGGCGCCTCGGGCGGCAGCTGCTTCTTCTTGCGGCTGCTGACCACGAGCCCGCTGATCAGGCCGACCGCGACCAGGGCGATGACTACAGCAAGGATGACGATTTCCATAACGCGTCCAGTATCGGCCACAGCCGGGGTCCGGCGCGGCCCCGGAGAGCGAGGGGCGTCGACCGCATGGCCTGTATGCCACTTTTGGGCGTAAAGGTACGCTGCTGCCCGTGGAGAACCGCGGCCTGGATCCCGTCCCCGACGACGAACGCACCGGCCGGGTCCGCACCCTGTTCCCCACCTGGGTGACGGCCAACATGACGGTGCTGCTGCTGACCGTGGGAGCCGGGCTCACCGTCTTCAACGGGCTGAACTTCTGGCAGGTGCTGGCCGTGGCGGTCACGGCCCCCGTGCTCTCGTTCGGACTGGTCGGCCTCGTGTCGATCGCGGGCAAGCGCGGCGGGGCTCCCGGCATGGCACTTTCCAGGGCTGTTTTCGGACAGCGCGGCAATTTCTTCCCCGGGGCCCTGCTGTGGGTGGTCCGCTGGGGGTGGGAGACCGTGAACGCGGTCACCGGCTCCTATGCCCTGCTGGCGGCACTCGATCTGTTGTTCGACATCCAGCGCACCCACACTCTGGTCCTGGTGACGCTGACGGCCTTCGTCGCCGCCGGCTTCCTCGTGTCGGGGCTCGGGATCAGGGCGCTACGGATGTCCTCCTGGGTGTCCGTACGGCTCTTCGGGGCCGCGAGTCTCCTGGTCCTGGCCGACCTGATCGGCTCGGCCCCGTGGCGGACGATCCTGGACCGGCCGCCGGGTCCGGCGGCGATGATGATCGCGGGGATCGGGACACTGGCGGCCGGTGGCATCTCATGGGTCCCCTCGGCCCCGGACTTCGCCCGCTACCTGCCGCGCACCGCGTCCGGCCGGGCGATGGTCGGCGCGACCGTGGGCGGGGCGCTGGTCACGGTGCTACCGATGGTCATGATGGGCGCGGTGATGGCGGTGAGCTCACCGCACCTGGCGGTCACGAAGGATCCCGTGGCGTTCATCGGCGAGCTGCTGCCGAAGTGGATCTCGGTGCCCTATCTCCTGACAGCCGTCGTCGGCATGGTGCTGATCAACGCGATGTCGATGTACTCCGCCGGTTTCACCGCGCAGACGCTCGGGTTCGCCATTCCCCGCGCCTGGGCCGTGGGCGTGAACGCGACGATCAGTCTGCTGCTCGGCGGAACGCTGATGATGGTGGCGACGAGTTTCATCGACACCTTCCTCTCGTTCCTGACGCTGCTCGGTGTGACCTTCTCCGCCTGGATCGGTGTCTTCGGTGTGGATCTGCTGCGGGGCCGTACGTACGACGCGGTGGCCCTCATGGACACCACACCGGGCAGCGGCTACTGGTACACAAGGGGGTTCAGCCCGCAGGCCATGGGCGCCTGGGCCCTGGCGCTCGTGACGGGGCTGCTGTTCACCGACGTCGAGTGGTTCTCCGGCCCGCTCGCCACTTCCTGGACCGGGCGTCACGGGCTGGGCTGGGCGGCCACACTCCTTGTCGCGGCCGGGGCGTACGCGGTACTGCCGCGCCCGGCGGACGGGACGGGCGGCGCCCCGGCCCGGTTCTGACGCCGCGTCGGCGGACGGCCCGGGACGGAACAGAACGCTGCCCCGGGCCGGCATGGGCCGGACCGGGGCAGCGGGGTCGAGGAGAGGGGCAGCGGGGATCAGCCCATCTCCTCCAGCGCCTTGCCCTTGGTCTCCTTCACGAACTTGAGCACGAAGGGGATCGAGAGCACGGCGAAGCAGGTGTAGATGATGTAGGTGCCCGACAGGTTCCAGTCGGCCAGGCTCGGGAAGCTCGCGGTGATCGCCCAGTTGGCGATCCACTGCGCGGAGGCGGCGACACCGAGCGCGGCGGCGCGGATCCGGTTCGGAAACATCTCGCCGAGGAAGACCCAGACCACGACACCCCACGACAGGGCGAAGAAGAGCACGAAGACGTGGGCGGCGATCAGGGCGACGGTGCCCTGGGTCGTGGGCAGCTTGCCGTCGACGAGATCCGCGGAGAAGGCCCAGGCCTCGAACGCCAGGGCGACGGCCATACCGATGGATCCGACGAGCGCGAGCGGCCTGCGGCCGACCCGGTCCACCAGGACCATGGCGATCACGGTGCCGATGATGTTGATGATCGACGTGGTGAACGAGTAGAAGAACGAGTCGGTCGGGTCGATGCCGACGGACTGCCACAGCGTCGCCGAGTAGTAGAAGGCGACGTTGATGCCGACGAGCTGCTGGAAGACCGACAGGCCGATACCGACCCAGACGATCGGCAGGAAGCCGAAGCGGCTCCCCAGCAGGTCGCTGAACTTGGACTTGTGTTCCCGGTGCATGGCCGTCTCGATCTCGTCCACGCGCGCGTCGAGGTCGATGTTCTTGCCCTCGACCTCTTCGAGGATCTTCCGGGCGCGGTCCTTCTTGCCGACGGAGATCAGGAAGCGCGGCGATTCGGGGATCGCGAAGGACAGCAGCCCGTACAGGATGGCCGGTACGACCATCACGCCGAGCATCCACTGCCAGGCCTCGAAGCCGGCGATCTTGCCCCGCTGATCGCCGTCGGCGATCTGCAGGATGCCGTAGTTGACCAGCTGGGAGATGGCGATACCGACGACGATGGCAGCCTGCTGGAAGGAGCCGAGGCGGCCGCGGTAGGCGGGCGGCGAGACCTCGGCGATATAGGCCGGGCCGATGACCGAGGCCATACCGATCGCGAAGCCGCCGATGATCCGCCACATGGCGAGGTCCCAGAGGGCGAACGGCAGCGCGGATCCGACGGCGCTGATGGTGAACAGCACCGAGGCGATCTGCATACAGCGGATACGGCCGATCCGGTCGGCGATGCGTCCCGCCGTCGCCGCACCGATCGCACAGCCGATCAGCGCGATGGCGATCACCTGGGCAAGCGTCCCCGACCCGATGTCGTAGCGGTGACGGATGGCCTCGACGGCGCCGTTGATGACGGAGCTGTCGTAGCCGAAGAGAAAGCCGCCCATCGCTGCGGCTGCGGTGATGAAGATGACATGGCCGAGATGGTCCGGGTGGGCCTCCCGGGCTCCGGACTCCGGTCCGCGCGCTGTGCTGGTCACATGAACTCCTGGTACCTGGCCGCAACGTCAGGTGTGGGGGGTGAGCCCTCCTAGTGGTTCACAACTTCCGGTCGACCACCACTTGAAGGTAAAAACAACATTGCTGAGGTTATGCGTTCAAGTTTCGAAGTCAAGACTCGATTCTCGTGAAGTAGTCCCTCACAAGTACCCAGGAACGCCCAAAAGGTGCGTTGAACTGTTGAAGATTAGGTAAAGGAGATGTGACCGCTCGTCAGTCAGCGAACGGAGGGCTCAGCGGAGCCGCTGGCTGATCACCTTGGAGACGCCGTCGCCCTGCATCGAGACGCCGTACAGCGCGTCGGCGACCTCCATCGTCCGCTTCTGGTGCGTGATGACGATGAGCTGGGAGCTCTCCTGGAGCTCCACCATGATCCGGATCAGGCGCTGCAGATTCGTGTCGTCGAGCGCCGCCTCCACCTCGTCCATGACGTAGAACGGGCTCGGCCTCGCCTTGAAGATGGAGACCAGCAGGGCAACGGCCGTAAGGGATCGCTCTCCACCGGACAGCAGGGAGAGCCGCTTGACCTTCTTGCCCGGCGGCCTGGCCTCGACGTCCAGACCGGTCGTCAGCATGTTGTCCGGGTCCGTGAGGATCAGACGGCCTTCGCCGCCCGGGAAGAGCCGGGAGAACACACCCTCGAACTCGCGTGCGGTGTCCCGGAAGGCCTCCGTGAACACCTGCTCGACCCGCTCGTCGACCTCCTTGATCACCTGCATCAGATCGGCCCGGGTCTTCTTCAGGTCTTCGAGCTGCTCGGAGAGGAACTTGTGCCGTTCCTCCAGTGCCGAGAACTCCTCTAGGGCGAGAGGATTCACCTTCCCGAGTTGCTGATACGCCCGTTCGGCCGCCTTCAGCCGCTTCTCCTGCTCGGCCCTGACGAAGGGCACGGGCTGGTTGCGCGCGTGCTCAGGATCGGCCGGAAGCTCCTCGCCCTCCGCCGCGGGGGACGGCGGCACCAGCTGTTCCGGACCGTACTCGGCGGCCAGGCCGGCAGGCTCGACACCGAACTCCTCCAGCGCCTTGGCCTCCACCTGCTCCATGCGCAGCCGCTTCTCGGCGCCGAGCACCTCGCCCCGGTGAACCGAGTCGGTGAGGCGGTCGAGCTCGCTCTTGAGGTCACGGCCCCGCCCGCGTTCGGCCGCCAGGTCCCGCTCGCGTTCGGCCTTCGCCGCCTCGGCCCTGGTCCGTTCCTCCTCGGCCCGTACGACCGAGACCTCGACATGGGCGAGCAGCTGCCGGGCGCCCGACGCCACGGCGGTGGCCACGGCGGCCTCGTGGCGCAGCCGGGCGCGGCGCTGCTCCGCACGGGCACGCGCCTCGCGCTCGGCCCTGGCCCCGCGGTCGAGGGCATCGGCCCGCCCTGCAAGCGCCTTGACCCGTTCCTCGTGGGTACGGGCCTGGAGACGGGCCTCCATCTCGGTCTGGCGCGCGTTCGCCCCGTCGGCGGCGAGCCGGTCCCGTACAGAGGTGTCGGGCTCCTCCTCGACCGGGGTCTCCTCCGCGACCAGCAGCCGCTCGGCCAGCTCCTCGGCCTCCTCGGTGGCCTGCTCCAGCGCCTCCTGCGCCCGGGCGGCGGACGCGGTCATCCGCTCGGCCTCCCCCGCGGCGCCACGGGCCTGTCCGGCAAGCCGCCCGAGCTGCTGAGCCACTCCGGACTTCTCCCGCTCGGCGGCCCGGCGCCGCTCCCCGAGCTCCTCCACCCGGGCCGCGCCCTCGCCGCGCCGTGCGGCCTCGTCGCGCTGGGCCGAGGCGAGTTCCTCGCAGCGCACGGCGAGCTCGGCCAGTTCGGCGGCGGCCTCGTCGACGGATGCCTGGACCTCCAGCAGGCTGGGTGCCCCGGCGGATCCGCCGTGTGCGAAGTGGGCGCCCAGCACATCGCCCTCAGCGGTGACGGCGGTCAGCCCGGGGTGGGCGGCGACCAGTTCCTCGGCGTCCTCCAGTGTTCCGACGACGACCATGTCGCGCACCAGCAGCCGCACCGCCGCCATCAGTTCTCCGGGCCCCCGCACCAGGCCGGCGACGACAGGCGGGGCGGACGCCCCGGTGGCGACGGCCCGGCCGGCGGACGCCGCACCGTGCTCCGCACCGGAGGCTGCCGGACCGTGCTCCGCACCGGGGAGCGTGACGGCCGTGGGACCGTGCTCCGCACCGGACGACTGTCCGGGTACCTGGCCCGCAGGGCCGTCGGCGGGCTCCCGCAGCGGCTCCGTACCCTGCGCGGGCACCTGGCCGCCGCCGGCCCCGCCCGTCACCAGCGACGCGCGCCCCGCGTCCTGCTTGCGCAGCAGGCGGATCGCGTCCGCCGCGGCGGCCGGACCCGCCACCGCGACGGCGTCGGCGGCCACGCCCAGTGCGGCGGCGACCGCGACCTCGTACCCCGGGGCCACCGTGAGCAGCTCCGCGACCGGCCCGAGCACCCCGGAGAGCCTCTCCCCCGCACCGAGCAGCACCCCGGTGCCGTCCTTGCGCCGGAGGCCCAGCGACAGTGCCTCGTGCCGGGCGGAGACCGCCGCGCGGCTGCGTTCCGCCGCGGTGACCGCCTCGCGTGCGGTGCTCAGGGCGGCCTCCGCCCCGGCCAGTTCCCGTTTGGCCGCCTCGTGCTGCTCCGCCAGCTCCGCGTCACCGGCGTCGAGCCCCTCGACCTCCGCCTTGAGCTGCTCGTACTCCTCCTGGGCCGCGACCGCCCGCTCCTGCGCCTCGTCCCGCGACGCGGCCAGCCGGTCGATCTCGGCCTGGGCCGAACCCGCCCGGCTGCGTGCCGCGTTGACCTGCCCGGTGAGCCGGGCGAGCCCTTCGCGCCGGTCGGCGATGGCCCGGGCCGCGTCCCGGAGCCTGCGCTCCTCCGAGGCCAACTCCCGCTCCAGTTCGGCCCGGTGCGCGGTGGTGTCCTCCAGGGCGTGCTCCGCCGCTTCGAGCGCCGCCTCCAGCTCCGCCTCCTGCTCGCGGATCCGGGCGGCCTCCCGCTCCATGTCCTCCGGGTCCCTCCCGCGCCGCTCCTCCTCCGGTGCGGCAGTGGCGCTCTTCACCCGGGCGTCGGCGAGCGAGATCGTGCCCCGCACGCGTTCGGCCAGCTGCGAGAGTTCGTACCAGGTCTGCTGGGCCCGTTGCAGGCGCGGCGCGAGCCGGCGCACCTCGTCCTCCAGGTCCGCCTCGCGGGCGAGCGCCGCCTTGAGGTCTGCCTCCGCCGCCTCCCGGCGCCGCTTGAGGGCCGCTTCGTCGGCGATCTCGCCGCGCAGCGCCTCCCTCAGCCGCACCAGGTCGTCGGCGAGCAGACGCAGCCGGGCGTCCCGCAGATCGGCCTGGATGACGGCGGCCCGGCGTGCCACGGCGGCCTGCCGGCCCAGCGGTTTGAGCTGACGACGCAGTTCGTCGGTGAGGTCCTGGACGCGGGCGAGGTTGGCGCCCATCGCCTCCAGCTTCCGCAGCGCCTTCTCCTTGCGCTTACGGTGCTTGAGCACTCCCGCCGCCTCTTCGATGAAGGCGCGGCGCCCCGTCGGATCGGCGTGCAGGACCGAGTCCAGCCGGCCCTGGCCGACGATGACGTGCATCTCGCGGCCGATACCGGAGTCCGAGAGGAGTTCCTGGATGTCGAGCAGCCGGCACGTCTCGCCGTTGATCTGATATTCGCTGCCGCCGTTGCGGAACATGATCCGGGTGATCTTCACTTCGGCGTACTCGATGGGCAGCGCGCCATCGGAATTGTCGATGGTCAGCGACACTTCCGCACGGCCCAGAGGCGGCCTTCCCGTGGTGCCGGCGAAGATCACGTCTTCCATCTTGCCGCCGCGCAGGGATTTGGCCCCCTGCTCGCCCATGACCCACGAGAGGGCATCCACCACATTGGATTTACCCGACCCGTTGGGGCCGACGACACAGGTGATCCCCGGTTCGAACCGCAGGGTCGTGGCGGAGGCGAACGATTTGAAACCACGGAGGGTCAGAGCCTTGAGGTGCACGCCGCCGGACTCTACCTTTCACTCTCGGTTTCGCTGATGAAGGTGCAGGGCACATCAGACGGTAAGCGAAGAGCGATAGGCCGGGGACAGCCCGGGGGGAAAGAAAGAAGGGACGCCGGAGCGTCCCTTGTAAATCCTGCACGGTGCTGCTGTGCAGTCATCCGAGCACAGTCTTGCGTAACGGATCGCGGGCGGACCGGATCACGAGCAGTCCTCGGTGTTCCGGGACGACGATCCGTGACGAAGACTTCGGTGGTTGATCCCGAGCGGCTGGCGTGTGGCCCGACCGGCCCCGGCAGGGCCTTGGGGTCAGGTCAGCGCGGGCTCCGCCTGGGGTACGTCGATGTCGATGCTGTCGAGCAGCGACTCTTGGTGCTGGGCGGCGGCGTTGAGCGCGTCGTTCTCGTCCTGGATCCGTACGAGCTCGGATTCCAGGTCCTGGACGCGCTTCTGAAGCCGTCGCATCTCGGCGAGGAGTCGCGGGTCGGAACCGCCGACGTAACCGAGAAGCGCCTTTGCCATGATGGATGGTCCTCCACACTGAGTGACCGACCGATGCGGTGTGGGTCGTATGGGAAATCGCACCCGCGGTGCTCGGCAGTACTTCTGTATTCACTGCTGTTCTGCTGTCACCAGCTCTGCCGAACAGCTAGGGTGCGCGGGGTTTTCAGCGTCTCACCAAAAAGTTTGACGGTCAACACGATCACACGCCGACGGGCCGGGCGTCCCGGGGGTGCGCGGCCTGACGATCATGCGGCGCGACTCTCTCGCGGGGTCCCGAAGGGTGTGTAGATCTTCGTCAATGCCGCAGCCTGGCACGACGCGCCCTTCTTGGCAACCATGTCCGGGCGCCCCCTTCCTCCGCAGGTCATTTCGGGTGCGGGGCTCCTGTCGGCCCTCCGTCCACCGCTCGCCACCCCTTGTACGCACAGCGGATCCGGCCCGCTTTCCCGGGCGCGATCAGCGGATCGCGAATCCCTCATATCCGCCGCGGGGCGTGTCCCAGATCTCAGTGACGCCTTCCACGCGGCCGGGTGTGTCGTCGGAGCCGAGCCAGTCGAGCAGACGGTGGCAATTCTCACGCGGCCCTTCGGCCACCACCTGCACCCGGCCGTCGTCGAGATTGAGGGCGAAGCCGGCGAGGTTTCCGATCTCCAAAGCATTTGCCCTGGTGAACCAGCGGAATCCTACTTGCTGTACTCGGCCGCGTACCCATACGACGAGTCGTGCATCTTCGTTCATGCCCGAACGCTAACCGGCCAATTGCTCAGCGAGCACGCCGCCCCAATCCGCCATGGCGTAAGGTCCCCTCGCAATAGCCTCACCCGAACGGGTGAGTTTGATCTTGAATACGGTGACGTCGGAACGACGCCCGGAGCACGAGGAAGGCACAGCGCATGGGACGGCATCGACGCGCAGGCGCGGCCCCCGCCGCTGAGCAGTACGCGGCGACCGCGGAGGACGGGCACCGGGGTGCACGCCGCAAGAAGCGAGCCGGTATACCCGTACGCGCCGGGCTCCTCGGCGTGTCCGCGGCGGTGGCCGTCGGAGCGGTGGCGGTGGCCTCCGGGCTGCTGCCCGGCGGCGACAGCTACAGGGTCAGCGGTGGCGGGTCCGCCGACCAGGTCGAAGCGGGCGGTGCTCCCGACCTGCTGACCCAGGGCGAGTCGTCGGCCGAGCCGACCGGCCGCACGTCGGCCTCCGCGTCGGCCGAGGCCAACCGTGGTGCCGGCCGTACCGCTCCACCCACGAAGTCCCCCTCGGCCACCCCCAGCGAGAAGCCGAGCACGAAGCCGTCAGCCACCGCCTCGAAGCCGGCGACGAAGACACCGGAACGGACGAAGGCGCCCGCCCCGAAGCCGAAGAGGACCACGTCGTCCAGCCCGGCGGCCAAGGCTCCGGCCGCTCCGAAGTCCTCGTCCGCCGCCCCGAGCAGCAAGGCTCCCGCCCCGGCGAGCCCGTCCGCCACCACCGCTCAGGCCGCGGTGCTCTCCCTGGTCAACGAGGAGCGCGCGAAGGTCGGCTGCAGCCCGGTCACCACCAGCACCTCACTGACCTCGCTCGCCCAGGACTTCAGCGAGGACATGGCGGCCCGGGACTTCTTCGGCCACACCGACCCCGACGGCGCGACCCCCTGGGACCGTGCCGCGGCAGCCGGCGTGCAGGGTCTGGGCGGCGAGAACATAGCCCGGGGCCAGGCCGGCGCCCAGGCCGTGATGGACGCCTGGATGAACAGCGAAGGCCACCGCGCGAACATTCTCAACTGCGACTACAAGACGCTCGGCGTGGGGGTCCACCTCGGCTCCGGCGGCCCCTGGTGGACGCAGGACTTCGGCTTCTGAGCCCTTCCGCACCGCCGGAACCGACAGCCCCCGCACCTGAGACACACAGTGC
Organism: Streptomyces sp. NPDC102441; assembly: GCF_044765585.1. Lineage (NCBI taxonomy): Bacteria > Bacillati > Actinomycetota > Actinomycetes > Kitasatosporales > Streptomycetaceae > Streptomyces > Streptomyces sp. NPDC102441. The sequence continues at coordinate 153,327 of NZ_JBIWKH010000001.1, forward strand.
GGGGGCTGCTGCTGTCCGCGGCTCCACGGCGGGAGGCCCCGGATGGAGCCTGCGCCAGGGGCGTCAGGAGATTCGCGGCGGACGCTGACAGCGCGGGCAGAAGTAGCTGGAGCGGTTCATCCAAGGCCGCCGGCGCATCGGCGTGCCGCAGCGGTGGCAGGGTTCGTCCTCACGTCCGTAGGCGTCCAGCGACCGGTCGAAGTAGCCGGACTCGCCATTCACGTTGACGTACAGGCTGTCGAAGCTGGTGCCGCCCTGGTCGAGGGCCTCCCGCATCACGTCCCGGACATGGCCGAGCAGCTCCGCGGTCCTCGGGCGGGTCAGGGTCGCGGTCGGCCGCTCGTAGTGCAGCCGGCTGCGCCAGAGCGCCTCGTCGGCATAGATGTTTCCCACACCGCTGATCAGGGACTGGTCGAGGAGGGCGCGCTTGACCGTCGTACGGCGCAGGCGCAGCGCCAGGTGGAAGGCGGTGTCGTCGAAGGCCGGGTCGAGAGGGTCGCGTGCGATGTGCGCGATGACGTCGGGAAGGCCGTCAGGGGTGTTCTCGTGCAGCGACAGCCCGCCGAAGGTCCGCTGGTCGACGAAGCGCAGCTCGGTTCCGAGCGCGTCGTCGAAGCGGACCCTGATCCGCAGGTGCTTCTCGTCGGCGGCCTCCTCGGGCTGCACGAGCAGCTGCCCGCTCATGCCGAGGTGGCCCAGGAGTGAGGACTCCACCTCGTCGAGGGGGACCCAGAGGTATTTGCCGCGCCGCATCGCCGTGCCGAAACGCAGACCACGGAGCCGGGCCGCGAAGTCCGCGCCGCCCGTGAGGTGCCGGCGCACCGCGCGCGGGTGCAGGACCTCCACGTCCTCGACGGTGCGGCCGGAGGTCCAGCGCTCCAGACCCCGCCGCACGACTTCGACCTCGGGCAGTTCGGGCACGGCGGGCGCTCCTTCGGGGGTGTGACAGGACAGCGAAAACCCCCCGGTGCGCGAGGGCACCGAGGGGTTTCCCCTTCGTTCAGGCCGGAGCGGCGTCCGAGTGCGGCGACGGGTCGGCAGGAGTGTCGGCGACCCCTCCGTCGACAGCGGCCTTGGCCGCTGTCTCCCGTGCTTCCGCGGCGGCGCTGATCTCGCGCCAGGCGGACTCCGCCGCCTGCTGCTCCGCTTCCTTCTTGCTACGGCCGGTGCCGGTGCCGTACGAGACACCACCGACGCGAGCGGCAGCAGTAAAGGTCTTCTCGTGATCGGGGCCGGTCTCCGTGACGAGGTACTCGGGGACTCCGAGGCTCTCGCTGGCGGTGAGCTCCTGGAGACTGGTCTTCCAGTCCAGGCCGGCTCCGAGGTTGGAGGACCTGTCGATCAGCGGGTCGAAGAGCCGGTGGACCAGCTCCGAGGCCACACTGAGGCCCTGGTCGAGATAGACGGCGCCGATCACCGCTTCAAGGGTGTCGGCGAGGATGGAAGCCTTGTCCCGGCCACCCGTGCCCTCTTCACCACGGCCGAGCCGGATGAAGGAGCCGAGTTCGAGGCCGCGGCCCACTTCCGCAAGTGCACGCGAGTTGACCACCGCGGCCCGCAACTTGGCCAGCTGGCCTTCGGGCAGGTCGGGGTGGGTGCGGTACAGCGTGTCCGTGACCACCAGGCCGAGCACCGAGTCCCCGAGGAACTCCAGCCGCTCGTTGGTGGGCAGACCGCCGTTCTCGTACGCGTACGAGCGATGGGTCAGCGCACGCACCAGAAGGGCGGACTCGAGGTGATAACCGAGCCGCCCTTCCAGAAGCGTGTGGGACGAGGCTGTGTTGATGTTGTCGTTGTGCTTCTTGGAGCTGGACAACTCAGACATCGGGCCTCTCACCAGCCGCTCAGACCTCGAGGACCTGGCGCTTGTTATAGGTGCCGCAGCTCGGGCACGCAATGTGCTGGAGCTTCGGCTCCTGGCAACGCTCGCACGAAACCAGGGTGGGGACCGCAGCCTTCCACTGCGACCGGCGGTGGCGCGTGTTGCTGCGCGACATCTTCCGCTTCGGAACAGCCACGGCTACTTCTCCTGCTTCTCGTCGACGCCCGGTTCGGCGCCGCCCATGTTGTCCTTCTCGCCGTCCTGAACGGTCTCGGCGAGTCCTTGCAGTGCCGCCCAACGGATGTCGACGGCATCGTGGTGGTGGTCCGGATTCTCGTCCAGCCTGATTCCGCATTCGGAACACAGGCCGGCGCAGGTCTCCTTGCACACCGGCTGCAGCGGCAGTGCGAGCACCACCGCGTCACGCAGCACAGGCTCGAGGTCGAACGAGTCGTCCTCGAGAAAGAACCTGTCCTCGTCGTCCTCGGCGTCGTCGACCGGGTCCGCGGTCCTGCTGCGGTTCCGGTCATCGGCGTCAGGGTACGAGAACATCTCCTGGAAGTCCGCTTCGACCTCGATGGCCAGCGGCTCCAGACACCTTACGCACTCCCCCTCGGCCGTCGCACGGGCGGTGCCTGTGACAAGCACCCCTTCCATGACGGATTCGAGGCGGAGGTCCAGCGCCACAGGCGCGTTCTCCGGCACACCGATGACCCCGTCGATACCGAGGTCCTTCGGTGCTTCCACCGTGCGGGGCAGCCGCTTCATGGCACCAGGACGCCGGCCCAGCTCGCGCGTATCGAACACGAGAGGGCTGCGGTGATCGAGGTGGCCGTTCAGGGCTTTTCCTGCTTTCGAAATCATGTGCGTGGTGCGGTTTACGGGAGGGCCGCCCCTGTCCTGACGGAAAGAGGGCAGCCTGGATCGCGGACAAACACGCGACCGAAGAGCCAGGATACTGGACGTACCGCCCAGCTCCCAATCCGGTAGGTCCCGCCCCGGTCAGCGGCCCTGTTCGTAGCGGCGCAGCTGTTCCAGGTCGATCATGCCGGTGTCGAAGAGGCTGGTCTCGTCGAGCGCGCCCTCACCCTGCTGCACGGGGGCCTGGGCCTGCTGCGGCCAGCCGTACTCCTGCTGCTGGTTCGGGTCGTACGCCTGCTGCTGGTACGCGCCGTACGGATCGGGCTGCTGCTGGTAGGCGGTGTAGGGGTCGGCCTGGAGCTGCTGCTGGTCCTGGTAGCCGTACGTCTGCGCGTACTGCGGCTCGGGCTGCCCCTGGACCGGGAAGCCGGCCTGTGCGGGGTCCTGGTAGTCGGCGGCCGGCGCGTAGCCCGGCTGGGCAGGATCCGCGTAGCCCGGCTGGGCAGGATCCGCGTAGTCCGGCTGCGCGGGTTGCGCGTAGGAAGGCTGCTGGGGGCTGCGGCGCGGGTCGGCGGCCGCCAGATCGGCCAGGCCCGCCCAGTGGTCCTCGTCGCTGGTGTGCTGCCCGCCGCCCGCGGCGTCCTGGGCGGCCATGTGCGCGCCGAGATCGTCCGTGGCGACCCGGCCGAGCAGCTTCTGGCGGCCCCGGCCGACGGCCTCCAGCGTCTTGGCGAGGACGGCTTCGAAGGCGCCGAGCTTGGTGTCCACGTAGTCGTCGGCGCGACGGCGGAGCGTCTCGGGGTCGGCGCTGCGCTCCGGCGCCTCGGCGAAGTCGGGGTCCTCGTAGCCCTGCTCGTCGACGCCCTCGCTGCGGCCCAGGAGCTTCTCGCGCCCCCGGTCGACGGAGCCGATGGTCTTGGTGAGGACGACCTCGAAGTTGGCGAGCTTGCTGTCGACGTACTCGTCGGCCTCGCCGCGGACCTCGTCGGCCTCCCTGCGGGCCTCGGACAGGATCCGGTCCGCCTCGGACTGGGAGCGCTGGGCGATCTCGGTGCCGGAGATCAGCGAGCCGCGCTCGGCGCGGGCGGACTCGATGATCCGCTCGGCCTCCTGCCTGGCCTGCTCGACCAGCTGCTCTCGTCCGCCGATGAGCTCCTCGGCGTGGGCCAGCGAGCCGGGCAGGGCCTCGCGCACCTCTTCGAGCATGGCGAGCAGTTCGGCCCGGTTGACCACGCAGGACGCCGACATGGGCATGGACCGGGCGTTCCCGACCGTTTCGACGATCTCGTCGAGCTTCTTCTGCACGTCCACCGTGTGCTCGCCACTCTCTGCTGCTGTTGGAGACGGACGGGACGACTGTAAGGCCAGTCGCCGCCCGTCCGACACCTGGTGACGGGCGGTCAGCGCATCACTTCTCGCCGAGACGCTTCACGAGGGCCTCGTGGACCGTCGGCGGCAGCAGGTGGGCCACGTCACCGCCCCAGGTGGCGACCTCCTTGACCAGCGAGGACGACAGGAAGCTGTAGGTCGGGTTCGTCGGCACGAAGAGCGTCTCGACCCCCGAGAGGCCGTTGTTCATCTGTGCCATCTGCAGCTCGTAGTCGAAGTCGCTGACGGCCCGCAGGCCCTTCACGATCGCCGGGATGTCGCGCTGCTTGCAGAAGTCGACCAGCAGGCCGTGGAAGGACTCGACCTCGACGTTGCCGAAGTCCGCCGTGACCTCGCGGATCAGCTCGATCCGCTCGTCGACGGTGAACAGGCCCTTCTTGGACTGGTTGATCATCACGGCGACGTGCACGACGTCGTACAGCTTCGAGGCTCGTCCGATGATGTCGAGATGTCCGTTGGTGATGGGGTCGAACGACCCCGGACAGACGGCGCGGCGCAACGTGGTTCCCTCGCTCTCCGGTGCGGTCATCGTGCGTCTTCGCACGTAGAGGCGGCGCGACCGTACCAAAACGTGGCTTCGCCGTAGCGACGGGACCGCTGTGGCTCGAATCCGTCGGGCCAGCTGAATTCCCCGCCTCTGGTGCTCCGTTCCACCGTGACGAGAGCATCGCCCGTGAGCCACCCCTGAGCACGGAGTGTGAGCAGGATCTCCCCAAGATCGTCGTCGGTGACGGCGTACGGCGGATCGAGGAAAACCACGTCGTACGGGTCCGAGGGTGCCGGTCCCGTCACGATCTGTTCTGCTTTGCCCGCCCGGAATTCGGCGCCGGGCAGACCCAGGGTGCGGATGTTGTCGCGGACCGTGCGCGCGGCCTTGGCGTCGGCCTCCACGAGCAGCGCGTGGGCGGCTCCGCGCGAGAGCGCCTCCAGGCCCACCGCGCCGGAGCCCGCGTAGAGATCGGCGACACGGATGCCGTCGAGCGTGCCCAGGAGCGCTTCCCAGGTGGAGAACAGGGCCTCGCGCGCACGGTCGGAGGTGGGGCGGGTGCCGGTGCCGGGCGGGACGGCCAGGCGGCGTCCCCCGGCCGAGCCGGCGATCACGCGGGTCATGGGTGTCTGTTCCTCGGGTCGCGGGCGGCACACAGGACGGAACGCGTGCCGTGCTCCCCACGATATGGCGTCCTCATGGATCCGCCCGGTCACCCCTTGTCGAGGTACTCCTCCCGGTCCTTGTCGAGCAGGGCGTCCAGCGCGGTGCGCAGCTCCGGCAGGCGTTCGAGCCCGGGGTCGTCCGCGACGACACGGACGGCCTCCTCGCGGGCAGCCGCGATGACCTCCTCGTCGTCGATGACGCTGAGCACCCGCAGGGAGGAGCGGACGCCGGACTGGGCCTGGCCGAGGACATCGCCCTCGCGCCGCTGTTCGAGGTCGATGCGGGAGAGCTCGAAGCCGTCGAGGGTGGCGGCGACCGCGGAGAGCCTGGCCCGCGCGGGGCTCGCCTCATGGGCCTCGCTGACCAGCAGGCAGAGACCGGGGGCCGAGCCACGCCCCACGCGGCCCCTGAGCTGGTGCAGCTGGGACACGCCGAAGCGGTCCGCGTCCATGATCACCATCGCGGTGGCGTTGGGGACGTTCACCCCGACCTCGATCACGGTGGTGGCGACCAAGACGTCGGCCTGGCCGGCGGCGAACCGGCGCATGACGTCGTCCTTGTCGTCGGGCGGCATCCTGCCGTGGAGGACCTCGACGCGCAGGCCGGCCAGCGGGCCCTTGGCGAGCTGCTCGGCGATGTCCAGCACGGCGAGCGGTGGCCGCTTCTCCGCGTCCTCGCCGGAGACGGCCTTCTTCCCCGCCTTCCCCTTCTTCGCCCCGGCCTCCTCGGCGTCGTCGCCGATGCGGGGGCAGACCACGTACGCCTGGTGGCCGTTCTCCACCTCCTCACGGACGCGTTCCCAGGCGCGGCTGAGGAAGTGGGGCTTGTCCTTGGCGGGGACGACATGGCTGGCGATCGGTGAACGGCCCGCGGGGAGCTGGTCGAGTACGGAGGTCTCCAGATCACCGAAGACGGTCATCGCGACCGTACGGGGAATGGGGGTGGCCGTCATGACGAGCAGGTGGGGCGGCTGTTTCCCCTTGGAGCGCAGGGCGTCGCGCTGTTCCACGCCGAAGCGGTGCTGTTCGTCGACGACGACCAGGCCGAGGTCATGGAACTGGACCTTGTCCTCGATGAGCGCATGGGTACCGATGACGATCCCGGCCTCGCCCGTGACCAGATCGAGCAGCGCCTGTCTGCGGGCCGCCGTCCCCATGGAGCCGGTCAGCAGGACGACCTTCGTGCCCAGGTCGGATCCGCCCAGCATGCCGCCTTCGGCGAGGGAGCCCATCATCTCGGTGACGGACCGGTGGTGCTGCTGGGCCAGCACCTCGGTGGGCGCGAGCATCGCCGCCTGGCCGCCCGCGTCGACGACCCGGAGCATGGCCCGCAGCGCGACCAGCGTCTTGCCGGAGCCGACCTCTCCCTGGAGCAGCCGGTGCATGGGGTGTTCCGTCGCCAGGGCCCCGAAGATCTCCTCGGTGACCTTCTGCTGGCCTTCGGTGAGGGTGAAGGGGAGTGTGGCGTCGAAGGCGTCCAGCACCCCGTCGGGGACGGGCCTGCGGGCCACGGCCGGGAGTTGCGTGTCGGCGTAGCGGCGGCGGGCGAGCGCGACCTGGAGGACGAAGGCCTCGTCCCAGCGCAGCCGGTCCCGGGCCGACGCGACGTCCGCCTTGGTGTGCGGACGGTGGATCCGGAGCAGCGCCTCGGGCAGGGGGACGAAGCCACGCCCTTCGCGCAGTGCCGGGGGCAGTGGGTCCACCGCCTCCTGCGCGCTGGGCAGGACCGTGTCCACGGCCTTGGCGATCCGCCAGGAGTCGAGCTGCTTGCAGGCCGGGTAGATCGGCAGCAGCTGCCCCGCGAAGGCGTCGGCGGCCTCGGTCGCCTCGTCCTCGTCATTCGCGTCGAGGAGCTGGTACGTGGGGTGGGCGAGCTGCATCTTCCTGTTGAAGACGGAGACCTTGCCCGCGAACATCGCGCGCCGGCCGGGGAGGAGTTCCTTGTGGGGCTTGTGGACGCCGTGTCCGAAGAAGACCAGCTGGAGCCGGCCGCTCCCGTCGGTGAGGGTGACCTCCAGCCGCTTGCCCCGGCCGTTGTTGAACATCATGACCCGCGCGTCGGCGACCTGTGCGACGACCGTCACATGCTCGTCCAGCGGGAGCTCGGTGAGCGCCGTGAGGCGGCCCCGCTCCTCGTAACGCCGCGGGTAGTGGTGCAGCAGATCACCGACCGTGTGCAGGTCGAGGTGTTCGGCCATCACCTTCGCGGTGGCTCCGCCGAGCAGCTTCTTGAGAGGTTCATCGAACGCGGACACGCGGTCCATTGCACACCACGGCACTGACAAATGTCGCCGCGCGCCGCACCGGGCCTGTTACTCGACACCGATCAGCAGGGGCGCAGCCTGGTGGCCGCCCCGGTAGACGACCGTGTCGACGGCGATGTGGCCCTCACGGATGTGCTCGCCCAGCTCGTCGGCCAGGGCGTCGGGCACGTCCTCGCCGAGGACCAGCGTGACGAGTTCACCGCCGGCCGACAGCATCCGGTCCAGGACCGTGCGGGCCGTGCCGGGGACGTCCGCACCGATGACGGCGACGTCCCCGTCGATCAGGCCGAGGATGTCGCCGGCCTGGCAGATGCCCGCCATGGTCCACGACTGCCGTTCGGCGACGGCCAGTTCGGCGTAACGGGTCGCGCCGGCGGCCGAGGTCATCGCGACGACGTCCTCGTCGAAACTGCGGCCGGGTTCGTGGACGGCGAGTGCCGCGATGCCCTGCACCGCGGCACGGGTGGGGACCAGGGCGACGCGGATGCCCTCGCCCCTGGCCTGTTCGGCGGCAGCTGCGGCGGTGTGGCGCAGCTGTGCGTCGTTCGGCAGCAGGACCACCTCGCGGGCGTGGGCCCGGCGGATGGCGTCGACCAGTTCGCCGCTGGCGGGCGGTTCGCCGGGGCGCGCAAGCACGGTGGTCGCCCCGGCCTCGGCGCACAGGCCGGAGAGCCCGTCGCCGGGTACGACCACGACGACCGCGCGCTGGGCGGGTTCCCGGTGGGCGGAGCCGCGGTCGGCGGCGAAGTGGGTGATCCGGATCCGGTAGGGCCGGCCGGCCTCGACCCCGGCCTCGACGGCCGCCCCGGCGTCGTCGACATGGACGTGGACGTTCCACAGGCCGTCGCCGCCGACCACGACGAGGGAGTCCCCCAGGGCGTCCAGCCGGTTCCGCAGCCGGGCGACGGCGTCGTCGGGGGCCTCCAGCAGATAGATGACCTCGAAGGCAGGGCCCCCGTCCGGGTCCGCGGCGGCGCAGTCGCCGGTCACGGGCAGGACGTCGGGGGCGGGTGTGACGGCACGCTCCCGCACACGTCCGCCGACCGCTTCGAGCAGTGCGCCGAGCACGGTCACCAGGCCCTGCCCGCCGGCGTCGACGACACCCGCGCGCCCGAGTACGGCGAGCTGGCCCGGGGTGGCGGCGAGGGCGGTGCGCGCCCCTTCGTACGCCGCCTCGGCCACGTCCGTGAGGCCGGCGCTCCCCGCCGTGGCCGAGGCCGCCTCGGCGGCGGCGGTGGCGACGGTGAGCACCGTGCCCTCGACGGGATGGGCCACGGCCAGCCGCGCGGCGGCGGCGGCCTCCGTCAGCGCGGTCCTCAGGTGACGGGCGTCACCGGACTCGGCCAGCACCGAGGCCATCCCGCGCAGCAGCTGGGCCAGGATGGTTCCGGAGTTCCCCCGGGCGCCGATCAGCGCGCCGTGCGCCATGGCCCGTACGGCGTCGGCGGGAGCCGGCACGGTGGAACCGGTCTCATGGGCGGCGAAGACCGCTTCGACGGCGGCTGCCGCCGACTCGACGGTGAGATAGAGGTTGGTGCCGGTGTCCCCGTCGGCGACGGGGTAGACGTTGATGGCATCGATGGCCGCCCGCTCACGCCCCAGGGCCTCAAGGGCCAGTGAGCACCAGGTGCGCACCGCGACGGCGTCGAGATCGTCGGGGGACTGCGGCACCGTTGGTCCTCCTGGGGTCTTTCGTCTGGATCATGCCGGATCAGGGAGCGGGGTCGCGGAGCGACGGGGCCTCCCCTGCTCATGGGGGTCCCCCCGCTCGAGCGAAGCCGAGAGAGGGGAAACCGAGAGCTCGGGGAGGACTGACGACAACGCCGCGAGGTGCGGTGCCGGACCCCCGCGAGCCCGGCATGATCCGGACGAGAGACCCTGGGGGCGGCCGTGGGGGGCCGGCTGCACCGCAGGGTAGCCCTCGCGTCGCGGGCCCGGCGGGTGCAGGTGCGGGACGGAGAGCCCGGGGAGCCGTGGTAGTTTCGTATCTCCGACGCAGCCGTTGTATGCTGCTTCGGTTGCCCGACGGAAGTCGGGACATTCCTCCGGTACCGCCACTTCAGTAAAATGAATCCGGCGCGCCGGAATTCACTGTAAGTGCATCTGAAGTCTTTGGAGTGACCCGTGGCTGCCAACTGCGACGTTTGCGGCAAGGGGCCGAGCTTCGGCAACAGCATTTCGCACTCGCACCGCCGTACGTCCCGTCGCTGGAATCCCAACATCCAGCGCGTGCGTGCAGTGGTCGGTCGGACGCCGAAGCGGCTCAACGTCTGCACCTCGTGCATCAAGGCCGGCAAGGTCGCGCGCTGACGTCCCCGTCGTAGCGCAGCCTTCCGGTTGCCCAAAAAGCCGGTCCACCTCGGTGGACCGGCTTTTTGCTGTGCTTCAGCGCCCGGGGCGCGTCTGCCAGCCGTGATCGACGGGGCCGATGCCCTCGCCCAGTGCGAAACCGGCCCGGATCGCGCCGGTGACGTAATCCTTCGCGCCCCGCACGGCGGTCGGGACGTCCTGGCCGCGGGCGAGTCCGCAGGCGATGGCGGAGGCGAGGGTGCAGCCCGTGCCGTGGGTGTGCCGGTTGTCCAGCCTCGGGGCGCGCAGCCAGTGCTCCTCGCTGCCGTCCGTCAGCAGGTCCACGGCCGCGCCGGGCAGATGGCCGCCCTTGATCACCACCCAGCGGGGTCCGTAGCCGAGGATCGCGGCGGCGGCCCGGCGCATCCCCGGTTCGTCGGTCACGGCGACGCCGGTGAGCTGGGTCACCTCGTCGAGGTTCGGGGTGGCGACCGTGGCGACAGGCAGCAGCTTCGTGCGTACGGAGTCGAGGGCCTCGGCGGCCAGCAGCGCGTCCCCGTGCTTGGAGACCCCGACGGGGTCGACGACGACCGGTGCGGCGGTCTCCGCGAGGAGTTCCGCGACGGTGTCGACGAGCACGGCCGAGGACAGCATCCCGGTCTTCACCGCCTGGACGCCGATGTCGTCGACGACGCTGCGGTACTGGGCGCGTACGGCCTCCGCCGGCAGTTCCCAGGCGCCCTGCACGCCCAGCGAGTTCTGGGCGGTCACCGCGGTCAGCACGCTCATGCCGTGGGTGCCGAGGGCCAGCATCGTCTTCAGGTCGGCCTGGATGCCCGCACCGCCGCCGGAGTCGGATCCGGCGACGGTGAGGACACGGGGCGGTATCGGGGCAGGTGCGGTCATGCCCCGGAATCTACTAGGGCGTGCTGGGGAAGTAGCGCCGTCCGCCCGGAGGGCGGGCGCCGCCGGGCAGGCGGGACCTCCCCATCACGCCCTAAGCGTCCTCGATGGATCCGAAATGGTCCCAGCCGCCCTTGCTCGTCCAGGGCGCCCCGTCGACGGTGACCTGGGGCAGCGCCGACGGGTTGAGGACCTCTCCGATGACCTTCCAGCGGGCAGGGAGCTTCACGTCGGACGGGAACGTCGCCACGATCGCGTGGTCCTCCCCCCCGGTGAGCACCCACTGCAACGGGTCGACCCCGACCGCCTGCCCGATGTCGGACATCTGCGAGGGGATGTCGATGAGCCCGGACCGCAGGTCGATGCGGACCTTGCTGGCCTCGGCGATGTGCCCGAGGTCGGCGACGAGCCCGTCGCTGACGTCGGTCATGGCCGTGGCGCCGAGACCGGCAGCCGCGGGGCCCGCGTGGTACGGCGGTTCGGGACGCCGGTGCGCCTCGACGAAGGCACGCGGCGAGCGGAACCCCCGGGAGAGGACGGCGAATCCGGCAGCGGACCAGCCGAGCCATCCGGTGACGGCCACCACGTCCCCGGGCCGGGCCCCCGCCCGGGTGACGGGTTCGTGGTTGCGGAGGTCGCCGAGCGCGGTGATCGCGACGGTGATGGTGTCGCCGCCGACCACGTCGCCGCCGACCACGGCCGCACCGGCGACCTGGCACTCGTCGCGCAGCCCGTCCATCAGCTCGGCGGCCCAGGTGACCGGCAGGTCCGCCGGTACGACGAGGCCGAGCAGCAGCGCCGTGGGCACGGCACCCATGGCCGCGATGTCGGCGAGGTTCTGGGCTGCGGCCTTGCGGCCGACGTCGTACGCCGTAGACCAGTCACGGCGGAAGTGCCGCCCTTCCAGCAGGATGTCCGTACTGGCCACGACCCTGCGGTCGGGAGCGGCCACGACCGCGGCGTCGTCGCCGGGCCCCAGCCGTACCGCCGGAGTGGTGGTGAGCCGGGACGTGAGCTCTCTGATGAGCCCGAACTCCCCCAACTCGCCCACGGTTCCCTTCACCGAGTCTCACCTCTCATCTATCGCACCGGACACCTGTCCGGGCTGCTGTTCCGCACCGGTGGGCTTGCGGTCGCGAGCCCCAACTGCTGTCGGTACCGTCAAGGGATACGTCAACTTCTGTGGTGCGTACGCCACGCTGTGGGCGTCAACCGGCCCGTAGGTCTCCCCGCGGCCCGGGGCAACGCGATAACGTGGCGTCCCTTTCCCCCACATGATCCTCGTGGCCGCCCTGGAGGTTCCGTGGTACAGGCGTACATCCTTATCCAGACCGAGGTGGGCAAGGCGTCGACCGTCGCCGAGACCATCGCAAAGCTCCCGGGAGTGATCCAGGCAGAGGACGTCACAGGCCCCTACGACGTGGTCGTGCGCGCGCAGGCCGACACGGTCGACGCACTCGGCCGCATGGTGGTCGCCAAAGTCCAGCAGGTGGACGGCATCACGCGCACCCTGACCTGCCCGGTAGTCCACCTCTGACCCCTGTCTACGCTGGTCCGGTGACTCACACCCGCCGCCGGTTCCCCCGATCCCGTGTTCTCGCACCGTCCGCCGCCCTGTTCGTCCTGACAGCGGCGGGCTGCTCCTCCGGCCCCTCGGTGGCGGTTCCCACACCGTCTTCGGAGGCCGCAGGGTACTGCGAGAAGCTGCACAAGGAGCTGCCGGAGACCGTCGCCGGTCTCGAGCGGAGTGATCCCTCACCGGATTCGGACCTGACCGCCGGCTGGGGGGACGGGGCGATCGTACTGCGCTGCGGTGTCACCCGGCCCGCGAGGATGGACGATTCCCAGTCGAAGGGTGTCGACGCGGACGGCGTCAACTGGTTGCTGGAGCAGCCCGACGACGCCGGCCCGAGGTTCACGACCACCTACCGCAAGGCGTATGTCGAGGTGACGCTCGGGACGGAGTACGCCCATGACATCACCCCGTTGTCCGCGTTCGCCGTACCCGTGAAGAAGACGGTCCCCGACAGCCTCTGAGGGCTGTCCCGCGCGGGACAGCCCTCACCGGGTCAGCGCAGTCCGGTGGAGCGGTTCAGCGCGGACGTGATCAGCCGGTCCACCAGCTCCGGGTACTCCACGCCGCTCGCCTGCCACATGCGGGGGAACATGGAGATCGGGGTGAAGCCCGGCATGGTGTTGATCTCGTTGATGACGAACGTGCCGTCCTCGGTGAGGAAGAAGTCGGCGCGCACCAGGCCCTCGCAGGAGGCCGCCTCGAAGGCCTCGACGGCAAGCCGTCGCACCTCGGCGGTCTGCTCCTCGGTGAGCGGCGCGGGAACCAGCCCGGCCGCCGAGTCGATGTACTTGGCCTCGAAGTCGTAGAAGTCGTGCGCGGTGACGGGCGGGATCTCCGCGGGCACGCTGGCACGCGGTCCGTCCTCGAACTCCAGCACGCCGCACTCGATCTCCCGGCCGTGCAGCAGGGACTCCACGAGGAACTTGGGGTCGTGCCGGCGGGCCTCCTCGATCGCCTCGTCGAGTCCGGCGGCGTCGTCGACCTTGGTGATGCCCATCGAGGAGCCGCCACGGGCGGGCTTGACGAAGAGCGGCCAACCGTGTTCGGCGGCGAACTCCATGATGCGCTTGCGTGCGGCGGGGCGGTCCGACTCCCACTCCCGGGGGCGGACGACCTCGTACGGGCCGACCGGCAGCCCGAAGGAGGTGAACACCCGCTTCATGTACTCCTTGTCCTGGCCGACGGCGGAGGACAGGACTCCCGCACCGACGTAGGGGACGCCGGAGAGCTCCAGGAGCCCCTGGAGCGTGCCGTCCTCGCCGTAGGGGCCGTGCAGCATGGGGAAGACGACGTCGACCTCGCCCAGGACCGTGGGCACCGCGCCCGGTTCGCTCACGACGACGTCACGGTTTCCGGGGTCGACGGAGAGCGTCACGGCGCCCTGCGCGGAGTCGGCGAGCTGCTCCACGTCCGGCACCTGCCGGTCCGTGATGGCCATGCGGGCCGGGTCGTCGGACGTGAGGGCCCAACGACCGTCCCTGGTGATGCCGATCGGCAGGACGTCGTACTTCGTCCGGTCGATGGCGCTCATGATGGCACCGGCCGTGACGACCGAGATGCCGTGTTCGGAGCTCCGGCCGCCGAACACGACGGCCACACGCGGTTTGCGGCCCGGCTCGGAGCTCAGCGGGCTCTCAGGGCTCTGGGGGAGGTTCTGGCTGCTCATATCGCGATGAGCGTACCTGCTGGTAAGGCTCGAGTCAGCGTCGCTCGGGCTTGGCGCTGCGCGACATCAGTTCCTTGAGCGCGACGACCGGCGGCTTGCCCTCGTGGACGATGCCGACGACCGTCTCGGTGATCGGCATGTCGACACCGTGCCTGCGCGCCAGATCGAGCACCGATTCGCAGGACTTGACGCCCTCGGCGGTCTGGCTCGTGACGGCGACCGTCTCCTGGAGCGTCATCCCCCGCCCGAGGTTGGTGCCGAACGTGTGGTTGCGCGAGAGCGGCGAGGAACAGGTCGCCACCAGGTCGCCGAGTCCGGCCAGTCCGGAGAAGGTGAGCGGGTCGGCGCCCATGGCGAGCCCCAGCCGGGTGGTCTCGGCGAGGCCCCGGGTGATGAGGGAGCCCTTGGCGTTGTCACCGAGGCCCATGCCGTCGGCGATGCCCACGGCGAGGCCGATGACGTTCTTCACGGCGCCGCCGAGCTCGCAGCCGACCACGTCGGTGTTGGTGTACGGCCGGAAGTACGGGGTGTGGCAGGCGGCCTGGAGACGCTGGGCGACGCTCTCGTCCGCGCAGGCGACGACGGCCGCGGCGGGGCGGCGTTCGGCGATCTCCTTGGCGAGGTTGGGGCCGGTGATGACCGCGATCCGGTCGGGGGCGACCTCGGTGACGTCCTCGATGACCTCGCTCATCCGCTTGGCGGTGCCGAGTTCGACGCCCTTCATCAGGGAGACGAGCACCGTGCCGGGCTCCAGATGCCGCTTCCAGTCGGCGAGGTTGGCGCGCAGGGTCTGCGAGGGCACGACGAGGAAGGCGAAGTCGGCGCCGCGAAGCGCCTCGGCGGCGTCGGTCGTGGCCCGGACCGAGGCGGGCAGCTCGACGCCCGGCAGATAGCCCGGATTGGCCCGGGTGGTGTTGACGGCCTCGACGACCTCGGCGCGACGGCCCCAGAGGGTGACCTCGCAGCCCGCGTCGGCGAGGATCACGGCGAAGGCCGTACCCCATGAGCCGGTTCCGAAGACGGCCGCCTTGACGGGGTGTGTCACGTCGTTCCCTTTCCCTCTGCCTTGCGCCGCTGTTCAGCACGGGCCTTACGGTGATCGTAGAGCTCGGCGGGGGCCTTCTCGCCGCGCACCTCCTCGAGCTGGGCGGTGACCGCGGCCATGATGGTCCCGGTCACCTGGCGCAGGACGTCGGGGGTCGGCTCGAGGCCGTAGTAGCGGGTGAGGTCGACCGGCGGCCCGGCCTGCACCACCAAAGTCTTGCGGGGGAACAGCTGGAGCTTGTTCTCCTTGGCGTAGGGCGGCATCGCGAGGTTGGCGCCCCACTGGGCGACGGGGATGACCGGGGCCCTGGTCATCAGGGCGACCCGGGCGGCGCCGGTCTTGCCGGCCATCGGCCACATGTCGGGGTCGCGGGTGAGCGTGCCCTCCGGGTAGAAGGCGACGCACTCGCCCCGTTCGATGGCGTCGACCGCGGCGCGGAAGGCGTCGAGCGCGTTCGTCGTCTCGCGGTAGACGGGGATCTGTCCGGTGCCGCGCAGGATCATTCCGACGAAAGGCGTCCTGAAGAGTCCGGCCTTCGCGAGGAGTCGGGGCACCCGTCCGGTGTTGTACTGGAAGTGTCCGTACGACAGTGGGTCCAGATACGAGTTGTGATTGACCGCGGTGATGAATCCGCCATCGGCCGGAATGTTTGCCATTCCCCGCCAGTCGCGCTTGAACAGAACCACCAGGGGCGGTTTTGCGATGACCGCTGCCAGGCGGTACCAGAAGCCGATTCTGCGGGGGGACACTCGGACGCCTTCCTTTAGGAACTGAGCTGCGCGGGGCTCGGGCGGTACTGCCTCGCCCCTGGGCCCCTGCTGTGTGGAGAACACCGTACGCCTCACCCGTGGGGGCGGACCTCCGGGTTGTCGTACCGGCAGGCGAGAATAGGGGCTGATGCGTACGGAGGGGGAGATCGCCACGAACACCGACCCGACCGGCCCCTGGTCCCTGGTCGTCCCGCTGAAACCGCTCGCACGGGCCAAGAGCAGGCTCGGCCGGGCGGTGGGCGGGGAATTGCGCCCGCGTCTGGCCCTGGCGTTCGCACAGGACACCGTCGCGGCAGCGCTGTCCTGCCCGGCCGTGCGGGATGTGGTGGTCGTCACGGATGACCCGGTGGCCGGAGCGGCGCTGGCCGCGCTCGGCGCGCGTGCGGTGGCCGACACCCCGGCGGCCGGGCTCGACGCGGCCATGGAGCACGGGGCGCGGTCGGTGCGCGCACGGCGCGGGGACGCGGCGGTGGCCGTGCTCAACGCGGATCTGCCCGCACTGCGTCCCGACGAATTGGCGCGGGTGCTCGAATTCTCCGCGGCATTTCCCCGCGCATTTGTCGGCGATGCGCAGGGAATCGGCACCACATTTCTTTCCGCGACGCCCGGTGTGGAATTGCGGCCGGCCTTCGGCGGGGCGTCACGGGCGCGGCACCTCGCGTCGGGGGCGGTGGAGATCTCTCTGCCGGGCATCGATTCGGTCCGCAGGGACGTGGACACGGGCGACGACCTGGGAGTCGCGCTGAGCCTGGGAGTGGGGCGGTTCACCGCTGCCCTGGCGGCCCCCGTGGCGCCGGTCGCGGACCGATAGGCTGCCGCTCATGCAGGCGACCTCGTTCACGTACGACTCCGAGACCCGCACCGGCAGTGTGCTTCTCGACGACGGCACCCCGGTGGACTTCGACGCACCCGCGTTCGACGCGGGCGGGCTGCGGCTGCTGCGGCCGGGTCAGCGGGTCCGGATCGAGACCGAGGGCGAGGGCGGATCGCTGCGGATCACTCTGGTGACGCTGCAGACGCTCTGAACGGCCCCCCGAACAGCCCGCGGGCCGGGCTCCCCGAGGGGAGCCCGGCCCGGCGCGTTTGAGAACGAGTGGTGCCCGGTCTCACTTCTTGCGTGCGGTGACCTTCTTGGCGGTGGTCTTGCGTGCCGTGGTCTTCTTCGCGGGCGCCTTCTTCGCCGTGGTCTTCTTGGCGGGCGCCGTCTTGGCGGCGACGGTCTTCTTCGTGGCCGTCGTCTTCTTCGCCGGGGCCGCCTTCTTCGCCGCCGGCGTGGTCTTCTTCGCCGTGGTGGTGGTCTTCTTGGCCGCCGCGGTCGTCTTCTTCGCCGCCGCGGTGGTCTTGCGCGCCGTGGCCTTCTTGGCGGTGGCCTTCTTCGCCGCCGCCTTCGCCGTCGTACGGGTGGAAGGACCGCCCGAGAGGCTGCCCTTGGGGGCCTTCTTCACGGCCACGTCGTTCTTGGGGAGCTTCTTGGAGCCGCTCACCAGGTCCTTGAAGCCCTGTCCCGCACGGAAACGGGGCACGGAGGTCTTCTTGACCCGTACGCGCTCACCCGTCTGCGGGTTGCGGGCGTACCGGGCGGGGCGGTCGACCTTCTCGAACGAGCCGAAGCCGGTGACCGAGACACGGTCCCCCGCGACAACCGCACGGACGATCGCGTCGAGTACCACGTCGACAGCGTCTGCGGCCTGCTGGCGGCCGCCGACCTTGTCGGCAATCGCTTCTACGAGCTGCGCCTTGTTCACGTCTTCCCCTTCGGAGACATTGCCGGAACGAAACTGTTCAGGCTTTTTCGCACGTTAGGCAGATATATACCGCAAATCAAACACGAAACGGGCTAATCACCCTAGTGCCGCAACGAAGTCGACCGCTGCGCTGTCCGCAGAGTCAGTCACCTTCGGGGAATCGGCCCTCGTCGAGGTCCTTCATCAACCGGTCCAGACGCCTTGCCGCGCCTGGGAGATCGTGCTTAGCCGCGGCCGTGACGACCAGCAGCTTCCGGGACAGCGCCATCCGTACGCCCTCCGGGACTTGCAGTGCGCGCACCTTTGCGTGCGCTTCTTTCAATCGGTCGGCGACTTGGCCATAGAGCTCGAGTTGGCTGTCGCGTTCCATGCACCGATTGTGCCATCTGGGGCGAGTTGTCGCCCGAGGGGGTCTCAACAAGCGACTGCGCCCCCTACCTTCCGGCAGGGGGCGCAGTTCGGGAAAAGTGCTGCTCAGGCGTCAATCGTACGCGGCTTGTGGGACGGCCTGGCCGCCTCATAAGTCACAATGTCCGCTTCGTTCTGAAGAGTGAGGCTGATGTCGTCGAGCCCGTTCAGCAGTCGCCAGCGGGCGTTCTCGTCGAGCTCGAAGTCGGCCGTGATTCCCTCCGCGAGTACCTGGCGCTTCTCCAGGTCGACGGTCACCTCGGCCGTCGGGTCGGCCTCGGTCAGCTCCCAGAGCCTGTCGATGACCTTCTGGTCGAGGACGACGGTCAACAGACCGTTCTTCAGGGAGTTGCCACGGAAGATGTCGGCGAACCGCGAGGAGATGACGGTCTTGAAGCCGAAGTTCTGCAGGGCCCAGACCGCGTGCTCACGCGAGGAGCCCGTACCGAAGTCGGAACCGGCCACCAGAACCGAGGCGCCCTTGCGCTCGGGGCGGTTGAGAACGAAGCTCTCGTCCTTGCGCCAGGCCTCGAAGAGTCCGTCCTCGAAGCCGTCGCGGGTGACCTTCTTCAGCCAGTGCGCGGGGATGATCTGGTCGGTGTCGACGTTGCTGCGGCGCAGCGGGACGGCCCGGCCGGTGTGTGCGGTGAATGCTTCCATGGCTCTCAGACTCCGGCGGGCGTACGGACGTCGGACAGATCGGCGGGCGAGGCCAGATGGCCCAGCACGGCGGTGGCGGCGGCGACCTGCGGGGAGACCAGGTGGGTGCGGCCGCCCTTGCCCTGCCTGCCCTCGAAGTTCCGGTTCGAGGTGGAGGCGGAGCGCTCACCGGGGGCGAGCTGGTCGGGGTTCATGCCGAGGCACATCGAACAGCCCGCGTGCCGCCATTCGGCGCCCGCGGCGGTGAAGACCTTGTCCAGACCCTCCTCGACGGCCTGGAGGGCGACCCGGACGGAGCCCGGGACGACCAGCATGCGTACGCCGTCGGCGACTTTACGGCCGTCCATGACGGAGGCAACGTTGCGCAGGTCCTCGATGCGTCCGTTGGTGCAGGAACCTACGAACACCGTGTCCACGTTGATCTCGCGCAGCGGCTGGCCGGCGGTCAACCCCATGTACTCCAGGGCCTTTTCGGCGGCGTGGCGCTCCGACGCGTCCTCGTACGAGGCGGGGTCGGGGACGGCGGCCGACAGGGGGGCGCCCTGGCCGGGGTTGGTGCCCCAGGTGACGAACGGCGCGAGCTCGGTGCCGTCGATGACCACCTCGGCGTCGAAGACGGCGTCGTCGTCGGTGCGGAGCGTCTTCCAGTACTCCACCGCGGTGCCCCACTCCTCGCCCTGGGGGGCGTGGTCGCGTCCCCGCAGGTAGGCGAAGGTGGTCTCGTCGGGGGCGATCATGCCCGCGCGGGCGCCGGCCTCGATCGACATGTTGCAGATGGTCATCCGGGCTTCCATCGAGAGCTTCTCGATGGCGGAGCCGCGGTATTCGAGGATGTAGCCCTGGCCTCCGCCGGTGCCGATCCGGGCGATGATGGCCAGGATGAGATCCTTGGCGGTGACGCTGTCGGGGAGTTCGCCCTCGACCGTGATCGCCATGGTCCTGGGGCGGTCCAGCGGCAGCGTCTGGGTGGCCAGGACGTGCTCGACCTGGCTGGTGCCGATGCCGAAGGCCAGTGCTCCGAAGGCGCCGTGGGTGGAGGTGTGCGAGTCGCCGCAGACGACCGTGGTGCCGGGCTGGGTCAGGCCGAGCTGCGGGCCGACCACGTGCACGACGCCCTGCTCGACGTCTCCCAGCGGGTGCAGCCGCACGCCGAAGTCCGCGCAGTTCTTGCGCAGGGTCTCCAGCTGGGCGCGGGACACCGGGTCCGCGATCGGCTTGTCGATGTCGAGGGTCGGGGTGTTGTGGTCCTCGGTGGCGATGGTGAGGTCGAGTCGCCGCACCGGCCGTCCGGCCTGGCGCAGACCGTCGAAGGCCTGTGGGCTGGTCACCTCGTGCAGCAGGTGCAGATCGATGAAGAGAAGGTCGGGCTCGCCATCGGCGTGCCGGACGACGTGGTCGTCCCAGACCTTCTCCGCGAGTGTCCTACCCATCGCTTTCCCTCCGGCCGGCGTCTTCGCCGGCCCAACTAGAGATTTGGGTGCCGCCGTCCGGACCCCCGACCGGGGCGGTGGCTGCGGGCCGCTGTAAGGCCGCCTGTACAGGTTCGCAACTTCCGGGGAAAATTGAACTTGCGTTTCACAGAGTGAGACGCGAGTATCGTCGTATGGACAACTCTAGCGGCGTCGGCGTTCTCGACAAGGCAGCTCTGGTATTGAGCGCCCTGGAGTCCGGTCCGGCCACCCTCGCCGGGCTGGTCGCAGCGACAGGGCTCGCACGGCCCACGGCACACCGACTGGCCGTGGCACTCGAACACCACCGCATGGTGGCAAGGGACATGCAGGGCCGTTTCATTCTCGGCCCCCGGCTCTCGGAGCTCGCGGCAGCGGCCGGCGAGGACCGCCTCCTGGCGACGGCCGGGCCGGTACTCACGCATCTGCGCGACATCACCGGCGAGAGCGCGCAGCTCTATCGCCGGCAGGGCGACATGCGGATCTGCGTGGCGGCGGCGGAGCGGCTGTCCGGACTGCGGGACACCGTGCCGGTCGGCTCCACGCTCACGATGAAGGCGGGTTCCTCCGCCCAGATCCTGATGGCCTGGGAGGAGCCGGAGCGCCTGCACCGGGGCCTGCAGGGGGCGCGCTTCACCGCGACGGCCCTCTCGGGCGTACGGCGGCGGGGCTGGGCCCAGTCGATCGGTGAGCGCGAGCCGGGCGTGGCCTCGGTCTCGGCCCCGGTCCGCGGGCCGTCGAACCGGGTGGTCGCCGCGGTGTCCGTCTCCGGCCCGATCGAGCGCCTCACCCGCCACCCGGGCCGGATGCACGCGCAGGCCATCATCGACTCGGCTGCGCGACTGAGCGAGGCCCTGCGCCGCACGGGCTGAACCCCGCGCCGCACGGGCTGAACCCCGCGCCGCGCGAGCCGGCCGACCGCTCCTATCCCTTACCCGAGGCCGCCCCAGCGCCGTGGCGGCCCCCTTCTTCCGGTGCCGTCTCCCCGGAACCCTCCGGTGTCCGCTCCCCGGAGGCGCGATGCGCGAAGCGGTCCGCCGCCCGTCGCCCCCTCTTCTCCACCGGCAGCACGCCGGTCGCAGCCGCCGGCCCGTAGGCCGGCATGTCGGCGTAGATCGATTCGTACGCCCCCTCGGGCACTACGTAGCTCTCGTGCCACAGCCCCACATGCTGCCGGGACTTCTTCTCCTGGCGGTTGATCATCGCCCACGCCTTGCGGTGCAGCATGTCGGGAGCCGACGCGGCACCCACTCCTCATTCTTGGAGAGTTCAACTATCCAATGGTTGGATAGTGGCACCGCCCAACGGGGCGGCGCAAGGGAAGGCGCAGGGATGCGGCTGTCGGAACTCAGCGAGCGGAGCGGTGTCCCCACCGCGACGATCAAGTACTACCTGCGCGAGCGGCTGCTCCCCGCCGGCACCCGGATCAGCGCGACGCAGGCGGACTACGACGAGAACCATCTGCGCCGGCTGCGCCTGGTGCGGGCCCTGCTCCAGGTCGGACGCCTCCCGGTGGCCACGGCACGCGAGGTGCTGGCGCACGTCGACGACGAGTCGCTGGGCCGTACGATCCGGCTGGGCGCCGCCCTCTGGGCTCTGCCACAGGGCCCCGAGCCGGACGAGGACGCGCCGGAGACGGCCACCGCGCGCGCCGAAGTCGCCCGGCTGCTCACCGAACTGGGCTGGACGACAGCCCTGGAGCTCGGCGAACTCTCCCCCGTACACCGCTCGTTGGTCGCCTCGATGGCCACGCTCATCCGCCTCGGCTATCCCTGCGAAGTGTCCTACCTCGCCCAACAGGCCCGTCTCATGCGAGAGGTGGCGGTGCAGGACCTGGACGCACTGGAGCAGTTCCCCACGGAGGCCGAGCAGGTGGAGGCCGCCGTGGCATCGGCCGTGCTGTACGAGCCACTACTGACGTCACTGCGCCGGCTGGCGCAGGCGGAGGAGTCCGCGCAGCGGTACGGGCTCTGAAAGGCCGCGCACACGGGAAAGGCCCTCCACCGGGGTGAAGGGCCTTTCCCTACTGCTGTCTTGTACCCCCGACCGGATTCGAACCGGCGCTACTGCCGTGAGAGGGCAGCGTGCTAGGCCGCTACACAACGGGGGCTTGTTACTTCGGTCTTGCGCTGGGCTACCAGGACTCGAACCTAGAATGACGGTACCAGAAACCGTAGTGTTGCCGATTACACCATAGCCCATGGTGTGACAAGTACCCCCGACCGGATTCGAACCGGCGCTACTGCCGTGAGAGGGCAGCGTGCTAGGCCGCTACACAACGGGGGCCCTAGCGATCCTGCATCAAGAACGTGGGTGCGACCCAGATGTTCTCGCGGGAAGGATCTGTACCCCCGACCGGATTCGAACCGGCGCTACTGCCGTGAGAGGGCAGCGTGCTAGGCCGCTACACAACGGGGGCTTGTTACTTCGGTCTTGCGCTGGGCTACCAGGACTCGAACCTAGAATGACGGTACCAGAAACCGTAGTGTTGCCAATTACACCATAGCCCACTGAAACGCAACCCCTGGGGGTTCTGTTTCTGTCTGCGCCTCCCGGCCGGATCTTTCGGCCCGCTCGGGTGGCGCAGGAAGAACATTACCTGAAGGTGTCCGGCGCTCCAAAACGGGTATCGCCCGCCAGCAGGCCCGGAAGCTGATCCAGACCCGTGATCCTCACGAGCTCGGGACGCCCGCCCCGCCCTTCGCGGTCCAGCCAGATCCCCGTCAGTCCGGCGGCCACCGCGCCGCCCGCGTCGATGTCGGGTTCGTTGCCGACGTAGGCCACCTCGTGCGGGTCGAGGGCCATGGTCTCGCAGGCGGCGTGGAAGGCCGCCGCGTCCGGCTTGGCGACCCCGATCTCCACGGCGCACACCACCGCCTCGAAGCGGTCCCGCACCCCGAGGGCGCGGAGCTTGCGGTCCTGGTTGTGGATGCTCGAATTCGACAGCACGGCGTGCCGGTAGCCCGCGGCCAGCCGGTCCAGGGCGGGCATGGCGTCCGGGAAGAGCGCCCATGCCGCCTCGTAGTGGGTGGCGTGCCGGCCGAACCACTCGTCGGCTTCCCCGTCGCCCAGCCGCCGCCCCAGGAACGCTCGTACGCGCTCGCGCCGCTGCCCCTGGAAGTCGAGCTCCCCGGCGGCGAAACGCGCCCACTGCACGTCGGTGATCGCCTTCCAGGCGTCGAGGGCCCGCTCCAGGGAGTCGTACCCCTCGGGAAAGCCCTCGTGCGCCAGATGCTCACGCATGCCGGTGCGGTCGGCTCCCGAGTAGTCGAAGATCGTGTCGTCGATGTCCCAGAGAACCGCTCGGATCGGCATGCCGGCCAGATTACCGGTACATCCGCCCCATGCCGAAGGGGTGGCCGCCCCGGCTCGGGCGGCCACCCCTTCGTGCGAGCGGGACGCTACGCGGCGAGCTTCGCCAGCGCCGCGTCGATGCGGGCGATCGTCTTCTCGCGGCCCAGGATCTCCAGGGACTCGAAGAGCGGCAGGCCGACCGTGCGGCCGGTGACGGCGACACGGACCGGGGCCTGCGCCTTGCCGAGCTTCAGACCGTGCTTCTCACCGGCGGTGAGGACGGCCGTCTTGAGCGCCTCGGCGTTCCACTCGGCGGCGGTCAGCTCGGCGCGGGCCGTGACGAGCAGGGCGTCGGAGCCCTCCTTCATGGCCTTCGCCCAGGACGCCTCGTCGTGGACGGGCTCGTCCAGGAAGAGGAAGTCGACGTTGGCGGTGATGTCCGAGAGAACCGTCACACGGGTCTGGGCGTGCGGGGCGATCTCGGCGAACTGCTCCGCGTCGAAGGACTCGGGGGCCCAGGGGGCGAAGGGGGCCTTCAGCCAGGGGCCGCACGCCTCGGTGAAGGTCTTCACGTCGAGCATGCGCAGGTGCTCGGCGTTGATGTGCTCGGCCTTCTTCAGGTCGAAGCGCGCCGGGTTGGCGTTGACGTCCGCGATGTCGAAGGCGGCGACCAGCTCGTCGCGGCCGAAGATGTCACGGTCCTCGGCGATCGACCAGCCGAGCAGCGAGAGGTAGTTGAGCAGCCCCTCGGGCAGGAAGCCACGCTCGCGGTAGAGGTTGAGCGAGGCCTGCGGGTCACGCTTGGAGAGCTTCTTGTTGCCCTCCCCCATGACGTACGGGAGGTGCCCGAAGGCCGGGGTGTCCTTGGCGACGCCCAGCTCGATGAGCGCCCGGTAGAGGGCGATCTGGCGCGGGGTGGAGGAGAGCAGGTCCTCGCCGCGCAGGACGTGGGTGATCTCCATCAGGGCGTCGTCGACCGGGTTGACGAGCGTGTAGAGGGGAGCGCCGTTGGCACGGACGATGCCGTAGTCCGGGACGTTCTCCGGCTGGACCGTGATGTCGCCACGGACCAGGTCGGTGAAGGTGATCGCCTCGTCGGGCATCCGGAAGCGGACGATCGAGGTGCGGCCCTCGGCCTCGTACGCGGCCTTCTGCTCGTCGCTCAGGTCGCGGCAGTGACCGTCGTAGCCAGACGGCTTGCCGGCCGCGCGGGCGGCGTCGCGGCGGGCGTCGAGCTCCTCGGTGGTGCAGTAGCACGCGTACGCGTGCCCGGCGGCCTGGAGCTTCTCCGCGACGTCCTTGTAGAGGTCCATCCGCTGCGACTGGCGGTACGGCTCGTGCGGACCGCCGATCTCGGGGCCCTCGTCCCAGTCGAGGCCGAGCCAGCGCATCGAGTCGAGCAGCTGCTGGTAGGACTCCTCGGAGTCGCGGGCCGCGTCGGTGTCCTCGATACGGAAGACCAGGGTGCCCTGGTGGTGCCGGGCGAAAGCCCAGTTGAAGAGAGCTGTCCGGACCAGGCCCACATGGGGGTTACCGGTCGGGGAGGGACAGAAACGTACGCGGACTGGTCCGTTAACCACGCTTGATCACCTTGTTGGTGAGAGTGCCGATGCCTTCGATGGTGACGGCGACCTCGTCGCCGACGTGCAGGGGGCCGACCCCTGCGGGGGTCCCGGTGAGAATCACATCACCCGGGAGCAGCGTCATGGCTTCCGAGATGTGGACGACCAGGTCCTCGACGGAGCGGATCATGTCGCTCGTGCGGCCGAGCTGGCGCTGCTCGCCGTTGACCGTGGCCTGGACGGCCAGGTCGCCGGGGTCGACGTCGGTCTCCACCCAGGGGCCGAGCGGGCAGGAGGTGTCGAAGCCCTTCGCCCGGGCCCACTGGCTCTCGCGCCGCTGTACATCGCGTGCGGTGACGTCGTTGGCGCAGGTGTAGCCGAGGATGACGTCCTTGACGCGCTCGCGCGGGACCTCCCGGCACATGCGGCCGATCACCACGGCCAGCTCGGCCTCGTAGTGCAGCTCCTCGGAGAAGGAGGGGTATTCGATGGAGTCGCCGGAGCCGATCACCGAGGTGGTGGGCTTGAAGAAGGCGACGGGCACATCCGGGACCTCGTTGCCCATTTCGGCGGCGTGTTCCGCGTAGTTGCGGCCGATGGCCACGACCTTGTTGGGAAGCACGGGCGGCAGCAGCCGGACCTTCTTCAGCGGGACCTTGGTCCCGGAGAGCTCGAAGTCGGAGTACGGGATGCCCTTGATGATGTCGAGGACGAGGCTGTCGGGGCTGTCGCCCTCGACCGCGCCGAAGGCGACATTGCCGTCGATGGAGAACCTGGCGATGCGCACGGGTTGCTGTCGCCCCTCACTTGCTGGCTGGCTGAAGACTGACGCTCCAGGCTAGCGCGCGTGAGGGGCACCCGGCCTCGCGCGTTACCGCTGGGGGCGGCCGCTACTTCGCCGCCGCGACCGGGGCTTCCATGAGGATGGTGCGGCGGGGGTTGGCCGTCTGGGCGGGGAGGGCGACGGCGTGCTCCTGCTGCTCCGGCGTCTGCAGCGCTTCGGCGTCCTCGAGGTGCGCCAGCGTCGTGCGCCGGGGGTTGGCAATGTTGCGGAACATCATCGTCGTCTTCATCTGCCGTTCGGGTCCTTGCCGCTGGGGCGCTGCCCGGAGGTGCGCCGGTTGTCGGATTCGCTATCCCTGTAAAGCGTCAGGCTAAACATCCGATTCCCCGCCGTGGCCGGGATGAGACGGCGATCATCATGTGAGTTTGCTCACGAACTTGATGACAAAACACCCATTGCGGTCAGTTGACCATGGGATGCAAACCAGACAATACGGTGCTGAATCCACTATTCCGCTCCCGATCATGGCGTCTGGGACACCCGTCACCCCGGGGGACCTCACCCTTAATTGACCGTTTTGACCCTGAACACGCTCCACACCTTGTTACCCGGCAATCACACCGTGTCATCCAGGTCACAGCCCGGTACGCGGGCCTTGTTGGAGATCCTCCACTGTGCTGGAATTCCACGCACCGCCGCGGGTTTCAGGCCCAACGCGCAGGGGCGCAACGCAGCGCCGAGTGGCGGCGGGAGGGGGAAGTACGCCGGTCACTCACGACCACCATGGGGCGCGTCCAGCGCCCCGAGACGCCGACACCGTCTCGTCGCGCATGCCGCGGAGAGACGCCTGGTCCAGAGGTTGCGACGCTAGTGCAGGGACGTTTCAAGAGGGATGGCATGGGGTCGCCCCAGCCCCGCCAGGGCCGAGGGGAAACCCCGGCTGATCAGGAGCCGCGCGGCGGGAACGACCGCGGTTCCTCGCCCCAGCACGCCCAGAATCCCGGTCCGGCCGGTGACGGCGGCGACCGCGCGAAACGCTCCGGCACCACGAGCGTCGGCAGTGCCGAGACCGCACCGCCCCTCAAGCCGGCCGGTCCCACCACCGCCGGATCGCGGGTGGCGCTGCGCAACTGGCGCATCAGCACGCGTCTGGTCTCTCTGCTCGCCCTCCCCGTGGTCGCGGCGACCACCCTGGGCGGACTGCGCATCAACGAGTCCATGAACGACATGGACCAGTTGGAGCACATGCAGCTGCTCACCAAGATGACCAAGAAGGCGACCGCGCTCGCCAACGCGCTCCAGGAGGAGCGCGACAAGTCGGCCGGCCCCCTGTCGAACGGCGTGAAGGCGACCGACTACAAGGTCACCCAGCCCAGGGAGCGCACCGACCGCGCCAAGGACGCCTTCTTCGAGGCCACCGACGAGATCGGCAACACCCCCGGCGACGCGGCCCTGGACAGCATCCACGCGAGCGTCAGCCAGATCGGCCAGCAGCTCGGCAACATCACCAGCATCCGCAAGGACGCGTACGCCGGCGACAGCCCGAGTCTCAACACGGTCGACCAGTACAGCCAGCTGATCACCTCGCTGCTGAGCCTTTCGCAGGACATGGCGCAGGCCACCAGCAGCCCGGAGATGATCAAGCGGACGCGTGCGCTGGCCGCCTTCTCCTCCTCCAAGGAGTACGCCTCCGTCGAGCGCGCCATCATCGCCGCGGCGCTGCCGGGCGGGGACAGCACCAAGACGCACCTGAACCCCAACGACCAGACCTTCGGCCGCAACGCGCTGAACAAGGCGAGCACGACGCTCAGGACCTTCGAGACGACCTACGAGTCCACCGGCAAGAACTCCGCCGAGCTGCTGGCGCCGCTGGACAACGGGAATCCCGAGATAACCGCCGCCGACATGTACGCGAAGAAGGTGCTCGACAGCCCCCTGGGCATGGAGGGCAGCGGCAAGACGCGCACCTACATGGACTGGTACGACCAGAGCTCCAACAAGATCCAGGCCATGAAGACCATCGAGGAGACGCTCCTCGGTGAGATGGAGAGCAAGGCCCGCGACCTCAAGGAGGAGTCGCAGCGCGACGCGATCCTCAACGGTGCGATCATCCTGATCGTCCTCGGTGTGTCGCTGGTCGGCGCCTTCGTCGTGGCGCGGTCCATGATCCGCTCACTGCGGCGGCTGCAGGAGACCGCGACCCGGGTCGCCCAGGACCGGCTGCCCGAGCTCGTCCGCCAGCTCTCCGAGACGGACCCGCAGGACGTCGACACCTCCGTCGAGTCGGTCGGTGTGCACTCCCGGGACGAGATCGGCCAGGTGGCCGCGGCCTTCGACGACGTGCACCGCGAGGCGGTCCGACTGGCCGCCGAGCAGGCGCTGCTGCGAGGCAACGTCAACGCGATGTTCACCAACCTCTCGCGCCGCAGCCAGGGCCTCATCCAGCGCCAGCTCTCGCTCATCTCCGAACTGGAGTCCCGCGAGGCCGACCCGGACCAGCTGTCCTCACTCTTCAAGCTCGACCACCTCGCGACCCGCATGCGCCGTAACGGCGAGAACCTCCTCGTCCTCGCGGGCGAGGAGCCGGGCCGCCGCTGGACCCGTCCCGTGCCGCTGGTCGACGTGCTCCGTGCCGCCGCCTCCGAGGTGGAGCAGTACGAGCGCATCGAACTGGCCGCGGTGCCCGCCACCGAGGTCGCCGGCCGCATCGTCAACGACCTCGTGCACCTCCTCGCCGAGCTGCTGGAGAACGCCACGTCGTTCTCCTCGCCGCAGACGAAGGTCCGGGTGACCGGTCACGCGCTGCCCGACGGCCGTGTGCTCGTCGAGATCCACGACACCGGCATCGGCCTCTCCCCCGAGGACCTGGCCGCGATCAACGAGCGGCTCGCCTCGCCGCCCACCGTGGACGTCTCGGTCTCCCGCCGCATGGGTCTGTTCGTGGTCGGCCGGCTGTCGCTGCGTCACGGCATCCGTATCCAGCTGCGCCCTTCCGACTCCGGCGGCACGACCGCACTGGTCATGCTGCCCATGGAGGTCGCGCACGGCGGCAAGCAGCCGTCGAAGCAGGGCCCCCAGGGCAAGGACCCGCAGGCCGGCGCCCCGGGCGGCCTCCTCGCCGGCGGTGGCGCTCCCCCCGCGGGCGGTCAGCGTCCCGGACTCGCGGGCTCCGCTTCGGCTCCCGCCAAGGGGCTGGGAGCGGCCGCCCCGCGCGGCCAGGTCGGTGCGGGCTCGGCCCCCCGGGCCGCGCTGCCCACCCGCGAAGGCGGACCACGTCAGCCCCAGCAGGGCCCCGGGCAGCAGGGTCCCGGGCAGCAGGGTCCCGGCCAGCAGCAGAGCCCCGGCCAGCAGGGCCCCGGCCAGCAGCAGAGCCCCGGACTGCCCGGTCAGGGCCGCCCCGAGGCCCCTCGGCAGGGCGGCGGCCTCGCCGGTGCCTTCGCCGGCGGCGCCCGGCCGGGAGCACGCCCGCCGCAGGACCCCTCGGCAGGTTCGGACTCCGGCCGGCCCAACCTCTTCGGCCACTCCGGCCAGCAGAGCGGCCTGCCCGGACGGCAGACTCCGCAGCCACAGCAGGCCCAGCTCGGCCAGGGCGGCCAGAACGGCCAGAACGGCCAGGGCGGCCCGCAGCAGCCCGGCGGCCCCGGCCGCCAGCTGCCGCCCTCGGGCGGACCCCGGGCCGAGCTGCCCGGCGGCAACCCACAGCCGCAGCGCCCCCAGAGCGCGAGCTGGGGTGTCGAGGAGCAGGGCGCTCCCCGGCGTCCGCAGCCGGACTCTCCGCGTGGTCACGAGGAGCACGACGCCGGCCGGTTCGCCCGGCCCGGAACCTCCGGTCCGAACCAGCCGTTCAGCCCTCCGAACCAGCGTCCGCCGATGAACGACCGTCAGGGCCCCGGTAGCACCGAGGAGTTCACCCGCCCGGACTTCAACGCGCCGCAGGCACCTCACGCCCCGCAGGCGCCGGACCCGGCGAGCACCGCGCAGTTCGCCCGCCCCGACTTCAACGCCCCGATGCCGCGGGACCAGGGCTTCGGCGACCGGCCCCAGCAGGACCAGGGCTTCGGCGACTGGCCCCAACAGGACCAGGGCTTCGGTGCTCAGCCCCCGCAGGCACCGGCACCGCGCCGCCGCGACAACGCCGACTTCGGCGCACCGCGTCCGCCCGCGCCCTCCTCGGGTGAGCTGCCGCAGCGCCCTGCCCTGCCGCAGCAGCCCGAGGCGCTTCCGCCGGCCGGTCCTGGTGACGGGCGTACGCCGCTGTACGACACGCTGGAGACAAACTGGTTCCACGGGCCGCCGCCGGGTGGCCAGCAGCCGCCCGCCGCCGAGCCGCAGGCACCGGCCGTTCCCCAGCAGCCCGCCGGTACCCCGCCCCCGCCCATGCCGCGGCGTGGTGCGGCCGACACCGGCGCCACGAGTTCATGGCGCGCTTCGCCCAACGACGACCTCGGTCGTCAGGCGGAGCGGGTCAAGAAGCCCGCAGCGGGCGGTATCACGACTTCCGGACTGCCCCGCCGTGTCCCACGTGCCAATTTGGTGCCGGGCACTGCTCAGCAGCAGAATCATCAGTCCGGACCCCAGGTTTCGCGTGCGCCGGATGACGTACGCGGCCGTCTGACCAATCTCCGCCGGGGCATCCAGCAGGGACGACAGGCCAACACAGGCCCGTCTACCGGCAGTTTCCAACTCGGCCCCACTCACCAGCAGGAGCGTTAGTGAGCCCCATGAGTCAGGCCGCGCAGAATCTGAACTGGCTGATCACCAACTTCGTGGACAACACCCCTGGGGTGTCCCACACGGTGGTGGTCTCCGCGGATGGCCTGCTGCTGGCGATGTCCGAAGGTTTCCCGCGCGACCGCGCCGATCAGCTGGCGGCTGTCGCCTCCGGTCTGACGTCGCTCACCGCGGGTGCCTCACGGATCTTCGAAGGCGGCGCCGTGAGCCAGACGGTCGTGGAGATGGAGAGAGGTTTCCTCTTCCTCATGTCCATCTCTGACGGCTCGTCACTCGCCGTCCTCGCCCACCCGGACGCCGACATCGGTCTGGTCGGGTACGAGATGGCGCTCCTCGTCGACCGCGCGGGGACCGTCCTCACCCCTGACCTCCGTGCCGAACTACAAGGAAGTCTGCTCCACTAGACGGCCATGCGGCAGACACCTGACACGATCCCCCCAGGTACTACTCAAAACCCTCACCCGTCCGGCCGACACAGCCCCTCACCGGCCACCTTCAGACGGCAAGCCGACACCCTGCTGTCACGCCCGGAGGATTTATGACCCCGCCACCCGCCTCACCCGATCCGTACGGCGCCTTGCACCACGCGTCGTACGACGGTGAAGGCGACCAGCCGCTGGTCCGTCCGTACGCCATGACCGGCGGCCGGACCCGGCCGCGCTACCAGCTCGCTATAGAGGCACTGGTCAGCACCACAGCGGACCCCGCACACCTCGGGACCCTGCTCCCCGAGCACCAGCGGATCTGCCACCTGTGCCGCGAGGTCAAGTCGGTGGCCGAGGTGTCGGCCCTGCTGTCCATGCCCCTGGGCGTGGCGCGGATCCTCGTGGCGGACCTGGCGGAAGCCGGCATGGTGGCCATCCACCAGCCGGGCAACGGAGAGGCCGGCGGCGCGCCGGATGTGACACTGCTCGAAAGGGTGCTCAGTGGACTTCGCAAGCTCTAGCGGCGGTACGGCCCGCGCTACCACTTCGGCGAAGATCGTGGTGGCAGGGGGCTTCGGCGTGGGTAAGACCACGTTTGTCGGTGCCGTTTCGGAGATCAATCCGCTGCGCACCGAAGCCGTGATGACGTCCGCGTCCGCGGGCATCGACGACCTGACCCACACCGGGGACAAGACCACCACGACGGTGGCCATGGACTTCGGACGCATCACCCTGGACCAGGACCTGATCCTCTACCTGTTCGGCACCCCCGGACAGGACCGCTTCTGGTTCATGTGGGACGACCTGGTCCGCGGCGCCATCGGCGCCGTCGTCCTCGTCGACACCCGACGCCTCGCCGACTGCTTCCCCGCAGTCGACTACTTCGAGAACAGCGGCCTCCCCTTCGTCATCGCCCTCAACGGCTTCGACGGACACCAGCCCTACACACCCGACGAAGTACGCGAAGCCCTCCAGATCGGCCCGGACACCCCCATCCTCACCACGGACGCCCGGCACCGCGCCGACGCCAAGAGCGGACTGATCACACTGGTCGAGCACGCGCTCATGGCCCGGCTGAAGTAGCCATAAGTCGGTAGCGATCTACGGAAGTTGCTGTAGTCAAGCGGGGGCGGCCTGTGTCCTTTGACACGATCCGCCCCCGTGTTCATAACATTTCGACAGAGAATTGAAGGCCTATCAACACCCGACGCGCACGAACGGTACCGCTGCGCTCATACGAGCCTCGCCTTTTGGCGGGGCTCGCTCTTTATGCCCGTTTTATCTGCGGTCGGTCACAGCCGGAATCGCACATTCCGACTGTTTGGAACGCGACCGCTCCGCGTGCTGCAATGCCTCGAACTACCCAGTAGTACGGCTCCTGAACGATAATCCGGCACAACGTAGGTGCCGACGCCGAGAGGTTGTTGGTCGAGTGAGGCGAAGCAACGAGGGCTCCGCGGCCCAGCCGGAGCGGGGCAACTTCACGCCGCCGCCGCGCACCGCGCTGTCCCCGCCCGCGGGCATGTCGTCCCAGGCGGAACCGGCAGGGGGCAGCACCAGTCGTCTGTCGCCGCGGAACTGGCGGGTGCCCACCCGGCTGAACGCGATCCTCCTGATCCCGGCTCTCGTAGGTCTGGTCATGGGCGGCTTCCAGGTGAAGGGGTCGGTCGACACCTGGAACGAGGCCCAGGACGCCGAGAAGACGGCCCTGGTCGTCCGCGCGGCCGCGGCGTACGGGCAGGCGCTGCTGAACGAGCGTGACCTCACCGCCGAACCGCTGCTGTCCAACAAGCGCACCGCCGCCGAGGTGGAGAAGGTGCGCGCCGTCACGGACGGCGCCGCGTCCAAGTTCGACGCCGCCGTGCAGAACATGCCGGACAAGGAGGGCCTCCACCGCCGTCTGAAGCTGTTCAAGGTGGAGGAGCCGCTCCTTCCCGAGCTGCGCAAGGCCGCCTACGCCGAGGCGATGGACCCGGTGAAGACGGAAGAGGGCTACACCAAGGTCCAGCACTCGCTGATGGAGTTCTCCAACGAGCTCGGCCTGGGTACCGGCAACATCACCAGCTACGGCCGGACCGTGTACGCGATCGAACTGGCCAAGGCCGCAGAATCGCTTCAGCGCTCGATCGGCACGCACCTGCTGGTGCGCCCGAGCCAGGAGGAGCGCAACTTCAACGGCCAGGTCACGGCGTTCAGCTCGTACAACTACCTGGAACAGATCGCCCTCGGTGAGTTCGTCTCCGGTGGCACGGAGGCCGACGCGGCGCGGCTCAAGGAGGTCATGGCCGGCAAGGCGGCCGAGGGAGCCGAGCAGCTGAAAGCCGCCCAGGCGCAGGCCAAGGCCGCCGGCAAGCCCTTCGTGGCGCCTCCGAGCATCGACGGTTCCGTCTTCGACGGCATGGCCCAGCAGATCGGCCAGGGCAAGCAGCCGGACGCCCTGAAGGCCAAGGGCATCACCCCCGAGACCTGGATGGCCGCGGCCACCGCGAAGTTCGACGGCTACACCACGGTCGAGAACGAGCTCGTCGACAAGGCGGTGGCCGAGGCGGCGGAGATCTCGTCCGACGCCAGGAACGACGCCATCGTCAACGCCGCGATCGTGATCATCTCGCTGCTGGCCGCGTTCATCATCGCCGGTCTCATGGCCCGCCAGATGAGCCGCTCGATGCGCCAGCTGCGTACGGCCGCCTTCGGCATCGCCGAGCAGCGGCTGCCGATGCTGGTCGACCAGCTGTCGCGGACCGAGCCGGGCCGGGTGGACACCCGGGTGCAGCCGATCCCGATCAACAGCCAGGACGAGATCGGCGAGGTCGCCCGAGCCTTCGACCAGGTGCACCGCGAGGCCGTCCGGCTCGCCGCCGAGCAGGCCATGCTGCGGGGCAACGTCAACGCGATCTTCACCAACCTGTCGCGGCGCAACCAGTCGCTCATCGAGGGCCAGCTGACCCTCATCACCGACCTGGAGAACAACGAGGCCGACCCGGACCAGCTGGAGAGCCTCTTCAAGCTGGACCACCTGGCCACGCGTATGCGCCGTAACGGCGAGAACCTCCTCGTCCTCGCGGGCGAGGAGCCCGGCCGCCGCTGGAACCAGCCGGTGCCGCTCGTCGACGTGCTGCGGGCCGCGTCCTCCGAGGTGGAGTCCTACGAACGCATCGAACTCACCGGTGTGCCGGAGAGCGAGATCCACGGCCAGGCCGTGACCGACCTCGTGCACCTGCTTGCCGAGCTGCTGGAGAACGCCACCACCTTCTCCTCCCCCCAGACCAAGGTCCGGGTCACCGCGACCCGGCTGCCCGACGGCCGCGTCATGGTCGAGATCCACGACAAGGGAATCGGTCTCACCGCCGAGGACTTCGCGGACATCAACCACAAGCTGGCCAACCCGCCGACCGTGGACGCCGCGGTGTCCCAGCGGATGGGCCTGTTCGTGGTCGGCCGGCTGGCCGACCGGCACGGCATCCGTGTCCAGCTGCGGCCCTCGGGCGAGCAGGCGGGGACGACGTCGCTGGTCATGCTGCCGGACGCCATCACCCATGGTGGCGGTGGCGAGGGTGTCCCGCAGGACGACTTCACGGTCTCCTCGATCATGTCCGAGCAGCAGCAGCAGACGTTCGACCCGATGCCGCAGCAGGTTCCGATACGTACGGCGGCGGAGCTCGGCTTCGACGACTCGCGGTACGAGACCTCGGTGGCGGACTCCCCGCAGCTGGACCCGGTGAACCGTTCGCTCATGCGTGAGGAGCGGCGCGCGGCGCTGGAGGCCCAGTCGGGCGGCGAGCGTCCGGCGTTCCAGGACGAGGGCTCCGGTCAGCGGCAGGACTACTCCCCGGAGCAGTTCACACAGGAGCAGTACGCCCCCGAGCAGTACGCCCAACAGCAGCAGCAGTACGCACAGCCGCAGCCCGGGTACGAGGGCGGCTACGACCCGTACGCCGCGGGGAACGGCTACCAGGATCCGCAGCAGAACACCTACACGGAAGCCTCGTACGGCGCTCCGGACGGCCGGCAGGAGCAGTACGCCGACCAGTTCGCTCCGCAGGAGGGGCTCCCCCGCCAGAGCGAATGGGCGGATCAGGGTGCGTACCAGGGAGCCTTCGATCCCCTGGCGCAGCCCCAGGCGGACGTGGTGACCGGCCCTCCCGCGGAGACACAGGAGCACGTAGGCTTCGACCGTCCGGGGCCCACCCCGAATCCCGGTCAGGACCTGACCGATGCGGGCCTCCCGCGCCGGGGCGCGGGCCAGCAGCACTGGCAGCCCACCGGCCGCGGAAACGATCAGCCCGGCGCGCCCGAGCAGCAGGAGCAGGAGCAGCCCCGGGCTCAGCAGCAGGAGGGGCCTGCCGACGGGGCGAGCCCCGACGACGACTGGCGCTCCTCGAACGACGAGCGCTGGGAGCGGGCCGAGAAGCTGCGGGATCCGAAGGCGGGCGGGATCACCCCGTCCGGACTCCCCGTGCGTGTGCCCAAGGCCAACCTGGTCGAGGGCACGGCGGAGCAGACCCAGCAGGGCGGCCCACAGGTCTCCCGCGCCCCTGAGGACGTACGGGGCAGGTTGAGCAACCTGCGGCGTGGTGTTCTGCGGGGACGGACCGCGGGGTCGGACACAAGTAATACCTACAACCAGGAGCGTTAGTGTGAGCCCGATGAGCCAGGCGGCGCAGAATCTGAACTGGTTGATCACCAACTTCGTGGACAACACCCCTGGGGTGTCGCACACGGTGGTGGTCTCCGCCGACGGACTCCTGCTGGCGATGTCCGAAGGTTTCCCACGGGACCGCGCCGATCAGCTGGCGGCTGTCGCCTCCGGTCTGACGTCGCTCACCGCGGGGGCTTCACGGATCTTCGAAGGTGGTGCCGTGAATCAGACCGTTGTGGAGATGGAGCGAGGATTCCTCTTCATCATGTCCATCTCTGACGGATCTTCACTCGCTGTCCTCGCCCACCCGGACGCCGATATCGGTCTGGTTGGGTATGAAATGGCGCTTCTCGTGGACCGTGCAGGAGGTGTCCTTACCCCGGATCTCCGCGCCGAACTCCAGGGGAGTCTTCTTAACTAATAGACGGACAGTGCGTTTCCCGTCACCGCGCCATATGGTGCGGTGGCGCGATACCACTGGGATGGCGAACGGCAGTCGGAGGAGGAAACGTGGCAGCACCCACAGGCGGACACCCGTACGAGGGCGGTCAGCGGGTTCCGGGTGAGCAGGGTGACAACCGTTTCGACACCCCCTCCATGCCCGGCAGACAGGGCTCGCAAGACCCTTATCAGCCGTATCCGCCCTACCAGCAGCCCCAGCAGGGCGGCTGGCAGCAGCAGGGCAGCTGGCAGCAGCAGCCGGGGTCCGGGTGGCCGCAGCAGCAGCCGCACCACCCGCAGCCGCGGCACGGACAGCAGCCGCCGCAGCGGTACGACGCGCCGCCGTCGCGCATCCAGCCGGTGCAGCGGCAGACCCCCCAGCCGGCGAAGCCCGCGGTACACAACCCGCTGGTCCGTCCGTACGCCATGACCGGTGGCCGGACCCGGCCGCGGTACCAGCTCGCCATCGAGGCGCTGGTCAGCACCACGGCCGATCCCGCCCGGCTGCAAGGGCAGCTGCCCGAG
This sequence comes from Streptomyces sp. NPDC102441, assembly GCF_044765585.1. Classification (NCBI taxonomy): domain Bacteria; kingdom Bacillati; phylum Actinomycetota; class Actinomycetes; order Kitasatosporales; family Streptomycetaceae; genus Streptomyces; species Streptomyces sp. NPDC102441. The sequence goes on from NZ_JBIWKH010000001.1 coordinate 189,726, forward strand.
CACCAGCGGATCTGCCGGCTCTGCATCGAGATCAAGTCGGTGGCCGAGGTGTCGGCCCTGCTCTCGATTCCCCTCGGCGTTGCCCGGATCCTCGTAGCCGACCTGGCCGAGGCCGGACTCGTCGCTATCCATCAGCCCGGCGGCGACGAGGCCGCCGGCGGCCAACCAGATGTGACACTGCTCGAAAGGGTGCTCAGTGGACTTCGCAAGCTCTAGCGGCGGAGCGGCCCGCTCCACTACCTCGGCGAAGATCGTGGTGGCAGGGGGCTTCGGCGTGGGTAAGACCACGTTTGTCGGTGCCGTTTCGGAGATCAATCCGCTGCGCACCGAAGCCGTGATGACGTCCGCGTCCGCGGGCATCGACGACCTGACCCACACCGGGGACAAGACCACCACGACGGTGGCCATGGACTTCGGACGCATCACCCTGGACCAGGACCTGATCCTCTACCTGTTCGGCACCCCCGGACAGGACCGCTTCTGGTTCATGTGGGACGACCTGGTCCGCGGCGCCATCGGCGCCGTCGTCCTCGTCGACACCCGACGCCTCGCCGACTGCTTCCCCGCAGTCGACTACTTCGAGAACAGCGGCCTCCCCTTCGTCATCGCCCTCAACGGCTTCGACGGACACCAGCCCTACACACCCGACGAAGTACGCGAAGCCCTCCAGATCGGCCCGGACACCCCCATCCTCACCACGGACGCCCGGCACCGCGCCGACGCCAAGAGCGCGCTGATCACACTGGTCGAGCACGCACTCATGGCCCGACTGCGCTGACCCCGCCGCCGCACGGCGAAGGCCCCGTACTCCTGGGAAGGAGTACGGGGCCTTCGCCGTGAGGGCCCGCGGGCCCTGGAACGGCCTCAGCGGCCGTTCTCAGCCCTGCCAGCTGTGCGGGGCGCGGAAACCGGGGGTGCGCTCCAGCCGGCGCCATCCGGCGGTGCTGCGGCCACGGCGGGCGGGGGCGTCGGGCTGTGCGGCGGCGCGGGCGAGCAGGACCGCGGTGATGGCGGCGAGCTCCTCGGGCCCGGCCTGGCCCTTCTCGACGCGCAGGACTGATTCGGCGGGAGTGACGCTCATGGATGTCTCCGTCTTCTGGGCAGGTGGTCGCGGGCGTGGGCGGGGTCGCCGCTGCGGCTGCGACTACTGCGGAGGGTTGCCGTGCTTGCGGGACGGCAGGTCTGCGTGCTTGTTGCGGAGCATCGCGAGCGAGGCGATCAGTACCTCGCGCGTCTCGGCGGGGTCGATGACGTCGTCGACCAGGCCACGCTCGGCCGCGTAGTAGGGGTGCATCAGCTCGGCCTTGTACTCCTTGACCATGCGGGCGCGCATGGCTTCGGGGTCCTCGGCGTCGGCGATCTGCCGGCGGAAGATGACGTTGGCGGCGCCCTCGGCGCCCATCACCGCGATCTCGTTGGTGGGCCACGCGTAGGTGAGGTCGGCACCGATGGACTGGCTGTCCATGACGATGTACGCGCCTCCGTAGGCCTTGCGCAGGATCAGCGAGATCCTCGGCACGGTGGCGTTGCAGTACGCGTAGAGCAGCTTCGCGCCGTGCCGAATGATTCCACCGTGCTCCTGATCGACGCCGGGCAGGAAGCCGGGTACGTCCAGCAGAGTGACGATGGGGATGTTGAAAGCATCACACATCTGGACGAATCGTGCGGCCTTCTCGGACGCCTCGATGTCCAGGACCCCGGCCAGCGCCTGCGGCTGGTTGGCCACGATCCCGACGACCTGGCCGTCGAGCCGGGCCAGGGCGCAGATGATGTTGCGGGCCCAGCGCTCGTGGACCTCCAGGAAGTCGCCGTCGTCGACGAGCTCCTCGATGACCTTGTGCATGTCGTACGGACGGTTGCCGTCGGCCGGGACCAGGTCCAGGAGGACGTCGCCGCGCCGGTCGGCCGGGTCGTCGCTCGGTACGACGGGCGGGTTCTCCCGGTTGTTGGAGGGGAGCATCCCGATCAGGTAGCGGACCTCGGCGATGCAGGTCTCCTCGTCGTCGTACGCGAAGTGCGCGACGCCCGAGGTCTCGGCGTGCACGTCGGCACCGCCGAGTCCGTTCTGGGTGATCTCCTCGCCGGTGACCGCCTTGACGACGTCCGGCCCGGTGATGAACATCTGCGACGTCTCACGGACCATGAACACGAAGTCGGTCAGCGCCGGGCTGTAGGCCGCGCCGCCGGCACACGGGCCGAGCATCACGCTGATCTGGGGGATGACACCGGAGGCCCGGGTGTTGCGCTGGAAGATCCCGCCGTATCCGGCGAGGGCGCTGACGCCCTCCTGGATGCGGGCGCCCGCGCCGTCGTTCAGCGAGACCAGCGGGGCACCGGCCGAGATGGCCATGTCCATGATCTTGTGGATCTTCGTGGCGTGGGCCTCGCCCAGCGCCCCGCCGAAGATCCGGAAGTCGTGCGCGTAGACGAAGACGGTCCGGCCGTCGACCGTGCCCCAGCCGGTGACGACACCGTCGGTGTAGGGCTTCTTGGCCTCCAGGCCGAAGCCGGTCGCCCGGTGCCGGCGCAGCTGCTCGACCTCCTTGAACGATCCCTCGTCCAGCAGCAGCTCGATGCGCTCCCGCGCCGTCAGCTTGCCCTTGGCGTGCTGCGCCTCGGTCGCCCGGTCGCTCGGTCCACGCCGGGCCTGCTCGCGCAACGCCAGCAGTTCGGCCACCCGGCCACGCGTGTCGCTCGGCTCGCCCGGGATTTCGTCCACAACGGTCATACGTCGACCCTACGAACCCGACCACGGAAACCCTGCCGTCCACTCCGAACAGTCTCCTGCCCGGTTTCCTGGTGGCACCTGACAGAAGCGGGGCATCATGCATCCCATCTGCCAGCTCACAGGGCTTCCGCGTTGTAGGTCTCCAACAAAGCCGGACATGTGGTCCCAGCCACATACGGCTCCGCGCGCCACGCCGCGGAGCCACCGGAGCGGGCGACCGGTCCCACCGGAATGGCAGGGGGGCCGGCACCGGGCGAGGGAGACGGTACCCGCCCGCCGGCCGGAGGATCTCTCCGGCACCGCCCCCGGCGGCCGTCGCGTTCAGAACCTGTTCACTCCACGCATACGACGGCGGACCAGGCGTGGCCAAAACCCGGCCGACAGCGTCGAGTTGTGAAGAACGGCGACTTCTTGAGAGCGCTCTCAGTCCTAACTCTTGACGCCCACCGGAGGCATCGCGAGAGTGGTGCGCACCGCAGACGGCCCCACCGCTCCACCTCCCCGCACCAGCACCTGACCCCTGTCTGCGACCCCCACACCTCGGGAGTTCCTCCGTGATTTCGCGCAGAATGTTCCTGACGGGCGCCGCCGCCTCCGCGACCGCGCTCACCTACCCCCTCTGGGGAAGTGCACTGAGCCCGCGCACGTCGGCGGCCCCCGCGACATGCGAACTGGCCCTGGAGAACAAGTCGTTGCCGGGCACCGTGCACGCGTACGTCACCGGCCACGAGCAGGGCACGGACCAGTGGGTGCTCCTGCGCCCCGACGGCAGCGTCTACCACCCCGAGTCCCCGGGTGCCCCGCAGACCCCGCTGCCGGTCGACTGCGCCATCCCGCTGAACGCCGCGGGCGCGGGGCCGGTCGTCCTCACCCTGCCCCAGATGTACGGGGCGAGGGTCTACTTCGTACGCGACGACAAGCTGGACTTCTACGTCAACCCGGGCCCGTCCCTGGTCGAGCCGGCCTTCGCGACGCCCACCGACCCGAACTACGGCAGGACCTGGTCGTTCTGCGAGTTCACCTTCAATCCGCAGCAGCTGTACGCGAACATCAGCTACGTCGACCTGGTGACGGCGCTGCCGATCGGGCTGACCCTCGCCGGCGACGAGACCCACACGGTGGCCCCGCTCCCGGACGGCGCGGTCCAGCGCATCGCCGACGACCTCACGGCCCAGGCGGCCGCCGACGGGCAGCCCTGGGACCAGCTGGTCACCCGTGGCTCGGACGGGAAGGTCCTGCGGGTCATCTCGCCGCAGAACCTGATGGCGCCGTTCTTCGACCGCCCGGACGAGATGCCGTTCCGCGACCTGTTCACCGCGCAGATCGACGAGGTCTGGGAGAAGTACCGCTCCACCGACCTGAAGATCGACATGCAGGGCGGCCGGGGGACGCTCGCCGGCCGGGTCAGCGGCGACACCATGACGTTCGAGGGCGGCCACACGTTCGTCAAGCCGACGTCGAAGGACATCTTCACCTGCAACCACGGCCCCTTCACGAACAATCCTGCCGACAACGACGACAAGAAGGCGCTGCTGGCCAGGATCGCGGCAGGCTTCAACCGCTCGATCATGCTCAGCCACCCCAGCCAGCCGAACGGCACGTCGGTGGCGGACTACTACAAGGGGGACGTGACCAACCACTGGTCGCGCGTGGTCCACGCGAACTCCCCGATCGGCTACGCGTTCCCCTACGACGACGTACGCCCGGACGGCGAGCCGGACGTGTCGGGGGCGGCCCACGATGGCAACCCGCAGCGCTTCACGGTGAGCGTGGGCTCCTGACCCTCCCCCTCCTCCCGCTCCTCCCGCTCCTCCCGCTCCTCCCGTGACACCGTGCCCGCCCGCCGCCCTGCCGCGGCGGGCGGGCATCGCTGTGCCGCCCGCCGCCCTCGCCCCCCGGAACCGGAGGGCGTAACTCCGCGGACACGCACAGCTATTGACTTCGCAACACGCGGAATGGAGAGTGCCGGGCACTGTACTTGTACATGCCATCGGACCGGAGGCGCCCGTGTGTGACCTGCATGACCCCAGCGACCACGACCACGCGGTACAGACGGGCGACGGGCTGAGCCGTCGCCGGATCATGCAGATGCTGGGGGCCGCCGGAATCGCCACCACGGCGATGGGCGCGACCGCCGATCCGGCGATGGCGGCGGCCTCGGACGAGGCCGCGGGTGCGGCGGCGGACGCCGCCTCGTACACCGCGCCCGAGGGGCTCGCCCAGGACTCGGCGGCCAAGAAGACGGCGCTCGGCTGGATCGAGCGGAACGCGTCCCGGATCAACGGTCTGAACGACGAGATCTGGGAGCACGCGGAGCTGAGCCTGCGGGAGTGGAACTCCTCCCTCGCCGAGGCCGACTTCCTGCGCAAGGCGGGCTTCGACGTCGAGTTCGGCACGGCCGGCTTCCCGACCGCCTTCACCGCCACGTACAGCCGGGGCAAAGGCGGCCCGGTCATCGGTTTCAGCGGCGAGTACGACGCCCTCCCCGGCCTGTCCCAGAACAAGGGGGTGGGCGAGCACGACCCGAAGGAGTACGTCCACGACCCGTTCGCCCCGGGCTACGGGGCCGGCCACGGCTGCGGTCACTGTGCGCTGGGGACCGCGGCGGCGGCCGCCGCGGCAGCCGTCGCCGAGGCGTCCCGGCGCCACAAGCTCGATGTGACGGTGAAGTTCTTCGGCTCCACCGCCGAGGAGCAGCTGATCGGCAAGACGTACGCCGTCAGCAAGGGCGTCTACGACGGGCTCGACGCCTTCCTCGACTGGCACCCGTCCACCGGCAACGCCACGGGGTGGGGCACCTCGAACGCGATGACGGCCGTCACCTTCACCTTCCTCGGTGTCGCGGGCCACGGAGGCACCCCGCTCGGCAACAAGAGCGCGCTGGACGCGGCCGTGATGATGGCGACCATGTCGGAGTTCCTCCGCGAGGAGAGCATGGGCCCCACGGCGCGGCTGCACTGGGTGATCAACAACGGCGGCGACATCCCCAATGTGACACCGGAGATCGCGGAGATCTCGTACTACGTCCGCGAGGGGAGCGTCGAGCGCGTCACCTCGCTCCTCGACAAGGTCATCGCCGTCTCGGAGGCCGCCGCGACCGCCAGCCGCACCTCCGTGCAGCACCGGATCACCTCGGCGTGCTGGAACCAGCTGCCCTCCAAGGCGTTCGCCGAGCTGATGTACGACAACATGCGGCAGATCGGTCCCCCGGTCTTCTCCGAGGACGCCCAGCGTCTGGCCAAGGAGCTCCAGAGCTCGCTGGGGCTGCCGGAGAGCGGTCTGCACGACAAGGTCGGTGAGCTGGCACCACCCAACCCGGTCTTCATGGGCGGCGGCTCCACCGATGTGGCCGATATCAGCTGGCAGGTGCCGACGGTCTCCATGGGCGCCGCCGTGGCGCCCATCGGGTCGAAGATGCACACCTGGTCGACCGCCTCCTGCGCGGGATCGGCACCCGCCCACGCGGCGATCAAGGCCGCCGCGGCCTATCTGGCGGCGACCGCTGTCGACCTCCTGGTGAAGCCGGAGCTGCTGCGGGGCGTCAAGGAGGAGTTCGAGAAGCGGACCGAGGGCCTGACCTGGAAGACCGCGCTGCCGGAGGGGTACGAGCCGCCGATGTACGAGCCGCCCGCCTGGTTCCTGAAGAAGACGGGGCAGAGCTGGCCGCCGGAGAACATCACCTGGCCGCCGCGCCGGATCATCAGCAAGGAGAAGTTCGCCTCGCTCGGGCCGGAGCTGAAACCGCAGGTCTGAGCCGGCGCCGCCGTACCGAGAGGTGCCCCCGTCCCGCCGGACGGGGGCTCTTCGCGCATGCAGGGGGAGGTCAGCAGCCGCCGCAGTTGTAGTACGTCACGTCCCAGTGGTTTCCCTCGTCGGCGTAGATGTTGCCGGAGCCGGACTTGTACTGCGGGGCGCCGTCGCCGCGCAGGCCGATGTAACTGAACACGCCCTTCACGTAGTTCGTCAGGCACGTGGTCTTGCCGAAGTCGATCTTGTAGCCGTTCCAGTGCGAGTAGGTGCCACTGGCGTGCCCGGTCTCGGTGCCTCCGGTGATGTTGAGGGCGCAGCCCGTGGCGCTCTTCAGCGTCTGGGCTCCCTGGGCGCTGGTCAGGTTGAGCTGGTCGAAGGACGTGCAGGTGGAGACGTTCCGGTTGGAACAGCCGCCCGAGGACGACCAGGTGACCCCGGACGAGCTGAAGCGGGAGGTCGCCTGGGAGTGGGACAGCTTGGTGACGGCGTGCGCCTCGGTGGCGCCGCCGAGGACGCCGACGCCGGGCGCGAGAAGCACGCCGAGGACGAGGGCGAGAGCGGTGAGGGCCGAGCGGAGTCCGGGACGGGTCAGCATGGGGGAAGTCCTCCTGTCCATGACAATTACGGGCAGGGAGATAGTGCCCCAGCTCTACGCGCGTCCGCCAGGGGGCGGTCAAAGGCCAACGCAGTTACTTCCGTCCTAGCTCGGACCTACCTGATCAAATCGAGCCAGTAACGGTGTGCCGAGGCAAATGGTTCGGCGCCGTCACCATCGCGACGGCCCGCCTCCATCAGCCACTCGCAGGTCTGTCGAGCCTTGCTGATGACGCTCTCGGGGTAGCCATAGATCACTCGATGGTCGGCGAACTCGTCTTCGTCCTCGACCCGGGCTACGCCGCCACGAGGCCGCACGACGTCGAGATCAAGGTCCACCATGCGCAGAACGGTCTCGTCCGCGTTCCACTCGGGTGCCGTGCACACGTCGCAGTACATCTCGGGGCCCGGATCCACACAGAACGTGGCCGTCCACCACTCGCCCTGCGGAACCACCATCACGTACGCGAACCGACTTGTCCAACCACCCGTGGCAGAACTGACCGCAACTCCCTGTGCCGTGCCCAGCCACACGCCGTGCTCGTCTTCGCCGAGCCGGTCAGCCGTCCACCGCGCACTCAAGCTGCCGTCGTACTTCCGGATGTCGACCAACACGGAGGCGCTCTCTGTGATCACACCAAGACGCTAACGCGACAGCGCCGATCGGGAGGGGCCTGCGCACCTCAGGTCCAGGGGAGCGTGCGCCAGGGGCTGGCCGGGTCGCTGGTCAGGGCGCGATGGGTCGCGAGGGCGGTCTCATACCCGGTAGTTGAGCTGGACGAGACGGCCGGCGCGGACCACGGCCGCCTCCGCCTCCGCCTCCCGCAGGGAGCACGGGTGTTGCCCGGGTTCGCGTCGACGTACACCCTGTGCTGGGGCCGGCGGACCGGGCAGGGCTCCTCCGTCGTGACCTGCTGTCAAACCCATGGGCAAACTTTAAGGGGTGGTCCGGCACGGTCGGCGTGCCGGACCCTTCGGGCCGGGGCCGGCCTGAGCGACATTCGGCCGCCGAGGCCCCCGTCAGCCCTTCCCGTGAATTCCGGACCGACCTGGATCCTTGATGTTGAACTTTGAACAAGATGGGTCTACAGTCGAAATCGTTGAAGGTTAAACCAACGCTTCGACGACCACTCGTCCGAGTCCGTCCCCCGAGGAGGAGCCATGGCTCTGTTCAACCGCAAGAACAACGACGCCCCGACCGCCACCGCCACCCTCGCGGTGGACCCCGCGCTGGCCGCGCTGACCGGTACCTACGCGATCGACCCGGCCCACAGCAGCATCGGCTTCACCGTGCGCCACGCCATGGTCACCAACGTGCGCGGCTCCTTCGGTGAGCACGAGGGCGCCCTGGAGCTGGACGGCTCCGACCCGTCCAACTCCTCCGCCTCCATCGACGTCAAGATCTCCAGCGTCGACACCGGCATCGCCGACCGCGACGGTCACCTGGTCAGCGCTGACTTCTTCGACGCCGAGACGTTCCCCCTGATGACGTTCCGCTCCACCAAGGCCGAGCAGCTCGGCGGGGACACGTTCCGCGTCACCGGTGACCTCACGATCAAGGACGTCACCCGCCCGCTCGCCATCGACCTGGAGTTCAACGGCTCCGCCACCGACCCCTTCGGCAACCAGCGCGTGGGCTTCGAGGGCAGCGCCGAGATCCTGCGCTCCGACTGGGGCCTGACCTACAACGCGGCGCTGGAGACCGGCGGCGTGCTGGTCGGCGACAAGGTCAAGCTGAACTTCGACATCTCCGCGATCAAGGCCGCCCCGGGGGCCTGACCCTCCCGAACCGAGCGCGCCCGCCGGCCCTCCCCTTCCTGGGGAGGACGGCGGGCGCTCGGCTGTGCCAGGCCAGTCCCCCGCGTACAACCACCGAAGGTCGACGAGTACGACGCCCCCAGCAGCTGACGCGCGGCAGCTCCCGCACAGGAGCAACCGCGTACGAGACTCCAGCCGCTCGGGGCGGCGGGGCACATCACCCATGCGGTTCCACCACCACTCACCACGCGGAGTTACGGCCTCCCCGGTCACCGCCTGCGGCGCACCTTCAGCGCGTTGTCCGTGCGGGTGGTGGGGTTGCCGTCGGGGTCGTTCTGGATCCGCTCGTGCTCCTCGCTGAGGAGCACCTCCCACTCCCCCTCCGGCAGTTCCAGGGATGCGAGGACCTCGTCCGTCGTGGGCAGCTCCATGTCCGGGTGGTCGTGCTCCCACGAGGGGAAACCGGCGTGCCCGACGATCAGGAGCACGCCACCGGGCGCGACGGCCCCGGCCGCCCTGCGCAGGATCTCCTCGCGCGGCAGGTCACCCATCGAGTGCAGGAACTGGGCGGAGACCAGGTCGTACTCCCCCTCGGGGAACGAGGCCCCCAGGTCGTGCCACTGCCAGTCGATCCGGTCGGCGACACCGGCGTCGGCCGCGTGGACCGCCGCCCGCTCCAGGGCGACGCGTGAGATGTCGGTGGCCGTGACCTGCCAGCCCGACCGGGCGAGCCAGACCGCGTCGGCACCCTCGCCGCACCCGAGGTCGAGGGCGCGCCCCTGCACGAGGCCCTCCACTTCACGGACGAGGGCGACGTTGGGGTTCCCGCTCCAGATCCGGTCGCTCTCGCGGTACCGGTCGTCCCACATCTCGGCGTCGGTGCGGGTGCTGTCGGTGGTCATCGTGATGTCTCCTGAAGTCCGTGACGGCGGTCTCCGAGCACACGCTCGGTGACCTGGCGCTCGGCCTCGGCCGAGAAGGGCGCGCGGCGGGCGTCGACCGCGCGGCCGGTGTCGTCGGTGACGAGGTCCATATTGATCATCGAAGCCGCCTTCAGCCCGGCAGCGGCGGCACCGACGACCTGCTCCATGAGGTTGGCGACGTTACCGGCCACCCACACACCGGGCACGTCGGTCGCTCCGGCGGGGTCGGCCGCGATGTACGTGCCGACGACTTGGCCGCCCACCTCCAGTTCGGTCGGCCGGAGGCCGAGGCTCTCCAGGACCGCCGAGCGTGCGGTGAAGCGGGGCTGCACGACAAGCGCGTCGCGCGGGATCACCGTGCCGCCGGCCAGCCGCACACCGGTGAGCCGGTCGCCGGCCACCTCCAGCGCGGCGACCTCGCCCTCCACCACCGAGATGCCCCGGGCGGCGAGCTGCTCGTACTCCTCGTCGCTGAAATCGGGCCGGCCGTGCCGGAACAGCACCACGTCGTCGGACCACTGCCGCCAGAGCAGGGCCTGGTGCAGGGCCATGGGGCTGACCGCCAGAATGCCGATGGCCTGATCCCGCACCTCCCACCCGTGGCAGTACGGGCAGTGCAGCACCTCGTTGCCCCAGCGCTCGGCCAGGCCCTTCACGTCGGGCAGCTCGTCGACGATCCCGGTGGTCACGAGCAGGCGACGTGCGTGGACGGCACTCCCGTCCTCCTGCACGACGCGGAAGCCGTCGGCCAGCTTCTCGGCCGACACGACGCTCCCCCGGATGATCTCCGCCCCGTAGTCCGCCGCCTCGGCCCTGCCTATGGCCAGCAGCTCCGAGGGCGGGGCGCCCTCCCGGCCCAGGTAGTTGTGCACGTGGGACGCGGGCGCGTTGCGCGGGCTGCCCGCGTCGATCACGAGCACGGACCGCCGCGCCCGCGCCAGGGCGAGCGCCCCGCTCAGCCCGGCGGCCCCACCGCCGATCACCACTACGTCGTACCGCTGGTTCATCTCGCTCATGCGAAACACCTCCTGTTACGGCAGATGGTGCGCGCGAGGCGGCGTTTCGACAAACTTGCTTGCCGAACCGGCAAACTCGCACCAGACGGTCTTCCCCGGGTCCCGCTCCCCCACCCCCCAGCCGTCGGCGAGCGCCCCGACGAGCGTCAGCCCGCGCCCGTACTCGGCGAGCACCCCGGGGTGCGCCGGCTCCCGGACCTGACCGCCGCCACTGTCGTGCACCTCGATCCGGAGCACGCTCCCCCAGGTGAGCTGGACGCGGAAACCCCTCCCGGGAGGCACGCCGTGGACCAGCGCGTTGGTCGCCAGCTCGCTCACGCAGAGCAGCACATCACCGTGATCGACCTCGCACGCCCAGTCGAGCAGCGCCTCCCGGACGAACTGGCGCACGAGAGGAACCGACCTGCGTTCACGGCGGTAGAACGCCTCACGGAAGGAGGCGAGTTGTGTTGTTTCGTTCACAGGACGACTGTCACAGAACGTCACTACTGTGGGTCACCGCGTCAGGTCGTACACCGTGTTTGTACGAGCGCTGACGGGTCCGGCGGGGTTCGCGTACGGGGAGAGACACTTCATGCATTCGGCAAAGAAGAAGAGCAAGCGGGTCACGTCCTGGCATGTGATCGGCGCACAGCTCGCCGCCTTCCGCCGCGCGGCCGGGCACACGCAGACGTCACTGGCCGACCGGTTCTGCGTGGGCGAGGACACGATCGCCTCGATCGAGCAGGGCCGCCGGCCACTCCAGGCGGACTTCGCGACGCAGCTGGACGAACTGCTGGACACCAAGGGGGTGCTGGGGGTCGCGGTGGCGAAGGTGCCGCAGAAGGAGCGGTTCCCGGCGTTCGTGCAGGACTTCGTGGAGTACGAGCAGGAGGCGGTGACGCTGCTCTGGTACGAGACTCAGGTCGTACCTGGACTCCTCCAGACCGAGGAGTACGCGCGCTTCGTGTTCTCCTGCCTCTTCCCACCCCTCGAAGAGGAGCAGCGCGAGGAGTGGGTCGCCGCCCGGCTCGACCGGCAGAAGCTCCTCGAACGCAGGCCACGGCCGATGCTCCACTTCATCCTGGAGGAAGGCATTCTGCGCAGCGAGATCGGCGACTCCGCCATCCGGCAGGAACAGCTCCTGCACCTTCGCCGATGCATGGAACTCCCTTTCCTGGGGCTGCAGATCATGCCCTCGAAGCTCCCCAAGCACGCCGGCCTGGCAGGCCCGATGGTCCTGCTCGAAACGCCCGATCACGACCACCTGGCCTATGTGGAGGCTCAGCTGACCAGCGTGCTCCACGATGATCCGGATACCGTCAGTGTCCTCCAGCAGAAATATGGGATGCTGCGTTCGCAGGCGCTTTCCGTCGAGAACAGCGCGCGCCTACTGGACGACCTGCTTGGAGAGTCATGACTCGCGCGGCACACGGCACGGATCTCTCGTGGTTCAAGTCCAGCTACAGCAGCGACCAGGGCGGCGCGTGCCTCGAAGTCGCCTACGACTGGCAGAAGTCCAGCTACAGCAGTGACCAGGGCGGCAACTGCGTCGAGGTCTCCGCCCACCCCGCCGCCGTACACATCCGCGACTCCAAGGTCACCGACGGCCCGGTCCTCACCGTGCCCCCGGCCGCCTGGTCCGCGTTCGTCCGCGCCTCGGCCTAGCCGCCCCCCTGCGGGACTTACTCCCGTTTCCGCTTCAGCGTGTTGAGCGCCGGCTCCGTGATGCCGTTTTCCCGGCCGCTCTTCGTCGAAGCCTGTCGAATCTCTGTACGCGCGTCGGCACGCCGTGTACGGTCTCGGGCCGATGGGCCTTGGGAGCGCTCCCACTCCCCATCACGCCGATTCCGCTTCGCACGAGGAGGAACGCTTTGAAACGCCTACTCGCCTTCCTGGCGACCTGCGCGACGATCCTGGGCCTCACGGTCGCACTGGCCCCCCAGGCCACGGCCGCCGCCGGCACCCCCGTGGACGTCAACGGGAAACTTCACGTCTGCGGCGTGAACCTGTGCAACCAGTACGACCGCCCCGTACAGCTCCGCGGCATGAGCACGCACGGCATCCAGTGGTTCGATGAGTGCTACAACGACGCGTCCCTGGACGCGTTGGCGAACGACTGGAAGTCGGACCTGCTGCGCGTCTCCATGTACGTCCAGGAGGACGGTTACGAGACCGATCCTGCTGGCTTCACCCGCCGCGTGAACGAGCTCGTCGACATGGCCGAGGCCCGCGGCATGTACGCCCTGATCGATTTCCACACGCTGACGCCGGGTGATCCGAACGTCAACCTCGACAACGCGAAGACGTTCTTCGCGTCCGTCGCGGCCCGTAACGCCGACAAGGACAACGTGATCTACGAGATCACCAACGAGCCCAACGGCGTGAGCTGGTCGTCCATCAAGAGCTACGCCGAGCAGGTCATCCCGGTGGTCCGGGCCGCCGACCCGGACTCGGTCGTCATCGTCGGCACCCGCGGCTGGTCCTCCCTGGGGGTCTCGGACGGCTCCGACGAGAGCGAGATCGTCAACAGCCCCGTCAACGCGACCAACATCATGTACGCGTTCCACTTCTACGCCGCGAGCCACAAGGACTCCTACCGCTCGACGGTGAGCCGGGCGGCCTCCCGACTGCCGCTGTTCGTCACCGAGTTCGGCACGGTGAGCGCGACCGGCGACGGCGCGATGGACCAGGCGAGCACCACGGCCTGGCTGGACCTGCTCGATCAGCTGAAGATCAGCTACGCGAACTGGACGTACTCCGACGCCCCCGAGGGCAGCGCGGCACTCCAGCCCGGCACCTGCGCCGGCGGTGACTACAGCAGCAGCGGCGTGCTGACCGAGTCCGGAGCACTGCTCAAGAGCCGGATCAGCACTCCGGACAGCTTCCCCACCAGCTGACCCACCGGCTGACCCACCAGCTGACCCACCGGCTGACCTCCGGCGGGGACCAACCACTCCCGCCACACCTCCGCACTCCCTCACCCCCCCAACTCGGAGGAACACGTGCGCATCCTTCCCCCTCGCTTACCGCGCCGCCCATGGGCGGCAGCCCTCACGGCCGTCGTGCTGACGGCGTCCGGCTTCACGGCGACATCCGCGAGCGGCGCGGAGCCGGCCGCTCCCCCGGCGCCCGCCGCGGACTGCGGCAGCGCAGTGATCTGTTCGGACTTCGAGGACCAGACCGGTCCCGCCCCGTCCGGCGACTGGCAGTTCACCGCACCCGACTGCCAGGGCACCGGCACCGCCGCCATCGACACCGCCGTCGCGCACAGCGGCACCAGATCGCTGCGGGTCGACGGCCGGGCCGGCTACTGCAACCACGCCTTCGTCGCCTCCACCGTGGACCTGTCCTCGGCCGGCCCTGTGGTGTACGTACGCATGTGGGTCCGGCACACCACCGCGCTCCCCTCCGCCCACGTCACGTTCGTCTCCATGCCCGACACCGCCCAGGACGGGCGGAGCCTGCGCGTCGGGGGCCAGAACGGTGCCCTGCAGTGGAACCGGGAGATCGACGACGCCACGCTCCCGGCCCAGAGCCCGGCCGGGGTGGCGCTGAGCAAGCCGCTGCCGACGGAGAGCTGGCAGTGCCTGCGCTTCGCGATCGACACGACGGCGCCCGGCCTCGACACCTGGCTCGGTGACGAGCTGGTTCCGGGCCTGCACGCCGACGGTGACCCGACCCAGGACATCGACCAGCAGTGGCTCGCCCGCACCACGCCACCCCGGCCCACGGCCCTGCGGCTGGGATGGGAGAGCTACGGGACGGGTGACGACACCCTGTGGTTCGACGACGTGACCGTCGACTCCGCGCCCGTCGACTGCTGACGGCCCGTCGGGGCACGGGGGCGGGCGCCCGCCCCCGTGCTCCGACGAAGGGCCGTCGCAACGTCCGCAGTGCGTGTGACTCGGATTCGGCGTGGACGAGCTTCACGACAACGGCCGATTCCAGGTAGATCCCCGGCTCTCGCTTTCGCGATCGCGAGAGATCTCCGCCGCCACATCGACGCCGTCGGGCTCCCCCATCGGCATACGCAGAGCGGCCCGCCGCATCGCAGCCGCGCGCTCCTTGCGCCGGGCTGCTTCCAGCACCGCCTGCCTTATGGCCGCCGCCCGGGAATCGCCGTCGGAGGTAAGGACATCAAGCGCGCGTTCGGTCTCCGAGTCGATGCGAATCGTTACGGTGTCAGCCATGATCCGAGCGTAAGACAATTCGTCTGCCACACATCCGGCCACCCCAACCCCACGCCCCGCTTCGAACGACAGTGCGGTCGAAGGGTCAGGCGAGGGCCGGGTCGGTGAGGTCCAGGGCCAGATGGTTCCGCCAGTCGTTGGTGAAGACCGCGGTCGTCCCTTCGTAGCGCACGTCCACGAACGGGTTGGACGCCCACATCGTGGCGACCCACCGCAAGGAGTGGTCGGCGTCCAGGCGGGCGAGGTAGCCGATGTTGCCCATCCCGCTGCCGCCACCCGTCATCCAGCCCGACCCGTCCGGCAGCGGGCTCTCGAAGCAGGGGTCCGCCTCGGTGGAGCCGTCCTCCTCGATGGTCCCGGCCACGTCGAGCGGCCCTCCGAGCCGGAATGGGATGGGCTGTCCGGCGTCCGGGTGGTAGGCCCCAGGGCCCTCCACATACAGCTCAAGCCCGGTGTCGTCCGCCCGGTACAGCCCGTCACGGAACGGGAACTCGCCGGCCGCCCACAGCCGCTCGACCACCGCCCCCATCAGCGAACGGCCGGCTGCGGTTCCGCCGCCACGAGCGCGACGGACTCCCTGACGGCCTCCAACGCAGCCACCCTCTCCTGCTCGGTCATGCGCGCCGGCGCGTAGGTGATCACGGAGTCCAGGACCTGGTAGCCCACGAACTCCAGCATGCCGCGGCGGATATGGAACAGGAAGTCGTCCATCGCACCGAAGGCGCCACCGGGCAGGAACCGCTCGCCGGACCCGCCGGTCGTGAGCAGCAGCATGGCCCGCTTCCCGGCGAGCGCCCCGTCTTCACGGATTCCGTGATCGCCGCCGAAGACCGCACCCATCACGAAGACCCGGTCCACCCACCCCTTGAGAATCGCGGGCAGCGAGAACCACCACAGCGGGAACGACAGCACCAGCAGATCGGCGGCGAGCAGCCGGTCGAGGTGATCCTTGACGACCGCGTCGAGCGTCCCGTCCTTCACCGCGCGCTGCTGCTCGGCCTGCGGCTTGAAGTAGCCCTCGACCGGCGCGAACTCCTCGCGGCCGAGGACCGGTGCCCATGCGTCCGCGTAGAGGTCGAGGACATCGACCCGGTATCCGGCATCCCGCAGTTCCTGGGCGGTGGCAGCCATCTGGGCAGTGCTGAACGACTGGGGCTCGGGGTGAGCGTGGACGATCAGGGCGGTGGGCGCAGCGGCGAAGGTCGACATGACGAAATCATATCGACGCATCGCGATACGTCAATCAGATGCTGTCGCCCATCGCTCGCGCCACCCGCGCCAGCCGCTGCTCGTCGCGCCGGTAGTGGGTCCACTTGCCCACCCGCGTGGGCTGCACCAGCCCGGCCCGTTCGAGCGTGCTCATGTAGCTGGAAACGGTCGACTGCGCGAGCCCGGACTTCGCCTGGATGTGTGTGACGCACACACCGACCGTCCGGCGGTCCGCGATCGGCTCGTACGCGCCGAAGTGTGCGTCGGGATCCCTGAGCCACTGCATGATCTGCAGACGCGCAGGGTTGCCGAGGGCCTTGAACACCTCGATCAGCTCACCCGACCCCAACTCCGCCACCACGCCACGCCCACCTCTCCGCCCGACCAGCCGACCCTCCACGATATCCCCAAGCTTCGGTGGGAGGTTACGGACCGAATCGTGAGGCTTATGTCCGTTTCTTGTGTCCGTAACCTCCCAGCGGGGCGTGTTCACGAGCCCGCGCCCTTGGGCGGCCCGAGTCGGGGAAAGCGAGCAGGCATGAACTTCACGGCTTTCACGCGCGGACGGCAACGGGCCTCACTGCTGGCAGTCGTGCCCCTCCTCGCGGCGTGCGGCGGGGATCCGGGCGCCGGCCCCGAGGGGGCACCGCCCGCCCTGGGACGCGGGACGCACCTGGTGATCACGACCGACAACGGTGTGCGTCTCCGGCCGGCCGATGAAGACCGGGTCGTCACCGGAGCCCGGATCGACAGCCGCTGGTCCCACCGTGACGACAACTGGGTCCTCGATCTTTCCTGCCCTCGGCACGAGGAGCACGAGGAGTACGGGGATCGCGGGGATCACGAGGACGGGCCGTGCCCCCGCATGCCCTCGGTCGGCATCCCCGCCGGCGTCTCGGTCACGGTCACCGCCAGGAACGCGGGCATCGACGTGGCCGGCGTCGCGACGGCGCTCGACCTGACCACCGTCAACGGGGACGTGACGGTCGCCCGGTCCGGGCTGAGCGACGCAACCGTCCGGCTGGTCACCCGTAACGGCTCCGTGCGCGCCGGGACCCTGCGGTCGTCACACCTGCACGCGGAGACCGTCAACGGGGACGTGGCGCTCGGCAGCACCACCTCACCGACCCGTCTCGGCGCTCTCACGACCAACGGCTCGGTACGGGTGGCGCTCCCCCACGACGCGCCCGCCTACACCGTCGAAGCCACGACGCGAAACGGCCGGACCTCCGTGGCGGTCCCCTCCGCCACGGAGCGGAACGGGCACGACATGACCCTGGCCACCGTGAACGGTGATGTCACCGCCACGCGCGACTGAGATTCCTCCCAGGGGCGTTCGCCCGGCCCCTCGGCGTGCGGGGCGAGGCGGGTGGGCGAGAGGGCGGTCTCCTCCTCGCCCGGTTCCAGCAGGGTGGCGGCCGGGCCCACGACGAGGGGGGCCTGCCAGCCGGCCTTGGTCCGCCCCGCGCCACCAGATGGCACGGGGCCCACGGCGACCGGGTGCTACTTCATCTTCGCGGCGAAGAGCGGGACGACCTTGTCCAGCGCGTAGGAGGTCGACAGCACCGAGTCGGTGGCGAACGCCTGGCTGATGCCCTGGTCGTCGAAGACGAGGGAGTGTCCGGCCTTCACCGACGGGACCGCCTTGTACAGCGGGTCGTCGCTGATGTCGGTGGCCGGGATGCCGATGGGGGACATGACCGTCAGGTCGGCGTCGAGGAGGTCGAGGTTCTCCTTGGAGACGGAGATCGAGAAGCCCTCACCGGCCTTGGCCTCGACGGCCGGGTTGTTCTCGAAGCCGAGGCGCTCGACGAAGTCGACGCGGCCGGTGCCGGAGACGTAGGCGCCGTAGCCCTCGGAGGTGCGGGAGCCGAGCGTGACCGTGCTGCCCTTGAACTCCGGGTGCGCCTTCACGGCGTCGGCGAACTTCGCCTCGGTGTCCGCGATCAGCTTCTTGCCCTTCTCCGGGACACCCATGGCGGCGGCGACCATCTCGGTCTGCTTCTCCCAGGAGATCTTGTACTGGTCGCCGCCCTTGGGCACTCCCACGGTCGGGGCGATCTTGCTGAGGGTGTCGTAACGCGTCTGGTCGCCGCTGGACTTGGTGTCCAGGATGAGGTCGGGCTGGAGTGCCGCGATCTTCTCGAACTCGGGCTCCAGCGTGCCGATCATCTGCGGGCTCTTGTCGTACATGCCCTTGGCCCAGGGCCCGACGCCCTGGCCGCCGAAGGCCAGCCAGTCGCTCGCCCCGACGGGCTGCCCGCCGAGCGCGAGGACCGTCTCGGCGTCGCCCCAGCCGAGCGCGACGACGCGCTGAGGGGCCTTGTCGACGGTGACCTCGCCGAACTTCGTCGCGACCTTCGCGGGGAAGGCGCCCCCGTCCGCCCCGCCCGAGGAGGAGGCGGAGCCGGCGGCGTCCCCGTCGGAGGAGCCGCAGGCGGCCAGGCCGACGAGGAGGGCCGCGACGACGCCGGCCATCAGGACCGGAGTGCGACGGGCGCGGCGGGAGCGGGGAGCGGAATCGTTCATGTCGATTAGGCTAGCCTAACCAATTGTTGATCATGGTGCGGGGTGGGCCGCCTTGCCCCCCACGTGGTGGCGGCCCAGCGGCACCACCATGGGCGTGGCCGACGCCGGGTCCTCCATCACCGAGCAGCGCATGCCGAACACCTCGCCGACCAGCGACTCCGTCACGATGTCGGAGGGCCGGCCCTCCGCGACGATCTGCCCGTCCTTCATGGCGATCATGTGGTCCGCGTAACGGCAGGCCAGATTGAGGTCGTGCAGCACCGCCACCATGGTGACGCCGTGCTCGTGGTTCAGGTCGGTCAGCAGGTCCAGGACGTCCAGCTGGTGACTGGCGTCCAGGAAGGTCGTCGGCTCGTCCAGCAGCAGTATGTCCGTACGCTGCGCGAGCGCCATAGCGATCCACACCCGCTGGCGCTGCCCGCCCGAGAGCTCGTCCACCGGGCGGTCGGCGAGGTCCAGGGTGCTCGTCGAGAGCAGCGCCTGGGCGACCGCCGCGTCGTCCTCGGGGCCCCAGCGCCGGAACCAGCCCTGGTGGGGGTAACGGCCGCGCCCGACGAGGTCGGAGACGGTGATCCCCTCGGGTGCGGACGGGCTCTGCGGGAGGATGCCGAGCACGGCGGCGACCTCCTTCGTCGGCATCTCCTGGATGCTCCGGCCGTCCAGCAGCACGGCACCGTCCGAGGGGGCGAGCAGCCGTGCCATCGCCCGCAGCAGGGTCGACTTGCCGCAGGCGTTCGGGCCCACGATGACCGTGATCCGCCCCGGCGGGACGCCCACCGTGAGACCGGAGACGATCTCCCGGTCGCCGTAGCCGAGGCGGACGTCCTGGGCTCGAAGAGTGTGCTCAGCCACGACGCGGCCACGCCTTCCTTGGTTGTCTGTCATCGGTCTCGGAGGCAAGCGGGTCAGCCACCGCTGCCCCCTCGGTTGGCGCGGGCCAGGAGCAGCAGGAGGTAGGGGGCGCCGATGATGCTGGTCACGGCGCCCACCGGCAGCTGGACCGAGGGCAGCAGGTGCTGTGCGCCGAAGTCGGCGACCAGGACGAGCAGGGCCCCGGTCAGCGCCGCGTGCGGCAGGGCGGCACCCCGGCCGGGGACCAGCCTGCGGGCGATCGGCGCGGAGACGAAGGCCACGAAACCGACCGGTCCCGCCGCCGCGGTGGCGACTCCCGCGAGGGCGGTGGCGCAGCCGAGCAGGGCCAGCCGGCCGGGCTCGACGCGGGCACCGAGACCGGCTGCCGCGTCATCCCCGAGCTGGAGCGGGCCCAGTGCGCGGGCGGCCAGAACGGTGAGCGGCAGGAGGACGGCGAGTGCGCTCAGCAGCGGCCACACCTGGCCCCAGGAACGGCCGTTGAGGGTGCCCGTCAGCCAGAGGTACGCCTCCTGGGCGTCGGCGGTGTCGGAGCGTGCCATCACGTACCAGACCACGCTGCTCAGCCCGGTGCCGAAGCCCACGCCGATCAGCACGAGGCGCTGGCCCACGACGCCCTGGCGCCAGGCGAGCAGATAGATGGCCGCACCGGCGCCCACCGATCCGAGCAGTGCGCTCCCGGACAGGGCGAGACCGCTGACCTGGAAGAGCAGGGACGCGGTGACGGCGACGGCGCTCGCCCCGGCGCTGATGCCGATGACGTCGGGACTGGCCAGCGGGTTGCGCAGCAGGGACTGGAAGACGCCTCCGGAGAGCCCGAAGCCGATACCGACAAGGATGGCCAGCAGGGCGCGGGGCAGACGGAGTTCCAGCACGACGAACCGCGAGCCGCCGTCACCGCCGCCGAAGAGGGTCTCCACGACCTTGCCGAGCGGCATCACCATGTCGCCGACGCTCAGCGAGACGCAGAACACCGCCACCACGGCCAGCAGCAGACCGGCCGCCACCAGCACGGAGCGCCGGTGTCCACGGCCACGTACGCGCCTCACCGTGCGCACGGCGTCGGCGAGGCGGGCGTCGGGCGCCTCCTGGAGACGGGTCCCGGTCACAGCTCCACCTGCTTCCTGCGCCGGACGAGCCAGATGAAGGGGATGCAGCCGACGGCCGCGGTGACCACGCCCACCTGCACCTCTCCGGGCGGGGCGATGACCCGGCCGACGATGTCGGCGACGAGCAGCATGACCGGGGCGAGCACCATGCTGTACGGGAGAACCCAGCGGTAGTCGGGGCCGGTGATGAGCCGGGCCGCGTGCGGCACGGCGAGGCCGACGAAGCCGATCGGGCCGGCGACGACGGTCGCCGCACCGCACAGCAGCACCACGGCGAGCGCCGAGACCAGCCGGGAGAGGCCCACCCGCTGACCGAGGCCGCGGGCCAGGTCGTCACCGAGGGACAGGGCGTTGAGCTGCGGGCCGAGCAGCAGCGCGAGGACGGCTCCGGCCGCGATGAACGGCGACACCTGCCACAGCACGTCCGCGTCCCGGGAGGTGAGCGCGCCGAGCTGCCAGAAGCGGAAACGGTCGTAGCTGTCGCGGTCCTGGAGCAGGACCACGCTGGTCAGGGAGGTGAGCACGGCGCTCGTCGCGGCACCCGCCAGGGCCAGCTTCACCGGGGTGGCACCCTCGCGGCCGAGCGAGCCGACGCCGTACACGAGGAGCGCGGCGAGGAGCGCGCCGAGGAAGCCGAACCAGATGTACTGCGTGGCGACCGTGAATCCGAGGAAGCTGATCGAGCACACCACGGCGACGGAGGCGCCCGCGTTGATGCCGAGGAGCTGCGGATCGGCGAGCGGGTTACGGGCGACGCCCTGCATCACCGTGCCCGCGAGGCCGAGCGCCGCACCGGCGAGGAGCCCGGCCATGGTGCGGGGGATGCGGACTTCCTGGACGATGAGCTGGCCCTTGACCCCGAGGTCCGGGTCGAACACGCCGTTCAGTACGTCGTCGAAGGCCACGTCCCCGGAGCCGATGGCGAGGCTCGCCAGAGCCGTCAGCAGGAGAACGGCCGCGGCGGCGAGCAGTCCGAGGGCCAGGACGGGGCGGCTGCGCGCACGGCGCCGCTCGGGTGTCCCGGCCGGCCGTTCCTTCGCTCCCTGGAGAACCGGGCCGCTCACAGCCCGTGCACCCGGGGCGGCGGCATGCGGTTGTGCACTGTTTCTCACCCTTGCTTGTCGCCCCGGGACGGGACGCACCCGCAGGCATAAGTAAGGTTAGCCTAACAGCGCCAGGGCAGTGATCCGCTGCCGGGCCCCCGCGATGTACGGAGAACCCCTTGTCGAACGCCGCGCCCGTGGCCGCCTCCGCCGACGTCTCCTCCCCCGTCGGCGACCCCCTGGCCGGGGCGGTGCCCCTGGAGTCGGCGGAGCAGCTGCGGGAGATCCTGGGCGACCCGTGGCCGATCGTCATCGACAAGGTTCACGACGAGCTGACCGAGGCCGATCTGGGCCTGCTGGCCCGTGCGCCGTTCTGCGCCGTCTCGACCTCCGACGCCGACGGCAACTGCGACACCTCCCCGCGCGGCGGCGCTGCGGGCTTCACCCGGGTCCTGGACTCGCGGACGCTCGCCCTGCCCGACCTGCCGGGCAACCGCCGCGGCGACAGCTTCCACAACATCCTGTCCAACCCGCACGTCGGTCTGCTCTACCTGATACCCGGCGTGATGACCGTGCTGCGGATCAACGGCCGTGCCCGCATCCTCACGGACGCCCCCTTCTTCGACGAGATGACGGTGAAGGGCCGGCGCCCCGACCTGGCCCTGGTCGTGGAGATCGACGAGATCTATCTGCACTGCCCGGCGTCGCTCAAGCGCTCGGGCGTGTGGGCTCCTGAGACGTGGGAGAACGCGGCCGGGAAGGCTTAGCAGAAGCGGCCGGGGTCCCCTGGAAGCCGGGGCTCCGGAGGCAGGGTCTAGAACCCGCCGCCGTCGAAGCCGCCGCCGCCTCCGAAGCCACCGCCGTCGCCGAACCCGCCGCCGCCGAAGCCGGAGGAGTCGAAGTCGGAGCCGGAGACGTCGCCGCCGCCCCAGTCGCCGCCCCCGCCGCCGCCGAAGTCACCGCCGCCGTACTCCGCCGCGTACGCCGGTGTGGAGAGCATCGAGCCGAGCATGGTGCCGACCAGCAGGCCCGGGAGCAGGCCGCCGCCGAAGTATCCGCCGGCCCAGGGGCCGTAGGCGGGGCCCGCCTCCCAGTAGGGGCTCCGTCGGCCGTCGCCGACGTCGACCGTGCGGCTCATGGGGTCCTCGCCCTCGTGCAGCCGCACCTCGTCCGCGCCGCAGACCGGGACCTCGCGGGCCGAGCCGCCGGACGGCGTCCACAGGACGTCCGCGACCGCCGGCCCGTGACGCGGGTCGAAGAAGCAGGGCGGGCGGCGTGCCGGAAGGGCGGCGCCCTTGCGGCGGGCTTCCAGGACGGCGAGGGAGAAACGGCCGTCCTCCAGGGCCTGGGTCACCCCGCGTACGTCGGAGGGGTGCTGGGCGTTGCCCATGCGGGACTTGGCGTCCTCGTAGGAGTCGAGCGCGCGCTCGTAGTCGATGCGCATCGCGTCGTTCGCGCCCTTCTCGGCGGGGTGGAAGTCCAGCCGGTCCAGGGTTTCGCCGTAAGCGGTGATGTCCTCGTCCACGACGACCCGGAGCTTCTCCAGGGAGGCCTGCTCCTCTTCCTCCTTGCGCTTCCTGTTGCGGTGGGCGACCGCGAAGGCGGTGCCTCCGCCCACGAGGACCAGGCCTCCGAGGACGACGAGACCGGTCACCGGTGCACCGCTCGCCGCGCCGTCGTCCGCCGCCCCGCCGCCGGACCAGGAGGCCGGAGCGGAGCCCTTGGCCTGGTCGAGGGCGCGGTCGACGAAGGCGTTGAGCTGGGTCGCGGCGTCGGTGTCCGTGCCGGGTGCCTTCACTGCGGTGGTGAGGTTCTCGACGGCCCTGACCGGCATGACCTGCGGGTCGGCGCCCGCGTCGAAGCCGTCACCGAGGCGGACCGCGTAGACGCCGGTGACTCCGGTGTCGGTGCGCAGGTTCTGCAGGAGGTTCTCGGGCGGGTACTCGGACGTCGCGGGCAGCACGGCCACGAAGACCGGCTTGTCGGCGTCGACTATCTTCTTCTCCAGAGCGGCCTCCTGGGCCGCCGAGAGCCGGCCGGACGCCGCCGGGTCGACGTACACGGGGTCCTCGCGCAGCGCGGTGGCCACGTCGTCGACCGCGGAGGGGGCGGCTGCCTGAGCAGCGGGGATCATGGCCAGCACAACCGCTGAGACCAACAGCAGCAGGCAGGCCCACAAGGGGGCGAACAGCCTCTTCCGCATACTCCGAAAGTAACCCGAACGGGCGACAAACGCGTCGCCCGCCCAGGTCTCTTTCATGCTGTTACACAGGCGCGACCGGTTCCGGGGGCTACTTCTGCCCTCCTGTTACGGCCGGTCGTGACGAGCGTTCCGGGTGAGGTGAATCGTGTCGCGGTACCACTTGGCACTGTCCTTGAGCGTCCGCACCTGCGTGTCGTAGTCGACGCGGACGATGCCGAACCGCTTGTCGTAGCCGTAGGCCCACTCGAAGTTGTCCATCAGCGACCAGGCGAAGTAGCCCCGGACGTCGGCGCCCTGCCTGCGGGCCTCGGACATGGCTGCGATGTGGTCGGCGAGATAGGCGGTGCGGCCGGTGTCGGGGACCGTCCCGTCGGCCGCGACGGTGTCGTCGAACGCGGCCCCGTTCTCCGTGATGACGGTCGGCAGCGCGTAGTCACGCTGGAGCCGCAGCAGCAGATCGGTGAGCTCGGTCGGGGTGATCTCCCAGTCCATGGCGGTGCGGGGCAGGTCGCGCTCCACACCGCGGACGACGGGGAGACCGTCGGTATCGGTCGGCGAGCCGTCCTCGGTCACTCCGGAGAACAGCGCGCCGCGGTAGAAGTTGACGCCGAGGACGTCGAGGGGGGTGGCGATGGCGGCCAGGTCGCCGTCCCGCACGGGCAGTTCGATGCCCTGGGCCGCGAGGTCGTCGACCACGTCCTGCGGGTAGCGGCCGTGGACGACCGGGTCGAGGTAGAGGCGGGCGCCCATGCCGTCGGCACGGCGGCAGGCCTCCCGGTCGGCCTCGCTGTCGGTCTCCGGGGTGGCGGTGCCGAGGTTGAGGGTGATGCCGAGTTCCAGCGGGCTGCTCCCCGCGGCCTCGCGCATCTGCCGGGCGGCGAGGCCGTGGCCCAGGAGCAGGTGGTGGACGGCGCCCATGGCGTCGCCCATGTCGGTGCGGCCGGGGGCGTGCGCCCCGTAGGCGTAACCGAGCATCGCCGAGCACCACGGCTCGTTGAGGGTCGTCCAGTGCTCGACCCGGTCGCCGAGTGCCTCGTACGCGAGCATGGCGTACTCGGCGAACCGCAGGGCGGTGTCCCTGGCCGGCCAGCCGCCTGCGTCCTCCAGCTCCTGCGGCAGGTCCCAGTGGTAGAGGGTGACCCAGGGGGTGACGCCCTTCGCCCGGAGCTCGTCGACCAGCCGCTTGTAGAAGTCGAGGCCCTTGGCGTTGACGGGCCCCCGGCCGCCCGGCTGGATGCGGGGCCAGGCCAGCGAGAAGCGGTACGTGTCGATGCCCAGGCCCGCTATCAGCTCGACGTCCTCGGGCATCCGGTGGTAGTGGTCACAGGCCACGTCGCCGTGCTCCGCGTTGTGCACGGCGCCGGGCACGCGGGAGAAGGTGTCCCAGATGGACGGGGTGCGGCCGTCCTCCGAGGCCGCGCCCTCGATCTGGTACGAGGAGGTGGCCACGCCCCAGCGGAAGTCGTCAGGGAGTCCCTGGACGGCGGCGGGCTGCAGGCTGCTGCGGGGCGTGACGAGGTTCATGGGTCTCCGTAACTCCGGGTTTCCTGGGGGCGTATGACTGGATCGGTCAGTTGTGCAGCCAGCAGGCGACTTCGCGGTCCTGGCCGGCGTCCGGCGCGGTGAGGACCGGGACCCGCTCGGCGCACGGCTCGAAGGCCTTGCCGCAGCGGGGGTGGAAGGCGCAGCCGGCGGGCATCGCGGACAGGTGCGGGGGCGAGCCGGGGATGCCGGTGAGCTCGCGCCGGGGGCCGTGCAGCGCGGGGAAGGAGTGCAGCAGGCCGTCGCTGTAGGGGTGACGGGGGTCGCGGTAGATCTCGGCCGCGCCCGCCTGCTCCACGATCCGGCCGCCGTACATGATCGCGATGCGGTCGGAGAACTCGATCAGCAGGGAGATGTCGTGGGTGATGAACACGACGGAGAAGGAGAGCTGCTCCCTGAGCTGCACGAGCTTGCGCAGGATCTGCCGCTGCATCACCACGTCGAGCGCGGTGGTGGGCTCGTCCATGATGACGATCTCGGGCTCCAGCGCGAGCGCCATCGCGATCATCACACGCTGGCGCATACCGCCGGAGAGCTGGTGCGGGTAGGCGGCGAGCCGGTCGGTGGAGATACCGACCAGGCCGAGCAACTCCTCGGCCCGTGCCGTGCGTTCGGCCTGGCGCATGCCGGGGCGGTGCGCCTTGAGCACGTCGGTGAGCTGACTGTGGACGGTGTGCACCGGGTTGAGCGAGTTCATCGCGCCCTGGAACACGATCGACAGCTCCTGCCAGCGGAAGGCGCGCAGCTCGTCCGGGGTGAGGGAGAGGATGTCGACGGGTCCGGCGCCCGGCCGGTGGTAGTGGACGTCGCCGCCGGTGATCACCCCGGGCGGCGAGAGCAGCCGGGTGACGGCGTAGGCCAGCGTGGACTTGCCCGATCCCGACTCCCCCGCGAGGCCGAGGACTTCGCCGCGGTGCAGGGTGAGGTCGATGTCCCGCAGCGCGTGGACGCTGCTCGCGCCGGTGCCGTAGTCGACGTTGAGGCCGCTGATGGTGAGGATCGGCTCGGCGGTCATGCGCTGTGCTCCTTGCTGGGCTTTCCGGGCGGCGTGGGCGTGCCCGTACGGGCCACGGGGGTGAAGCCGACCCGCATCCTGACCTTCCGCGAGGCGCCGGTCGCGGTACGCAGCCGCGGGTTGACGAACTCGTCGATGCCGAAGTTGATCAGCGCCAGGGCGGTGCCCAGCAGGGCGATGCACAGGCCGGCCGGGACGAACCACCACCAGGCGCCCTGGGCCAGGGCCTGGTTGGACTGGGCCCAGAAGAGCACGGTGCCCCAGTTCCAGTGGGAGATGTCGGCGACGCCGATGAAGGCGAGCGTGATCTCCGAGAGGACGGCGAAGATGACGGTGCCGACGAAGCCGGACGCGATGACGGCGGTGAGGTTCGGCATGACCTCGAAGAGGATGACCCGCCAGGTCGACTCGCCGGTGGCGCGGGCCGCCTCCACGTAGTCGCGCCGTCGGAGGGACAGGGTCTGGGCACGCAGGACGCGTGCGCCCCAGGCCCAGGACGTGAGGGCGATGACGGCCGCGATCAGCAGGTCCGTGGTGTCCTCGACGAAGCTCGCGATGATGATGATCAGCGGCAGGCCCGGGATGACCAGGAAGACGTTGGACAGCATGGACAGGAGTTCGTCGGCGGCCCCGCCGAGGAATCCGGCGCTGACCCCGATGACCACGGACAGCACGGTCGCGATGACACCGGCGATGAACCCGACCATGAGGACGCCCCGGGTCCCGACGAGGATCTGGGAGAGGACGTCCTGCCCGGTGTGGGTGGTGCCGAACCAGTGGGCGGCGGACGGCGGCTGGAGCAGTTGGTCGCTCATCGCGTCAGGGTCGTAGGGGGCGATCCAGGGGCCGATAACGGCGAGGACCAGGAAGAACGCGAGGATCAGCAGCCCGGTGCGGGTCTTCCCGCCGCGCAGGAAGCGGAGCCTGGCCCGGCTCGGTGCGGCGGGTGCGGGGACGTCGTCCAGTACGGCTACGTCGGTGGCGGTGACGGACATACCTGTCATGCCTCCTTACGGGTACGCGGGTCGAGGAGGGCGTAGGCCATGTCGGCGAGCAGGTTCGCGGCGAGCACGGAGAGCGTGATGATCAGGAAGACGCCCTGCATCAGCGGGTAGTCCTTGGCGCCGACCGCCTGGAGGAGCCGGAAGCCGATGCCCGGATAGTTGAAGACCATCTCGACGAGCAGCGTGCCGCTCACGATGAAGCCGAGGGAGAGCGCGAAGCCCGAGATGTTGGGCAGGACCGCGTTGCGGGCGGCGTAGGCGAACATCACCCGCCGCTCGGACAGGCCCTTGGCCTGCGCCACCATGACGTAGTCCTCGGAGGAGACGGTCACCATCATGTTGCGCATGCCGAGGATCCAGCCGGCGACGGCGCTGAGCACGATCGTCACCCCGGGCAGCACCCCGTGGTAGAGGGCGCTGGAGATGAACGGCCAGTCGAAGGCCGGGACCAGGGAGCTGTCGTACCCGCCCTCGAAGGGGAAGACCGGCCACTTCACCGCGAACAGCGAGATGGCGATGAGGCCGAGCCAGAAGTAGGGGACCGAGGAGATGAAGGTGGTGACGGGGAGCAGCCCGTCCAGCCAGGAGCCCCGACGCCAGCCGCTGTAGACGCCGATGCCGGTGCCGAGCAGGAAGCTGATCAGTGTGGTGATCCCGACGAGCGCGAGTGTCCAGGGCAGCGCGTCGGAGAGCACCTCGCCCACCGGGGTCGGGAAGTAGGTGAAGGACAGGCCCAGGTCGCCGTCGAGCAGGCTCGACCAGTAGTCGGTGTACTGCGCCCAGAGCGACTGGTTCTCGTCGAGCCCGAAGAGCGCCTTCAGGGAGGCGATGGCGCTGGTGTCGAGCTGGCCCTGGTAGCGGCTCATCAGCGCTTCGACGGGGTCGCCCGGCATCAGGCGCGGGATGAGGAAGTTGATGGTGATGGCGGCCCACGCGGTGATCGCGTAGAAGGCGATCCGCTGGAGGATGTACTTCACTTCGCTGCTCCCTCGGCGGTCGTGCCGTCGTACAGCCAGCAGGCCGCCCACTGGCCGTCGGCGAGGTCGAAGCGCGGCGGGAGTTCGGTGCGGCAGCGCTCCATCGCCTTGGGGCAGCGGGGATGGAAGCGGCATCCGGCCGGCGGGGTGATCAGGGACGGTGGCTCGCCGCTCCCGGTCTCCTCCTGGTCCGCCTCGTCAGCGACCCGGTCCGGGTCCGGCGCGGAGGCGATGAGCAGCTGGGTGTAGGGGTGCGCGGGGTGCTGGGTGACCTGCTCGCTGTCGCCGCCCTCGACGATGCGGCCGGCGTACATCACCAGGGTGGTGTCGGCGAAGTAGCGTGCGGAGGCGATGTCGTGGGTGATGTAGAGGATCGCGAGACGGAGCCGCTCCTTGAGGTCACGGAGCAGGTTGAGGACGCCGAGCCGGATCGACACGTCGAGCATCGAGACCGGTTCGTCGGCGAGCAGGACCTGAGGGTCGGCGCCGAGCGCGCGCGCTATCGCGACGCGCTGGCGCTGCCCTCCGGACAGCTCGTGCGGGAACTTGTCCAGGAACTGATGAGGAGGAGTCAGCTGGACGCGTTCCAGCAGGGCCGCCAGATTCGTCTCCAGTTCCGCGTCCCCGCTCCCCGCCCGGCCGTGGATCTTCAGGGCACGGGTCAGGTGGTAGCGCACGGTGTGCACCGGGTTGAGCGAGGCGAACGGGTCCTGGAAGATCAGCTGGACCTGTCTGACGTACGTACGGAAGGACCGGCCACGCCCGGCCTTCACCGCCTTGCCGCCCAGATGGACCTCACCCGCGGTGAGCGGGTACAGCTGGGCGAGCAGCCGTGCGACGGTGGATTTCCCGGAGCCCGACTCCCCCACCAGGGCCGTGACGGTGCCGCGCCGGAGCTTCAGCGAGACGTCGTCGACGGCGTGGACGGTGCGGCGTCTGCGGGCGACGAGGTCGCCGGCGGTGCGCCGTACCGGGAAGTGCTTGGTCACTCCGCGTGCTTCGAGCACCACATCGGTGCGCACGTCTGCGGACTGTTCGGTGGTCATGGCCGGTATACCCCGTACTTACTTGGCGGGCTTGAGGTTCAGCACGACTTCCAGCGCGTCGGGCTGGGTGTGCTGCGGGGCTGCGTACGGGTCCTCCTCGGTGGGCCAGCCCACCCAGTTCTTCGTGGAGTACTCGGCGCCGATCGGGGCCGCGGCCGTCGGGATCAGCGGCGCCTGCTCGACCATGATCTTCTGGAGCGTGTTCATGGCCTTGGTCCGCGCGGAGTCCTCGGTCGCGTTGGCGAACTCCTTCAGTGCGGCGGTGGCCTCCGGGCTCTTGAAGCGTCCGAAGTTGCCCAGCTGGGAGGTCTTGCCGACGGGCTGGAGGATCGCCCCGTCCATGATGTTCTGGTACATGTCGTAGGGCGTGGCCCCGCTGTTGGTCCAGTGCAGGGTGGCATCGAAGTTGCCGGTGGCCACGTCGGTGCCCCAGGCCTCGGCGGTCTGTGTCTTGACCTTTGCCTCGATGCCCAGCTGCTTGATGTTGTCCTTGATGATGGACAGCCCGGTGATGTAGTCGTTCCAGCCGGCCGGGTCGGTGAAGGTCAGCTCCACCGGCTTGCCGCCCGGGTCCTTCAGGACTCCGCCGCTGAGCTTGAAGCCCGCCTCGGCGAGGATCTTCTTGGCCCCCGCGACATCGGGCTTCGTGGTGGCGTTCTTGTACTCGGGCGCGAGGAAGGGGTCACCGGCGGGCAGCGGGATGCCGGTGGGGTTGGTGATCTCCGGATAGAGGGTCGCCTCGGCCTGGACGTGGATGGCCTTGCGGTCGACGACCATGGCCATCGCCTTGCGCAGCGCCGGGTTGTCGAACGGCTTGCGGGCGGTGTTGAACCACAGCCCGTGGATGCCGAGCCCGGAGGGGAACCAGAGCTTGTGGTTCTTCGGGTCCTTGGCGACGTACAGCTGCTTGTAGTTCGGCATGAAGACGAACGACCACTCGACCTTGCCGTTCGCCAGGGCCGTCGTCGCCGCGCTGTTGTCGTTGTACGCGGTGTAGCGCAGCTCCTTGACCTTGGTCTCGCCCTTCCAGTAGCTGGGCGTCGCGGTCAGGGTGGTGGTCTGCGGGGTGAAGGTCTTCAGCTTGTACGGGCCGGAGCCGACCGGGGTGCGGTTGGGCCAGGTCTCCGGGTTCTCGACCTTCTCCCAGATGTGCTTGGGCACGACATAGGTCGTGATGATCTTGTTCTGGTTGACGAACTGGGACTCCTTGAAGGTCAGGACGACCTTCTTGCCCTCGACGGTGATGCCGTCGTACGGGATGCCGTTGCCGTTGAGCGCCGGGTGCTTCTTGAGCAGCTCGAAGGTGAACGCGACGTCCTCGGCGGTCAGCGGCTTGCCGTCGGCCCATTCGGCACGGTCGTCGAGCGTGAAGGTGACCTTGGTGAAGTTGGACTCCCAGTCCCACGCGGTCGCGAGCCAGGGGTCCGCCTTGTCGGTGGGGCGGATCTGGTTGGTCATCGCCAGCGGCTCGTAGATCATGTGCCGGTAGCCGAGCGTGGCGCTCGCCGAGGTCGCGAGGAACGGGTTGCTGTTGTTGGTCTGCGGCCCGTCCGGCTTGCCGAGGGTCAGCACGCCGGAGGCTCCGGCTCCGCCCCCCTTGTCGGCACCCGAGTTGGCGGACGAGCAGCCGGCGGCGAGCGCGACCACGGCAGTGGCGGCTGAGAGCGCTCTCAGTGTGTGACGACGACGTACGGACATGGCGACTCCAGGAGGACTGCCGGTCTGGGAGATCCGGCGGTGTGGGCAGCGCTGGACGCGCGGGGGCGAGCGTGCGGGTGCGGCTGGATCGGGGATGCGGACGGGTGACCGGCGGGGCCGGTTCCGTTACGGCGCCGAGTGGCGCACGACCAGTTCGGTGGGCAACACGACCGGCCCGTCCGGCACGGCGGTGCCGCCGAGGTGCGAGAGCAGCAGGCGGGCCGCAGCCTCGCCCATCTGCCGGGTGGGCTGGTGCACGGTGGTCAGCGGCGGTTCGGTGTGTTCGGCCATCGGGATGTCGTCGAAGCCGACCACCGCGATGTCGTCGGGTACGCGGCGGCCGGCAGCCCTGAGGGCTCGCAGGACCCCGGCCGCGGTGATGTCGTTGTGGGCGAAGACGGCGTCGAACTCCGTTCCCGCCGCCAGGAGTTCCTCCACGGCGAGGCGTCCCCGGCGTTCGGTGAAGTCCCCGCTCACGACCAGCTCGGTGGGCAGGACGGACCGGAAGCCCGCGAGCCGGTCGCGTACGCAGCCGAAGTGCTCCGGGCCGGTGACGACCATGGGTCTGGTGCGCCCCGCGGCCCGCAGATGGCGGGCGGCGGATGCGCCTCCTTCGTGATTGGTGGTCACGACGGAGGGGAATTCCGGGTGGTGGCCCCGGTCGTCGATGAGGACGATCGGCAGACCGGCCCGGTGCAGTGCGGTGAGCTGGTCGAGCGTGTTCTCCGGTTCGACGACGACGAGCCCGTCGAAGGCGCGCGCCGACACCTGGGTGGTGAAGCGCTCGACGGACTGCGCGCCCCGGGTGCACGTGAAGAGCAGCAGCCCGTAGTCGGCGGCCTCGACCGTGTCGACGATGCCCTGGAGCACTTCGCCCATCCAGGGCCAGGTGAACGAGGGCACCAGCAGGCCGACCGTACGGCTGCGGCCGCGTGCCAGCCCGACGGCGCCGGAGCTGGGTACGTAGCCGAGGTCCGCGATCACTTCACGAACACGGGCGGCGGTCGAACCGTCCACCTCGCCCTTGAGGTTGATGACCCGCGACACGGTCGTCTTGCTGACGCCGGCCTCACGGGCGACATCGGCGATGGTGACACGCAACGGGGCCTCCAGGGACAAGGCAGGGCAGGGGTGGCACGGGCTTCGGGACCGGTTCCGTAACCGGTCCCGGAACCGGTACCGGCGTTGCGGCTGGAGTTAACCGCGCCGGAACAGGGGCGTCAATACTTCACACCACAATTGGTCCGTACCCATTCTCGAAGCAGGTCCGTAAGCCCTTTCATTCACCTCTTGAACGCGGCAGTCTCAGCCACCTGCCGCGCCCCGAAGGCGGAACAGCCGCAGACCTCCGGGATGGTGCGCCGCGTCCGTCTCCGGTCGGGAGGTGCGCCGGAGCCGCCCACCAGAGGTGGCGGCTCCGGTAGGGGTCCGTCAGTCGGTGGGCTCGACACCCGCGCGCAGCAGGCCGTAGGTGTACGCGTCCTCCAGCGCCTCCCAGGACGCGGCGATGACGTTCTCGGCCACGCCGACCGTCGCCCAGTCACCGGAGCCGTCCCCCGTGGTGACCAGTACCCGGGTGGTGGACTCGGTGCCGGTGCGGCCTTCCAGGATCCGGACCTTGTAGTCGACCAGCTCCAGCTTGGCGAGCTGCGGGTAGATCCGTTCCAGACCGACGCGCAGCGCCCGGTCCAGGGCGTTGACCGGGCCGTTGCCCTCGGCGGTGGCGACGATGCGCTCGCCCTTGGCCCAGAGCTTCACGGTCGCCTCGTTGGCGTGGGTGCCGTCGGGGCGGTTCTCGACGATGGCCCGCCAGGACTCGACGCGGAAGTAGCGGCGGGGCCTGCCGTCGACCTCTGAACGCAGCAGCAGTTCGAAGGAGGCGTCGGCCGCCTCGTAGGTGTAGCCCTGGAGTTCGCGCTCCTTGACCCGCTCGACGACCCGCTGGACGAGCGCGCGGTCGTCTCCGAGGTCGATGCCGAGCTCCTTGCCCTTGAGCTCGATGGAGGCCCGGCCCGCCATGTCGGACACCAGCATCCGCATGGTGTTGCCGACGCGTTCG
Organism: Streptomyces sp. NPDC102441; assembly: GCF_044765585.1. Taxonomy (NCBI): domain Bacteria; kingdom Bacillati; phylum Actinomycetota; class Actinomycetes; order Kitasatosporales; family Streptomycetaceae; genus Streptomyces; species Streptomyces sp. NPDC102441. The sequence continues at coordinate 222,971 of NZ_JBIWKH010000001.1, forward strand.
GGGTCGATGTGCTGGTAGAGGTCCGGGTCGACCTTGATCGCGGAGGCGTGCAGTCCCGCCTTGTGCGCGAAGGCGGAGACACCGACGTACGGCTGGTGCGTGGAGGGTGTCAGGTTGACGACCTCGGCGATGGCGTGGGAGATACGCGTCATCTCGGCGAGCGCGCCCTCGTGCAGGACGGTCTTGCCGTACTTGAGTTCCAGCGCCGCGACGACGGGGAAGAGGTTGGCGTTGCCGACCCGCTCGCCGTAGCCGTTGGCGGTGCACTGCACATGGCTGGCGCCCGCGTCCACGGCGGCCAGGGTGTTCGCGACGGCACAGCCGGTGTCGTCCTGGGCGTGGATACCGAGCCGGGCGCCGGTGTCGGCGAGGACGGTGGAGACCACGGCCTGGACCTGGGCGGGGAGCATCCCGCCGTTGGTGTCGCAGAGGATGACCACGTCGGCGCCGGCCTCGTGCGCGGTGCGCACGACCGCCTTGGCGTACTCCGGGTCGGCGCGGTAGCCGTCGAAGAAGTGCTCGCAGTCGACGAAGACCCGGCGGCCCTGCTCCCGGAGGTGGCTGACGGTGTCGCGGACCATCTCCAGGTTCTCGTCCAGGGTGGTGCGCAGGGCGAGTTCCACATGGCGGTCGTGGGACTTGGCGACCAGCGTGACCACCGGGGCGCCCGAGTCCAGGAGTGCCTGGACCTGCGGATCCTCGGCGGCCTTGCCGCCGGCCCTGCGGGTGGCACCGAACGCGACGAGCTGGGCGTGCTCGAAGTCGATCTCCTGCTGGGCCCGGGCGAAGAACTCGGTGTCGCGGGGGTTGGCGCCCGGCCAGCCGCCCTCGATGAAGCCCACTCCGAAGTCGTCCAGATGCCGGGCAATGGTCAGCTTGTCCGCGACCGTCAGGTTGATGCCTTCACGCTGCGCACCGTCGCGCAGTGTGGTGTCGAAGACATGGAAGGTGTCGTCGGGGGCCGTGGCCTTGGTGGTCATGCTGATCTGACTCCTGTCGGGTGAGCGGATCCGGACGAATCGGCTCCACTTGCCCCCATCATCTCGCGTGCCTCGTCCCGGCCGTGGTGTGGGCCTGAAAACGAAAAAACCCCTCGCGGGTGCGAGAGGTCTGCGCGCGGGTCTGGGGCACGATGTCCGTTCCGTACGTGGTCGTACGGGACGGTCACTGCGGACCGGCGCGCCTGCTGCCGATAATCATGGCGAACGAGGACACGCACGCAGTCTGGCACAGCGGCGCTCCCCGGCCCCGGCCCGTCTCAGGATGCGGGCGTGATGTCCGTCGCACGGGCGTCCGGTCCGGGGTCCATGAGCGTCTCGTCCGCGTATCTGCGCATCTGCTCCAGGACCTGCTCCCGTCCGGTGCCGGGGATGCCGACGGTGACATGGACGCTGAACCCGTCCATCAGGGCCCGCAGACGGGTCGCGGCCCGGCCGGTGTCGACGGCGCGGAACTCGCCGCGCGCGATGCCGTCGGCGAGCAGCTCGGCGAGGTCACGGTGCCAGGCGTCCTCGATGGCGGCCTGCCGGGCGCGGGCGTCGTCGTCGGCGCCCTGCGAGCGGTTCCAGACCTCCAGCCAGAGCGTCCAGTGCGGGTCGCGGTGGCCGTCGGGGACGTACAGCGCGATGTAGGAGTCGAGCCGCTCGCGTGCGGTGCCGGGCCGGGCGAGCAGGGCCCGGCGTTCGGCACCGAGCCTCGCCTCGCTCCACTCCAGGGTCTGCAGCAGCAGTTCGTCCTTGGTGCGGAAGTAGTAGAGGAGGTGGCCGCTGCTCATCCGCACCTCGCGGCCGAGCCCCGCCATGGTGAGCCCGTCGAGTCCGCGCTCGGCGACGGTGGCCATGACGGCGGCGAGCACGTCCTCCCGGGGCGGGGCGATGTTGCGGCGGCGCGGGGTACTGGGCATGGTTCAGATCCTGGGCTGTTGCTGCGTGATGCAGTGGATGCCTCCACCACCGGCAAAGATCGTACGGGCGTCGACGGGTGTCACCGTACGGTCCGGGAACAGGTCGCCGAAGGCGGCGGCCGCCTCCTCGTCCCTCGGGTCGTCGAAGGCGCAGAGGATCACGCCGTCGTTGCATAGGTAGTGGTTGATGTAGGAGTAGTCGGCCCAGGCGCCGTCCGGGTCGCGCAGCGCCGTGGGGGCCGGGATCTCCACGACCTCCAGCGAGCGGCCCCCGGCGTCGGTGGCGGCCCGCAGGATCCGGACCGTCTCACGGGTGATCTCGTGGTCCGGGTGGGAGGGGTCGGGCTGGACATGGGCGACGACCACGCCGGGGCGGGCGAAGGCGGCGACGATGTCGACGTGGCCGAGGGTGCCGTACGTGCCGTAGTCCCCGGCCAGGCCGCGCGGCAGCCAGATCGCCGTCTCGGTGCCGAGGCGGGCGTGGATCTCGTCCTCGACGGCCTGCCTGGTCCAGCCGGGGTTGCGCTCCTTGCCCAGCTGGACGGTCTCGGTGAGCAGGACGGTGCCCTCGCCGTCCACGTGGATCGCGCCGCCCTCGTTGACCAGGGGTGAGCTGTGGACGGGCACGCCGGCCAGCTCGGCGACGCCCCGCGCGATGTGCCGGTCGCGCTCCCAGCGGGCCCAGCCCTGGCCGCCCCATCCGTTGAACGTCCAGTCCACCGCTGCGAGTTGCCGGCCGTCGGTGACGAAGGTGGGACCGATGTCGCGCATCCAGGCGTCGTCGAGGGGGCGTACGGCCGTCTCGATGTCCGGGCCGAGGAGCGCCCGTGCGCTGTCCTCCTGGCCGGGTCCGGTGATCACGGTGACCGGTTCGAAGCGGCGCACGGCGCGGGCGACGGCGGCCCAGGCCCCGCGTGCCCCGTCGAGTTCGGCCGCGGTGGCGAAGGTGGGGTTGGGCCCCGGCCACGCCATCCAGGTGCGCTCGTGAGGGGCCCACTCGGGCGGCATACGGAAGGTCATGGCGGATCCCTAGAGGAAGTAGAGGCGGTTGAGGGAGACGGATTCCGCTGCCGGGGAGCGCAGGGGGTCGCCGTCGAGGGTGACGAGTCCGGTGTCGCCGTCGACTCCGACCTCTCCGGTACGGGAGTTGAGACGCAGGTCCGCCGGCCCGATGCCCCGGGTGCCCCGGACGGCGACCCTGCGGCGGCGGGTGGGCATGAGGTCGGCGCCCAGCTGGGTGGCGGCCTCCGCGACGAACGCGACGGAGAGGTCGGCGGCGGTGGCCCCGTAGGCACCGAACTGCGGCCCCAGGACGAGGGGTTCGCAGGTGTCCGTGGCGGCGTTGGGGTCTCCGGTGACGCCGTAGGCGGGGAAGCCGGACTTCAGGACCAGCTGGGGCTTCGCACCGAAGAACTCCGGGCGCCAGAGCACTATGTCGGCGAGCTTGCCGGTCTCGATGGAGCCGACCTCGTGGGCGAGACCGTGGGCGATCGCGGGGTTGACGGTGACCTTGGCGATGTAGCGAAGCACCCGGGCGTTGTCGTCGCCGGGGCCGTCGCCCTCCATCGGGCCGAGCTCTCCTTTCATCTTCGCGGCCATGGCGAAGGTGCGGCGTACGGTCTCGCCGGCCCGGCCCATGCCCTGCGCGTCGGAGGAGGTGATCCCGATGGCACCCAGGTCGTGCAGGACGTCCTCGGCACCCATCGTCCCGGCCCTGATCCGGTCGCGGGCCATGGCGGCGTCGCCGGGCAGGTCGGTCTTGAGGTCGTGGACGGAGATGATCATCCCGTAGTGCTCGGCGACCGCGTCCCGGCCGAAGGGGAGCGTCGGGTTGGTGGAGGAGCCTATGACGTTGGGGACTCCCGCCATCTTCAGCACGTTGGGCACGTGCCCGCCGCCACAGCCCTCGATGTGGAAGGCGTGGATCGTACGGCCTTCGAGCACGCTCAGGGTGTCCTCGACGGACAGGCATTCGTTCAGCCCGTCGCTGTGCAGGGCGACCTGGACGTCGTACTCATCGGCGACCCGCAGGGCGGTGTCCAGGGCGCGGGTGTGGGCGCCCATGTCCTCGTGGACCTTGAAGCCGCAGGCACCGCCCTCGGCGAGGGCCTCGACCAGGGGCGCCTCGTGGGAGGACGAACCGCGGCCCAGGAAGCCGATGTTGACGGGCCAGGCGTCGAAGGCGTTGAAGGCGTGGCGCAGGGCCCACGGGGAGTTGACGCCTACGCCCCAGACCGGGCCGAACTCCTGGCCGATGATCGTGGTGACGCCGGAGGCCAGCGACGCCTCCATGATGCGCGGGGAGAGCAGGTGGACGTGCGGGTCCACGGCTCCGGCCGTGGCGATCATGCCCTCGCCGGAGACGATGGTCGTGCCCGTGCCGACGACCACGTCGACACCGTCGAGGGTGTCCGGGTTGCCGGCCCGCCCGATCGCGGCGATGCGGCCCTCGCGGATGCCGACGGAGACCTTCCGGATGCCGAGCACGGCGTCGATGACCAGGACGTTGCTGATGACGACGTCGCAGGTCTCCCGCACGGCGGCGGCCTTGAGGTGCAGGCCGTCCCGGGCCGTCTTGCCGAAGCCGGCGAGGAACTCGTCGCCCTGCTTCTGGGCATCGGACTCCACGCGGACGGTCAGTCCGGAGTCGCCGAGGCGGACGCGGTCCCCGGCGCGCGGCCCGTGCACGGAGGCGTACTCGTACGGGTCCATCACTCCCCCGCCCCCGCTCCGAGGTAGCCGCAGGCAGCCGCTCTGCGCAGCGCCTCCTCCCTCGCGCCCGGCGCGTCCAGCGGTCCGTCGACGAGTCCGGCGAAGCCGATCGCGATCCGGTCGCCGCCGATGGGGACGAGCGCCGCTTCACCGCTCTCCCCTGGGCCGAAGCGGACGGAGGATCCGGCGGGCACGCTCAGCCGCATCCCGTACGCCGCCGCGCGGTCGAATGCGAGCCGGGGGTTGGCCTCGAAGAAGTGGAAATGGGACGTCACGCTGACCGGGACGGTCGCGGTGTTACGGACGGTGAGCCGCAGGGCGGGTTCACGTCCGGGCGTCGCGGGGCCGGGGAGGAGCGCGCCGGGGGCGTCGTCGCCGAGCGTGCCGCCGCCGAGGGGGCCGCTGACGACCGCGAGCCTGGAGCCGTCGTCGAACACGGCCTCCACATGGACCTCGGTGACCACGTCGGCCACGCCCGGCAGCACGTCGTCCGGCCCCAGCACGGCACGGGCGGCATCGATCGCCTCGGCCAGCCGGCGTCCGTCCCTGGCCGCCTCGCAGACGGTGTCCGCGATCAGGGCGGTCGCCTCTGGGACATTGAGTCGCAGGCCACGGGCGCGCCGGGCCCTGGCCAGCTCGGCCGCGCCGAAGAGCAGCAGCCGGTCGCGTTCGGTGGGGGTCAGTCGCACGTAAACGGCACCTCCTGGTTGGAGCAGCACTCTAACCAGGTTTGAGCGGTGCTCAAAACTCGGGGACGACGAAGGCCGCACCCCGGGGGATGCGGCCTTCGTGGGTACGGAGCGGTGACTAGCCGAGCTCGTGCATCCAGCCGTGGGTGTCCTCGACGATGCCGCGCTGGATGTCCAGCAGCCGCTCGCGCAGCTTGAGGGTGACCTCACCGGGGGTGCCGTCGCCCTGGGTCCATTCACCGTCCGCGGACTTCACCGTGCCGACGGGCGTGATGACCGCGGCGGTGCCGCAGGCGAAGACCTCGGTGAGGGTGCCGTTCTCGGTGTCGGCGCGCCACTGGTCGATGGAGACGCGGCCCTCCTCGGAGGTGTATCCGAGGTCACGGGCGACGGTGAGGAGGGAGTCACGGGTGACGCCGGCGAGCAGCGAGCCGGAGAGGGAGGGGGTGACGATCCGCTTGCTGCCGTCCTCCTGCCCGTACACGAAGTAGAGGTTCATGCCGCCGAGCTCCTCGACCCACCTGTGCTCGACCGCGTCGAGGTAGGCGACCTGGTCGCAGCCCTGGGCAGCCGCCTCGGCCTGGGCGAGGAGGGAGGCGGCGTAGTTGCCACCGGTCTTGGCGTCGCCCACTCCGCCGGGAACGGCGCGCACCCGGTCCTGGGAGAGCCAGATCGAGACCGGCTTCACACCGCCGGGGAAGTAGGCGCCGGCCGGGGAGGCGATGACGATGAAGAGGTACTCGTTGGCCGGCCGGACACCGAGACCCACCTCGGCGGCGATCATGAACGGGCGCAGGTAGAGCGACTCCTCGCCGCCGTGCGGCGGGACCCAGGCCTGGTCCTGCTGGACCAGGACGTCACACGCCTCGATGAAGGTCTCGACGGGCAGCTCCGGCATCGCGAGCCGTGCGGCGGACCGCTGGAAGCGGGCTGCGTTGGCCTCGGGCCGGAAGGTGGCGACCGTGCCGTCGGGCTGACGGTAGGCCTTGAGCCCCTCGAAGATCTCCTGCGCGTAGTGCAGCGTCATGTTGGCCGGGTCGAGCGACAGCGGACCGTACGGCACGAGCTGTGCGTCGTGCCAGCCGCGGCCCTCGGTCCAGCTGATCGTCACCATGTGGTCGGTGAAGTGCCGGCCGAATCCGGGGTTGACCATGGCCGCCTCGCGCTCTGCGTCGGACAGCGGGTGCGAGGAGGGCTTGAGCTCGATCGTGGGCGTCGTCATGAGTGCGTGTCCTTCACCGGTCTTGTATGTGATGGACCGCGCTCACGCCCGCTCCCGCCCGGCGGCTGCCGGACAGGTTGTAGGACGTCCGAGCTCTACCGCGAGCCGCGGTCCCGTTCGATTATCTCCCGGGGGCGGCTCTGCACGAAATGACGTGATTGCGGTGACGTCGGCGTCGGGGGTTCGAGCGACGCGAAAACGCGGTCCAGGGGTCGATGGTGGCACCCGGGGACCGCGAGGAGAAGCCGCCGGGTGCGGTTGCGACCCGGCGGCTTCGAAGTGGAGGCGTCGGGTCAGGTCGCTACGCGTACCGCGAGCGCGTCGCCGATCTCGTCGGTGGTGCGTGCGCTCTTTCCGTCACGCTCCGCGAGGTCGGCGGAGACGGCCTCCTCGATGCGCACGGCCTCGGCCTCGTAGCCGAGGTGGCGCAGCAGGAGGGCGACGGAGAGGATCGTGGCCGTCGGGTCGGCCTTGCCCTGGCCCGCGATGTCGGGCGCGGTGCCGTGCACCGGCTCGAACATGGACGGGAAGGCGCCCGTCGGGTTGATGTTGCCGGACGCGGCCAGGCCGATGCCACCGGTCACGGCTGCTGCCAGGTCGGTGAGGATGTCACCGAAGAGGTTGTCGGTGACGATGACGTCGAAGCGCTCCGGCTGCGTGACGAAGAAGATCGTCGCGGCGTCGACGTGCAGATAGTCGGTGGTGACCTCGGGGAACTCGGCCGCGACCTTGTCGAAGGTGTTCTTCCACAGGTGGCCCGCGTGCACGAGGACGTTGTTCTTGTGGACCAGCGTCAGCTTCTTGCGCGGGCGGGCGGCGGCACGCGCGAAGGCGTCACGCACGACGCGCTCGACACCGTAGGCCGTGTTGACGCTGACCTCGGTGGCGACCTCGTGCTCCGTGCCTGTGCGCAGGGAACCGCCGTTGCCCGTGTAGGGGCCCTCGGTGCCCTCGCGTACGACGACGAAGTCGATCTCCGGACGGCCGGCCAGCGGGGTCGCGGTGTTCGGGAAGAGCTTCGACGGCCGCAGGTTGATGAAGTGGTCGAAGGCGAAGCGGAGCTTCAGCAGCAGCCCGCGCTCCAGCACGCCCGACGGCACGGACGGGTCACCGATGGCACCGAGCAGGATGGCGTCGTGGCCCTTGAGGGCCTCCAGCTCCGCGTCGGGGAGGGTCTCACCGGTGCGGTGCCATCGCTGGGCTCCGAGGTCGTACTCCTTGGTCTCCAGCTTCACATCCTGCGGGAGAACAGCGTTGAGAACCTTGAGGCCCTGGGTGACGACCTCCTGGCCGATACCGTCGCCGGGGATCACTGCGAGATCGATGCTGCGAGACATAGAGGCACCCTAGCGTTCTGTCCCACCCCATGACATTCGACGTCCACGATACGGACGTCACCAGGGCCCGTACGGCCCCGGCGACCCGGACGCAACGGGGGTCACGAGGTGGGGGCGCGCCCTCAGTGGCCCGTCGCTCCGCCGTTGTCCCGGCGGTCGAGGGCCCGCTGCAGGGCTGCGGCGGCGTTCTTGCGCTCCGACTCGGCGGAGCGGGAGCTGTGACGGACGCGGCGGACGGTGGTCTCGGCCATGAGGGATCGACTCCTTGAGATCGCGTGGATTTCCGGACCCGGACTTCGCACGACGGAATGCCGGGATCTGGATTTCGAGGCGCCTGCAGGGGCGGGGAGCGGATGCCGCAGGGATTGCCTGCTTCGGGCACACTCACACACGCCGGTCGCTGGATCAGCGATTCGTTCGGCTTCTACAAAGCTAGGACAGCTCGGGCCATCTGTCTCTACAGATACTCGGACTTCCTACTATCTGAGACGGCGACGGCCGATGACCACCGTCCGCGCAGGGGAATCGCAGGGGAAGCACAGGGGAATCGTCGCGACCGGTGGGCGGCAGCGCCCCGCGCGGAAGGACCGGGTGTCAGCCCTCGGGGGTCACCGACGGGCCGCCCGTCAGATAGCGGGTGAGCATGGTGACGAGTTCGTCCTCGAACCGCGCGATGTCGACCTCGCCGGGCCCCGCCATCACCCTGTGCACCACCATCTCCACCGTGGTGGTGACGAGCCGGGCGGCGATCCCCACGTCCGCGACCCGCACCTCCGGATGGTTCCCGAGCAGCCTGCGGGCGTAGGCGATCCGCTTCCCCTCGCTGCGCGCGACCCGCTCCAGCAACTCCGGCGCCCGGGGCCCCTGTTCCATCATCACTCGGAGCAGCTGCGGGTCCTCGCTGTGGTTCTCGATCACGTTGTGCACATGGAAGCGAAGGATGCCCTCGATGGACTCCGGCAGCAGTTCGTCCTGGTCCAGCGGGGTGGCGGCCATCCCGGCGTCGAGATGCCGGGTCAGCAGTTCGACCAGAATCGCATCTTTGTTCGGGTAGTACTGGTACAGCGACCCGATCGACACCCGGGCCCGCTCCGCGATCCGGTTGGTGGTCCCCGCCGCATACCCGTACTCGGCGAAAACGCGAGCAGCCGCGTCGAGGATGCGCTGCCGGGTCAGCTCGGCCCGGACCTGACGGGGCTGTTTACGTGGCTGAAGTCCACGGTGACCGGACGTCATGACACCTCCTGCGGGGGGCCGTGAAAGCGAGTAGCCAGAACCTGACTGATTACTCACAATAGTGCCATGAACTGCGGCGATGCGGATCTGAGTGTCCGTAGCCGCGTACCGATGCCGACGCGAGAAGGTGCCATGACGTATGCCCCCACGCGCCCTCGACGGGTCTCACCGGAGGAGGTGCTGGCACGGCTCGGGCAGCCCGAGCCCATGGTCCGGGCGAAGACGAAGGACCGTATCGACGACTACTTCCGCCACTTCATCGCCCACTCGCCGTTCCTGACGATGGCCACGGCGGACGCGGCCGGACGCGCCGACAGCTCGCCCCGCGGCGACTACCCGGGTTTCGTGAAGGTCCTCGACGACCACACCCTCGCCCTTCCCGACCGCCCCGGCAACAAGATCGCCGACTCCTTCCGCAACCTCGCCGAGAACGACGGCGTCGGGCTGTGTTTCCTGGTCCCCGGCATGCGGGAGGTCCTGCGCGTCAACGGCAGCGGCTATGTCACCGACGAACCCGATGTGCTGGTGCGGATGCGTACCGAGGCCAAACAGCCAGAACTGGCGATCGTCGTCGAGGTGGCCGAGGCGTACTTCCACTGCGGACGGGCGCTGATCCGCTCCCGGCTGTGGGACCCCGCCGGCCAGGCGCTCGCCGAGGGGATGCCGTCGCCCGGTGAGATCGCGGCCGGGCAGCTCGGTGTCGACGTGGATCCGGGGCTGCTCGAACAGTCCCTGGAGGCCGGCTACCGCAAGCTCTACTGACCAGGCCGCACAGGCCGACAGAGGACTCACCCATGCAACAGACCGTCGTCGAGCACATCGACCGGGTCGCCGAGGACGTCGTCGCACTCACCCTGCGCACCACCGCCGGGGAGCTGGCCCCCTGGGACCCCGGCGCCCACATCGACCTTTCCCTGCCCAACTGGCTGACCCGGCAGTACTCGTTGTGCGGGGACCCCGCCGACCGGGACGCCTACCGCGTCGCCGTCCGGTACGACCCGCTCAGCCGGGGCGGTTCGGAGTACGTCCACCGGTTCCTGCGACCGGGCCGCCCCCTCGGCGTCTCCCTGCCCCGCAACCACTTCCCGCTCGTCCCCGCACCGCGCTACCTGTTCCTCGCCGGAGGGATCGGGATCACGCCCCTGCTGCCGATGCTGCGCTCGGTGGCAGCCGCCGGACTTCCCGCGACCCTGCTGTACGTGGGGCCGTCGGCGGCCGGCATGCCCTTCGCGGACGAGCTGCGCCGCTCCTACGGGGACCGGGTGCGGATCGTGGAGACCAGAGGCCAGGGCAGGCCGGACCTCGGCTCCCTCGCGGCCGGGCTGGAGGCCGGCACGCTGGTCTACTGCTGCGGTCCCGCCCCCATGCTGGCGGCGGCCGCCGCGGCGTTCCCCGCCGAGCGGCTGCACGCCGAGCGGTTCCAGCCGGTGGCCCGGTCCTTCGGCCCCGACACGGCGTTCGAGGCGGTCTGCGCCCGGTCCGGGGACACCGTCGCCGTGCCGGCCGACGAGTCGCTGCTGGACGCCCTGGCCCACGCCGGGCACCCCGTCCCCTCCGGGTGTCGCGAAGGCGTCTGCGGCAGCTGTGAGGTCACCGTCCTGGACGGCGCACCCGAGCACCGGGACGACATCGGCGCTCCCGAGCGCCGGATGTACGCCTGCGTGTCCCGTGCGCTGTCCCCCAGGCTCGTCCTCGACCTCTGAAAGGCACGACGAACAGCATGCTGCCCAAGGTGCAGTCACCCAAGTCCCGGCGCATGATCACGCTCGAGGTGCGCCGGACCACCGTAACGACGCCCAACTTCCTCACCGTCACCCTCGGCGGCCCCGAAATCGGGCATCTGCTGCCGACCGGATCCGACCAGGGCGTGCGGCTGTTCTTCCCCCGCGCGGGACAGGCCGGTCTGACGATGCCCACCCTCTCCAGCGAGGCGTGGATGGCCCAGGTGCTGCTCCTGCCGAAGTCACGCAGACCCTGGGTGCGCAACTACACCGTCCGCCGGATCCGGCCCGAATCCGCCGAACTGGACATCGAGTTCGCCCTGCACGGCGACACCCCCGCCTGCTCCTGGGCCCTGGGCGCCCGTCCCGGCGACCCGGCGGGCGTTTTCGACATAGGCATGACCTACCTCCCGCCGGCCGACGCGGTGGGCCAGTTGCTCGTCGCGGACGAGAGCGCCGTACCCGCGGTCCTCGCCATCCTCGAGGACGCGCCCGCCTCCCTGGTCGCGGAGGTCTTCCTGGAGGTTCCGGAGACGGCGGACATCCGCAAGGACGCCGAGGCCCCTGAGGGCGTCCGGGTGCACTGGCTGGCCCGGGACGGTTCCGACGCTCTCCCCGGCCGGCTCGCACTCGACGCGGTCAAGGCGGCCACCCTGCCGCCCGGCCGCTCCTACACCTGGGCCGCAGGGGAGTCCGGCCTGGTCACCGGGGTGCGCCGGCATCTCGTACGCGACCGGGGCGTGCCGAAGCCGGACATCGCGTTCCACGGCTACTGGCGGAACGGCCGCTCCAGCCCCGGCTGACAGGTCTCAGAGGGCCACGGTGAGCTGCGCCTCGATGTGCGCGCGCAGGACGCCGGCCATGTCCGTGGCGCAGTCGCTGAGCAGCCACTGCACCTGGAGCCCGTCCATCAGGGCGATCAGCTGCCGGCCGGCGTCGGCGGGTGCGATCCCGGCGCGCAGCGCGCCCTGCACGCGCGCCTGTTCGTAGGCGAGCTGGGCACCCGCGACCGAGTTCTCGTAGCGGCGTACGAAGTATCCGTGGGCGGGGTGGTCGGCGGCCGTCGCCTCGGTGGAGACCACCGAGAACAGCTCGACGATCCCGCGCCGTCCGGCGTTCAGCGCGGCCAGTTCGGCGAAGCGCCGCAGCCGTTGGACACCCGTGGTGCCGCCGACCGAGAGCCATGCGTCGTCCACGTCGTCGCGGTGCTCCAGCACGGCGAGCAGCAGCGCCTCCTTGGTCGGGAAGTGGTGCAGCAGGCCGGTGTGCGAGATGCCGCTGCGGGTCGCGATCACCCGTAGCGACGCACCCCGGTAGCCGGCCTCGCCGAACAGGGCCATGGCCTGATCGAGGATCTCGCGCCGCTTCGCACGGCCCTTCGCGTAGCCGCGCGGTGCTTCGGCCGCCACTCGCCCCACTCTCCCGGTCCGCCGGCATCGGTCCCGCCGGCACTTCGCGCATCGGACACCCATTCAACCGCCCGGGGCCCCGGCACCCGAGATTGGGCCCCGGAGATACTTACCAGGTGGTCGGTATTGACTCTATGGTGAAGGAGAACCATTCGCGAAAGGACCCCCGGTGGCCCCCTCCCTGCCCTATCTGGACCCCGCTCTCCCCGTCGCCGAGCGGGTCGGCGACCTCCTCGGCCGCATGACCCTGGCCGAGAAGACCGGTCAGATGCTCCAGCTGAACGCCAAGAACGGGGTACGCCACCTCATCGAGGACCTGCACGCGGGCTCGCTCGTCCACGCCTCGCCGGCACATGTCCTCGAAGCGGCGGAGCTGACCGGGCGGACCCGGCTGCGCATCCCGCTGCTGGTCGCCGAGGACTGCATCCACGGCCACTCCTTCTGGGAGGGGGCCACGATCTACCCCACGCAGCTCGGTCTGGCCGCGGCCTGGGACGCGGAGCTCGTGGAGCGTGTCGCCAGGGCCACCGCCGTCGAGGTCGCGGCGACGGGCGTCCACTGGACGTTCTCGCCGGTGCTCTGCATCACCCGGGACCTGCGCTGGGGCCGGGTCAGTGAGACCTTCGGCGAGGACCCTTTCCTGATCGGCGAACTGGCGTCGGCGATGGTCCGCGGCTACCAGGGCGAGGGCCTGAGCGACCCGACGGCGATCCTGGCGTGCGCCAAGCACTTCGCGGGCTACTCCGAGACGCAGGGCGGCCGGGACGCGAGCGAGGCCGACATCTCCCGGCGCAAGCTCCGCTCCTGGTTCCTGCCCCCGTTCGAGCGGGTCGCGCGCGAGGGCTGCCGTACGTTCATGCTCGGCTACCAGTCCATGGACGGGGTGCCGATCACCGTGAACGACTGGCTGCTCAACGACGTGCTGCGCGGCGAGTGGGGCTACACCGGCACGCTGGTCACCGACTGGGACAACGTCGGCCGCATGGTGTGGGAGCAGAAGATCTACGCCGAACACGCCCAGGCCGCCGCGGCGGCGGTCCGGGCGGGCAACGACATGGTGATGGCCACCCCCCAGTTCTTCGAGGGCGCGCAGAGCGCGGTCGCCGACGGCACCCTGGACGAGGCGGAGATCGACGCCGCGGTAGCGCGCGTCCTGACGCTGAAGTTCGAGCTCGGCCTCTTCGAGAACCCCCGCCACCCCGACGCCGCCCGGCAGGCCGCCGTCATCGGCAGCACCGCGCACACCACGCTGAACCTGGAGGCCGCCCGCCGTTCGCTGGTGCTCCTCACCAACGACGGCGCCCTCCCGCTGGGCAGCACTCTCGTGCCGGACGAGGACGGGCGCGCCGTCGCCCCGGCCGGCTCGGCTCCCCGTACGGTCGCCGTCATCGGGCCCAACGCCGATGACGCGCAGACGCAGTTGGGCGACTGGGCGGGTTCCTCCGGCCAGACGGACTGGCTGCCGGACGGCCACCCGCGCGCCATGATCCGTACCGTCCTCGACGGCTTCCGCGAGCATGTACCGGACAGCTGGAACGTCACCTACGCGCGGGGCGCCGAGATCCTCTCGGTGGGTCCCGACCCGGAGGGCGCGTTCTTCCCGGACGGGCAGCCCCGCCCGGAGGTCGTCGTGCCCGCGGAGCCCTCCGACGCCCTGATCGCCGAGGCCGTCGCCGCCGCCGAGGCCGCCGATCACGTCGTAGCCGTGGTGGGCGACCGTATCGAGCTGGTCGGCGAGGGGCGCTCGACCGCGACCCTGGAGCTCGTCGGCGGCCAGGTCGCGCTGCTCGACGCGCTCGCCGCGACCGGCAAGCCGCTCGTCGTGGTGGTCATCAGCTCGAAGCCGCTGGTGCTGCCGCCGTCCGCACTCGGCGCGGCGGCGATCCTGCACGCCTTCAACCCGGGCATGCAGGGCGGCCGTGCGGTGGCGGAGGTCCTGCTGGGCCTCGTCGAGCCGTCGGGCCGGCTGCCCGTCTCCTTCGCCCGGCACGCCGGTCAGCAGCCGACGTACTACAACCAGATCCGCGGCCAGCACGGCTCCCGGTACGCCGACCTCACCCAGCGTCCTGCCTTCCTCTTCGGCGAGGGCCTGAGCTACACCACCGTGGCCTACTCCGCTCTGGAGGTGCTCACGGCGAGCGTCGGGGAGAACGACACGCTGCGGGCGCGCGTCACCGTCCACAACACCGGGGCGCGGCCCGCCCTGGAGACCGTGCAGGTGTACGTCAGCGACACCGTGACGTCCGTGACCTGGGCCGAGAAGGAGCTCAAGGCCTACAGCCAGGTGACGCTCGCCCCGGGCGAGGCGCGCGAGGTGCTGCTGGAACTCCCGGTCTCCGAGTGCACCCTCGTGGACGCCGCGGGACGGCGCGTCGTCGAGCCCGGGGCCTTCGAGCTGCTCGTCGGCCCGTCCTCGGACGACGACGCCCTCCTGCGGGCCGGTTTCACCGTGAAGGGCTGAGGGCCGGCCCCGAAATGGGAACCGCCTCCCGGCCGGCGGGGGGAGCCGGTCGGGAGGCGGAGTGCGGGGCGGGGCGCCCGGAGGGGCGCCCCGGAGGGCGGAGGCCACCCGCCACCCTCTTAGCCCTGGTGGGGGTAGGTGTAGTCGGTCGGCGCGACCAGCGTCTCCTTGATGGCGCGGGTCAGCGTCCAGCGCTGCAGGTTCTGCGGGGCGCCCGCCTTGTCGTTGGTGCCCGAGCCACGGCCGCCGCCGAAGGGCTGCTGGCCGACGACGGCACCGGTCGACTTGTCGTTGATGTAGAAGTTGCCCGCGGCGTAGCGGAGCTTGTCCATCGTGTAGGCGGCGGCCGCACGGTCGTTGGAGATGACCGCGCCCGTCAGCGCGTAGTCGGAGACCGACTCCATCTGCTCCAGCATGGCGTCGTACTTCTCGTCCTCGTAGACGTGCACGGCGAGGATCGGGCCGAAGTACTCCGTGGTGAAGACCTCGTTGGCCGGGTCGTCGCACGCGATGACCGTCGGGCGGACGAAGTAGCCGACGGAGTCGTCGTACGTGCCGCCGGCGACGATCGTGCAGGTCGGGTCGGCCGCGGCACGGTCGATCGCGGCCTTGTTCTTCGCGAAGGACCGCGCGTCGATGACGGCGCCCATGAAGTGCGACAGGTCGGTGACGTCACCCATGGCGATGGAGTCGACCTCGGCCGCGAACTCCTCCTTGAAACCGGAGTTCCAGATGGAGGCCGGGACATAGGCGCGCGAGGAGGCAGAGCACTTCTGGCCCTGGTACTCGAAGGAGCCACGGGTCAGCGCGGTCTTCAGGACGGCGCGGTCGGCGCTCGGGTGCGCGACGACGAAGTCCTTGCCGCCGGTCTCGCCGACGAGCCGCGGGTAGGTGCGGTAGTTGGCGATGTTGTTGCCGACCGTCTTCCACAGGTGCTGGAAGGTGGGGGTCGAGCCGGTGAAGTGGACACCGGCCAGGTCGCGGTGGTTCAGCGCCACCTCGGAGACGGCGATGCCGTCGCCGGTGACCAGGTTGATGACGCCCTTGGGCAGCCCGGCCTCCTCCAGGAGCTGCATCAGCAGCACGGCGGCGTGGGTCTGCGTCGGGGACGGCTTCCACACCACGACGTTGCCCATGAGGGCGGGCGCGGTGGGCAGGTTGCCCGCGATGGCCGAGAAGTTGAACGGCGTGATCGCGTAGACGAAGCCTTCGAGCGGGCGGTGGTCCATGCGGTTCCACACACCGGGGGAGTTCGCCGGCGGCTGCTCGGCGAGGATCTGGCGCGCGTAGTGCACGTTGAAGCGCCAGAAGTCGATGAGCTCGCAGGGACAGTCGATCTCGGCCTGCTGCGCGGTCTTGCCCTGGCCGAGCATCGTGGAGGCGGCCAGCGTCTCGCGCCAGGGACCGGACAGCAGCTCGGCGGCGCGCAGGATGATGGCCGCGCGGTCGTCGAAGGACATGGCGCGCCAGGCCGGAGCGGCGGCGAGGGCCGCGTCGACCGCGTCCTGGGCGTCCTGCTCGGTGGCACCGGCGAAGGTGCCGATGACGGCCTTGTGGTTGTGCGGCTGTACGACGTCGACACGCTCGCCGCGGCCCATGCGCTTCTCGCCGCCGATGGTCATCGGCAGGTCGACGGGGTTCTGGCTGAGCTCCTTGAGCTTCGCCTCCAGGCGGGCTCGCTCGGCGGTGCCGGGGGCGTAGGAGTGGACCGGCTCGTTGACCGGCGCGGGGACCTGGGTGACAGCGTCCATGAGTGCCTTGTCTCCTTGGTTGAGGTGGGTGGTCGGCCGGGCAGGTCAGCCCTGTGGTTCAGCCCTTGGTGACGACAGAGCGGGCGAAGAAGAGGAGGTTGGCCGGCTTCTCCGCGAGGCGGCGCATGAAGTACCCGTACCAGTCGGTGCCGTACGCCGTGTAGACGCGCATCCGGTGGCCCTCGGCCGCGAGCCGGACGTGCTCGTCGCTGCGGATGCCATACAGCATCTGGAACTCGTACTCGTCCAGTTTGCGCCCGGCCTGGCGTGCGAGCTCCTGGCCGATGGCGATGAGACGGGGATCGTGGGAGCCGATCATCGGGTAGCCCTCGCCCAGCATCAGCGTCTTCAGGATGCGGACGTACGCCTTGTCGATCTCCGGCTTGCTCTGGTACGCGACGGAGGCGGGCTCCTTGTAGGCGCCCTTGACCAGGCGGACCCGGCTGCCCGCGGCGGCGAGCCGGCGAGCGTCGGCCTCGGTGCGGAACAGGTAGGACTGGATCACGCAGCCGGTCTGCGGGAAGTCCTTCCGCAGCTCCTCGTGGATGGCGAACATCGAGTCGAGGGTGGTGTGGTCCTCGGCGTCCAGCGTGACCGTGGTACCGATCGCGGCGGCGGCCTCGACGACGGGGCGGACGTTGGCGAGGGCCAGCTCGTGGCCGTTTTCCAGCGCCTGGCCGAACATCGAGAGCTTGACGGACATCTCGGCCTGGGTGCCGAGGCCCAGCTCCTCGAGGCGGCCGACGAGCTCCAGGTAGGCGTCGCGCGCGGCGGCGGCCTGCTCCGGAGTGGTGATGTCCTCGCCCACGACGTCCAGGGTGACCTGGAGGCCCTTGGCGGCGGCGTCCTGGATGACGGGGACGACCTGGTCGACGCCCTCACCGGCGATGAAGCGGTCGACGACCTGCCTGGTGCCCGGCGCGGCCGAGATGAAACGACGCATCTTGTCGCTGCGTGACGCGGCGAGAATCACGGGACCCAGCACGGGGCACCTCCACGGAGTACGAACGAGGCCGGACCGGTACGCATATGAACAGACCGGGACGGCACGGAGAACCACTGTGAAATCTAGGGACCCGTGTACCCGCCTGCCATCGACAGCTGTCACGCATCCGTGTACTGGATCTCAGACATATGTCTGAAGAGGTGCGAGAATGGCGGAGTGAAGGGCGATTACCAGGAGCTGGTCGACGAGATCTCCGCGCTGCTCAGCGCCCCCGCGACGCTGGAGAACCGCGATTTCGGCCTGGTCGCCTTCGGGGCCCACGACAGCGACGACGACACGGCCATGGACCCCGTCCGTACGCGCTCGATCCTCACCCGGCGCTCCACCCCCGCGGTCCGCGCCTGGTTCGAGGGTTTCGGCATCACCCGTGCGACGGGCCCGGTCCGCATCCCGGCAGCCCCGGAGGCCGGGGTTTTCCGGGACCGCATCTGCCTTCCGGTACGCCATCGGGGTGTCGTCCTGGGTTATGTATGGCTGCTGGACGCCGACCCGGGGCCCGCCGAAGGGCAGCTGACCGCGGCGATGGACGTGGCGTCCCGGATCGGGGCCCTGCTCGCCGACGAGGAGCGGGCGGGCTCGGACCTGTCGAGAGAGTTCGGCGCGGTGCTCGTCGCGGGGCGCGGCTGGCAGCGTGACATGGCGGTGGCCGCGCTGCACGACGCCCTGGGGGCCGACGCGGACGGACTGCACACGGTGGTGTGCGTGACCCCGTGGCCCGGGGAGACCCCGTCCGTGCGCACGGTGCCGTCGGCGGCGGCCCTCGCCACTGCGCCCGGGGCCGGCGGCCAGGCCCTGGCCGCCCTGGTCCGGCTGCGCTCCCCCGAGGCGCTCGACCCGGCGACGACGGCCGCCCAGCGGCTGCGCACCGCCGCCGGGCCCGCCGCGACCGGTGGTCTCGCCGCCCCGCGCCGGGGTCTGGCGGAGCTGGCCGACTCCTGGCACGAGGCCCTGTCCGCCGCCCGCGCCGCCTCGGCGGAGTCCCGCTACGGCCCGGTCGCCGACTGGTCGGCCATCGGCCCCTACCGGCTCCTGGCCGCCCTCCCCAGCGCCGCGGACACCCCGCCGGACCGGGCCGTGCGTCCCCTGCTGACCCCGCCCCACGCCGAACTGGCCCGCACCGCCGAGGTGTTCCTCGACTGCGCGGGCCAGGCGAGCCGGACGGCCGCCGAGCTGGGGATCCACCGCCAGACGCTCTACTACCGGCTCTCCCGGGTCCAGCAGCTCACCGGCCTCGACCTGAACGACGGCGAGGACCGCCTGCTGCTGCACATGGCGCTGAAGCAGGCTCGGCTGTGAGCGCGTGAGACCCCGGGGGCCGCGTACGACCGCGCCCGGCGGACAGAGCGAAGTCTGTCCGCCGGGCGCGGTCGTACGTGCGGAAGACGGTCAGTCGGTGAGGTTCACCGAGCGGGCCGAGGCGGCACCGATCTCGTCGGAGATCTCGTTGAGGACCGACTGCGGGATGGTGTCGTCGACAGTGAGGACGACCAGCGCCTCACCGCCGGCGTCCTGCCGGGAGACCTGCATGCCGGCGATGTTCAGCCCGGCCTCTCCGAGGATCTTGCCGACCGCGCCGACGACGCCGGGACGGTCCTCGTACCTCAGGACGACCATGTGGTCGGCGAGCGCCAGGTCGACATCGTGCTCACCGATCGCGACGATCTTCTGGAGGTGCTTGGGTCCGGCCAGCGTGCCGGAGACCGCGACCTCCTCGCCGTTCGACAGCGTGCCCCGGACGGTCACCACGTTGCGGTGGTCCGGCGACTCGGAGCTGGTGGTGAGGCGGACCTCGACACCGCGCTCCTGCGCGAAGAGCGGGGCGTTGACGTAGCTGACGGTCTCGTCGACGACGTCCTCGAAGACGCCCTTGAGCGCGGAGAGTTCGAGCACCTTGACGTCGTGCTGGGTGATCTCGCCGTACACCTCGACGTCGAGGCGGGCCGCGACCTCGCCCGCGAGCGCGGTGAAGATCCGGCCGAGCTTCTCGGCGAGCGGCAGTCCGGGGCGCACGTCCTCGGCGATGACACCGCCCTGGACGTTGACCGCGTCGGGGACGAGCTCACCGGCGAGCGCCAGGCGGACGGACTTGGCGACCGCGATGCCCGCCTTCTCCTGCGCCTCGTCGGTGGAGGCACCGAGGTGCGGGGTGCAGACGACCTGGTCGAACTGGAACAGCGGGGAGTCCGTGCAGGGCTCCTTGGTGTACACGTCCAGACCGGCGCCGGCGACCCGGCCCTCCTTGAGGGCGGAGGCGAGCGCCTCCTCGTCGACGATGCCGCCACGCGCGGCGTTGACGATGCGCACCGAGGGCTTCACCTTGTGCAGCGCGTCGTCGCCGATGAGGCCGAGCGTCTCGGGGGTCTTGGGCAGGTGCACCGTGATGAAGTCGGAGACCTCGAGCAGCTCGTCCAGCGTGAGGAGCTTGACGCCCATCTGTGCGGCGCGCGCGGGCTGCACGTAGGGGTCGTACGCGACGATCTTCATGCCGAAGGCCGACATGCGCTGCGCGACCAGGACGCCGATGCGGCCGAGGCCGACGACGCCGAGGGTCTTCTCGCTGAGCTCGACACCCGTGTACTTGGAGCGCTTCCACTCGCCGTTCTTCAGGGCGGTGTTGGCCTGCGGGATGTTGCGCGCGGTCGCGACGAGAAGGCCACAGGCCAGCTCGGCGGCGGTGACGATGTTGGACGTCGGCGCGTTGACGACCATCACGCCGGCCTTGGTGGCCGAGGAGACGTCGACGTTGTCCAGACCGACGCCCGCGCGGGCGACGACCTTCAGGTGCTTCGCCGCGGCGATGGCCTCGGCGTCGACCTTGGTGGCGGAACGCACCAGGATCGCGTCGACGTCGACGATCGCGGGGAGGAGCTCGGCGCGGTCCGCGCCGTTGCAGTGCCGGATCTCGAAATCCGGACCCAGGGCGTCGACCGTGGCGGGCGACAGCTCTTCGGCGATGAGTACGACAGGTTTCGAGCTCACGTGTGTCCTCACAAGTCCAGTGCGGACGGCCGTCCCGACGGCCGCAGGCGGTGGAGGGGCTAGCCGCGTGGAAGACGCACGACACTGTGGGCCCTGACGCGTGTATGTGTTGGTGAGAGTGTAGTCATGCGGCCGGGCACATACTGCGCCCCGGTGGAAGGATCACCCGCAAGGGGTGGACGGTCTGTACAGACGTACGGCGCCGTCTCCTGCCACCCTCCTCTCCCCGCAGTGACACGGGGTGTGAGGCCGGCCTTGCGCCGAGGGGCAGGCCCGGTGCGGACCTGCCCCTCGGCGAGAACTCAGGCGTCCTCGTCGTCGACCCAGCTCATGAGCTTGCGGAGCTCCTTGCCTGTGGTCTCCAGCAGGGACTCGCTGTCGGCCTTCTTGTACTCGTTGTACTTGGGCAGACCGTTGTGGTACTCGGCCATCCACGCCTTGGCGAACGTGCCGTCCTGGATCTCGGCGAGGATCTTCTTCATCTCGGCCTTGGTGGCGTCGGTGATGATGCGCGGGCCGGTGACGTAGTCGCCCCACTCGGCGGTCTCCGAGATGGACCAGCGCATCTTGTCGAGGCCGCCCTCGTACATGAGGTCCACGATGAGCTTCAGCTCGTGGAGGCACTCGAAGTACGCGATCTCCGGCTGGTAGCCGGCCTCGGTCAGCGTCTCGAAACCGGCCTTGACCAGGGCGGCGGTGCCACCACAGAGGACGGCCTGCTCACCGAACAGGTCGGTCTCGGTCTCCTCGGTGAAGGTCGTCTTGATGACGCCGGCGCGGGTGCCGCCGATGCCCTTCGCGTAGGACAGGGCGAGCTCCAGGCCCTTGCCCGTCGGGTTCTGCTCGACGGCCACGATGCACGGGACGCCGCGGCCCTCCTCGTACTGGCGGCGGACCAGGTGGCCCGGGCCCTTCGGGGCGACCATGCAGACGTCGACGTTGGCCGGCGGCTTGATGAAGTCGAAGCGGATGTTCAGGCCGTGGCCGAAGAACAGCGCGTCGCCGTCCTTGAGGTTGTCCTTGACGGACTCCTCGTAGACCTGGGCCTGGATCGGGTCCGGGACCAGGATCATGATGACGTCGGCCTCGGCGGCGGCCTCGGACGGGGTCACCACGCGCAGGCCCTGCTCCTCGGCCTTGGCCTTGGACTTCGAACCCTCGTGCAGACCGACACGGACGTCGACACCCGAGTCACGCAGCGACAGCGCGTGGGCGTGCCCCTGGCTGCCGTAACCGAGGACCGCGACCTTACGGCCCTGGATGATGGACAGGTCGGCATCGTCGTCGTAGAACAGCTCGGCCACTGGGTCTTCTCCTTGGTGTGCAGGTGTTGCGTCCCACCGTACGGCGGGGTGCGTCGGATACGTTGCCGGGTCTCGCCATACGAGCGGCGAGGGGCCCGTGCGGGGTCACGCCGTACGGTCGAGTGCGCGCAGAGAACGGTCGGTGATCGAGCGCGCGCCGCGCCCTATGGCGATGGTGCCGGACTGGACGAGCTCCTTGATGCCGAACTGCTCCAGCATCTTGAGCATGGCCTCCAGCTTGTCGGCGCCCCCTGTCGCCTCGATCGTGACGGCCTCGGGGGAGACGTCCACGGTCTTGGCGCGGAACAGCTGGACGATCTCGACGATCTGGGAGCGGGTCTCGTTGTCGGCGCGGACCTTCACCAGGACGAGCTCCCGCTGGATCGCTGCGGTGGGCTCGAGTTCGACGATCTTCAGGACGTTGACCAGCTTGTTGAGCTGCTTGGTCACCTGTTCCAGGGGCAGGCCCTCGACATTCACGACAATGGTGATGCGTGAGATGTCGGGATGTTCGGTGGTACCGACCGCGAGCGAGTCGATGTTGAAGCCGCGCCGGGAGAACAGGGCCGTGATCCGGGCGAGGACACCCGGCTTGTTCTCGACCAGGACGGAGAGCGTGTGTTTGGTGGACATGGAGTCGGTCTCTCTCTGTCTCTCAGTCGTCTTCGTTGTCGCCGAAGTCGGGGCGGACGCCACGCGCCGCCATGACCTCGTCGTTGGAGGTGCCGGCGGCGACCATCGGCCACACCATGGCGTCCTCGTGGACGATGAAGTCGATGACGACCGGGCGGTCGTTGATCGCGTTGGCCTCGGCGATGGCCTTGTCCAGGTCGGCCGGGTCCTCGCAGCGGATGGCGTAGCAGCCCATGGCCTCGGACAGCTTGACGAAGTCCGGCACACGGGTGCCCTTGGCGGGGATGCCGTCCGTGTCCGCGCCGGAGTGCAGCACGGTGTTGGAGTACCGCTGGTTGTAGAACAGGGTCTGCCACTGGCGGACCATCCCGAGCGCGCCGTTGTTGATGATGGCGACCTTGATCGGGATGTTGTTGAGCGCGCAGGTGGTGAGTTCCTGGTTGGTCATCTGGAAGCAGCCGTCGCCGTCGATCGCCCAGACCGCGCGCTCGGGCATGCCGGCCTTGGCGCCCATCGCGGCCGGGACGGCGTAGCCCATGGTCCCGGCGCCGCCGGAGTTGAGCCAGGTGGCGGGCTGCTCGTACTGGATGAAGTGCGAGGCCCACATCTGGTGCTGGCCGACGCCCGCCGCGAAGATCGTGCCCTCGGGGGCGAGTTCGCCGATGCGCTGGATGACCTGCTGCGGCGAGAGGCTGCCGTCCTCCGGCAGGTCGTAGCCGACCGGGTAGGTCTCGCGCCAGCGGTTGAGGTCCTTCCACCAGGCCGCGTAGTCGCCCTTACGGCCCTCGGTGTGCTCGGCCTGGACCGCCTGGACGAGGTCGGCGATGACCTCGCGGGCGTCGCCGACGATCGGGACGTCGGCGGCGCGGTTCTTGCCGATCTCGGCCGGGTCGATGTCCGCGTGGACGATCTTGGCGTACGGGGCGAAGCTGTCCAGCTTGCCGGTGACCCGGTCGTCGAACCTGGCCCCGAGCGCGACGATCAGGTCGGCCTTCTGCAGCGCGGTGACGGCGGTGACCGCACCGTGCATGCCGGGCATCCCCACGTGCAGCGGGTGACTGTCGGGGAAGGAGCCGAGCGCCATCAGGGTGGTGGTGACGGGCGCTCCGGTGAGCTCTGCCAGGACCTTCAGCTCGGCGGTGGCACCGGCCTTCATGACGCCGCCGCCGACGTAGAGCACCGGCCGCTTGGCCTGGGTGATGAGCTTGGCGGCCTCGCGGATCTGCTTGGCGTGCGGCTTGGTGACCGGGCGGTAGCCGGGCAGATCCATCGTCGGCGGCCAGCTGAAGGTGGTCTTCGACTGCAGCGCGTCCTTGGCGATGTCGACCAGGACCGGTCCCGGGCGGCCGGTGGAGGCGATGTGGAAGGCCTCGGCGATGGTGTGCGGGATGTCCTCGGCGCGCGTGACCAGGAAGTTGTGCTTGGTGATCGGCATGGTGATGCCGCAGATGTCGGCTTCCTGGAAGGCGTCCGTACCGATGGCGGAGGAGGCCACCTGCCCGGTGATCGCGACCATCGGGACGGAGTCCATGGCCGCGTCGGCGATCGGGGTGACCAGGTTGGTGGCGCCGGGGCCGGAGGTGACCATGCAGACGCCGACCTTGCCGGTGGCCTGGGCGTAACCGGTGGCGGCGTGACCGGCGCCCTGCTCGTGGCGGACCAGGATGTGACGGACCCGGGTGGAGTCCATCAGCGGGTCGTACGCCGGCAGGATGCAGCCGCCGGGGAGCCCGAATACGGTGTCGGCGCCGACTTCCTCGAGAGAACGGATGAGGGACTGCGCGCCCGTGAGGTGCTCAACGGCGGAGGCGGAGGACGGTCCGCCGTTACGGGCCCGCGGCTGCGGGTGCTGGGCCCCGGTGGCCTGCTCGGTCATCGGCATTCTCTTCTCGAAGCTGAGGGTTTATGCGGTGTTTTTTTGGTGTTTCGAAAGGTCCCGGTGCAACAAAAAACCCCTCGTGCCGTGAGGCAAGCGAGGGGAGCGCGCCGGTGCGGTCTGCAGGGTGTCTGTGAGTGACCCTGCTTCAGCCGACGCGCTTTCCAAGTACGAGAATTCGGGTGCGCATGGCATTGACCCTCTCTCCGGCACGCGAAGGTGTCAAGTGGGTGGGACGGGCGTCTCATCATGTGAGCGGCCCCGGAGCGGGATCGCGCCACCCGCGAGCACCGGCTGAGCGGCCTGGCCGATGCCCGGGACGGGATACTTCCCCCTGATCAGGGTGCGCCGCAGCCGGTACTCGTCGAGGGGGCCCGCGAAGGCCATCCCCTGCCCGTGCGTGCACCCCATGGCCCGCAGTGCGCGCACCTGTTCGGGCACGTCCACCCCGTCGGCCACTGACTGCATCCCGAGATCTCCGGCGATGCGCAGCAGCCCGCTGGTGATCTTGTGCAGTCTCGCCGACTCGACGACCCCCTCCACCAGGCACCTGTCCAGCTTCAGTACGTCGATGGGGAGCCGGCGCAGGGCGTTGACCGCGGCGTACCCGCTGCCGAATCCGTCGAGGGCGATCCGGACGCCGAGCCGGCGCAGAGCGACCAGCCGCCGCTCCAGCTCGTCGACGGAGATCCGCGAGTCGCTGTCCGACACCTCGATCATCAGGGCGCCGGAGGGCAGTCCGTGCCGGGTCAGGAGCGCCTCGACGGACCCCAGGGGCAGGGCTCGGTCCAGGAGCCGGGCGGCCGACACACGCACCGAGACGGAGACCGGATGCCCGGCCCGGGACCGGTCGGCGGCCTGCTCGACCGCCTCCTCCAGGAGCCAGGTGCCGAGCTCGGCGGCGCGGTCGCTGTCCTCGGAGACGCGGAGGAACTCGGCGGGGGTGAACAGGATGCCCTGGGCCGAACGCCAGCGGGCCTGGGCGGCGACGGCGGCGACCGTGCCGCTGGCCAGGTGGACGACGGGCTGGTGGAGCAGGGAGAACTCACCGTCGCGCAGGGCGGTGCGGAGCCGTGCCGCGAGCTCGGAGCGGCGCACTACGTCCGCCTGCATCTGGGGGGCGTACAGCTCGACGCGGTCCTTGCCGCTCGCCTTCGCGCGGTACATGGCGAGGTCGGCGTTGCGCATGAGGTCCTTGGGCGTGATGGAGGGCTCGGCGAAGGCGACCCCGATGGAGGCGGCCACCCGGACCTCACCGGTGCCGATCCGGTACGGCTGGGAGAGCCTGAGACGCAGCCGGTCGGCGATGTCGTGGACCTGATACTCCCTGGCCGCCTGGTCGCGGGTGCCGTCCCCGACGATGAGCGCGGCGAACTCGTCGCCCCCGAGGCGTGCCGCGGTGTCCGAGGTGCGTACTGACTCCTGGAGGCGGCGTGCGGCCTGGACGAGGAGCTCGTCGCCCGCCTGGTGGCCGATGGAGTCGTTGACCGCCTTGAAGCCGTCGAGGTCGATGAAGAGCACGGCGGTGCCCGGGTCCCCGGCCCGGCGGCCTCCGAGCGCCTGACGGACCCGGGTGGTGAAGAGGGCGCGGTTGGGCAGGTCGGTGAGCGGGTCGTGCTCGGCGTTGTGCTGGAGCTGCGCCTGCAGCCTGACCCGCTCGGTCACATCACGGCTGTTGAGCAGCAGGCCGCCCTGGTGACGGTTGACGGTGGACTCCACGTGGAGCCAGTCGCCCGAGCCCGATCCGAATCTGCACTCGATCCGGGTGGTGGGCTCCTCCCTGGAAGGCGCGGCGAGGAAGCGCCGCAGCTCGTGGACCACTCCCCCGAGGTCATCGGGGTGGATGATCGACGACAGCTCCGCACCGACGAGGTCCTCGGCGTCGCGGCGGTAGACCCCGGCCGCCGCCGGGCTCACGTAACGGAGCACTCCGCTGGGTTCGGCGATCATGATGACGTCGCTCGACCCCTGCACCAGGGAGCGGAAGTGGTTCTCCTTCTGGGCGAGTTCCTGGGTGAGCGTGATGTTGTCGAGAAGCATGATGGCCTGGCGGAGGACCAGGGCGAGCACGACCGTGCATCCGGTGAGGACCACGACCCGGTCGACCCTGCGGCCCTCCACCACGTTGTACAGGATGCCCAGGGTGCAGACCGCCGCGGCCAGATACGGCGTGAGCGCGGCGAGGGACCCGGCGATCGGGCGGCTCGCGGCTCGCGGCTCCGGGCAGGGGGCCTCGACAGCGTTGTCCTGGCCCCGGCGAGCGCCCCAGGGGGCGTACGCGAGGAGCAGGGAACCGGCGAACCAGCCCGCGTCCAGCAGCTGGCCCGACTGGTAGGCCGAGCGCAGCAGCGGTGCTGTGAACAGGGCGTCGCACAGCACGGTCAGGGCGAGGCCGGCGATGGCGGTGTTCACCGCGGAGCGGTTCATGTTGACGCGCCGGAAGTGCAGCGCGAGGACCATGGAGACCAGCACGATGTCGAGCAGCGGGTAGGCCAGCGAGAGCGCCGCCCTGGCCACGCTCTCCCCCGCGGCGTTGACGACATGGGCGGTGTGGGCCAGCGCGAGGCTCCAGGAGAGCGTCAGCAGGGATCCGCCGATCAGCCAGGCGTCCAGCACCAGGCAGACCCATCCGGCCCGGGTGACGGGCCGCTTGGCCAGGACGAGCAGCCCGACGATGGCGGGCGGTGCGAAGCAGAGGAAGAAGAGGTCCGCGAGGGAGGGGGCGGGCACCGGGCGGGTGAGCACCACCTCGTACCACCCCCAGACCGCGTTGCCTCCGGCGGCCATGGCCGAGGAGAGCGAGAAGAGGAGCCAGGCGGGCCGGAACCGGTTCCCGCCGGCGCGGGCGTAGAGGAAGCACGACACGGCGGCGATCAGGGCGGCGACGCAGAGGCCGAAGTCGCCCATGAACAGGGCGGCTCCGGGCGACCCCCAGCCGAACGCGGCCCCCACCGCATATCCGGCGCAGACGGCACCGAGGATGAGCTGGGAACGCAGCCCCACGGTCCGTCCGGAGGCCGGCTGCCGGGAGAGCAGGGCCGCGAGGGCGCTCACCGGAGGGCTCCAGGGATGGGCCCCGGCGCCCTCGCCGCCGCCCGCCTCGCCTGCCCGCCCCGCCGCGTCGGATCGTCTCTCCACTGGCCGAACATCGCCCGTCGCCCCCTCGCGTTCCGCTTCCCCCCGGCGCCGTCCCTTCCACGGCGCAGCCCTCTTGTGGACGATACACCAGAGCCGTCACTCAGGGACATACCTTCTCTACTCTCCGTTACCACCTGCGGTGTTACCGGAACGCAGCGCCGCCGAAAAGCTTCGGAGCGTGGTCAGCCGGTCGTCAGGACGAGGTTGGCGACCGGCTCTCCGGCGGCGAACCGGGTGAGCTGTCCGGCCAGCAGGCGCTTGGCCCGGGGCAGGAACGCGGAGGTGCTGCCGCCCACATGAGGGGTGATCAGTGTGTGGGGAGCATGCCAGAGAGGATGGCCCGCGGGCAGCGGTTCGGGGTCGGTCACGTCGAGCGCGGCACGCAGTCGCCCGGACTCGAGTTCGGACAACAGGGCGTCGGTGTCGACGACGGCGCCCCGCGCGACGTTCACGAGCAGTGCGCCGTCCCGCATGGCGGCGAGGAAGCCGGGGCCCACCAGCCCTTGTGTGGACGGATTCAGCGGGGTGGACAGGATGACGATGTCGGCCTCGGGAAGCAGGGCGGGCAGATCGTCGAGCGCGTGTACGGGGCCGCGTGCGGTTGCCCGTGCGGAGCGCGCGACGCGCACCACCCGCGCGCACTCGAAGGGTTCGAGCCTGTCCTCGATGGCCGAGCCGATCGATCCGTAACCGACCACGAGAACCGACTTGTCGGCGAGCGCCGGATAGAAGCCGGACCGCCACTCCTCCTTGTCCTGGCCGTGGACGAATCCGGGGAACCCCCGGAGCGAGGCGAGGATCAGGGCGAGTGCGAGCTCGGCCGTCGAGGCCTCGTGCACGCTCTTGGCGTTGCACAGCCGCACCCCGGTGGGCAGCAGACCGATCCCCGGCTCCACGTGGTCGATTCCCGCGGAGAGGGTCTGGACGACCTGGACGGCGTGCATCCCCTTGAGCGGACGGACCGCGACCTCCGGGCCCTTCATGTAAGGAACGACGTAGAACGCGCAGTCGGCGGGATCCGCCGGGTACTCCCGGCCGCCGTCCCACAAGCGGTAGTTGAGACCCTCGGGGAGGCCGTCGATCTCATCGGCGGGGAACGGGAGCCATACGTCGGCAGCAGATGTGGAAGTCATGGCCAGGAGGCTATGCGAAGGGCACGGAACCGCAGAGGTTACTTTGGGGCTGGTGGCCCCGTGATCACGGGGCGAGGGAGGGTTCGGGGAGTTGGAGCGCAGGACTATCGGTGCGGCGGCGCTCGCCGTGGGTGCGGTCGGGCTGGGCTGTATGCCGATGAGCTGGGCCTACAGCACGTCGCAGCAGCGCGGTGACCGCTCGGTGCGGACCGTGCACGCGGCGCTGGACGCGGGCGTCCAACTGCTCGACACCGCCGACATGTACGGGCCCTTCACCAACGAGCTGCTCATCGGCCGGGCGCTCAAGGGCCGTCGTTCCGAGGCCTTCCTCTCCACCAAGTGCGGTCTGCTGGTGGGCGATCAGCACATCGTGGCCAACGGGCGGCCCGGTTATGTGCGCCGGGCCTGTGACGCATCGCTGCGTCGGCTGCAGACCGATGTGATCGATCTCTACCAGCTGCACCGGGCGGATCCGGAGGTGCCGGTCGAGGAGACCTGGGGCGCGATGGCGGATCTGGTCACGGCCGGCAAGGTGCGGGCGCTCGGGCTGTGCGCGGTGGGTGCCAGGGCGGGCCGTGGACCTGGGGCACGGATGCACGACGGGACCATCCGGCAGCTCGAGCGGATGCAGCAGGTCTTTCCCGTCAGCGCGGTCCAGGCGGAGCTCTCCGTGTGGTCGCCCCAGGCGCTGGAGGATCTGCTGCCGTGGTGCGCGGCCCGGGGGGTGGGTGTGCTCGCGGCGATGCCGCTGGGCAGCGGCTATCTCACGGGCACCCTCAAGCCCGGCCAGGGTTTCGAGCCGGACGACCCGCGGGCCAGGCACCCGCGCTTCACCGCGGAGATGATGGCGGCCAACCAGCCGGTTGTGGCGGGGCTGCGCAGGGTCGCGGAGCGGCACGGCGCCACTCCGGCGCAGGTGGCTCTGGCGTGGGTCCTGCGGCAGGGCCGCCATGTGGTGCCCGTGCCCGGCGCGAAGCGGGAGCAGTGGGCCGTGGAGAACGCGGGGGCGGCGGGGCTGGTCCTCACGGACCGTGACCTGGCCGAGGTGGCCGGCGTGCCACGGGCCAGGGGGTCGTGGGACTGAGCCCCACGAGGCCCCCATCCGCCGGTCGGCCTGACTCTCCGGCTCTCCGGCTGGAGAATTGGCGGAGACCGGGAACCCGCGCGGAGCAGCGGTGTAAGAACAGTGGACGTGCGACCGTCGAAAGGATCGGTGCTGTGCAAACTCCCGTGCTGCGCAAGGGGGCGGTGGCCCTGCTCGCCTCGGCCTCCCTCCTGTTGTCCGCGTGCTCGTCCGATGACCGCCCGGCCGGCGGTGCCACCGCGCCGGCGAGCCCCACGTCGGCTCCCCCGGCCTCGGCGAGCCCGTCGGCCGACCTTCCGCCGGCCAAGGGCTCGGCCGACGTGGTGAAGACGCTCACGGACGGCCTCGCGTCCCCCTGGGGCCTGGCTCCACTGCCCGGGGGCGACCTGCTGGTCGCCTCGCGTGACGAGGCGACGATCACCCGGGTCGACGGGGAGAGCGGCAAGAAGACCCTGCTGGGCTCGGTGCCGGGAGTCGCGCCCGCGGGTGAGGGCGGGCTGCTCGGTCTCGCCGTCGCCCCGACCTACGGGGCGGACCACCTGGTCTACGCGTACTTCACCACCGAGTCGGACAACCGCATCGCCCGCCTCCAGTACGACGAGGAGAAGCCCGCCGGCCAGCAGCTGGGTGCCCCGGACACCATCCTGCGGGGGATCCCGAAGGGCTCGATCCACAACGGCGGGCGGATCGCTTTCGGCCCCGACCGCATGCTGTACGCGGGCACGGGCGAGACGGGCGACTCGGGCCTCGCACAGGACAAGAAGTCCCTCTCGGGCAAGATCCTGCGGATGACGCCCGACGGAGAGCCGGTGCACGGCAATCCCGAGGGCGACTCGCTGGTCTATTCGTACGGTCACCGCAATGTGCAGGGCCTGGCCTGGGACAGCGGGAAGCGGCTCTGGGCGGCGGAATTCGGCCAGGACACCTGGGACGAGCTGAATCTGATCGAGCCGGGCAGGAACTACGGCTGGCCCGATGTCGAGGGCAAGAAGGGGAAGCAGGGTTTCGTCGACCCGGTGGCCCAGTGGAAGACCTCCGAGGCCTCTCCGAGTGGCATCGCGTACGCCGAGGGGTCCATCTGGATGGCGGGGCTGCGGGGGGAGCGGCTCTGGCGGATTCCTCTGTCGGGCAAGGCGGACGGGGAACCTCTGGCTGCCCCCCAGGCGTTCCTGGAAGGGAAGTACGGCCGTCTCCGCACGGTGCTCGCCGCAGGCGGCGACAGGCTGTGGCTGGTCACGAGCAACACGGACGGCCGTGGCACCGCGAAGTCGGGCGACGACCGGATCCTGCTGCTGAAGGTGCGGTAGCCGGCCGGAATGCCGGAGGGGGCACAGCAGCCCGCCGCCCACGGACGACCGGTAGGCCCGCCGCAGGCCCGCTCTCACCCCGCCGCGTACAGCCGGAAGCGGTGGGCGAGTGCGGCCGCCTCGCCACGGCTGGAGACGCTCAGCTTCGCCAGGATGTTGGAGACGTGCACGCTGGCGGTCTTCGGCGAGATGTACAGCTCCTCCGCGATCCGGCGGTTGGTGTATCCCGCCGCGACCAGCCGGTGCACCTCCTGTTCCCGCGAGGTCAGCCCGAACGACTCGATCGCGTCCACCGCCGGGGCGGGTCCGGCGGGCCGGTCGGGGGCGTCGCCGTCCGGCCCGGTGAGCTCGATACGTGCCCGGCCGGCCAGCAGCTCGACGCTCTCCGCGAGCGGGCGCGCGCCGAGCCGTACCGCCACCGCGTGGGCTTCGCGCAGGAGTCCCGCCGCCGGCGCCCGGTCGCCGGACGCGATGAGGATCGCCTCCGCCCAGTGGTGACGGATCTGGGCCAGCTCGTAGGGGCGCTGGAGGGGAGCGAAGGCGGTGGCCGCCCTGCACCAGTGGTCCGGGGTGTCCGCCCCTTCCGCCCTGGCCAGGTCCGCCTCGATCAGCACGCCGTAGGCCGCCCAGACGGGCACCAGCATCGGCAGCCGCTTGAGATGGCTCCGGATCCGCTCCAGGACCGCCGGCCGGCCGGGCTCCGTGGCGGGCAGCCCGCGTGCGTCGGCCTCTATCGCGGCGGCGGCGTGGAGCAGCGGCAGGGAGTACCGCTGCGTTCCCGGCGGGAGACCGATGTCGGACTGTGCCTCGAACGCGGCCCGCGCCTCGGGGATCCTGCCGTGCCGGGCCGCGAGGACCATGGCGTGCCGCACCGGGCTGATCAGGTGCTGCGGCTGCGGGTCGTGGCCGAGGTGACGCCTGTTCAGGGCCAGTTGCCCCTCGGCCTCCTCGAAGTCTCCGGTGGCCAGGGCCAGGTCGGTGCGGCGGGCGGCCACCAGGGCGTTCGACTTGCGGGACCGGGCCAGCGGGGCCGCGGCCTCCGCGGCGGCCAGGCTCTCCTTCCAGTGCCCCAGCGAGTAGTACGACTGCGCCTGGTTGGCCCGTGCCCAGGCCTCGGACTCGGGGACCCCGTGGCTGTGGCAGATCTGAATGCCGTGGTCGGCGGCCGACACCGCCTCGAGGGAGCGGCCGCAGGATTCGAGCGACGAGGGCAGGTTGACCGCGGCACGGCTCATGACGCCCACCAGGTGCAGTTCCTCGGACCGGTCCCGCACGGCGTACATCTCGGCGACGCCCTCCTCGACGTCGCCCGCGTCGATCGTGAGCCAGCCGCGGGTGAGCCTGGCGTGCAGCTCGATGGACTCCTCGCCGACGAGCCGGGCGTACTCCACGGCCCGGTCGGCCGCGACCAGCGTCTCGGGTCCGGGCCTGTGCAGGGCGCCCCAGCTCGCGACGGACGCCAGGACGTCGGCGTGCACGGCGGAAGGCCGCAGGCCCCGCACCAGGTCCTCGGCGGTGGCCAGTTCCTGCCGGCCGTCCCCCCGGGAGAGGCTCTGCATCAGGAGGGAACGCTGCACCCAGAACCACGCCGCGCGCAGCGGGTCCCGGTTCCGGTCCAGGATGCGCAGCGCCTTCTTCGCGATGGCCAGGGCCCGTTCGCGATCGCCGCCGAAGCGGGCGGACACCGTGGCCTCGGCCATCAGGTCGAGGTAGCCCAGCGGGTCCGCCGGATCGCAGCCGCACCCCGGGTAGGCCTCGGCGTGGTCGAGCGGCCGCAGGGTGGCGCGCACCTCGTCGGGTACGTCGTCCCAGAGCTCCATGGCCCTTTCCAGCAGCCGGAGTTGCTCGCTGTAGGCGTAGCGGCGCCGGGCCGCCACCGCTGCCTGGAGCACGGCGGGCAGCGCCTTGACCGCG
Source organism: Streptomyces sp. NPDC102441 (assembly GCF_044765585.1). Classification (NCBI taxonomy): domain Bacteria; kingdom Bacillati; phylum Actinomycetota; class Actinomycetes; order Kitasatosporales; family Streptomycetaceae; genus Streptomyces; species Streptomyces sp. NPDC102441. The sequence continues at coordinate 255,786 of NZ_JBIWKH010000001.1, forward strand.
TCGTGTGCGGCGTACCAGTAGCTGGCGAGGCGTGCGGCGCGCTCGTCGGCGCGTACGAGTGAGGGGTCGCTCTCCAGCGCCTCGGCGTAGCGGCGGTTGAGGCGTGTGCGTTCGCCTGGCAGCAGGTCGTCGCTGACGGCCTCGCGGACCAGCGAGTGCCGGAAGCGGTATCCGTCGGTGTCGGGGGCGGGCAGCAGCAGGTTGGCGCCGACCGCCGCGCGCAGCGCTTCGTCGAGGTCGTCCTCGGCGAGGCCGGCGACGGCGGCGAGGAGGGGGTGCTCGACCGTGGAGCCGCCCTCGGCGATGATCCGGGCGATCCGCTGCGCGTTCTCGGGCAGTGCCTCGACACGGACCAGGAGGAGGTCGCGGAGGGAGTCGGAGAGCCCGGAGCTGTCGCCGCAGCACTCCACGCTGCGGGCGAGCTCCTCCACGAAGAAGGCGTTGCCGTCGGAGCGGTCGAAGATGTCGTCGACCAGCGTGGCGTCGGGGACCATCGCGAGGATCCCGGTGAGCTGCCGGCCGACCTCGGCGCGGCTGAAGCGGTCGAGCTCGATACGGCGCACGGTGCGGAGCCGGTCCAGCTCGGCGAGGAGGGGGCGCAGGGGGTGGCGGCGGTGGACGTCGTCGGCGCGGTACGTACCGATCACGACGAGACGGCCGCTGCGCAGGGTGCGGAAGAGATAGGCGAGCAGATGGCGCGTGGAGGCGTCGGCCCAGTGCAGGTCCTCCAGGACGAGAACGACCGTACGGGTGGCGGAGACGCGCTCCAGCAGCCGGGCGGCGAGCTCGAAGAGCCGGGCGGTGCCGTGCTCGTCGTCCGGCACCCGGTCGGCCTCGCCCAGTTCGGGCAGCAGCCGGGCGAGCTCGCCCTCCTGGCCGGCCAGCGCCTCGGCCAGTTCCTCCGGCAGTGCTCTGCGCAGGGCGCTGAGAGCGGATGCGAAGGGGGCGTAGGGCAGGCCGTCGGCCCCGATCTCCACGCACCCGCCGACGGCCACCACGGCGTCCCGGCGGCGGGCCGCCGTGGTGAACTCCTCGACCAGCCGTGTCTTGCCGACGCCTGCCTCGCCGCCGAGGAGCAGGGCCTGCGGTTCTCCGGCGGCGGCACGGGCGAGCGTCCCGGTGAGCGCGGCGAGTTCACCGGCTCGGCCGACGAAGACGGGGCTGACGGTGTTGGTCTCCACGTCGCCGAGCATCGCATACGCGTACGACACTCCGGCTACCGGTTTTCGCGGGTTCATCGCTACGCGGCACGGACGAACCAGCTCCGGTTCTTCCCCACCCGCCCTCCGGTGTCGTCCCGTCCTGTGCGGCGGGCGGCGCGGCGGGCGAGCACCGCCTGGCGGACGGTGCGCTGCTCGTCGGCCCTGCGGATCAGCTCGGCGACGGCGAGCTGGTGGAGTTCGTACTCGTACATGGTCTTCTCCCTGGTGGAAAACGAAGAGTGGTGGCACGGCTTCTTGCCGTGCCACCACTCTCGTCCGCCAGGGGGCGGCGCCACATGGGGCGAGTGCCGCATCTCTGCGGGTGGGGGGCCTTAGGCCCGGGTGACGGATGCCTTAGGCCTCTCGTTTGGATCATGCTGGGCTCGCGTGCCCTGGCACGCACATCTGCGGCGTTGTCGTCAGTCGCCAACGCTCCGCGTTGACTCCCTCCTCCGCCTTGCAGCTGCACGCACCAGACCCCGCTCCCTGATCCAGCCTGATCCAAACGAAAGACCCTAGCCGGTTGCCCGGGGAGCCTCAGCCCGCCGCCGAGGGCATGGAGACGAAGAGGTCGAGGTACATGCCGACGGAGATCAGCACGCCGAGGACTCCGAGTGCGATGCCCGCCACGGCGACGGAGCGTACCCAGCCCGCCTGCGGGTGGAGGGCAGGCGTGCCGAAGGAGGGCCGGACCAGGACGAAGACGCCGACGAGCAGCGCGAGCAGCGCGAAGACCCCGTTGACGAGGGCGGTGCTGTGCCACGCGTCGCCGTAGATCTCGGAGATCTGCTGGGAGGCGCTGCCGCCGCCGGCGGTCTTGATCTGGCCGAGCAGGGTCTCGCGCTCGGCGGCGACCCGTCCGGTCCAGGCGCCCGAGAGCGAGATGACGCCGAGCCCGGCGGCCACGACGGCCGCTGCTCCTGTTCCGACCCCGGACTTCGCGGCCGCTTCGGCCTCGTCGTAGGGGTCGGGCTCCAGATCGGTCTCCAGGCCGTCCTCCGCGGCCGCGTCCGTCGCGGCCACGTCCATGGCGGTGACGTCCGGTGCGACGGCGTCCGGAGCGGCGGCTTCCGCCGGGCCGGCCTTCTTCGTCACGTCCGTCGCGGCGGGGGCCGCGGCGGCTGCCTTCTTCTCCTCGGTGTCGTCGGTGGTCGGAGTGGAGGGGGAGGTGTTCATGCGCCGCACGCTAGGGGTCCCATATGAGAAGCTCCTTAACACTGGGCCCCTCAGCCCCGTCCCTTACGCCATTCGGGCGCCAGGACGGCCCAGATCTCCTCGTCGTGACGCTTGCCTCGGTACGGGTAGGCCTCGCGCAGCACGGCTTCCCGGGTCATTCCGAGCCGCTCGGCCACCGCGACGCTGCGCCTGTTGGCGGCGGAGGCGACCCACTCCACGCGGTGCATGCCCCTCACGCCGAAGGCCCAGTCGATCAGCTTCCGTGACGCGCGGGTCACCAGGCCCCGGCCCTCACCCGCGGCCTCCAGCCAGCAGCCGATCTCGCAGTTGCCGGTCCCCGCCTCGAATATCCGGAAGAGGACGCCGCCGACCAGCGTGCCGTCCAGCCAGATGCCGTAGAGCCTGCCGGTGTCGGCGGCCTGCTTGTCCGCGTACCGCTGGAGCAGCGCGTGGGCGGAGGCGAGGTCCGTGGCGGCCGCCGCGAACGGGATCCAGGGGTCGACAAGAGCGCGTGCCCGGTCCATGTGCGCCAGGAACTCCTCCGCCTGCCAGGGCTCGAGCGGGCGGAGCTCCGCCCCGTCGTCACCCAGTGACACCGTGAACACAGTGCTCCTCCTCGGTCTTCGTGATGTCTCAGTGAACGCGCTGCGGGGCCACCGCGGCCTCGTCTCCCGCACGTTCCCCCGGGATCCTCGCACGGGGTGCCATGCGGTCCGGCGGCTCGATGCTGAGGCGCGGAAGCAGCCGGTCCAGCCGGGCGGGCAGCCACCAGTTCGCGCCCCCGAGCAGATGCATCAGCGCGGGCACCAGCAGGGTGCGCAGGACGAAGGCGTCAAGGGCGACGGCGGCGGCGAGTGCGATGCCGAACATCGCGATGACGCGGTCGCCGCTGAGGACGAAGGCGAGGAAGACCGAGATCATGATCACCGCGGCCGAGTTGATCACCCGGCCGGTCTCGGCCAGGCCGACGCGCACCGACCGGCGGTTGTCGCCGGTCTCCAGCCATTCCTCGTACATCCGGCCGACGAGGAAGACCTGGTAGTCCATCGACAGCCCGAAGAGGACCGAGACCATGATCACCGGGAGGAAGGGCTCGATGGGGCCCGAGCTGCCGAGTCCCAGCAGCTCGCTCCCCCATCCCCACTGGAAGACCGCGACGACGACGCCGAAGGAGGCGGCGACGGCTGCCACGTTCATCACGGCGGCCTTGAGGGGAACGGCGAGGGAGCGGAACGCCAGCAGCAGAAGCAGGCAGCCGAGTCCGATCACGACACCCACGAAGAGCGGCAGTTTGCCGACGATGATCTCTGCGAAGTCGTCGTAGCCGGCCGTCACCCCGCCCACATGCATCCGGAGCGAGGTGGTGTCACCGGTCGGCGGCAGGACGTCGTGGCGCAGCCGGTCGACGAGGTCGCTGGTCCGCTGCGACTGGGGTGCGGACTCGGGGACGACGGTGAGGAACGCGGTGTCGCCGCTGCCGTTGTACGTCACCGGGCCGACCGACGCGACGCCCTCGGTGTTCCGCAGCACCGAGGGCAGGCCGTCCAGGGCGAGACGGTCGTCGGCTCCGTCGAGATGGGCGGCTATCGTCAGCGGCCCGTTGACGCCGGGGCCGAACCCGTCGGCCAGCAGGTCGTACGCCTGACGGGTGGTGGCCGACGCGGGGTTGTTGCCCTGGTCGGATGTGCCCAGGTGCAGGGAGAGGGCGGGCACCGCGAGCACGGCCATGACGGCCGCCGCGACCGCTCCCAGCAGCCGGGGCCGCCGCTCGACGAAGGCCGACCAGCGGGCGGCGAAGCCGGTGGCCCGTTCGCTCTGCGGCCCGTGCTCGGCGAGCCGCCCGCGTTCACGGCGGCTCAGTGCCCGCATGCCGATGAAGGAGAGCAGCGCTGGCAGCAGGGTCACGGAGGCGGCGACGGTCAGCACCACGGTGAGGGAGGCGGCGACGGCGACACCGTTGAGGAAGCCGAGGCGCAGGACCAGCATGCCCAGGAGTGCGACGCAGACGGTGGCTCCGGCGAAGACGACGGCGCGCCCCGTCGTCGCGACGGCGTTCCGCGCCGCTTCGGGCACGGACAGGCCGCGCCGCAGACCTCTCCGGTGCCTGGTGACGATGAAGAGGGCGTAGTCGATGCCGACGCCGAGCCCGATGAGCATGCCCAGCATCGGTGCGAAGTCGGCGACGGTCATGACATGGCCGAGCAGCACGATGCCCGCGTACGCCGTGCCGACGGACACGAGGGCGGTCGCGATGGGCAGCAGGCTCGCGGCGAGCGAGCCGAAGGCGAGGAAGAGGACGACCGCGGCGACGGCCACTCCGATGGCCTCGCTCAGATGGAGGGCGGGTGCTTCGGTCAGTGCGACGGCGGTGCCGCCGAGCTCGACCCGGAGCCCTTCGCCCGCGGCCTCCCGCGCGGTGTCGACGACGGCCCGCGCCTGTTCCGGCGGGATCCCGCCGGCCCGGTGGTCGAAGGTGACCGTCGCGTAGGCGGTGTGCCCGTCCGCGCTGATCATGCCCTGAGCCGCCGCTCCGTAGGGGCCGGTGACGTCACCGACCCCCGGCAGTGCGCCGATCGCGTGCAGCGTCCTGGTCATCGTCCGCTCGACGCCGGCGTCGGTGACGGTGGAGCCCGAGGTGTGCCAGACGACGGTGCACGTGTCCCCGCCCAGGTCCTCGAACCCCGTCTGGAGGAGTTCCCCCGCGCGGCCCGATTCGGTGCCCGGCACCTCGTAGTCGTTGGAGTACACGGCCCCCGCGTACCCCGCGGCGCCTGCCGTGCCTCCGAGAGCGAGCAGCCAGATGAGGACGGCGGCGAGGCGGTGCTCAAGACACCAGCGTGCGATGGCGGCCAACGGAGGTGCTCCTGGGGCTGGTGGGACCGGTGTCGTGAGTTAAGCGGACAATGTCCGCTAAGCCCTACATGACCAGATAGCGGTCACTCTGACAGCCAGTCTTGATCATCGGCCCCGTTCGTGGCCATGGTGACACCACCGGTCCGCCCGCCCTCCGCCGCGTCTCCCCGGCCGCCCCGTCCGTTCAGCCGGAGACGCTCGCCCTGCCGTTCTCCATGTGTCCCATCAGCCGGCGCCGGAAGGAGCCGTCCCCTTCCGCCGTCACCAGGACGTCGTACCAGCCGTGGGCGTCGGCCGCCGAGTGCACGAGCGTGCGGCTGCGCCCCGGCTTGACCTTGACCGTCCGGCGCCAGTCACGCAGGTCGTCCTCGTCGACGTACCCGAGTGGCCGCACGGTGTAGGTCAGCGTCCGTCGGCCGTTGTTGCGGAGCGTGAGGTGCAGGTCGCGCTCATGGTCGTCGATGCGCGAGGACACCTCGGCGCCGCCGTCGGCCGTCCCTTCGAACTCCCGCCGGAAGCCGTTCGGGCCGGTGACCGTGAAGCGGTAGCCGTCGCCGGTCAGCGGCACCTTCCACCGCGCCGTGCCGCTTACGTCCAGGTGCTGCGGAGCGGGGAACTCCTTCGCGTAGGGGTGGAGCGTGAAGTGTGCCGAGGACCGTCCGGTGTTGCTGAGAGCCACCAGCAGTTTCCCGCCCGCCCGCTTCGCCTGGGCGTCGGGCTGGTACGGCAGGGGCCTGGCCGGGCGGGAGCCCGGTTCCTGGACGGGCATCCGCTGGAGGGCCGGGGGCTTCGGCTGCCAGCGCCCGCCGAACGGGGGAATCGCGGCGGGGTGTCCCGTCTCCGGCTGCCGTCGCGCGCGCGTGAAGTCGAAGGCGGAGGTGAGGTCTCCGGTGACCTGACGTCGCCAGTCACCGATGTTGGGCTCCTCCACCCCGGTCCAGCGCTCCAGGAGGCGGATCACGGAGGTGTGGTCGAAGACCTCGGAGCAGACGTATCCGCCGACCGTCCACGGGGAGACGACCAGCAGCGGCACCCGTATGCCGAGTCCGGTGGGTTTGCCCTCCCACTGTTCCTCCGTCACCTCGGCGGGGGCGACCGGCGGCGGCACGTGGTCGAAGAAGCCGTCGTTCTCGTCGTAGGTGATGAGGACGACGGTGCGCCGCCACACATCGGGGTGCCTGCCCAGTGCGTCCAGGATCTTGTAGACGACCGTCGCGCTGTGCACCGGTGAGGAGACGCTCGGATGCTCGGAGTCCACCGCCGACGGCACCAGGTAGGAGACCTCGGGCAGCGTCCCCGCGGCGACGTCCGCGGCGAACTCGTCGGCGAGTGTGCCCGTGGGGACCCTGCGCAACGCGCGCTCGAACAGGCTGCGCTCGGCCGTCGTCAGGGTGGCGACACCCTCGTCGAGCAGGCCCAGCAGCCGCTCCCGCTCGCCGGCCGTGTCCGCGTCGCGCACGGTGGCGTAGAAGGACTCCATGTAGGTGTGCCCGGTCCGCGTCAGTGCCTTGCGGGCGATGGCCTTGAAGGTGGTGAAGAACTCGATCTGGTTGTCGGTGAAGTTCTCCCACTCCGTGTACGTCTTCCAGCTGCGCCCGGCCTTCTCCAGCCGCTCGGCGTACGTACCCCAGTCGTAGCCGGGGTGGGAGCCCTCGTCGTACGCGTCGTTGCCCACGGCCCGCCTGCCGTCGGCCTCGTAGCCCGTCCTGCCGCTCCACAGGTGGTTGCGGTTCGGGCTCGTGGAGCTGTGGATCGAGGAGTGGTAGGCGTCGCAGACCGTGAACGTGTCGGCGAGCTCGTAGTGCAGCGGGAGGTCGCGGCGGTCGTAGTACGCCATGGTGGCGGCCGTCTTCGCGGTGACCCAGCCGTCCATCCTGCCGTCCGCCCAGGCTTTCGCGCCGCCGCTCCAGGAGTGGTCGAGGGCGCCTATGTACTGCAGGTCCTCCTGCTGCGTCCGGGCCGCCTCGCGCACCGGGAAGGGCAGGACGGTGGTGCCCAGAGGGCCCGGCTGTTCGAAGACGGGCCTGCCGGAGGGCAGTTCGACGGCGTTGCGGTCGCCGAAGCCGCGCACTCCGCGCAGCGTCCCGAAGTAGTGATCGAAGGAACGGTTCTCCTGCATCAGGATCACCACGTGCTCGATCGCGTCCAGGCCCGCTCCACCGGACCTGTCCGCTGCGGGCTGTGCGGCGATCGCCGCCTGGAGCGACGGGGGCAGGAACGATCCCGCCGCCGCGGCGCCGAGTGCGCCGCCCCCGAGCGCGAAGAGCCGACGCCGTGACATGTCCGTGGTCAATTGAGCCTCCCGGTTCCGTATCCACCACGGAAACTAGTCACTCCGGGTGGCGGCGGGAAGACGGCGGTACGGCCCGGCGGTGAACGTCCCCGCTGTCCCTGGGCCGTGACGGCACCGGACAGCGGGAAGGGGCGGTGCACCCGCGCACGGGTCCACCGCCCCCTCAGCCGTGAATCAGCCCTCGACGCCGAGCTTCTCCAGGATCAGCTCACGCACGCGCGCCGCGTCCGCCTGGCCGCGGGTGGCCTTCATGACCGCGCCCACCAGCGCACCGGCCGCTGCGACCTTGCCGCCACGGATCTTGTCTGCGATCGCGGCGTTGGCCGCGATGGCCTCGTCGACGGCGGTGGACAGCGCGCCCTCGTCCGAGACGACCTTCAGGCCGCGCTTCTCGACGACGGTGTCCGGGTCGCCCTCGCCCGCGAGGACGCCCTCGAGGACCTGGCGCGCCAGCTTGTCGTTGAGATCGCCGGAGGCGACGAGCTCCGCGACCCGGGCGACCTGCGCCGGGGTGACCGGCAGCTCGTCCAGGCTGCGGCCGGTCTCGTTGGCGTTACGGGCCAGCTCGCCCATCCACCACTTGCGGGCCTGGTCGGACGGGGCGCCCACGTCCGTCGTGGCGACGATCAGATCGACCGCGCCCGCGTTGAGGATGGACTGCATGTCGTGGTCGTTTACACCCCACTCCTCCTTCAGCCGCTTGCGGCGCAGCCGGGGAAGCTCGGGAAGCTCCTTGCGGAGCTCCTCGACCCAGTCGCGGGCAGGGGCGACCGGCACCAGGTCCGGCTCGGGGAAGTAGCGGTAGTCCTCGGCGTTGTCCTTGATGCGGCCGGCCGTGGTGGAGCCGTCCTCCTCGTGGAAGTGCCGGGTCTCCTGCACGATCGTCCCGCCGGAGTTCAGCACCGCCGCGTGACGCTGGATCTCGAAGCGGGCGGCACGCTCGACGGAGCGCAGCGAGTTGACGTTCTTCGTCTCGGAGCGCGTGCCGAACTTCTCGCGGCCGTGCGGGCGCAGCGACAGGTTGACGTCGCAGCGCATCTGGCCCATCTCCATCCGGGCCTCCGAGACGCCGAGCGCCTTGATGAGCTCGCGGAGCTCGGCGACGTACGCCTTGGCGACCTCGGGGGCGCGTGCGCCGGCTCCCTCGATCGGCTTGGTGACGATCTCGATGAGGGGGATGCCCGCGCGGTTGTAGTCGAGCAGCGAGTGGGAGGCGCCGTGGATACGGCCGGTGGCACCGCCGACGTGAGTCGACTTGCCGGTGTCCTCCTCCATGTGCGCGCGCTCGATCTGCACGCGGAAGATCTCGCCGTCCTCCAGCTGGACGTCCAGATAGCCCTCGAAGGCGATCGGCTCGTCGTACTGGGAGGTCTGGAAGTTCTTCGGCATGTCCGGATAGAAGTAGTTCTTCCGGGCGAAGCGGCACCACTCGGCGATCTCGCAGTTCAGCGCGAGCCCGATCTTGATGGCGGACTCGACGCCGATCTCGTTGACGACCGGCAGCGCGCCCGGCAGTCCGAGGCAGACCGGGCAGGTCTGCGAGTTCGCGTCCTGCTTGAGCTCGGTGGAGCATCCGCAGAACATCTTGGTCTTGGTGCCGAGCTCCACATGGACCTCGAGGCCCATGACGGGGTCGTACGTCGCGAGGGCACCCTCGTACGACTCCAGGTCGATGACAGTCACGATGAAACTTTCCCTCTCAGCCCAGCAGGACGTCGTCGTCGCCGAGACGCTTGAGCTCGCGGTAGAGGATCGCGAGTCCGGTCACGATCGCGGCGGCGGATACGGCGGCGTCGATCAGCCGCAGCGTGTCGTTGTCCTCGCGGGCCATCCTCGCCTGCTTGACGACGCTGAGTGCGCCGAAGGCGGTGGTGCCCAGGGACATGTACACACCGGACTTGGACTTCTTGAAGTTCTTGGCCTTCTTAGCCATTGCGCTCATAGTGACGGAGCCTCCTCAAGCAGCGGGTGCCCCCACTTTTCCACGAAAGCGGCCTCGACGGCTGCTCCGACCTTGTACAGCCGGTCGTCCTTCATGGCGGGGGCGATGATCTGCAGCCCCACCGGCAGGCCGTCCTCCGGGGCCAGGCCGCAGGGCAGCGACATGGCGGAGTTGCCGGCGAGGTTGGTCGGAATGGTGCACAGGTCCGCGAGGTACATCGCCATCGGGTCGTCGGCGCGCTCGCCGATCGGGAAGGCGGTGGTGGGTGTCGTCGGCGAGACGATGACGTCCACCTGCTCGAACGCCTTCTCGAAGTCCTGGGTGATGAGGGTGCGGACCTTCTGCGCCGAGCCGTAGTACGCGTCGTAGTAGCCGGAGCTCAGCGCGTACGTACCGAGGATGATGCGGCGCTTGACCTCGTCGCCGAAGCCGGCCTCGCGGGTGAGCGCGGTGACGTCCTCGGCGGAGCGGGTGCCGTCGTCGCCGACCCGCAGGCCGTAGCGCATGGCGTCGAAGCGCGCCAGGTTCGAGGAGCACTCGGACGGCGCGATCAGGTAGTACGCCGAGAGAGCGAGATCGAAGGACGGGCAGTCCAGCTCGACGACCGTGGCACCGAGCGACTTCAGCAGCTCGACCGACTCGTTGAACCGCTGGACGACACCGGCCTGGTAGCCCTCGCCCGCGAACTGCTTCACCACACCGACGCGCATGCCCTGTACGGAGCCGTTGCGCGCGGCCTCGACGACCGGCGGGACCGGGGCGTCGATGGACGTCGAGTCCATCGGGTCGTGCCCGCCGATCGCCTCGTGCAGCAGCGCCGCGTCCAGGACCGTACGGGCGCAGGGGCCGCCCTGGTCGAGGGAGGACGAGAAGGCGACCATGCCGTAGCGGGAGACGCCGCCGTAGGTCGGCTTGACGCCGACGGTTCCGGTGACGGCCGCGGGCTGGCGGATGGAGCCACCGGTGTCCGTGCCGATGGCCAGCGGGGCCTCGAAGGAGGCGAGCGCGGCGGCCGAGCCACCGCCGGAGCCGCCCGGGATACGGGTGAGGTCCCAGGGGTTGCCGGTCGGGCCGTAGGCGCTGTTCTCGGTGGAGGACCCCATGGCGAACTCGTCCATGTTGGTCTTGCCGAGGATGACGACGTCGGCGGCCCTCAGCTTCGTGGTCAGGGTCGCGTCGTACGGCGGGACCCAGCCCTCCAGGATCTTCGAACCGACGGTGGTCGGCATGTCCTGGGTGGTGAAGATGTCCTTGAGCGCGAGCGGCACACCGGCCAGCGGGCCGAGCTTCTCGCCCGCCTCACGCTTGGCGTCGACCGCGCGGGCCTGCGCGAGCGCGCCCTCACGGTCGATGTGCAGGAAGGCGTGGACCTTCTCGTCGACGGCGTCGATCCGGGCCAGGTGGGCCTCGGTGACCTCGACGGCCGTCAGCTCGCCGGAGGCGACCTTCGCGGCGATCTCGGCCGCGGTGAACTTGATGATGGTGCTGATGTCCGTCATGGCTGTTAGTCCTCCCCCAGGATCTGCGGCACCTTGAAACGCTGCTGCTCCTGGGCCGGGGCGCCGGAGAGCGCCTGCGCGGGGGTGAGCGACGGACGGACCTCGTCCGCGCGCATGACGTTCGTCAGCGGCAGCGGGTGGGAGGTCGGCGGGACGTCTTGGTCGGCGACCTCGGAGACGCGGGCGACCGCGCCGATGATGTCGTCGAGCTGGCCGGCGAAGTGCTCGAGCTCTTCGCCCTTCAGCTCCAGACGCGCCAGCCGGGCGAGGTGGGCGACCTCCTCGCGCGTGATGCCAGGCATGCAGCGATCCTCAGGGTTCGGTTCGGCAGATTTGATTCAAGACACCAATCCTATGGGGTCGCGGGACACGCCAGCGGACACACCGCCTTCCGGGGCCCCGCACCGCCCCGTCAGGCCGTGGCCGGGCCGGGGTTCAGCGCGCGCCCCGCGGACCTGGGCGACTGCTCGGGGGCCACCGCCTGCGCGGCCTGGGCCGCCAGGTCCGCCGGCCGCCGCCACCCGTGCTCGCCCCTCGCCCGCAGCCAGGCCGTCGTCTCCTGCGGGGGCATCGCGGCGGCCACGAGCCACCCCTGCACCGCGTCGCAGCGCAGGTCACGCAGCCGCTCCCAGGTCTCGTCGTCCTCGACGCCCTCGGCGACGACGATCAGCCCGAGCGAATGGGCCAGGTCGATGGTGCAGCGGACGATCTCGGCGTCCTCGTTGTCCACGGCCAGCCGCGCGACGAAGGAACGGTCGATCTTGAGCTCACTGACCGGCAGTTTCCGCAGATGGACGAGGGAGGAGTAGCCGGTGCCGAAGTCGTCGAGCGACATCTTCACTCCGTGCCCGGTCAGCCCGGCCAGGGTGTCGGCGGCCCGCTGGGGGTCCTCCAGCAGGACGTGCTCGGTTATCTCCAGCTGCAGCGCACCGGCCGGAACGCCGTGCCGGGCGAGCCGGGCGGCGACGCTGCCCGCGAAGCCGGGGGTGTGGACGTCGCGCGGCGAGACGTTGACCGCGACGGGGACGAACAGGCCCTGCGCCCGCCACCGGGCGACCTGGGCCAGCGCGGTCTCGAGCACGTACTCGGTGAGGTGGGGCATCAGCCCGGAGGATTCCGCGATCGCGATGAACTCGTCCGGGGGGACCCGCCCGCGCTCCGGATGCACCCAGCGTACGAGCGCTTCGAGACCGGCGACCTGGCCGTCGAAGCGGACCTTCGGCTGGTAGTGGAGTTCCACTTCCCTGGCGTCCAGGGCGCGCCTGAGGTCGCCCAGCAGACCGAGCCGGTCCGGGGTGTTGCTGTCGCGCTTGGACTCGTAGACCTCCACGCCCGTGCGGTCCCGCTTGGCCTGGTACATGGCCACATCCGCGCGCCTGAGGAGTCCTTCGGCGTCCAGAGCGTGGTCGGGGTGGACGGCGACCCCCGCGCTCGCCTCCAGCACCAGGGTGAGTCCGTCGAGGTCGAGGGGCGAGGAGAGCTCGGCGACCAGATGACGGGCGACGCGCTGGGCGCTGGTGGCCGAGTCCGCGGTCGGCAGCAGCACCGCGAACTCGTCGCCGCCGAGCCGCGCGGCCTCCGCACCGCGCGGCAGGGCGAGCCGCAGCCGCTCCGCTATCTGGAGCAGGAGCCGGTCCCCGGCGAGATGGCCGAGGGTGTCGTTGACGGCACGGAAGCGGTCGAGGTCGATGAGGACGAGGGCGGTCCTGGTGCCGGTGCCGTCGGCCTCCTCCAGCGCCGTCCACGTTCTCTCCAGGAGCCACTGACGGTTGGGCAGGCCGGTGAGCGGGTCCCTCAGCTGTTCCTCGGCCCGTGCCCGGGCGATCCAGAGCGTGGAGTCCAGGGCGATCAGCGGGACGGCGAAGAGCGGCAGCAGCACGGGCTTGGCCGAGGCCACCACACAGATCAGGGGGGCGATGCCGAGGAGCGCGACCGCGACGAGCCCCTGGCGCAGCAGTGCGGTGCGGGCGATCGTCGGCAGCCCGCCGCTCTGGGACGCCCTGGCGTACCAGAGCAGGAAGCGGGTGACCAGGAGATACGTGCCGGCGGCGAGCAGCACCTCCGGTACGGCGTCGATGCCCCAGTGGAGTGGCCGCCAGGGCGATTCGACGCTCGGCACCTCGCCGAAGGCGGACAGGACCAGCGCGGCCGCCCCGACGCCGAGTATGTCCACGGCCCCGTGCAGCAGTCCCTGCCGCCACCGGTGGCGCCTGGCCGTGCCGACGAGCACCACGACGACGAGGCTGACCAGCCCTGCGGCCACCCAGCCGTAGAGCAGCAGGACGGCGAGGGTGAGGGCGGCGCCGGAACCGGTGCCGCCCCACCAGCGGTCGCGCCCGAGGGCGACCAGATGGCCCACGATGATTCCGGTGAGCAGGGCGAGCGACCAGCCGGCGGTGCCGGCGGGGAAGAGCGCGTGTCCGTCGTGGACCGTCCGGTAGAACCCGGCCGCGAGCTGCACCGCGGCGACCGCCACGACGACGGCGCCCACCTTTGATGTGAGGCCCACGAAACCTTGCAGACGCGACACCGGTGCGGCGCTCTCGGTCGGTTTCATTCCGTCCCTCTCACAGCCGGCGGTGCCGATGTCCCACGGTGGCTCCCGCTCCCATGCCACCACGACCCGAATCCCACCACGCGGCCGGGCACGGCAGGTGCTCGTTCAACAGTAGGCCGATGAGGGCCCCCGCGGGCAGCGCTCTGCAGCTCTTGCCCGAATGCGGTCCCACACCACTCACTGTCTGATAAGCGCCGAACGGGTGATGCGGTCAGGGCCGGGCCCCGGTCCCCTCTTGTCCGCCTCGTCCCCCTACTTCCCCCCATGCGCCTGACCACGCGTCGGCCCGCGTCTCGATCGCGCCTCGATCAGGTCTCCTCGGCGGGAACGGCGGCCTCCCGGGCCGCGTCCGGCCCCTGTTGCAGGAGCACGGCGAAGCCCTCGTCGTCGAGGACGGGAACCTTCAGCTGCATCGCCTTGTCGTACTTCGACCCCGGGTTGTCTCCCACCACCACGAAGGAGGTCTTCTTCGAGACGGAACCGGTGACCTTGGCCCCACGGCTCTGGAGCGCGTCCTTGGCTCCGTCCCTGGTGTGCGTGGCCAGCGTGCCGGTGACCACGACGGTGAGCCCCTCCAGCGGTCGCGGCCCCTCGTCCTCGCCCGCGCCCTCGTCCTCCATCCGGACCCCGGCCTCCCGCCATTTACGCAGGATCTCCCGGTGCCAGTCCTCGGCGAACCACTGTTTGACCGAGGCGGCGATGATGGGCCCCACCCCGTCGGCCGCGGCCAGCTCCTCCTCGGACGCCTCGTCGATCCGGTCGACGGACCGGAACTGCCGGGCGAGCTCGACGGCGGCCACCGGCCCCACATGCCGGATCGAGAGCCCGGTGAGGATCCGGGCCAGCGGGGCCTGTCTGGCCGCCGCGATGCCCTCCAGCATGCCGAGAGCGTTCTTCCTCGGCTCGCCCTGCTGGTTGGCGAAGACCGTGGCGGTCTTCTCCTCGCCGGTCTTCGGGTCGCGCTTGGGCAGTCCGCTGTCCGCGTCCAGGACGTACGCCCGGATCGGCAGCAGCTGCTCCACCGTCAGTCCGAAGAGGTCCCCCTCGTCCAGCAGGGGCGGCTCGGCGGGCTCCAGGGGCTTGGTCAGGGCCGCGGCGGCCACATAGCCGAAGTGGTCGATGTCCAGGCACTTACGGCCCGCGAGATAGGCGAGGCGTTCACGCAACTGGGCGGGGCAGGAACGGGCGTTGGGGCAGCGGAGGTCGATGTCGGCCTCCTTCATGGGCCGCAGCGCCGTCCCGCACTCGGGGCACTCGGACGGCATGACGAACTCCCGCTCGCTGCCGTCGCGCAGATCGACGACCGGCCCGAGGATCTCCGGGATGACGTCTCCCGCCTTGCGGAGCACCACCGTGTCGCCGATGAGGACGCCCTTGGCCTTCACCACGTTCTGGTTGTGCAGGGTGGCGAACTCGACCTCCGACCCCGCCACCTCGACCGGCTCGACCTGGGCGTAGGGGGTGACCCTGCCGGTCCGTCCGACGCCGACCCGGATATTGACCAGCTCGGTGTTGACCTCCTGCGGCGCGTACTTCCAGGCGATCGCCCAGCGCGGGGCGCGCGAGGTGGAGCCCAGCCTGCCCTGGAGCGGGATCTCGTCGAGCTTGATGACGACGCCGTCGATCTCGTGCTCGACGGACTGGCGGTGCTCGCCGAACCAGGCGATGAACTCCCGAGCCTCGTCGATGGATTCGACCACCTTGTTGTGCTGGGCGGTCGGTAGCCCCCACTCCTTCAGCAGGTCGTACGCCTGGGAGAGCCGGTCGATGTCGAAGCCCTCGCGGGCACCGATGCCGTGCACCACCATGTGGAGCGGGCGGGTGGCGGTGACCTTCGGGTCCTTCTGCCGCAGCGAACCGGCCGCCGCGTTGCGCGGGTTGGCGAAGGGCTTGTCACCGGCCTCGACCAGCCGGGCGTTGAGCCCCTCGAAGGCCTCCATGGGGAAGAACACCTCGCCCCGGATCTCGACGAGCGCGGGGACACGGTCGCCCTTGAGGCGGAGTGGGATCTCCGCGATCGTACGGACGTTGGAGGTGATGTCCTCCCCCGTCCGTCCGTCGCCCCGGGTCGCCGCGCGGGTCAGCCTGCCGTGCTCGTAGGTGAGGTTGACGGCGAGGCCGTCCACCTTGAGCTCGCACAGGAAGTGGTACCCGCCCCTGCCCACGTCCTTGGCCACGCGATCGGCCCAGGCCGCGAGCTCCGCGTCGTCGAAGGCGTTGTCGAGGGAGAGCAGGCGCTCACGGTGCTCGACGGAGGTGAACTCCGTGACGTAGGGACCCGCGACCTTCTGGGTCGGCGAGTCCGGTGTGCGCAGCTCGGGGTGCTCGTCCTCGATGGCCTCCAGCGCGCGCATCTGCCGGTCGAACTCGGCGTCGTCGATGACGGGCTGGTCCTTCACGTAATACCGGAAGCGGTGCTCCTCGATCTGCTCGGCGAGGAGTGCGTGCCGTTCCTGCACCTCCGCCGGCACACCGGTCAGCTGCTGCGCCTGCTCTTCGCCGGCCATCGACTGTTCCTCCGTTGCCCCATTGAGACCTCTACGACGACCCGTTACTCAGGGTTGTCCGCGAGCGATTTCGCCGCCCGGGCGCAGTGGGCGAGCGCGGCGCGCGCGTACGCGGGCGATGCCCCCGCCAGCCCGCAGGAAGGCGTGATCACGACGGACTCGGCGAGAGTCCCCGGATTCAGCCCCAGCCTGCTCCACAACGTCCTGACCTCCTTGACGCTACCGCCCGGGTCCGACAATGCGTCCGAGGCGGCGTCGAGACCGGGAACCACGCCGAGGAAGAGCTGGGTACCGCCTTCGACGGCTTCCCCGATCGCCTCCTCCTCACGCTCGGTGAGCAGGGAGAAGTCGAAGGAGACCGCGCCCGCCCCGGCGCGGCGCAGCAGCCCGAAGGGCACCTCCGGGGCGCAGGAGTGGACGGCCGTGGGGCCCCCGCCGTTCACCGCGAGCAGCTCGCGCAGCGTTCCCTCGACGACCTGACGGTCCACGGCACGGTAGGTGCGGTAGCCGCTCGCCGATCTGACCCGCCCCTGTAGTACGGCGGTCAGGGAGGGTTCGTCGAGCTGGAGCACGACCTCGGCGCCGGGAATCCTCCGCCGCACCTCCGCGAGGTGGGACAGCAGCCCCTCGGCCAGCGAGCCCGCCAGGTCGCGGCAGGCCCCCGGGTCGCCCAGCATGGCCTCGCCGCCCCGCAGTTCCAGCGATGCGGCCAGGGTCCAGGGGCCGACGGCCTGGACCTTGAGCAGCCCCTCGTAGCCCTGGGTGAACTCCTCCAGGGCGTCGAGGTCCTCACCGAGCCAGGAGCGGGCCCGGCGGGTGTCGCGGCCGGGGCGGTCGCTGATCCGCCAGCCGCTGGGCTCGACATGGCCGTACATCTCGACGAGCAGGCCGACGGTCCGGCCGGTCATGTCCGCGCCGGGGCCCCGTGCCGGCAGCTCCGCCAGATACGGCATGCCCTGGCCGTCGGCGAAGGACCCGGTGACGGTCTTGGCCGCCTCCCGGGCGTCTCCCCCCGGCATGGACCCGATCCCGGTGGCTGCACTCGCGCTGAACCCGCTCTTCTCGCTCACGCGGAAAGCCTACGGGCCCGGGGGGCGCGGGGGCCCCGGCCCCTCAGCGGCCCGGGCGGACCGTCAGGTCGTTGATCTCGGCGTCCCGGGGCAGATCGAGCGCGAGCAGGATCGTGGTGGCCACCGATTCGGGGTCGATCCAGCGCGAGGCGTCGTACTCCTTGCCCTCCTGCTGGTGGACCTTGGCCTGCATGGGGCTGGCGGTGCGGCCCGGGTAGACGGAGGTGACCCTGACACCGTTGCCGTGCTCCTCGTGGCGCAGCGAGTCGGCGAGGGCCTTGAGCCCGTGCTTGCTCGCGGCGTACGCGCCCCATTCGGCGTGCGCCGCGAGCCCGGCGCCGGAGTTCACGAAGACGACGTGGCCCTGGGTCACGCGCAGCTGGGGCAGCAGCAGACGTGTCAGCTCGGCCGGGGAGACCAGGTTGGCGTTGAGCTGGAAGTGCCAGGCCTTGGGGGTGAGGTCGCCGACGGTGCCGAGCTCGACGACGCCCGCGACGTGCAGCAGGGAGTCGAGGCGTTCGGGCATCGGCTGCTGCCCGAACGCCCAGGAGAGCCGGTCGGGGTTGCCGAGGTCGCCGACGAGCGTGCGGGCCCCGGGGTGGAGCGCGGCCAGTTCCTTGGCGCGTCCCGCGTCCCGGGCCAGCAGCACGAGTTCGTCGCCGCGCTCCAGGAGTCGACGGGCGACGGCCGCTCCGATGCCGGATCCGGCGCCGGTGATGAGATGAGTAGGCATGGACTCATGCTCGCATCACCGCAGGCCGGCCGACTCCTCCAGGTAGGCCAGCGCCCCGACGCCGTCCTCGGCGAAGAAGACCAGCTCGGTCAGCGGGAGGGGGAGGAAGCCCTCTTCCTCCATGCGCAGGAACTGCTGGTGCAGGCCGTCGTAGAACCCGGCGGTGTTCAGCAGGACGACGGGCTTGGTGTGCTTGCCGTGCTTCTTCAGCTCCAGGATCTCCGTCGCCTCGTCGAGCGTCCCCGTTCCGCCGACCATGATCACTACGGCGTCGGCCTTCTCCAGGAGCAGGGCCTTGCGCTCGGCCAGGTCCTTGGCCGTCACCATCTCGTCGGCGTTCGTCCGTGCCTTCGCCGCCAGGAAGTCCACCGACACCCCGACGAGCCGTCCGCCGGACTCCTGGACGCCGTCGGCGACGACCTTCATCAGCCCGCTCTCCGACCCGCCCCAGACCAGGGTGTGCCCGCCCCGGCCCAGCAGTTCGGCGAACTCACGGGCGGGCACGGTGTAGCGGTCGTCGAGGTCGGCGGCGGAGAGGAAGACACAGATGTTCATGCGGACACGGTACGGCCGGCCCGGCACACGGGAAGAAACCGGCCTCCTCCGCGGCTGAACCAGGTATGACCTCCACCACAGGACACACCATCACCGTCAGCCCCGAAGCCGTACATGTGCGCGCGGTCCATGACGGGCAGGTGCTCGCAGAGAGCCGCCGGCCCCTGGTGCTGCGCGAGACGGGCTGTCCCGACCGTTACTACCTGCCGCCCGAGGACGTCCGTGCCGACCTGCTCACCCCCTCGGACACCCGCACGCACTGCCCCTTCAAGGGAGACGCGTCGTACTGGTCACTGCCCGGTGCGGCGGACCTCGTCTGGGCCTATCCGGAGCCCAAGGACCAGGTCGCGGCGGTCAAGGACCACTTCTGCTTCTACGCCACGGAGGTCGTCCCCGACTGATCGTCAAAAAAGACTTCTGCCGCAGCGATGAGTTCGGGGCGGCACGGCAGTCCACCTTCACATGGACAAGACTCTCTCCCGTGACGGTACGTCGATCGCGTATCGCCGCCACGGTGACGGGCCGCCGGTGATCCTGGTCGGCGGTGCCCTGAGCACCGCGGCCGACGAGGCACCGCTGGCCACCCTGCTGGCTCCGCGTCTCACGGTGGTCACCTACGACCGCCGGGGCCGCGGGGCGAGTGGCGACAGCGGACCGTACGCCCTCCGCCGCGAGATCGAGGACCTGGCGGCGGTCGCGGCGGCCACGGGTGAGCGCGTCTCCCTGTTCGGGATGCTGTCGGGCGGGGCGCTGGCCCTGGAGGCGCAGGCCGCGGGGCTGCCCGTGGACCTCCTCGCGGTCTACGAGCCGCCGTACACCCCGGGTCCCGCCGGCCTCCTGTACAAGTCCCGCTGCACCGCGCTGCTGCACCGGCTGCTGGCGGCCGGGGACCGGGGCGGCGCCGTGGAGCTGTATCTGTCCCGGACCGGGGTGCCGCAGGAGACGATCGCCCGGATGCGCCGGGCCCCGCTGTGGTCCGGCCTGGAGGAAGTGGCCCACACCCTCGCGTACGACGACGCCTTGCTCGGCGACGGCTCGGTCCCGGCAGGGAGGTTCGCGTCGATCACCGCGCGCACCCTGGTGGTGACCGGTGGTTTCAGCACGGAGCAGGCGCACCGGACGACCCTCGCCCTCGCGGCCGCGATCCCCCGGGCGAGGCACCGCACCCTGACCGGCCAGACCCGCGAGCTGGCACCGCACGCGATCGCTCCGGTGCTGGCGGAGTTCTTCGCCAGGGACGTGTTCGCCGGCCGCGCGTCCTGAACCGCCTCGCCGCCGCGTCCGTACAGGGGTCGGACGCGCGGCGGGGCGTATGCCTTTATCCCGGGTCAGCGCCGGTCGACCGCTCGCGCGAGTTCGACAAGCCATCCGACGGTGCTCAGCGGGGCGGGCGGCTCGACCTCCAGGCCGAGTTCGGCCAGCCCGGTGACGTAATCGCCGCTGGGCCAGGAAGACCAAGGTCGAGCTGCGCTTACCCCGACCTATGCATCCTGGTGCGTACCCGACCGAAGCCCCCTTCGGACCGCTGATGCAGTTCACCATCTCCAACTCCCACCACCCCAACCACACCGTCCAGACACGGGCCCTGCACGCCTACCTGCGCTGGCGCCAACGCCAACGCCAACGCCCGCCACCGTGACGTCCTGGCCGCCGAACGACGTGAACGCGCCCGTATCCGCAGCGAGAAAGCCATCCGCTGGGGTGGACGTCCCCTCAGGGCCGCAGCGTGAGCACGCTTCCTACCCAGTGCGCAGCTCCTCGTGAAAGGCTGGGAGCGCGATGGGTGGAGCGTCCGAGAACCCAGAACTCTGGGCATTCCTGGAGTCACTGCACCGCGGCGGTTTCCTTTCCGGCACGGTCACAGCAATCGAACGGTTCGGTGTGTTCGTCTCGCTGGACGACGGCCCCGCCCACCCGGTCTTCCCCGGCGTCGGGTTCATCTCCTTCGCTGAACTGTCCTGGCGACGTTTCGAGGAAGCCTCCGACGTGGTGCAGGTTGGACAGCGCGTCTCATGCGAGTTCCTCCAGTTCGACACGTGGAACCTGGAGGCCAGACTGTCGTTGAAGGCCACACAGCCGGACCCCTTCCAAGTATTCGCCGACACCGTCGCGGTGGGGCAGAAACTGCCTGGCCAGGTCACCAAGCTGGTCCCGATCGGTGTCTTCGTCCAGGTCGCCGACGGAATCGAGGGACTGGTTCACCTGCGGGAGCTCGCCTGGAGACCGGTGGAGACTCCATCAGATGTCGTCCAGGTCGGCGACAAATCACGGTGGTCGTCACCGAGATCGACCGAGAGCGACGCAGGATAGCCCTCTCCCGACGACAAGGCTCATCCGCTGGCCTGTGATGCGCTGCGCTCCTGCGACAGTTCCCTTGCGCGAGTGGTCCTGAAAGTCTGCTCGGTCAAAGGAAGGCACATGCCCCAGGCCGGTGAACCTTGCGGTCACGGCAACGGTTGGGCATCGACGATCCCCGGGTTCCACCCCACGCAGTCGTGCCCCATATCGACTGGCAGAAGGAGTGCATCGCCCCCTGCCACTCGCTGTTGCCGCCGTCGGTGAGATAAGCGATGCACGAAGTGAAGTTGGTGGCAGAGGCCTTCGAGGCCGCGAGCCACGCGTCGCCGATGCCACGCAACTCGTCCGTGGTCAGGCTCCGAGCGCGAGCTCGAACCACACGGTCCTGCCACCCGAACCCAGCTCGCCCTCCCCTATGGCGCATCCGCCCCAGCGGTCCGCGACGAGTTCGAGGATGGCCAGGCCCCGCCCGGCTTCAGCATCCGGTCCGACGGCCGGCGTATACGGCTTGGGCAGATCCGGGCTGAGGTCCCAGACGCTGACCCGGAGCACGGGGTGCCGCCACTGGAGCCGTACGCCGGCAGGCCGGGATGACAGGCGGCCGCAAGACGGGCTGGTGGGAAGAGTACCGAGGCAAGATCCCGCCAGGCTTTCTGGATGTGTCGGCCCTGGAGAACTACGCCATTCGCCTGCGCACGATCCAGACTGCACATCTGCCCGGCCTGTTCCACACCGAGGACCACGCACGCGCCATCTTCGAACTCTTCGTCCCGGCGCTTCCCCGCCTCGAAGTCGAGCTACGAGTGGCTCACCGCATGGCCCGCCAATCCGTGATCATGAGAGGGCAGGGGACCCCGTACTCCGGTGTGATCCACGAAGCGGCGATCAGAATGCAGCTCGGAGGCGCGGTGAAGGACGAGGGCGTCATGCTTCGGGAGAGCGACAGCCCTGGCACCGTCCTGACAACCAAGCAGTCCGCGCTGCGCGCTCTCGTGCTCGCGATCAAGAGCCGGGAGATTTGAGGCGTCACTCCGCAGCATTGGTACCGAAGACGCCCAGCCCTCAGCCCGCCGCCGCAGTCTCCCGCCGCACCGTCGTAGCGGTCGTGGACGGCCCGGCCACGCGCGTCCCGTCGTAGCGCAAGACCGCCTGGCCCGGCGCCACGCCCCGGACGGGCTCGGTGAAGGCGACGGACAGGGCGACACGGTCAGCTCTGCCGCCCTCGGCAGATCAGGCTTCGGTGTCGGCGGCGCCGGGGGCCACAGTGAGCACGGCACGGCCGCGGACCCGTCCCGCTTCGAGTTCGTCGAGGGCTTCCAGGGCCCGGTCAAGTGGGTAGCGCTGCACCTGGGGCCGGAGCTTGCCGGCTCGGGCAAGGGCGACGACATCGGCGAGTTCGCCGATCGTTCCGCTGTAGGGGCGGGTGACCGCGACCCCCCAGGGGAGGCCGGTCACGCCGGAGCCGGCTTCGAAGCGGAAGATGCCGTCGGAGAGGCCGATGAAACGGATCGCTCCACCGGGGGCGACCAGGTCGGCGGCCAGGGCCATGGTGCTGTCGCGTCCGACGAAGTCGAACACCGCCTCGGCGCCGTAACCGTCGGTCAGGGCCAGCACGTCGTCGACGACCGTGGGCGAGTCGGAGCGCAGGGTCACATCGACCTCGTCGCGTACGGCGGTGAGGGCGTCGTCGTTGACGTCGAGCGCGATCACCTGTGCGCTGGTGACGGCACGCAGGATCTGAGCCGCCATCTGGCCGAGTCCCCCGGCGCCGACGATGACAGCGGTGGAGCCGGGGATGAGCAGGTCCTCGACCGCATGGATGGAGTGGTAGGGCACCAGCGCGGCGTCCGCGAGGGGCGCGGCGAGATCCGGGTCGAGATCGCCGATGGCGACCAGGGCCCACGCGGGTACGGCAACGTACTCGGCCATTCCCCCGTCCCGGCTCACCCCGGGGGTGGGGGGCGAGATGAACCGGCCACCGGTCCGCCGGCACATGTTGTGCCGTCCGGCCAGGCACATCCGGCAGGTGCCGCATCCCCAGCAGGGGTAGACGACCGCGGCGTCGCCCGGCTTCCAGCCCGTCACGGCCGCTCCTGCCGACGCCACCTCGCCGGCGATCTCATGGCCGAGGACGGTGCCGCGGGGAACCGCTTCCTCCCGCAGATGGCGGAAGTGCACATCGGTCTGGCACACGCCCGCGGCGCGGACCTTCAGCAGCACCTCGGACGGACCGATCCCGGGGACGGGCACCTCGGACAGTTCGACTCTGGCAGGTTCCAGCAACTGGACGGCCTTCATGTGGCTTCCTTACTTCTCTCGGTCTTTCAGCGACGGAACTCGTGCCGGTCCCCGGTCGGCCGGTTCCCGGACACCGCGCCCCGTCGGCGGCGCCCTGGAACAGGGTCTGCTGAACACCCGGACGTCGCAACCGGTCCGGGCACCCGCTGCCGCCTCAGCGCGCGCGGGCGACGTCATCGCGGATCCTCGACGGCCACGTGGAGCAGTTCGGCGACCTGGTGGAGATGGTGCGTCGCGGGGTTCGGCTCACCCGTGAGGACAGGCGCTTCCGTGAGCCCATGAGCAGGATGCGGCTCGGCAAGGCTGTGGGCGATGTGCGCGAGGTGGCGGATGACGGCGGTGCTCTCCTTTGACATGGCCTCCGGCCCACGGCGTACGGACACCGTCAGCCCGCGCAGCCGGGAGGAGAGTGAGGCGTGCCGGTCCAGCCCCGTCCGTATCCGCTTCCGGTTCGCCGGCGTCCACGGAAGCTGCGCCAGCGGCCGGGCCGCGGCGGTGAGCTGCCGGGCGTGCTCATCCGCGACGCGCAACCGCATCCTGAGCCTGGCCTCGTCGTGCTGTTCCCGCGCCGCCGAGGTCCCGATGTCGTCGAGCAGTTGTCCGATCGACCGCAGGAACCTCCGCCGCGCGAGGTGAGCCGTGTCCCGGGCACTCACGGGCAGGACGAGAGCGGCGACGGTGACCGCGACCACGGCCCCCAGGGCTGTTTCGGTCAGGCGGGTGAGCAGCATTCCTGTCTCGTACTGGTGCATGCTCGCGTACAGCTGGAACACGCAGACGGTGATGAAGAAGGCCATGAAGGTGTAGGAGAGACTCGCCAGGTAGTGCCCCAGCAGACAGCTGACCAGCACCACGGCGATCACTGCTCCAGGTTCGCCACGCACCAGGTCGTCGACGGGGACGGCGACGGCGACGCCGAGCAGTGTGCCCACGAGACGGTCACGGCCCTTGACCGCGAGTTCCTCGCGGGTGACCGGGCCGAGGAACACGATGAACACGGCGATCAGCGACCAGTAGCTCTGTGCCGGAGAGACGAGCCGACCGAGGGCGGCGGCGATGGCCATGGCCACCGTGGCCTGAACGGCCTGCCGCACCGGCAGGCTCAGCGGTTTCATCCCGCAGCGGTCCAGCAGGCCGGCCCCCCGTGGCGGGACCTCGGCCGCAAGCCCGGCCGCTCCGGGCAGCGCACCGCTGACGGCCACGGTCACCACCGGCGTGAACCGGGCGGCCTCGGCCGCTTCCTGAAGGGCCCCCGCTCCATCGGCTTCCGCGTCGGCCAGCGCGATGACCGCCGTCGACAGCCGCCGCAGGGCGCTGCGCGCGTCCTCGTGCCGGGGCAGCCGGTCCAGGAGACGCAGCGCACCACGGCGCGCGCCGTGGTGATCGGAGTGTGTGAGACAGCGCAGAATTCCCGCTGCGGCACGGACGCCGGGGTCCTCGGCGGACGGGTCCCTGCCCGCGCCCGTCAGGGACCGGACCGAGGCCACGATCGTGTCGATGGCCGACTGGCTGTCGATCAGGCGGTGGCGGACCAGAACGGCCGATCCGTCCGGGTCCGCCTCCGGATCGGCGAGCCACCCGTCGATGACGAGCGCGATGTGAGCCAGTTGTCCGTGCCGTGAGGCCAGGACGCGGCGGCGGCGCGCGCCTGGTTCATCCATCAGCAGCTCGGCGCTACGGAACACCGCCGCGGCCTGGGCCTGCCAGGCACGCAGCGCATGGCGCAACGACGCACGGGGCCGGTGCCGGAAGAACGCCAGCGCCAGTACGCCGCTGCACACCCCGGAGACCACGTACGCCGACAACAGGAACGGCAGGTCCGACAGCGGCGGCTGAAGGATCGTGGTGATGTAGAAACCGGCCCAGCCCATCAGTCCCAGCACACTGAAGGCGGGCCCGAACCGGCGGACGGCCACCGCCGGGAAGGTCGCCGCCACCAGACAGCAGTCGAGTTGCCAGCCGCCGCCGAACGCGGCATGCGCCAGAACGCCTGCGGAGAGTCCGGCACCGGCCGCCACCGGCTGCGCCAGCCCGAAACGCAGACGTGCCGCGGCGGACCTCTGCAGCACCACGGCGGACCCCTGCATGGCGGCGACCGCGCCCAGCAGCATGGCCGTCTGCGCGCTCCGCCCGGGGAAGGCCAGACGCACGTACGCGAATTCGGCCGCGAGTGCGATGCCCATGCTCAACGTGGCAACCCAGGCAACTCGCCACCGGGGGAGCCCTGGGTCCGCGGCCGCCAGCCGTCCGGCCAGGCGTGTGGCCCATCCGCTCCTGGCGCCCGGCGTCACACTCCTGGAACGCATCGCGTGGCAGCCCTCCCCATCGGTCTGGACAGATGCATCATACCTGCATTTGAATGTACGATACATGTGTTCGCCCGGCCGCAACCACCGAGGACAGCGTCATGATCAGTGAACGGATCGACCAAGCAGGGTGGGACCCGACGGACGTGATCGAGTTCCAGACGGCAGTGCTGGTACGCAACCTCGAACTGATCCGGCGGCGTTCGGACTTCTACCTGGAGGTCGACAGGGCCGGCTACCTGTTGCTGCGCGCGCTGGATGTCCTGGGTTCGGCGGATGTCGTGACCTTGGCGACCGAGCTGGGACTGGACGCGTCGACGGCCGCGCGTCAAGTGGCCGCGATGCGCCAGGCGGGGTTCGTCAGCCGCACGGTCGCCCCCTATGACCGCAGGCGCGCCGTCGTGGAGACGACAGCGGAAGGACGGGCGGCAATGGAGACCGTACGCCGACGGCGCCGCGCGGGCACCGCGCAGATGCTGACCGACTGGTCCGATGACGACCGCCACGCGATCGCCGGCATGTTCGCCCGCTACAACCAGGCCATCACCGACCGGTACCTGGCGCCGTGAGCTCGCCGGCCGGGAGGCGGCCCCGTCGCACGAACACCACCTGCGGACGATCCGCAGGCGCAGCCCATGACGACAGCCCGGGCCGTACGGCCCCGTGGATCAGCGGGCCGAGGTCTTCTCCCTGCGCACCGTCGTCGCGATCGTCGCCGACCCGACCACCCGCGTGCCGTCGTACAGCACGACCGCCTGGCCCGGCGCCACACCCCGGACAGGCTCGCTGAACGTGACCGACAGGGTGCCGTCGGTCAGCTCCGCCGTCACCTCGGTCTCGCCGCCGTGGGCGCGGAGCTGGGCCGTGTACGTCCCGGGGCCGGACGGGGCCGTGCCGCACCAGCGGGGCCTGATCGCGGTGAGGGCGGTCACGTCGAGGGCCTCGGCCGGGCCGACCGTCACCGTGTTGTCCACCGGGGAGATGTCCAGGACGTAGCGCGGCTTGCCGTCGGGGGCGGGGTGGCCGATGCGCAGGCCCTTGCGCTGGCCGATGGTGAAGCCGAAGGCGCCCTCGTGGGTGCCGACCTTCGCGCCCGCCTCGTCGAGGATGTCGCCCTCCGCCGGGCCGCCGAGACGGCCGGCCAGGAAGCCCTGGGTGTCGCCGTCGGCGATGAAGCAGATGTCGTGGCTGTCCGGCTTCTTGGCGACCGCAAGGCCCCGGCGCTCGGCCTCGGCCCGGATCTCGTCCTTGGTGGTGAGGGTGTCGCCCAGGGGGAACATGGCGTGCGCGAGCTGCCTCTCGTCCAGGACGCCCAGGACGTAGCTCTGGTCCTTGGCCATGTCCGAGGCG
Source organism: Streptomyces sp. NPDC102441 (assembly GCF_044765585.1). Classification (NCBI taxonomy): domain Bacteria; kingdom Bacillati; phylum Actinomycetota; class Actinomycetes; order Kitasatosporales; family Streptomycetaceae; genus Streptomyces; species Streptomyces sp. NPDC102441. Next base: position 282,425 of record NZ_JBIWKH010000001.1, read on the forward strand.
CGGTGCATCTCCCGGGTGCCGTCCTCGTTCAGCACGACGGTGGCGTAGTGCCCCGTGCACACCGCGTCGAAGCCGAGCGCCAGCGCCTTGTCGAGCAGCGCGGCGAACTTGATCTTCTCGTTGCACCGCAGGCAGGGGTTGGGGGTGCGCCCCGCCTCGTACTCCGCGACGAAGTCGTCCACGACGTCCTCGCGGAAGCGTTCCGCCAGGTCCCAGACGTAGAACGGGATGCCGATGACGTCCGCCGCGCGGCGGGCGTCCCGGGAGTCCTCGATGGTGCAACAGCCGCGCGCACCCGTACGGAAGGACTGCGGGTTCGCGGAGAGGGCGAGGTGTACACCGGTCACGTCGTGGCCTGCCTCGGCGGCTCGCGCCGCTGCGACGGCGGAGTCGACTCCGCCCGACATGGCGGCGAGCACACGGAGGGGGCGCTGGGAGGTCTGAGTCATAGCTTCTCCAGAGTACGGGGCCCCGGGAACCGAATGCTCGCGGATATGCGTTGGAGATCATATGGGGAACAACGGGAGTGCCGGGTCGCCGGGAAAAGGACCTGGCCGGGGCATCAGTCGGCGTTCACTGCTCATCGGGGGCGGGGCAGCGGCGGCGGCCACCGCCGCAGTGGCCGTGGACGAGATCCGGCACGTCTGGTGGCGGGTGCCAGGCGTGGGCAAGCCCCGTGACGAGGGCGAGCGGGACTACGCACCGGCGACCTGGGTCGCGGCCTCCGAGGCGAACTGGCGGCGGGCCGACCGCCCCGACGACTACGGCGTGGACCGGGTGATCATCCATGTCACCCAGGGCAGCTTCGAGAGCGCCGTCAACGTCTTCCAGGACCCGGCGCACAAGGCGGCGTCGCACTACATCGTCGGCCAGGACGGCCAGGTGACGCAGATGATCCGCGAGCTCGACGTGGCGTACCACGCGGGCAACCGCTCGTTCAACGAACGCAGTGTCGGAATCGAGCACGCGGGCTTCGTCGACCGCCCGCAGGACTTCACCACGAAGATGTACGAGTCCTCCGCGCGGCTGACGGCGACGATATGCAAGCGGTACGGCATCCCGGTGGACCGCGAGCACATCATCGGGCACGTGGAGGTGCCCGGCACTGACCACACCGACCCCGGGCCCCACTGGGACTGGGCCCGCTACATGAAGCTGGTGCGCGCGGCGTCCACGGCGGGAGCCAAGACATCGCGGGCTAGCTGAGCCCTGCCGTCCTGGCCCGTTCGACCGCGGGGCCGATCGCCCGCGCGACCTCTTCCACGTCCTGTCCGGTCGAGGTGTGGCCGAGAGAGAAGCGCAGCGTGCCCCGCGCCAGCGCGGGGTCGGTGCCGGTGGCCAGCAGCACATGGCTGGGCTGGGCGATACCCGCGGTGCAGGCGGATCCGGTGGAGCATTCGATGCCCTGGGCGTCGAGCAGCAGCAGCAGGGAGTCGCCCTCGCAGCCCGGGAAGGTGAAGTGGGCGTTGGCGGGCAGCCGCCCGCCCGGGGCCGGGTCGCCGCCGAGGATGGCGTCGGGGACGGCCTTCCGCACGGCGGCTGCCAGCTCGTCCCGGAGCGCGCCGATCTCACGGGCGAAGCCCTCGCGTCCGTCGGCGGCGTGCCGTCCCGCCACGGCGAACGCGGCCACGGCGGGGACGTCGAGGGTGCCGGAGCGCACATGCCGCTCCTGGCCACCGCCGTGCAGGACGGGCACGGGGGTGTGGTCGCGGCCGAGCAGCAGCGCGCCGATGCCGAACGGGCCGCCGATCTTGTGCGCGCTGACCGTCATGGCGGCCAGCCCGGAACGGGCGAAGTCGACCTCCAGCTGCCCGAACGCCTGGACCGCGTCGGCGTGCATGGGCACGCCGAACTCAACGGCCACCTGGGCGAGTTCCCGTATCGGCATGATGGTGCCGATCTCGTTGTTGGCCCACATCACCGTGACCAGGGCGACGTCGTCGGGGTTGCGTGCGAGCGCCTCGCGCAGCACGTCCGGGTGGACACGTCCGTACGCGTCGACCGGGAGGTACTCGACGGTGGCGCCCTCGTGCTCGGCGAGCCAGTCCACCGCGTCGAGGACGGCGTGATGCTCCACCGGGCTCGCGAGGACCCGGGTCCTTCGGGGGTCGGCGTCGCGGCGGGACCAGTAGAGGCCCTTCACGGCGAGGTTGTCGGCCTCGGTGCCGCCGGAGGTCAGGACCACCTCGCTCGGGCGTGCGCCGAGGGCGTCGGCGAGGGTTTCTCTGGACTCCTCGACGGTACGGCGGGCCCGGCGCCCGGCAGCGTGCAAGGAGGACGCGTTGCCGGTGACGGCGAGCTGCGCGGTCATCGCCGCGATCGCCTCCGGAAGCATCGGCGTGGTCGCGGCGTGGTCGAGGTAAGCCATGGTGGTGACGATTCTACGAGCCCGGGGCGCGGCACCGCGCCGGTGCATCGCACCGGGGGCCGCGACGGACGCTCCCGGACCGGCTCCGCGCCCCACGGGCCGGGGCTGCCGGCGCCCCCGCACCTGCGCCGGGAGAACGCCTACGGGGCTGTGATCACAGCACCGTCCAGCGTTGCGACGCCTCCCCCGCGCAGGTGTTCGCGGCGATGCCGCCGCCGTAGGCCAGGTCGAGACAGCCGCTGTTGGAGACGCTCACGATGCTGCCCCCCGACCCCGTGCGCCAGCGGCGTGCGGCGGCCTGGTCGCACGCACCCACGAAGACGGCCTGGCCGATCATGTTCGCGGACAGGCACTGCCCGCCCTTCTTGTTGACCAGCTCGAAGTCTCCGCCCGACAGGCCCCGGACGGTCCACGTGGCGCTCGGGTCGGCACAGTCGCCGTCGTCCGTACTGCCGTACACGGTGACGAGGCACTTGTTGTTGTCGCCGTTGCGGTAGCGGTGCGTCCCGGAGGGTGTGCCCGCGCCGCCCGTCGGGCCGCTGCCGCCGGACGGGCTGGAGCCCCCGGACGACCCCGAGCCACCGGAGGCGCTTCCACCCGCACCGTCACCCGATCCGCCGTCCTGGGAACCGCCCCCCGCGTCGCCGGCTCCCGCGTCGCCGGCTCCCGGGGCGGGCGAGGAAGCCCCACCCGCCGGCTTGCCTTCGCCCTTGCCCCCCGCGTCCTTCTCCTTGCCCTTCGGCGACTTCCCCGGTGACGCCGAACCGGTCGGGCTCGCGTCGGAGGAATCGGAGGAAGAGGCCGTGGGCACGGCCCCGGCCGTGGCTGTGGCGGACGGCCCGGCGGCCGCACGGTCGCCCGGTCCGAAGGTGTAGGGCAGCAGCTGGAAGGCGAGTGTCGCCCCGCCCACTGTCAGGACGACGGGGAGGACAACGAAGGCGACGCGGGTCCGCCGCTGGCGCTCACGGAACTTCGGACGGCTCTTCTGCCCGAGGTTCCGTGTCTTCACGGACACGGGAGGCGGCAGTTCGATCTCCTGCACGTCCGCCGCGAAGGCGGCCTTCTCGCCGAGGTTCCCGCTGATGGACTCCGGCCACAGAGGGGCCGTGAACGGTCCGTGTTCCGTGGCGGTCCGCACCAGATCGGCCGCCGTGGGACGCGCCTCGGGATCCTTGGCGAGACAGGCCGCGACGACGTCGGCGAGACCGGCGTCCAGCTCCCGCAGCGCCTCCAGGTCGGGCTCGTCATGCACGATGCGGTACAGCACGGCGAGGCCTGACTCCTCGCCGAAGGGCGGGCTGCCGCTGGCCGCGTAGGCGATGACCGACCCCAGCGCGAACACATCGGCGGCGCCGGTCAGGTCCCGTCTCGTCGTCGCCTGTTCGGGTGCCATGTACGCCGGCGTGCCGACCACCATGCCGCTTCTGGTCAGTTGGCTCTGCTCGGTGGCACGGGCCACGCCGAAGTCGATGACCGTGGCACCCTCGACCGTGAGCATCACGTTGGACGGCTTGAGGTCCCGGTGCACCATGCCCAGCTCATGAACGGGGACCAGCCCGGCGGCGGCCTCGCGCAGCAGGAGCCACAGGGTGCCGGCCGGCAGCGGGCCCTTGTTCAGCTCAAGAGCCTTACCCAGGGTGAGGCCGGGAACATACGCGGTGGCCAGCCAGGGCGGCCGCGCGTCACGGTCGCTGGCGAGCAGAGGCGCGGTCGCCTCCGCCGGCAACCGGGAAAGATTGTCCAGCTCGTGCCCGAAGCGGCGGACGAAGTCCTGGTCCTCACCCGCGATCGAGGGCAGCACCTGCTTGACGGCGACGTACCGCCCCTCGTGGACACCCAGGAACACACGCCCCATGCCACCCGAACCGAGACGCCCCGCGAGCGGAATCCCACCGATCTGCACCGGATCGTCCGCTTCCAGCGGCTTGGCCCCACTGCCCGTCAGATCTAACACACCCACACCGTCCCCCAGTGACACGCTTTTTCGGTACCAGGGGAAGTCTGACCAGTGGATACTGGAAGCGGAAGCATCTTCTAGAAAATTGCTTTAGAAATTCACCGCGGGTGAGCCCGCCGCACGGACAACGGGGACGACCACTCGATGAGCCCGAAGCAGCATCGCGGCGAAGTCACTTCCGATCAGCTCCTGGACGCCGCCCTGCGCGTGTTCGTCACGTCGGGCGAGGAAGGCCTCACGGTCAACGCCGTCATCCAGGACAGCGGCGTGAGCCTGGGCAGCCTATACCACCACTTCGGGAGTTTCGACGGGCTCATCGCCACGCTCCGGCACCGGTGGCTGGACCGACTGCTGGGCGAACTGGCCGAAGCCCTGCGGGAGTCGGGCACCGCGCGCGAGGGCATCGCCGCCGCGGTGCGCGCCTACCTGGCCTTCGTCCAGGAGCACCACGCCCCCGCCCTCCTCCTGCACTCCCCCCTCGCCGACCGCAAGAGCATGACGCGGGGCAGGGAGTTCCGTGACTCCCAGGAGGCCAGGGTCTCGGAAGTGGGCCTCTGGATCCGGCTCCACACCGATTCGGGGGAGCTCGCCCCGCTCCCCGTGCCGCTGATCGAGTCCCTCGTCATGGGCCCCGTCGTCGCCGTCGCCCGCCGGTCGCTCTCGGGTGTCGGCGATGTCGACCTCGACGAGGCCGCACACCTTCTGCCGGAACAGATCTGGCGCTCGGTCCGCGCGTAGCCCGCGCCCGGAATGCCCGGAACGGGCCGCACTCCAGTCAGCCCGCGAGGCTCCAGGAGACGGTGCCGTTGGCCGTGACCAGCACGGCCAGGACGACCAGGTCCGCCACACCGAGGGCCAGTCCGAGCAGAGCGCGGCCCCGGCGGGTGGTGGAGCGGGCGAGAGCGACGATCGCCATGACGATGGCGACGGGCCCGAGCAGGATGTTCATCACGAGGAGGCCGAGCAGCCCGAGCACGAACGAGGCGACGGCGAGCCCGTCACCCTCCCGGGCGGTGGAGCGGGCCTCGCCGGAGCGGGCGTCGCGCGGAGCGGTGCGTGCGGTGCGTGCGGTGCACGTGGTGCGTGCGGTGATGAGTGTCATGGTGCGGCTCCTTCGTCAGCGGGTGCGGCGGGCGAGGCGTTCGCGGACACCGAAGACCGCCAGCCAGAGACCGATCACGGCAGCGGCGGCCAGGGCGGCGGGGAGCGGGAGGTGCGCTACCGCTCCGAGGACAACCCCCAGCAAGAGCAGGGCGGCGACGAGGACGAACATGACCGGGCCTTTCTGCGAGCTTTGAGAGTACGACTGTGCACTGACTTAGGAGTCTAGACCCTGCACCACTTCCGAAACTCGGAGAACGGTTGTTTACTGAATGGCATGAGTCACACCGTCGGCATCCGCCAGGCCCAGAAGCTGAAGACGCGCCAGGCACTGCTCGACGCGGCACTCGGACTGCTGGAGCATCAGAGCCTGAGCAGCCTGGGCCTGCGTGAGGTGACGCGGGCCGTGGGTGTGACCCCCACCGCCTTCTACCGCCACTTCGACGGCACGGCGGCACTCGGCGTCGCCCTCGTCGAGGAGGCCCTGGACAGCCTGCACGGCATGATCGGCGCGATCCTCGCGGACACCGGGGACAGCGAGGAGCGACTCGACCGCAGCGTCGGCCTGATAACCAGTCATGTCACGGCGCAGCCCGCCCACTTCCGCTTCATCGCGCGCGAACAGCACGGCGGTGTCGGGGAGGTCCGCGAGGCCATCGCCGCGCAGCTGCGCGGCTTCGCCGAGGAGGTCGCCCAGGTCCTCGGCGAGGAGCCCGAGTCGGCCGGCTGGGACCGGGAGGACCTCCTGATGCTGGGCGGGCTGTACGTCGACCACATGGTGCTCACCACCTCGGCCCTGCTGGACGCCGGCCCGGACGGCGAGCAGGAGGTCGTCCGCGTGGCCCGGCGTCGGCTGCGCCTGGTCACGCTGGGCCGGGCCCACTGGCTGGACGGCAGGTCGTAGGGTTGGCGTCATGAGCGACTGGACCCTGGACCGGACCTTCATCAGCTCCTCGGGCGAGGTGCGCTGGGGGGCGCTGGGCCCCGAGCAGGCTCCGCCCGTCGTCCTGGTGCACGGCACGCCCTTCTCCTCGTACGTCTGGCGCGGCATCGCCAGGGGGCTGGCGCAGGACCACCGCGTGTACGTGTGGGACCTGCCGGGGTACGGCGCCTCCGCGCAGTACACGGGCCAGGACGTGTCGCTCCGCTCCCAGGCCTCGGTGCTCGCCGAACTCCTCGCACACTGGGGACTCGGCGAACCGGCCGTGGCCGCCCATGACTTCGGGGGATGCGTCGCCCTGCGCGCCCATCTCCTGCACGGCGCGCGCTACCGGCGCCTGGCCCTCGTCGACCCGGTGGCGCTGGCCCCGTGGGGCTCGCCGGCCTACCGCCTGCTCGGCGGCCGGTCCGAGGTCTTCGGCGAGCTGCCGCCGGACCTGCACCGGGCCCTGGTGACCGAGTACGTCGGATCGGCCAGCCACCGGGGACTGCACCCCGCGGTGCTGGAGAGCCTCGTCGCCCCCTGGTGCACGGAGGCCGGACAGCCCGCGTTCTACCGGCAGATCACCCAGAACGACCAGCGGTACACCGACGAGATCCAGCACCGCTACGGGGAACTGGAGCTGCCCGTACTGGTGTGCTGGGGCACGGAGGACACCTGGATTCCGGTCGCCCGCGGCCATGAGCTGGCCGGGATGATCCCGGGCGCCGAGCTGCGGCTGATCGAGGGGGCCGGGCATCTCGTCCAGGAGGACGCGCCCGCCGAGCTCACCGCGGCCCTCACCCGTTTTCTGCGTACAGCTCCGTGACGGCGGCCGCCGCTTCGGCGAGCACACTGCGGGCTTCCGGCGGCGACAGCACTTCGAGGTTCGGCCCGAAGGAGAGCAGGGAGCGCGCCCACGCGAGCTCAGGCACGGCGAGCCCGGCCAGCAGCCACTCCCCCGCCGTCGCCCGCTCCGGCTCCGGGGGCCCGGTCAGGACCCCCGCGTGGAGGCGTACGAAGAGGTCCAGCCGGGAACGGTGCACGCGCACCTGGAGCCGCACGTCCCCCGGCCGCTCCTCGACCTGGCGGCGCAGCTCCTCCCATACGGCGGCGGGCTCCACGCCCGCCCTGCGCACCACCGGTTCCTCGGTGAGGACCGCCCGTCCCACCCGGTCCGCCCGGAAGAGCCGGGGCGCGCCGTCCAGGTCGGCGGTCAGATACCAGACGCCCGCCTTCACCACGAGGCCGTACGGGTCGACGGTGTAGACGCGCGGAGTGTCCGTACCGCTGTGCCGGTAGTGGAGCAGCAGCCTCCGGTCGGCGAAGACCGCGTCATGAAGTTCGCCCACGTCGACGGCTGCCCGTGGGCCGCTCATCCAGCGGACCGGGTCGACCAGGATGCGGCGGCTGGTCCGTTCGGCGGCGGGCCGGTGCGGGGCCGGGAGGGCGGCCATCACCTTGCGCAGCGCGGAGCCGAGGGCGTCGTCGAGTCCGAGCGCGGCGTGGGCGCCCTGTGCGGCAAGGACGAACAGGGCGCGCGCCTCGTCGGCGGTGAGCCCGGTGACATCGGTCCGGAAGCCCGGCAGCAGTGCGATCCCCCCGTTGCGCCCCCGCTCCGCGTACACGGGCACGCCGGAGGCCGAGAGCGCCTCGACGTCCCGGTAGATGGTGCGTACGGAGACTTCGAGGCGCTCGGCCAGCTCACCGGCGGGAACCAGGCCGCGGGTCTGGAGGAGCAGCAGGATGGAGAGCAGCCGGTCGGACTTCACGGCACCATCATGGCGGGGCTCAGCCGCGGGGCGCGCGGGCCAGCTGGCGGGACTGGGCGACGAGACGGCCGGCGCTGTCCCAGACGTCCGCGTCCTCCTCCAGGAAACCGCCCGCGAGGTTGCGGGTGGTGATGGAGACGCGCAGCGGCCCGGGTGCCGGGCGGCAGCGGATGTGGGTGGTGAGCTCGATGGTGGGCGTCCAGCCCTTAAGCCCCAGCTCGAACGAGGTCGGCGGCAGCGCGTCCACGGTGAGCAGCAGCGAGAGCGGATCCGCGTCACGGCCGTCCGCGAGCGCGAACCAGCCCCGCATCTCGCCCTTGCCCGACGGTGCGCCGACGGCCCAGCCGACCGTCGCCGGGTCGAGCTTGACGTCCAGCCGTTCGGTGATGGCGGAGCTGCCGGGGATCGGCGCCGTCCCGTCGCTCGTGCCGAGGCACTGCTCCAGGGGCGGGATGGCCGGCGGCTCGGCCGACGTACGGATCTCGCCGGTCAGGCCGTCCAGGTCGCCGTAGGTGGCGAGCACCCGGATGCGCTCGATCTCCGAGCCGTCCTCCGCGAACTGGAAGAGCGATGCCTCGCCGGTGGAGAGCGTGCGGCCGGTGCGGACGACCTGGGTACGGATCACGGCGGGGCCGGGGACGGAGGCCGTGAGGTAGTGCGCGGAGACCGAGAACGGGTCGGAGTGCGGGAGCGCCTCGCCGAGGGCGCGGCCGAGCATGGCGAGCAGATAACCGCCGTTGACCGCGTGGATGATCGTCCACCCCGCGGAGAGCTCCGCGTCGTAGACGCCTTCCTCCCGGAGCGTGACGGTGGTGTCACGGTCGAACTCGCTGTCACCGATGGTCGCCTGTACCGCGCGCGACTCCTGCGCTGCTGCCTGTGCCATGGAATGCACGCTACACCGATCGCATTACTGAGCGGTAGCTTTTTGTTTGCCGTCAGATGACGGCCGAACTGTCCTCCGCCGTGGCCGAGCGCCTGTTGTAGGCGCGCGGGGCCCGCCAGTGGAAGCGCATGGCCAGCAGCCTCAGGACGAAGGCGGTGATCGCGGCGGCGCCGCTCGTATAGGCGTCGAGGGCGTCGAAACGGATGCAGAGGGCCACCATGACGGCGCCCACGATCGCGGGCACGGCGTACAGGTCCCGGTCCCAGCGCAGCAGCGAGGGCACCTCGTTCGCCAGGACGTCGCGCAGCACACCGCCGCCGACCGCGGTGGCCAGCCCGAGGGCGGCGGACGAGGTGAGGCCGAGACCGTACTCGTACGCCTTGACCGTGCCGGCCACGCAGAAGAGTCCCAGTCCGGCCGCGTCGAAGACGTTGACGCCGACCTGGATCCGCTCCACGTGCGGGTGCAGGAAGAAGACCAGGGCCGCGGCGACCAGCGGGGTCACGAAGTAGCCGAGATCCGTGAAGGCCGCCGGAGGCAGTGCGCCGATCATCACATCACGGAAGATCCCTCCGCCCAGCGCTGTCACCTCGGCGAGGACCGCGATGCCGAAGACATCGAAGTTCTTGCGTACGGCGAGCAGGGCGCCCGAGATCGCGAAGACGAAGATCCCGACGATGTCGAGCGCATGCTGGACGGAGGGGGTGAAGAGTTCGTTGAGCACCGTGCAATTGTGCCGGTCCTACTTCTCCGGCTTGTCCTCCGCACCCGTGGACGGTGCGACTGAGCCCTTGCCGCCGCCTTCCGGAGCGGGCTCGGCGGGCTTTGCCGGCGCCTCCGCCGCAGCGGCCTCGGGGGTCTCCTCCGCCGCAGCGACCTCGGGAGTATCCTCCGCCACGGCCGGCTCCGCGGTGCCCGACGACTTCACCGTGATGACGTCCGCGACGAGCGGCGCGTCCCCCGGGGCCTGGTCCTCGCCGTTCTCCGGGTGGTGGCACGCCACCTGGTGCCCGGTCTTCAGCTGGAGCAGCGGCGGCTCGGTCGTCCCGCAGACCTTCGTCGCCTTCCAGCACCGGGTGTGGAACCGGCAGCCGCTCGGCGGCGAGATCGGCGAGGGCACGTCACCCTTGAGCAGGATGCGGTCGCTCTTGGTACCGCGTCGGCGCGGGTCCGGCACGGGCACCGCGGACATCAGCGCCTTGGTGTACGGGTGCATGGGCGCCTCGTACAGCGACTTGCGGTCGGCCAGCTCGACGATCTTGCCGAGATACATGACCGCGATCCGGTCCGAGACATGGCGGATGACCGACAGGTCGTGCGCGATGATCATGTAGGTGAGACCGAGCTCGTCCTGGAGGTCGTCCAGCAGGTTCACCACCTGCGCCTGGATCGACACGTCCAGCGCCGAGACCGGCTCGTCCGCGACGACCAGCTTCGGATTCAGCGCGAGTGCCCGTGCGATGCCGATGCGCTGACGCTGGCCGCCGGAGAACTCGTGCGGGTAGCGGTTGTAGTGCTCCGGGTTGAGCCCGACCAGCTCCAGCAGCCGCTGGACCTCCGCCTTCACACCGTTCTCGGGCTTGACGCCCTGGAGCCGGAAGGGGGTGCCGACGATCCCGCCGACCGTGTGGCGCGGGTTCAGCGAGCCGTACGGGTCCTGGAAGATCATCTGGATGTCGCGGCGCATCGGCCGGAGCCGCCCCGCGGACATATGGGTGATGTCGCGGCCCTGGAACTCGACCTTGCCGCTGGTCGGTTCCAGCAGGCGGGTCACGAGCCGGCCCATGGTCGACTTTCCGCAGCCCGACTCACCGACCACGCCCAGGGTCTCCCCGGGACGCACGTCGAAGGTGAGCCCGTCCACTGCCTGGACCGCGCCCACCTTGCGCTTCAGCACGCCCTTGGTGATCGGGAAGTGCTTGACCAGGCCCTCGACCTTGAGGAGCGGCTCGGACCCGGACCCGTCCGACCCGGCCGCAGGAGACGCGGGAGTCTTCTTGTCTCGATCAGTCACAGCTTCGGCGCAATCTCTTCGGTCCAGATCCGGTCGCGCTGCTCACGCGACATGTGGCACGCGGAGTAGTGCCCGTCGCTGACCTGCTGCAGCTCCGGACGCTCGGTGCGGGTGATGTTGTCCGGGGGGACGTCGGCGTACGGGCAGCGCGGGTGGAAGGCGCAGCCCGACGGGACGTTGATGAGACTGGGCGGCGAGCCCTTGACCGGGATGAGCCGGTCGGTCTGCTCCCGGTCGATGCGCGGCATGGAACCGAGCAGACCCCAGGTGTAGGGGTGCTGGGGCTCGTAGAACACCTTCTCGGCGGTGCCGCGCTCGATGCAGCGTCCCGCGTACATCACGAGCAGGTTGTCCGCGATCTCCGCGACGACACCGAGGTCATGGGTGATCATGACGACCGCGGAGCCGAACTCCTTCTGCAGGTCGCGGATGAGGTCGAGGATCTGCGCCTGGACGGTGACGTCCAGGGCAGTCGTCGGCTCGTCGGCGATGAGCAGCTGCGGGTTGTTGACCAGAGCCATCGCGATCATCGCGCGCTGGCGCATACCGCCCGAGAACTGGTGCGGATAGTCCTCGTAGCGGCGGTGCGGCTCGGGGATGCCGACACGGTCCAGCATCTCGACCGCGCGCTTCTTCGCGGTCTTCTTGTCGACCTTGTTGTGGACCCGGTAGGCCTCCACGATCTGCGCGCCGATGCTGTAGTACGGGTGCAGGGCGGACAGCGGGTCCTGGAAGATCATGGCCATCTTCTGACCGCGCAGCTTGCGTACCCGCTCGGGGCCGGCGCCGATCAGCTCCTCGCCGTCGAGCCAGATCTCACCGCCGATCCGGGCGCGCTCCGAGGTGTGCAGGCCCATGATCCCCAGCGAGGTCACGGACTTGCCGGAGCCGGACTCGCCGACGATGCCGAGGGTCTGGCCGGCCTTCAGGTCGAAGCTGACGCCGTCGACGGACTTGACCAGACCGTCGTCGGTGTCGAAGTGGACGCTGAGGTTGCGTACGGACAGGAACTGCTTGTCGTCGCCGGACCGCGGGGCGGGAACGGTGTCCGCCGCCGGGGAGTCCTTCTTGATTGCGTCGCTCATGAGAGCCTCACCCGGGGGTCGATCGCGGCGTACACGAGGTCCACCAGCAGGTTGCAGATGACGATGAAGAAGGCGGCGACCAGGGTCACGCCCATCACCTTGGGCAGGTCGGCGGTGGTCACGCCCTGGATGGCGAAAGCACCCAGCCCCTGGAAGGAGAAGACCCGTTCGGTGATGACCGCGCCGCCGAGCAGCAGCGCGAAGTCCATGCCGAAGATCGTGACGAGCGGGGTCAGCGCGGAGCGCAGCCCGTGCTTGACGACCACCTTGCGTTCCTGGAGTCCCTTGGCCCGTGCGGTTCTGATGTAGTCCTCGCTCATCGTCTCCAGCATCCCGGCCCGGGTGAGCCGGGCGTAGAGCGCGGAGTACAGCAGGGCGAGTGTGCACCAGGGCAGGACCAGACTGCCCGCCCACTCGAGCGGGTTGTCGGCGAAGGGTACGTACTCCCCGTTGCCGAACAGCGCCAGTACGACGAGACCGGTGAAGAACATCGGCAGCGAGACACCGGCGAGGGCGACGCCCATGGAGAGGCGGTCGAAGAACGAACCCCGCTTCAGTGCGGAGAGGACGCCGATCGCGACACCGGAGACGACCCAGATGACCGCGGCACCGACGGCCAGCGACAGCGTGACCGGGATGCGGTCGACGAGCTGCGGCCAGATCTCGGTGTGGGTCTTGAAGGAGTACCCGAAGCACGGGGCGTTGCAGGTGACGGGGTCGGGGCCGAACTGGTAGTCGGCGCCGACGACGATGCCCTTGACGAAGTTCCAGTACTGGAGGTACAGGGGCTGGTCGAGCCCCAGGTTCTTCTTGACCGCGGCGATGACGTCGGGGTCGGGGCTCTTCCCGACGTACTGGGCGGCCATGGAGTCGAGGGTCTGCCCGCCGAGGCGGGGCACGAGGAAGAAGATCGCGAACGTGACTGCGCTGACCACCAGCAGCAGCAACACCGCGGCGAATACGCGTCGGATGATGTACGCAGCCACAGCCGTGCGGCGCCGGGCGGGCGGACGGGGTACGCCCGCCGGCCCGGCGCCTTCACCTGCCTTTCAAGGGATGCTGTCGATGAACAGGTGTTACTTGGTGGACGTCATCAGCACGTAGTCGTACATGCCGAGGTACGCGTCCGTGACCGTGACGTTCGCCGCGGACTCCGGGCGGTAGAGCAGGTTCTTGCGGTAGACGAGCGGAACGACCGAGGCGTTCTCCATGACCTTCTGGTCGACCTCGCCCCACACGGCGTTGCGCGCCGTGGTGTCAACGGTGCCGATGCCCTTGACGAGGGCCTCGTTGACACCCTTGTCGTCGAGCTCCATCAGGTTCGTGCCACCGGACGGCTTGATGGCCGATCCGTTCACGATCTGGTCCAGGAAACCGAAGCCGGTCGGCCAGTCGGCACCCCACTGCATCATCATCATGCCCGCGTTGTTCTTGTGGACCCACTCGGGTACACCCGCGAAGTCCGTGAAGTACTTGTCCGCCGGGAACTGCTTGATCTCGGCGGTGATGCCGATCGCCTTCAGGCTGCCCTGGAGCTGCGTGGCGGCGGTGATCTCGTCAGGACGGTCGGAGCGCGCCGTCAGCGTGGTCTTGAAGCCCTTGGGCTGACCGCACTTGGTGAGGTGCTCCTTCGCCTTGGCGATGTCGCCCTTGCTGCCCTCGGTCGGGTACAGGTCGAACTTCTTGTAACCGGCGACGGTCGGCGGAATGACCGTGCTGGCCGGGTCGCCCTTGACCGAGCCACCGATCGAGTCGATCAGGCTCTGCTTGTCGACGGCGTACTGAACGGCCTTGCGGCATTCGATGTTGTCGAACGGCTTCACGTTGACGTTCAGCGCCATGTACTGCAGGGCACCGGCGTACGGGTTGTCCGTCTTCGCCTTCTGGTCGGCCTTGACCAGGACCTTGGGCTGGGTCTTGGACTGCAGACCCGTGCCGGCGACGTCAGCGGTGCTCACGTCGTTGAGAAGGTGGTCGTCGACCGTGGTGGCGTTGACGTTGAGCTTCAGCTCGATCTTGTCCGGCAGCGCCTTGCGGATCGGGTCCGTCTTCTGGTCCCACTCCGGGTTCCGGACGAGCGTCGCGCCCTTGCTCTCGTCGTACGCCGAGAACTTGTACGGACCGGAGGAGACCATCTTCTGGACGTAGCTGGCGCCCGTGTCGGCCTTCTGCTGGATCGGCGCGGTCTGCGAGAACGCGGCGAGGTAGTCCATGTCCGCGAACGGCTTGCTCAGCTTGAAGACGATCGTGTAGTCGTCAGGCGTCTCGATGGACTTGAGACCCTCGGGCGACTTGTCCTTGTACGGACCTTTGTACTCCTTGCCGCCCTCGAGGTACGACTTGAAGTACGTCGGGCCGTTGGACAGGGCCTCCGGCGCGAAGTTGGAGCGCTCGACGGCGTACTTGACGTCCTTCGAGGTGATCTCGGAGCCGTCCTCGAACTTCACGCCCTTGCGGAGGGTGTACGTCCAGGTCTTGGCGTCCGCGCTGGCCTTGCCGAGGCTGGTGGCGAGGTCGGGGACGACCTCCAGGCTCTCCTTGCCGGCGGCGGGCTTGAAGGTCACCAGGGCGCGGGCGTACAGGCGGGAGAAGTTCTGCACCCAGCCGTAGTACGTGTTGCCGGGGTCCAGGGAGTCCGGGCCACTGGAGTGCTCGTACGTGACCGTCCCCCCCTTCTTGTCGGTCGCGTTGACGACGCTCGTCAGACCGGCGTCAGCCTTGGCGTTGCCCCCACCGCCGTTGCTGTCACCGCCCGAGTCACTGCCGCTGCACGCCGATGCGCCGAGCGACACCGCTACGGCCATGGCTATGGCTGCCGCTGTCTTTCTGTTCTGCATGCTGAGGAAAGCCCCCTCGCTAGTCCGGTGCGGCACTGCCGCGATTACTTGCCACGAGGGTCGAGTGCGTCACGCAGCCCGTCCCCCAGCAGATTGAAGGCCAGCACGGTGATGAAGATCGCCATACCGGGGATGACCATGAACATCGGGTCCACCTCGTAGAGGTCGACCGCCTGCGTGAGCATGCCGCCCCATGACGCCTGCGGCGGCGCGATACCCACGCCGAGGAAGGACAGGGAGGCCTCGAACAGGATGTTCGTGGGGATCAGCAGCGTCGAGTACACGAGGATCGGCGCGATCAGGTTCGGCAGCAGCTCGCGGAAGAGGATGAACGGTCCGCGTGCGCCCAGCGACCTGGCGGCCTCGACGAACTCCCGCTCGCGCAGCGACATGGTCTGCGCGCGGACGATACGGCCGATGTAGGGCCAGCTGAAGAAGCCGATCACGAAGATCAGGACCGCGATCCGCAGCGTGAGCCCTTCCATCCCGAAGGCGTTGCCCTGCAGGGAGGCGGAGATGGAGATCGCGAAGAGCAACAGCGGGAAGGCGAGGAAGGTGTCCATCAGCCGGCTGATGAAGCTGTCCACCCAGCCGCCGTAGAACCCGGCCACGACGCCCATGACGACGCCGATGACGACCGAGAGCAGCGTGGAGCCCACGGCGACCACGAGGGAGACCCAGGAGCCTTCGAGGATGCGCGCCAGGATGTCGCGTCCGGTCTGTGGTTCGACTCCGAGGGGGTGGTCCCAACTGATCCCGCCGAGGGAGCCCTTGGGCGCCAGCATGACGGGGTCGACCAGGCTCTGGTTGAACGCGTCGGGGTCGAGCCCGAGGAGCGACTGGAGCGGCTTGGACAGGATCGCGGTGAGGATCAGCAGCACGACAACGATGCCACCGGCCATCGCGGCCTTGTCCCGCTTGAAGCGCGTCCAGGCGATCCGGCCGAGCGAGCGGCCCTCGATCTCCTTGCGCCCGGCGCCTTCCAGCACCGTTTCGGGCCGCGCATCCGCCCCGGTGGTCTCGATCGGTGCCGTCATTGCGCTGGAGACCCCTCTCGGCCGACGGTGGCCGGCCTGTGACCGCCGCTGTAGCGGCTCTAACAAAACATGACAGATGCGATCATGCATGCCGAACTGACCCTGTTTGAAGGAGGGGTTAGTCGGGCATGGAGCACCTGCTGTGTGGAGTCTTCAACCACTTTGCGATCACCCGCCAGACCTGGCGGGGAATGTTTGCTCAAACGTGATGCTGCCAAGAGGCTTCCGTTATCCGGACAGCTGTGCTTGGTGAGCGGATCTTCTGGTCATCAATCCGTCGGTAACGGACATGCCACCCAACTGCATTGTTCGGGTGACTATTTGGCCGTCGGGCCGTCGGGCCGTGACGGCGTCAGGCGCTCAGTACGCGTGCGGTGCCGGGCCTGCGGCGGGCGGGTAGCCGTAACCGGGAGCCGCGGGAGCCGCGTGCGCCTCACGGTCGTAGAACGGCCGGGAGTTGGCGTTCAGCCACATCGCGACGGGGTCGTACTCGTCGGACAGCGAGACCGTGGAGACGGGCAGCCCGTCGGGGACCACACCGATCGACTGCTGCATCATCGCGCGGACCGCGTCGACGGAAGGCCGGCCTGTGTCGTAGAGGTCGAGCCCGATCGCGAGGTACGGAGCACCGAGCGCGGGCTGCACCCAGGCGCGGCGCAGCGCGCGGACGGCGGAGGTGCGGTGGGCGTTCTGCGACAGCAGGGCGTAGAACTGCGGGAGCTCGATGGCGGGTTCGGTGAGCCGCAGCGGCCCCGCGGGCATCCGGTCGAGGCCGGTGGCGATGCGGCGCAGGTCCAGCCAGGGAATGCCGACCCCGCCGCCGGGGGCGTGCGGGTTGAGCCAGATCCCCCAGCGGTCGGGGAAGAGGGAACGGGCGATGTCTCGGCCCGTGGTCACCTCGTGGGCCCTGTTCCAGCCGCTGGCCGAGAGCTCCTGGGCGGAGGTCACACACGGGGCGTAACCCATGCCCTCGACCTCCATGTTGCCGTACTGGGCGTCGGGGGAGCCCGCCGTGCCGTGCCAGAGCAGCATCCAGACCTGGCCGTCCGCCAGGGACCGCAGCAGCGCCTCGTACGCGTCGAGGCGCCCCGGGGTCACTTGGCGAAGCATGTGCTCGATCCCGGCCGCCGCGGTGCCTGACGCACTCACCCTTGGGTCCCGCCCCTCTTAGTTCCTCTGTTCACGCGTGCCGCACGGTGCTGTGGTGCCGCTCCCGGGCACACGGAGCGGCCTCGTCATCCAACCAGCTTATGCGCCGCCCCCGACACCGGCTTGACGCCACGTGGCCCGGGTGCTCCGGCTCTCAGTACGTGTCGCGCCGGTAGAACGGGCGTACCTTCTCCAGCATCCAGTCCCCCACCGGGTCCTGCGCCACGTCGAGCAGCAGGAGATTGACCGGCCAGGGCACCTGGATCCGGCCCAGCGCGCGGCCCAGCGCGTCCAGCGGAGCGCTCTGCGCCGCGGCCTCCCATACGGCGGACTCGACGCCGACGAAGAGGACGGGGCTGTCGCCCTCGATGCTGGCCAGCACCCGGCGCGCGGTGTTCACCACACCGGTCTCCTGGAATTCGGCGGACACCGCGGAGAGGAAGTCGACGGGGTCCTCCTTCCAGTCCGGCTCGTACAGCCGGACCCGGCCCCCGCTCGCCGGGCCGTCCAGCGGGGTGCGCCCGGCCCGGCAGAGCTCGGCGACGGCGGGCGGCGGCAGGGGCACGCCGACGGCACCGCCGGGGTTGACCGCGATACCGAGCTGCGGGGGCAGCCCACGGGCGAACTCGCGTGCGGGCGCGACAGTGAAGGAGAGATGGGGGCCGACGCACTGGAGGAACTGCGCCTCGGAGCTGAACACGGGGACGAACGCGCCGCCGCCGATGTCGACCGTCGGCAGGTCGAGGCCGGTGCTGTCGGGCCCGCCGCCGTTCGGCAGGGGCACCCAGACCTGACTGCGGCCGAGCACCTCGACAAGTCGCCCGCCCGCTCCGGGCACGCCGAGCGAGGCGCTGAGCACTTCTTCGAGCTCGTTGGCCGGCCACCCCTGCGGCGGATGCGACGGGGCCTGGGCCTGAGCCGGGATGTCCACGGTGTCTGTGTCCCTTTCTCGCCATGCGGTGCGGCTGAAACCTTAGATGCTCCTGGGCGGTCCGGCACATGAGGGGCGGCGCCGCGGGCGGGAGGTGCCTCGGTGTCCACCGCACCGTCCAGATTCCGGACAGCCGACCTGGGCGCCGGGAACTGTGCGTATGCGAATGGTGACGCGCCACTCGCCCCACCCACCTCTACTCGCGTGGGAGCCAGGCCTCCGGGAACGAGATCCTGCCGATCGCCGACGCCGCCTCCCGGTCGAGCAGCACAGCCGAGGCGCACCCAGGGGGCAGCAGGCCGGTCTCCATGTCGCGCAGCAGCCGGCCGACGGCTCGCCGGTGCCGGGCGAACGCGTATCCGGACACTCCGCGCCCGCGCTCGCGCTGCCCCTGCCTGGCGGTCCGGGGGGTGACGTCGAGGAGGACGAGATGCAGGCCGCTGCCCCGGCGCCGGGCCTCACGCGCCAGCCAGCGCCGCACCCAGGCCTGCGTACCGCAGTCGTGCACGACTGCGGATCCGCCCGACCGCAGAGCACGCCACAGCCCGGCGTAGTGCGCGGCGCGCACCAGGGGACGGTAGAGGGAGTAGGGGAGTAACCGGGGCAGTGCGGCCGCCCAGCGGTCCCTGGTGTCCTGTGAGTCGATCGCGTGGTCCTCGACGGCCCGCCGGATCAGCGTCGACTTCCCGCTGCCGGGCAGCCCCGAGACCACCACGACGTCTCCCGCCGCGAAGTCCAGGCCGCTCGGCCCCCGGCCGCCCCTGCCCCGCAGATCACGCACGACCGGCGCGTGCCCGTCCGCCGGCTCCCGGGCGGGTACGCCCGGCTGCTCGGGCATCGCACCGCGTGCCGCCCCCGCGGTAGTCGCGTAGCGCTGCAACGTCATCGCCCTCCCCCTGCCGAGTCACCCACTGACCTGCCCAAGAAGTGTAAAGAAAAGGTAATGCGGCACAACCGGTTCCACCCGTACGTGTCAGGACGGGCCCCCGTCCGGACCTGGACGCCCCACTCTTCCGCAATGCGTGCGATGATGACCCCGCCAACTGCATACAGGCCGTTCGAATCCGCGCGGGAGAGTCCCGGTCACCGTGTGCGCCGGGCGCCGAAGGAGCAAGTTCCTCCCTTGAATCTCTCAGGCCCCGTACCGCGTGGATGAGGCAGATCTGAAAAGCGGGCCGCTGCGGCGGCTCCACCCAAGGTGCAAGCCGACGTCGACGGGGTGAACCCGTCAGGACCCTTTCAGGGGCTTTCGGCGAACCTCTCAGGTTCCGATGACAGATGGGGAGGGAACCACCCCCTGTCGTCATGCCCTGGAGCCATGTCCATGAGCACTGCCCCGAGCGCCGCCCCCCGCCTCACCGCCCTCGATGCCCTGCATCGGTCCCTGGGCGCGACCATGACCGACTTCGCCGGCTGGGACATGCCGCTGCGGTACGCCAGCGAGCGCGACGAGCACAACGCCGTACGCACCCGGGCCGGCCTGTTCGACCTGTCGCACATGGGCGAGATCACCGTCACCGGTCCGCAGGCCGCGGCCTTCCTGAGCTACGCGCTGGTCGGCAACATCGCCACCGTGGGCGCGGGCCGGGCCCGCTACACCATGATCGTCGCGGAGGACGGCGGGATCCTGGACGATCTGATCGTCTACCGCCTGGCGGACACCGAGTACATGGTGGTGGCCAACGCGGGCAACGCCCAGGTCGTCCTGGACACCCTCACCGCGCGCGCCGGAGGATTCGACACCGAGGTGCGGGACGACCGCGACGCGTACGCGCTGCTCGCCGTCCAGGGCCCCGACTCCCCCGCCGTACTGAAGTCGGTCACCGACGCCGACCTGGACGGACTGAAGTACTACGCCGGACTCCCCGGAACGGTGGCCGGCGTCCCCGCGCTCATCGCCCGTACCGGCTACACCGGCGAGGACGGCTTTGAGCTCTTCGTCGCCCCGGCCCACGCCGAGCAGCTGTGGAGTGCCCTCACCGAGGCCGGCGCCCCGTACGGCCTGATCCCCTGCGGGCTCTCCTGCCGCGACACGCTCCGCCTGGAGGCGGGCATGCCGCTGTACGGGCACGAGCTGACCACCGCGCTGACGCCCTTCGACGCGGGCCTCGGCAGGGTCGTGAAGTTCGAGAAGGAGGGCGACTTCGTCGGCCGCGAGGCGCTCACCGCCGCGGCGGAGCGGGCGGAGACCGCCCCGCCGCGCAAGCTCGTCGGCCTGATCGCCGAGGGCCGCCGGGTGCCGCGCGCCGGCTACCCGGTCGTGGCCGGCGGGGAGGTCGTCGGCGAGGTCACCTCCGGCGCGCCGTCGCCCACCCTGGGCAAGCCGATCGCCATGGCCTACGTGGACGCGGCGCACGCCGCGCCCGGCACCGAGGGTGTCGGCGTCGACATCCGGGGCACGCACGAGCCGTACGAGGTCGTGGCGCTGCCCTTCTACAAGCGCCGTAAGTGACACGGCGCTACGCGCACGTGACGCAGTCGTGTCTCAAACCGTAAGACCACCGTTCATCAGCACTCCCCCGCGTACAGGAGAATTCAGGTCATGAGCAACCCCCAGCAGCTGCGGTACAGCAAGGAGCACGAGTGGCTGTCGGCCCTCGAGGACGGCGTGGCCACGGTCGGCATCACCGAGTTCGCGGCCAACGCGCTCGGTGACGTCGTCTACGCCCAGCTCCCGGAGGTCGGTGACACGGTGACCGCGGGCGAGACCTGCGGTGAGCTGGAGTCGACCAAGTCGGTCAGCGACCTGTACTCGCCGGTGACCGGCGAGGTGACCGCGGCCAACCAGGACGTCGTGGACGACCCGTCGCTGGTGAACTCCGCTCCCTTCGAGGGCGGCTGGCTGTTCAAGGTGCGCGTCGCGGAGGAGCCGAAGGACCTTCTCTCCGCCGACGAGTACACCGCGCTCTCCGGCAACTGAGACCTTAGGGACTTAACTGATGTCGCTTCTCAACTCCTCCCTCCACGAGCTGGACCCGGACGTCGCCGCCGCCGTCGACGCCGAGCTCCACCGTCAGCAGTCCACCCTCGAGATGATCGCCTCGGAGAACTTCGCTCCGGTCGCGGTCATGGAGGCGCAGGGCTCCGTCCTCACCAACAAGTACGCCGAGGGCTACCCCGGCCGCCGCTACTACGGTGGCTGCGAGCACGTCGACGTGATCGAGCAGATCGCGATCGACCGCGTCAAGGCGCTCTTCGGCGCCGAGGCCGCGAACGTCCAGCCGCACTCCGGTGCGCAGGCCAACGCCGCCGCGATGTTCGCGCTGCTGAAGCCGGGCGACACGATCATGGGCCTGAACCTGGCCCACGGCGGTCACCTGACCCACGGCATGAAGATCAACTTCTCCGGCAAGCTCTACAACGTGGTCCCGTACCACGTCGACGACACCGGCGTCGTGGACATGGCCGAGGTCGAGCGCCTCGCCAAGGAGTCCAAGCCGAAGCTCATCGTGGCCGGCTGGTCCGCCTACCCGCGCCAGCTGGACTTCGCCGCCTTCCGCCGCGTCGCGGACGAGGTCGGCGCGTACCTGATGGTCGACATGGCGCACTTCGCGGGCCTGGTCGCCGCGGGGCTGCACCCCAGCCCGGTGCCGCACGCCCACGTCGTCACGACCACCACGCACAAGACCCTCGGCGGTCCGCGCGGTGGCGTCATCCTGTCGA
This sequence comes from Streptomyces sp. NPDC102441, assembly GCF_044765585.1. Taxonomy (NCBI): domain Bacteria; kingdom Bacillati; phylum Actinomycetota; class Actinomycetes; order Kitasatosporales; family Streptomycetaceae; genus Streptomyces; species Streptomyces sp. NPDC102441. The sequence continues at coordinate 304,144 of NZ_JBIWKH010000001.1, forward strand.
CGCAGGAGCTCGCCAAGAAGATCAACTCGGCGGTCTTCCCCGGCCAGCAGGGCGGCCCGCTGGAGCACGTGATCGCGGCCAAGGCCGTCTCCTTCAAGGTCGCGGCGACCGACGAGTTCAAGGAGCGCCAGCAGCGCACCCTGGACGGTGCCCGCATCCTCGCCGAGCGCCTGGTGCAGCCGGACGTCACCGAGGTGGGTGTCTCCGTCCTCTCCGGCGGCACGGACGTCCACCTGGTCCTGGTCGACCTGCGCAACTCCGAGCTGGACGGCCAGCAGGCCGAGGACCGGCTCCACGAGGTCGGCATCACGGTCAACCGGAACGCCGTCCCGAACGACCCGCGGCCCCCGATGGTCACCTCGGGCCTGCGCATCGGTACGCCCGCCCTGGCCACCCGCGGCTTCCGGACGGAGGACTTCACCGAGGTCGCCGAGATCATCGCGGCGGCCCTGAAGCCCACGTACGACGCCGACGACCTCAAGGCCCGCGTGGTCGCGCTGGCCGAGAAGTTCCCGCTGTACCCCGGCATCAAGTAGTCACCCGCAATTTGCACACCGGGTGGGGGCACCGCGCACACTGAACACAGTGAGCACGGTGCCCCCACCCCTTTGCCCCGCGCTCCCGGGCCCACCGGCCCGTTCCCGCACCACCCGGCGGACAACGACGTCCACCAACGCCTTAGGAGTACTCCCGTGGCCCTCTCGGTCTTCGACCTCTTCTCGGTCGGCATCGGCCCGTCCAGCTCCCACACGGTCGGCCCGATGCGCGCGGCCCGCATGTTCGCCCGCCGCCTCAAGAACGAGGGTCTGCTGGCCCACACCGCGTCGATACGCGCCGAGCTGTACGGCTCGCTCGGCGCGACGGGGCACGGGCACGGCACCCCGAAGGCCGTCCTGCTGGGCCTGGAGGGCGAGTCGCCCCGCACGGTCGACATCGAGGGCGCCGACGCCCGCGTCGAGAGGATCCGCACCTCGGGGCGCATCAACCTGCTGGGCATGCACGAGATCCCCTTCGACGCCGACGAGCAGCTGGTGCTGCACCGGCGCAAGGCCCTGCCGTACCACGCCAACGGCATGACGGTCCTCGCGTACGACCACGAGGGCGCCCCGCTGCTGGAGAAGACGTACTACTCGGTGGGCGGCGGCTTCGTCGTCGACGAGGACGCCGTGGCGGGTGACAACCCGATCGTCCCGGACGACACAGTCCTGAAGCACCCCTTCCGCACCGGCGACGAGCTGCTGCGGCTCGCCGGGGAGACCGGTCTTTCCATCTCCTCCCTGATGCTGGAGAACGAGAAGGCCTGGCGGACCGAGGCCGAGATCCGGGCAGGCCTGCTGGAGATCTGGCGCGTCATGCAGGCCTGCATCGCGCGCGGCATGGCCACCGAGGGCATCCTGCCCGGCGGCCTGAAGGTCCGACGCCGCGCCGCGAACTCGGCGAGGCAGCTGCGGGCCGAGGGCGACCCCCGGACGCACGCGATGGAGTGGATCACCCTCTACGCGATGGCCGTCAACGAGGAGAACGCCGCCGGGGGCCGCGTGGTGACCGCCCCGACCAACGGCGCGGCGGGCATCATCCCGGCCGTCCTGCACTACTGGATGAACTTCGCCGCCGACGGGTGCACCGAGGCCGAGAAGGACGACAGCGTCGTCCGCTTCCTGCTGTCCGCCGGTGCCATCGGCATGCTCTTCAAGGAGAACGCCTCCATCTCCGGCGCCGAGGTCGGCTGCCAGGGCGAGGTCGGCTCCGCCTGCTCGATGGCCGCGGGCGCCCTCGCGGAGGTCCTGGGCGGCTCTCCCGAGCAGGTGGAGAACGCCGCCGAGATCGGCATGGAGCACAACCTGGGCCTCACTTGCGACCCGGTCGGCGGCCTCGTCCAGATCCCCTGCATCGAGCGCAACGGCATGGCGGCGGTCAAGGCGGTCACGGCGGCCAGGATGGCGCTGCGCGGCGACGGCAGCCACAAGGTCTCCCTGGACAAGGTCATCAAGACCATGAAGGAGACGGGCGCCGACATGAGCGTCAAGTACAAGGAGACGGCCCGGGGCGGTCTCGCGGTGAACATCATCGAGTGTTGAGGCCATAGGCCCTGACCAGCGCGTTCGTGCCTTTCGGCGCTGTCGGGGCCTTCCCTGCTATGCGGCGGAAAGTCCCTGGAACGCCCTGGGATATCCCTCTGGAAGGGGCTTTTGACCTGCGGGTTCGCGGCATGTGATCAACGCCGGATGGGCCGCTCACCCACCAGCTGATGTATCAAATCGATCCCCCGCCCCCACCCAAGGGGTATCATCCGATACATGAACGCTGCGGAAAACCCGCGCTTGGAGCAGCGGCTGGCCGGCCTCTCCCCCACATTCACGACGGCGCAGGCGCGACAGGCCCTGCTCTCCCCTCGCGATCTGGCGCACTTGGTCACGGAGGGGGAGATAGACGAACTGTCCCGTGGGGTGTATCGGCGGGCGGACGCCCCGGAAACGGCACACGCGGATTTGCTGGCCGTGTGCGCACGGGCCCATCGCGCCGTCGTGTGCGGTGAATCCGCCCTGGCCCTGCATGAACTGATCGACGACATCCCCGCAGCAGTACACATCGCCGTGCCGCGCGGTTCACGCCGCCCGACGATTTCCTACCCGCCGACCGTGGTGGCGCAGTACGCCGCAAAGACCTTCGACCTCGGTATCGAACGGTTCGAAGCAGCCCCGGGAGAAACCATCCCCATGTACAACGCAGCTCGCAGCGTCGTCGACGCAATGCGCCACCGCAGCCGCCTCGGCGAAACCCTCGCCCTGTCCGCGCTCGGCCGCTACCTGCGTCGAAGCGGGCGCGGCGGGGTTGGCGAACTCCAGCACATCGCACGCGAGTTGGACGCCCTCTCCGTCGTCCGCCCCGCCGTAGAGGCGGTGCTCGCCTGATGGCCAACCCCACCCGCGACACCACCGCCGGCCGCGTCTACAACGACCTGCGTAACCTGGCCCGTCGCACCAGCCGGTCAACGGACGAGGTCATGGTCGAGTACGTCCTCGAACGGTTCCTCTACCGCCTGGCCTCATCACCCCTGGGCCGGGAGCACTTCGTTCTCAAGGGTGGCCTGCTGCTCGCCCAGTTCGGCGCACGTCGAATGACCCGCGACATCGACATCCTCGGTCGATCTTTCACAGGCACAGAAACAGAGATCATCCACAGAATCGCGGCCATCGCCGCCACCGAGGGCGACGACGGCGTCGTATTCGATCCCACGACACTCAAGACCGTCCCCATTCGTGAGGAGGACGAGTACCACGGTCTACGCCTGTCGATGGCCGCCTCCATCGCCCGAGCACGACTCAAGCTCCAACTGGATGTCAGCTTCGGCGACCCCGTCACCCCCGGCCCCCGGATCATCGACTATCCGCAGCAACTCACGACGGACAGCTTCCAGCTCCTCGGCTACCCACTCGCCACCGTCATCGCCGAAAAACTCTCCACCGCCATCTCACTCGGCGACCTCAACACCCGCGACCGCGACTACGGCGACCTCTACCGCCTGCTCACCCTCAACGACCTGGACGGCCAAGAACTCACCACAGCGCTGGCCGCCACCGCCACACACCGCGGCATCACTCTGAAACCCCTCAGCACCACCATCACCGACCTCGGCGAGCGCCGCCAGACCTCCTACACCGCCTGGCGCCGCCGGCAAGGCACCGCCGCAACGAGCTACCCCGAGCGCTTCACGGACGTCGTCCGGCAAGTCACTGTCTTCGCAGACACACTCCTCAACGGCGATGCCGTCACCCTCACTTGGAGTGCGGCGACCCTCACGTGGTCATGAACCAGGCCTGGCCGACCGACCAGGCCTTCGGGGCAATCCCGCAAGCTTTTCACGCAACACGCGATGCTTTGTAATCAGCCCTCGACAGAAAGTCCCCACAAAGTCCCTGACGTGATTCAAGACAAGCCTGGGCATGTCAAAACTGCAGGTCAGTCCCGTGATCAACAGCCGTCCGCATGTCCGTCAAGTACAAGGAGACCGCCCGCGGCGGACTCGCGGTGAACATCATCGAGTGTTGAGGCCATAGGCCCTGACCAGCGCGTTCGTACCTGCACCGAAGGGCCGCGGCGGGACGCGTCAGCGTCGGAGGGCCTCCGCGATGATCTGCACGAGGTGGCGGCTTTCGAGGCCCGCGAGGTCCCGCACCTGGGTGCGGCAGGAGAACCCGTCGGCGAGGATCCGCCGGTCCGGGGCGGCGGACGCCTTCGCGAGAATGCCGTCCTGCGCGATCTTCTCGGAGACCTCGTAGTGGCCCTTCTCCATACCGAAGTTCCCGGCGAGGCCGCAGCATCCCGCAGAGGTCTCGACGTCGCAGCCCATGGCGTCCAGGAGCGCCCGGTCCGCGTCGTACCCCATGACCGAGTAGTGGTGGCAGTGGGGCTGGACGAGGAGCTTCCCGGCTGCTCGCGGTGGTGTCCATCCGGTCGAGGTGAGGAACTCGGCGACGGTTCTGACCGAGCGGGAGAGCTCGGCGGCGCGCGGGTCGTCGGGCAGGAGCTCCACCAGGTCCGAGCGGAGCGTCGCGATGCAGCTGGGCTCGATACCGACGACGGTCCGTCCGTCCCTGACGTGCGGGATCAGGATGTCGAGTGTCTTACGGAGCTTGGCCTTCGCGGCGGTGAGCTGGCCGGTGGAGACAAGGGTCAGACCGCAGCAGGCCCCGGGGCCCGCGATCTCGACGTCGCAACCGGCGGCGGTCAGGACTTCGAGGGCGTCCCGGGGGATGTCCGGATCGAGGGCGTCGGAGAAGGAGTCGACCCAGAGCAGGACCTTGGGCCCGCCCGTCCGCGCGCCCGCCGTCGGAGCCGGCCTGGTCCGGCGGAACGGCTTCCGGGGCAGCGTCGGCAGCGAACGGCGGGGGTCGGCTCCCATCATCGTCGTCATGACTCTGCGGAGCAGAGGGACACGGCCCGCGAGGTTGACGAGCGGGGCCACCGGCGCGGCGAGCCTGAGCCACTGCGGGAGCCTGCCGAGCGTGTAGTGGGCGAGCGGCCGCAGACGCCCCTTGTACGTCTGGTGGAGGGCCTCGGACTTGAACATGGCCATATCGATGCCGGTGGGACAGTCGTTGACGCACGCCTTGCAGCTCAGGCACAGGTCGAGGGCCTCATGGACCTCGGGGGAGCTCCAGTCGTCCCTGACCACTCCACCGTTGAGCATCTCCTGGAGCATCCGCGCGCGGCCTCGGGTGGAGTCCTTCTCGTCGCGGGTGGCGATGTACGAGGGACACATGAATCCCCCTTGTCCGCGCAGATCGGCCCGGCACTTGCCCACCCCGGTGCACCGGTGGACGGCATCGGTGACGTCCCCTCCGTCGTGCGCGAAGGCGAAGCCGTCGGTGGCGCGGAGCCGGCCGGCCTGAGGCCGTCGGAGGTCCGCGTCCAGCGGTGCCGGGCGGACTACGACGCCGGGGTTCATCAGGTCATCGGGATCCAGCAGCGCCTTGAAGGTCTCCATCGCGCGCAGGGCGTCAGGGCTGTACATGGTGGGCAGCAGCTCGGAGCGGGCGCGCCCGTCCCCGTGCTCGCCCGAGAGGGAGCCGCCGTGCTCGGCGGCCAGGGCAGCGGCGCGTTCGAGGAACCTGCGCATGGGCGTGCTCCCGGCGTCGAGCGGGAAGTCGATGCGGACGTGGACACAGCCGTCACCGAAGTGGCCGTAGGCCAGCCCCGAGACGCCCTCATCAGCCATCAGGGTTTCGAGTCCGCGCAGGTAGTCTCCGAGCTTTTCCGGGGGAACGGCGGAATCCTCCCAACCGGGCCAGGCCTGCTTGCCGTCGGCGGTGCGTCCGGCCAGGCCGGCACCGTCGGCGCGGATCTGCCAGAGCCTGGTCGCCTCGGGGCCTGCGGGCAGGACGACGGTGTCGACCGAGCCGGAGGAGGCGACGAGCTCACGCGCCGCCTCGACGGCCTCTTCCGTGGTCGCGCCGCCGACCTCGGCAATCAGCCATCCGCCGCCGGCGGGCAGGGTGGGGACGCCCGCGCTGCCGTGTGCCCGGCGGACGACATCGACGAGCTGGGCGTCCATGCCTTCCAGGGCGAGCGGCCGGAAGGGCAGCAGGCTCGGCACGTCGTCCGCTGCGGTGGCCATGTCGCTGTAGCCGAGGACGGCCAGAGCCGGTGCAGGCGCCTGGGGGACGAGCCGGACCGTGGCTTCCAGGAGGATTCCGCAACTGCCTTCGGTGCCCGTCAGGGCCGCTGCGAGGTTGCGTCCGTTCTCCGGGAGCAGGTGCTCCAGGGAGTAGCCGGAGATCTGGCGTCCGAAACGTCCGAACTCGGTTCGCAGTACGGCTAGTTCCCTGGACACGAAGGCTTCGAGACCGGGCACCCCCGTGAGCGCGTCGTCCCCCGAGCCGGCCTCGATCATGTCGCCGCGGCCGGTCAGCCAGGTCATGGACAGGACGTTGTCGGCCGTGCGCCCGTAGGAGAGGCCGTGTGGACCGCACGCGTTGTTGCCGATCATCCCGCCGATCGTGCAGCGGGTGGCGGTGGAGGGGTCGGGCCCGAACCGCAGCCCGAAGGGCAGCGCCGCGCTCTGGAGCGTACTCAGGACCGCACCCGGTTCGACCACCGCCGTGGAGGAACCGGGGTCGACGGACAGGACGCGGTTCATGAAGCGGGAGAAGTCGATCACAAGGCCCGGACCCACGGCGTTGCCGGCGCAGGAGGTGCCTCCGCCCCTGACGGTGACGGGGACACGGAAGGAGCGTGCGATGCCGAGGGCGGTGATCACGTCCTCCTTCGACCTGGGCGTGAGCACGGCCAGGGGGACGACCCGGTAGTTCGACGCGTCGGCCGAGTAGAGCGCCCTGGCCAGGGACGAGCCGTCGACGAGGTCGCCGAGGTGCTCCCGCAGGGCTTCCAGGAACGCCTCGGTGAGGAGCTTCGGATCGTTCGCCATGGTCGCGTCCACAGGGTGCCACTCCTCATGTTCTGCGGCTACGCCTACGGCCACCTGGCCATAAGCCTGTTGGAACCGGGCGAGCTCCGGGTTCCCGCGCCCCGGGCACCCGGCGTGGTCTCCGCGCCAGTGGACCAGCGGGCCCGTCCGGCCGCCCACTGATGGACGGCCGGGCGGGTGACCGTCAGTCGCGTGCGGGCGCCTCCGGGCGCAGCGCGACGACGTCGATCTCCACCAGGATGTCCATGAGGTCGGAGCCGACCGTGGTGCGGACCGGGTGGGGTGCGGTGAAGAAGGTGCGGTACGCGGCGTCGTAGGCCGCGAAGTCACGGCGCAGGTGCTGGAGGTGGGCCGTCACCTTGACGACGTCCCGCGGTCCGAGTCCTTCCTCCTCCAGTACGGCCCCGATGTTCCGCAGGACCTGGGCGGTCTGTTCCCCGACGGTGTCCGCGACAGCGCCGGTCTCCGGGTCCTGGGGGCCGAAGCCCGAGGTGAACAGGTAGGGGCCCGCGGCGATCCCCTGGCTGTAGGCGCCGGCGGGCGCGGGCGCCCGGTCGGTGCGGACGGCGCGCCCGGCGGGACGGGCGCCGGGGGTGGGTCCGGTCATCGGGTCAGGTCTCCTTCGCGGGCGTTGACCTCGGCGTAGTGGCGGAGCTTGTCCTCGTCGACGGTGACACCGAGGCCGGGTCCGGTCGGGACGCGCAGGCTGCCGTTCTCCAGCGGGATCGGCTCGGTGATGTCGTCGGCGTGCAGGTAGTACATGGAGTCGATGGCACGGGACAGGACGGGGGTGCTGGCGACCACCGCGAGATGCGCGGCCGTCGCGATGCCGAGCTCGCCGCCGCTGTGCAGGTTCATGCCCAGCCCGAAGGTCTCGCAGTGCGCCGCGAGGGCCTTGGTCGGCGCGATGCCGCCCCACTTGTAGACGTCTCCGTGGATGACGTCCACGGCGCCCAGGCGTACGGCCGGCGCGAAGTCCTCGAAGCGTACGACGCACATGTTGGTGCACAGCGGTATGCGGACCTTGGCACGGACCTGGCTCATGCCCTCGATGCCGACACAGGGGTCCTCCAGGTATTCGAGGTCCAGCTCCTCCAGGGCGATGCCGGCCCGAACCGAGTCGGGGACGGACCAGGCGGCGTTGGGGTCGACGCGCAGGCTGACCTCGGGCAGGGCGGAGCGCAGGGCGCGCAGGATCGCGACGTCGCCCTGGACGTCCTTGGTGCCCTTGAGCTTGACGGCCTGGAAGCCTCCCTCGGTGACGACACGGAGGGTGTGCTCGGCGAGGGCGGCGGGCAGGTCCGCGGGCCGGACTCCGGGGGCGTCGGCGCGGGTGATCAGCGCGGTGAGCGGGACCTCCTCACGTACGGGGCCGCCGAGGAGGTCGGTGAGGGACTGGCCGGTGGCCTTGCCCATGGCGTCCCAGCAGGCGACGTCGAGAGCGGCGATCGCGGCGTAGCCGAGGTAGCCGTAGAAGAAGGGCACCATGTGCTGCTTACGGTGGAACGCCTCCAGGGCGAAGGGGCTCATGCCGATGAGGTCCTCGGCGAGGATCTTGACGATCTCGGCGACGGGCCGGCCCCACATGGTCTCGCCCCAGCCCTCGACGCCGCTGTCGGTACGGATGCGTACGACGGTGCGGGTCTCACCGGTCTTCGTCTCGAACGAGCTGGTGAACGGGTTGAGCAGGGGCAGGTTCACGACCTGGACGTCGACATCGGTGATCTTCATGCTGTTCCTCGTTCGGTTCGGGTGATGCGGTCGATGCGGTCGGTGCGGTTCAAGGGCTCGTGCGGGTGGCGGTGTCGAACGCCAGGAGGGCACGCGCGAGACCGCGCGCACGGTCGTCGAGGAGCCTGTGGCCGTGCGTGGCGTCGGCGGTCGAGGCGTCGTCGGTGGAGCCGCCGACGCGTTCCCATTCGCCGTGCCGCTCGACGGTGAGCCCCGGGTAGGGCGGCCGGTCGAAGAGCGGCGGCGGATCCACGGGGGCCCGCCCCGGCACGGGGGTGCGCACCAGGTCGGGGTGCGCGGCGAGCATGAGGGAGGTCTCGAACCAGCCCGCGTGGCCGGGTGTGACGTCCGGGCGTCCGCCGTCCTCCTCGCCGCTGGTCACGGTCCAGTACGAGCAGGCGGCGGCGGTGACCTCGGCGCGCAGGGCGAAGCGCTTGACGGCGAGCTTCATGATCTCGTCGTTGCCGCCGTGCCCGTTGACCACGAGGATGCGGCGGTGGCCGGATTCGGCCAGGGAGTCGAGGATCTCGCCGAGCACCGCGCCGAGGGTGGGGGCGGAGAGTGTCAGCGCCGCCGCGAACAGATGGTGCGGGCTGTGGCCGTAGGGCAGCGTCGGCAGCCGGACGAGTGCGGGTACATCCGACGCCGCCTCCTCGTCGAGGAGGGCGAGGGCCCGGTCGAGCACGGCCTCCACGAGGAGGGTGTCGGTGCCCATCGGCAGATGCTCGGCGTGCTGCTCCTGGGAGCCGATCGGGAGCACCGCGATGGCGTCGGGCGCCGCCGCCCTGGTCTCCCGCCAGGTGGTTTCGGTCAGGTTCCGGTAACTCATACGGCTGTCTCCCCGGAACACCGACGTGGCAGAGTCGGCGTATGGCGCATGAACGTTCTCCCTTGCGGTTGGTGCCGGACCCCGTGGCGGGCCCGGAGGTGCGGGCCGTCCCCGGCGCCCTGGGGGCTGTGGAGCTGCTGCCCGGACGGATCCGTGCGGCGCTGCTCGACCGCTCGGGGGCCGTGCTCGACCGGGCCGAGGCGGAGTTCGACACGGCGTCCGCGTCCCCTGCCGGGGTCGACGCTGCGCTCGCGCGGGTCGCGGCGGTGTTCGATGGGCGCCGTCCGTCCGGGATCGGGGTGGCGGCGGCGGGGGTGATCGATCCGGCCGGCGGCCGGGTGATCGAGGTCGACGAGGCGCCGGCGCTGCGCGGCTACCGGGTGGCCGAGCGGCTGGAGGAGCTGACCGGGGCGCCGGTGCGGGTCGAGCACCGCGCGCGGGTCCAGGTCCTCGGGGACCGGTGGTTCGGGCCGGGCCGGGGGCGGCGCTCCTTCGCCTCGGTGTCCACCGGCGAGGTGCTGGGGGTGGGCATCCTGTACGGGGGTGAGGTGCTGGCCCCCGAGGGTGGCCGCAGCGGCGCACACATGACGGTGTCGGCCAGTGGTGAGCTGTGTACGTGCGGGCGTCGCGGCTGCTGGAAGACGGTGGCCACCACGCGCTGGCTGCGGCGCCGGGCCGAGGCGCTCGGTCTCGGAGCGGCCGGTGTCTCGCTCGGTGAGCTGGTCGCGTCGCGGGACGAGGCGGCGCGGGCCCTGGTGGCGGAGTACGCGGAGAATCTGGTGCTGGGCCTCGCGACGGTCCAGCAGCTCTTCGCCTGCGGGCTCTTCGTCCTGCACGGGGAGGCCCGTGAGGGCGGGGAGCCGTTCCGTGCCCTGGTCGAGTCCCGGCTGCGTTCGGACGCCCTGGGCGGTGGCGAGCTCCCCCGGGTGGTGGTGAGCGAGGCGGCGGTGGACGATGTCGCACTGCTCGGCGGGGCGGGTCTCGTGCTGTCGGGCAGGTAGGCGCGGGGCGGTGCTCATGCGGGTCCTGCGGTGGAGGCGGCCGCTCCGGCCGTCTCCCCGTCGCCGGGGGCGGATCGCCGGGTCCTGCGGGCCTTCGTGGGGTCCGGTATCGGTACGGCGTCGAGGAGCTGCCGGGTGTACGGATGCGCGGGAGCGGTGAACACCTGGTCGGCGGTTCCCACTTCGACCAGCCTGCCCCGGCGCATCACCGCGACCCGGTCGGCCACCTGCCGGACGACGGCGAGGTTGTGGCTCACGAAGACGTAGGTGAGGCCGAGGCGTTGCTGGAGCTCGGCGAGCAGGTCGAGGACGCGGGCCTGGACGGACACGTCGAGGGCGCTGGTGGGTTCGTCGAGGACCACGAGGCGGGGTTCGAGGCCGATCGCGCGGGCGATGGAGATCCGCTGGCGCTGGCCGCCGGAGAACTCGTGGGGGTAGCGGTCGAGGATCGTGTCGTCGAGGCCGACGGCTTCGAGGAGTTCGCCGACGCGCTGCCGCGTGTAGGCCCGGCCGCGCCTCCCCCGGGCCCGTGGGTCGTGGGTGACGAGCGGTTCGGCGACGATGTCGACGATCCGCAGCCGTGGGTTCATGCTGGAGTAGGGGTCCTGGAGGACGACCTGCATCTCACGCCGGACCTTGCGCAGCGCGGCCGCGTCGAGACCGAGGAGGTCGGTGCCGGCGAAGCGCACGGTGCCCGAGGTCGGTTCCAGCAGGCGCAGGAGCAGCCGGGTCAGTGTGGTCTTGCCGCAGCCGGACTCCCCCACCAGGGCGAGGGTTTCGCCCTCGCGGACGGTGAGGCTCACGTCGTCCACCGCGACACTGCCGGGCCGGCCACCGAACTCCTTCCGCAGGGCTTCGAGTTCCAGCAGAGGCGGTGCTGTGGCTGTCATCCGGCGGTCTCCAGTCGGGGCGTCGCGTCGAGCAGCTGGCGGGTGTACGGATCCTCGGGCCGGGCGAAGACGTCGTGGACGTCGCCGCTCTCGACGGCCTCGCCCCGGTGCATGACGACCACTCGGTCGGCGGTTTCCGCTACGACGCCGAGGTCGTGGGTGATGAGGACGACGGCCATGCCGTGCCGTTGCTGGAGCCGTACGAGGAGGTCGAGGATCTGGCGCTGCACGGTGACGTCGAGCGCCGTGGTGGGTTCGTCGGCGATGAGCACGCGGGGACGCGCGACGAGCGCGGCGGCGATCATGACGCGTTGGCGCAGTCCGCCGGAGAGCTCGTGGGGGTACTGGCGGTAGCGGCGTTCGGGGTCCGGGATGCCGACCTCGTCGAGGGCGGACAGCGCGCCGGCCCTGGCCTCCGCCCGGCTGTGGGCGCCGTGGTGGCGGAGTACCTCGGCGACCTGGTTCCCGACGCGCTGCAGCGGGTCGAGGCTGGTCATCGGGTCCTGGAAGATCATGGACAGTTCGGCGCCCCGGATGCGGCCGAGTTCGCGTTCACCACGGGTGAGGAGGTCCTTCCCGTCGAGGAGGATGTGGCCGCCGGCGTAGACGCAGGGCGGTTCGGGGTTGAGACGGAGTGTGGACAGCGCGGTCGCGGACTTGCCGCTGCCGGATTCGCCCACGACGGCGAGGGTCTCCCCCGGCGCGACGGCGAAGCTCACTCCGCGTACGGCGTGGACGGTCGTGCTGGCGAGGCGGAAGTCGACGCGCAGGTCGTGGATCTCGAGGACGGGCGCTGCGGAGGTGGTGGAGGTCATCGGCGGTAGGCCTTCGGGTCCGCGACGTCGCGCAGGGCGTCGCCGGTGATGTTGACGGCGAGGGAGGTGAGCATGAGGGCGACGCCGGGGAAGACGGCGACCCACCAGGAGGTGCCGAGGTAGAGCTGTCCGTCGGCGAGCATCGAGCCCCAGGTCACGGTCTCCTTGGGGACACCGAGGCCGAGATAGCTGAGCGAGGCCTCGGCGACGACGGCGGCGGCGACATGGAGGGTGCCGATGGTGGCCAGCGGCGCCATCACGTTGGGCAGCAGATGACGGCGCATGATCGTGGTGTCGGTGACGCCGATGGCACGGGCCTCGGTGATGAAGTCCCGGGAGCGCAGGGACAGCACCTCGGAGCGGACGACGCGGGCGTACGACACCCACCCGGTCACGCCGAGGACGAGGATGACGTACCAGAGGCCGGAGCCGAGGAAGCCGACGACGGCGAGCGCGAGCAGGATCGCGGGGAACGCGAGCTGGACGTCGGCGACGCGCATGAGGATGCGGTCGGGCCATCCTCCGAAGTAGCCGGAGGAGAGGCCGACGACGGTGCCGATGACCCCGGCGAGGAGGGCCGCGCCCGCACCGACGAGCAGCGAGACACGGGTGCCGTAGATGACGCGGGAGAGCAGGTCGCGGCCGAGCTGGTCGGTGCCGAGGAGGTGGGCGCCGCTGCCGCCGTGCTGCCAGGCGGGCGGCTGGAGCCGGTCCAGCAGGTTCTGCGCGTTGGGGTCGGCGGGCGCGATGAGCGGGGCGAGCAGCGCGCAGATCACGACGAGGGCGAGGAAGGCGACGGCGGCCACGGCGAGCCGGTTGCGCAGCAGCGTGCGCAGGGCCACGGCCCGCTGCGCGGGCGCGGCGGGGGCGCGGTCACCGGCGAGTGCCGGGTTCGGGGAGACGGTCGTCATCGGGAGGTCCTCACCCTCGGGTCGAGGAGGCTGTAGGAGAGGTCGACGAGCAGGTTCACCACGACGAAGGTCGCGGCGAACAGCAGCACGGTGGCCTGGACGAGGGGGAAGTCGCGGTTGGAGATGGCTTCGATCGTGAGCTGTCCGACTCCCGGCCAGGAGAAGACCTGTTCGGTGAGGATGGCGCCGCCGAGGAGACCGCCGACCTCCAGGCCGACGACGGTGACCACGGGCAGGGAGGCGTTGCGCAGCCCGTGGGTGAGGACGACCTTGACGGGGCCGAATCCCTTGGCGCGTGCGGTGCGGATGTGGTCGGCGCCCAGTACGTCGATGAGGGAGGAGCGCAGGAGCCTGGCGACGACGGCGACCGAGTACACCGCGAGCGTCACTGCGGGCAGGACGAGGTGGGCGAAGCTCCCGTAGCCCGAGGCGGGCAGGGCGTGCAGGCCCACCGCGAAGACCAGGATGAGCAGGATGCCGACCCAGAACGGCGGGGTGGACTGGCCGAGCAGGACACCGGTCATGACGGTCCGGTCGGTGGCCCGGCCGCGGCGCATCGCGGCGAGGGTCCCGGCGGGAAGGGCGACGACCAGGGTGACGACGAGCGCTCCGGCGGCCAGGAGGAGGGTCGCGGGGACGCGGTCGGCGAGGACCGCGCGCACCGGCTGGTTGTAGAAGAGGGAGTCGCCGAAGTCGAGGCGCGGGATGCCCCACAGGTAGTCGAGGTACTGGGTGAGCAGGGGGCGGTCGAGCCCGAGGCTGTGGCGCAGGACGCCTTCCTGGTGCGCGGTGGCGTCCGGCGGCAGCAGGACCTTGACGGGGTCGCCGGAGAGCCGTACGAGGAAGAACGCCACGGTGGCGGCGCACAGCAGGACGAGCAGCGCGGTTCCCACGCGGGCCGCGGTCATGCGCAGGATGTGCAGTGGATCGCGGCGCGGTGCGGCCGGCCGTTCGGTGTCCTCGCCGGGGGCGGGGAGGGTCACGAGGTCGCTCATCGGGAGACCTCCGCGCTCGCCATGTCGAGGACGCCGGCGAAGCCCGGTGTCCAGTGCGGCCGGTCGTTGCGGGCGTAGATGTTGTCGACCTGGTAGAGGGGCACGAAGGGCGCCTCGGTCTTGATGAGCCGCTGGAGGCCGGAGAAGGCGCGTCGCCGGGTCTCCGGGTCGACCGAGAGTTCCTCGAGGTCGACGAGCCGGTCGGCCTCCTTGTTGTGCCAGCGGCTCTGCCGCCGGTCACTGCGTACGTTGGACTGGATCATGCTCTCGCCGTCGAGGGTCCATACGGTGGATGCGGCCAGGTACATCGGGCCCAGCGCGCCGTGGTTGTCGGAGGTGAGGCGCTGCGCGTAGGTACCGGGGTCGAGGAGGTCGACCGTGGTGTGCACCCCGGCGCGGTCGAGCAGGCCGGCGACGGCCTCCGCGACGTTGGCGTCCTCGTTGGACGCGGTGAGGGTCGTGCTGATGCCGTCCGGGTGCCCGGCATCGGCGAGCAGGGCCCGGGCCTTGGCGACGGAACGGGTGAAGGGCTTGACGGCGGCGTCGAATCCGTAGGCGCCGCGCGGGATCATCGCGGGGACCTCGGCCGCCTTCCCGCCGAGGACCGCCTTGATGAGAAGAGGCACGTCGATCGCGTGGTTGAGCGCCTGGCGCACTCGGCGGTCCTGGAGGGGGCCCTCGGTGAGGGTGTCGAGGGAGAGGTAGGAGGTGCGGATCCCGGTGTGGTTGTCGAGGCTCACACCGGTGTAGCCGTCGAGCTGCTGGGCCGCGTCGGGGGTCAGTCCGGCGACGAGGTCGACACCACCGCTCTGGAGCGCGGCGAGCGCGGAGGACGCGTTCGGGGCGGGGGTGAAGACGAGTTCACCGACCGCCGGCCTGCTGTCCCAGTGGTGCGCGTAGGCCCGCATCCGCAGTTCGTGGTCGCGCCGCCAGCTCTTGAAGGCGAAGGGCCCGGTACCGACGGGGCGCGCCGCGAAGCCCTCGTCACCGACCTGGGCGAGGTAGCGCGGAGGGACGACGACGCCGCCGAAGAGGGACACCTTGTCGGGCAGGATCGGGTCGTGGACGGTGGTGTGGAGATCCACGGTGAGCCGGTCGACGACGGTGACGCCCTCGACGTAACGCAGTTCGACGATGGGGGACTTGGTCGCCGGGTCGAGGAGGCGTTCGATGCTGAACCTCACGGCGGCGGCGTCGCAGACCTCACCGTTGTGGAAGGTGACGCCGGGCCGCAGCCGGAAGCGCCAGACGCGGGGCGACACCGCCTTCCAGGACAGGGCGAGCCGGGGCATCAGGGTGTTGTCGCGACCCCGCGCCGTGAGGGTGTCGAACATGTTGATCAGGGCGTTCATCGAGATCATGTCGCCCTGCTTCTGCGGGTCCATGGTCTTGGGATCGCCCGTCTGGGAGACCCGCAGGACGTTGCCGGCGTCGGCTGCGGGGTCGGTGCCGCAGCCGGTGAGCAGTGCCGGCGCGGCGATCGCGGGGAGCAGCGCGCTGCCGTACCGCAGGATCGTGCGGCGGGAGGGGCGGCTGCGGTCCCCGATCCACCCTCCACGTATTCGTTCCATTGACCAACACATCCGTTCCGGCAGATGGAATGCAGTGGGGGTAAGCTAAGCGACATGGGGAAACCGGTCAATAGCCGTTCGAAGGAGCAGCCGCCTGCGGGCCGGGCTGTCGAACACTCCGTCATGGGCCCGGTGGACAAGGCCATGGAGGTCCTGTCCGCGCTGGTCGAGACCGGTGCACCGCACCGTCTGGCCGACCTGGCCCGCCACACGGGGCTCACCAAACCCACCGTGCACCGGTTGCTGCGCGGTCTCGCGGACTCCGGCTTCGTCGAGCCCTCCGCAGGGGGGAGCTACCGGGCGGGGCCCCGGCTGCTCGGCCTCGCCGCGGCGGCGCTCGACAGCGGTCCGGGGCTGCGCACGATCAGGCCGGTGCTGGCCGATCTGCGCACCCGCACCGGGCTGCTCGCGCACTACGCCGTACGCGACGGGGACTTCGCTGTCTGCCTGGAGGTGTCGGAGCCCGCCCGGGAGTACGCCCTGGAGCTGCGCCCCGGCTCACGCGCACCGCTGCTGCTCTCCGCACCGGGCCTCGCGATGCTCGCCGCCCTCCCCGCCCCGGAGGCCGAACTGGCCTTCACCGCAGGGGAGTCGGCCGGGCACCCACTGCCGGTGCCCGCCGCTGACCTGCGCGAGGAGATCGCCGCGGCCGGGGAGCGCGGCTACGCCCTCGACGACCAGTACGAGCAGGAGGACCGGCGCGCGCTCGCCGCGGCCGTACAGGACGACGGGGGGCGGATCGTGGGGGCCGTCGCACTCACCGGCCTCGTCTTCACCCTCGACCGGGCAGGCGTCGAGCTGTACGGCCCGATGGTCCGTGCCGCCGCGCGCGCGGTCTCCGCGGGGCTGGGCTCCGTCGGGCGGGCCCGGCTCACGATGGCCCGCGACACGGCACGGTCCGACACCCGGGGCGCGGCCCTGTGAGCGGTGACGGGAAGACGGACGACGGCCGGCGTGCCGCCGTGCTGGCCGAGGGCCGGGCGCGGCGCCTCTACTCGGGTGCCGCGTGGTCGACGGGCTCCGCGAAGGACCCTGTGGACCGGGGGTGGCTGGGCACCAGGAGCTGGGGCGGGGCGGAGCTGGACGGCACGGAGCTGTGGGATCTCGCCTCCGTCACCAAGCCCGTGGTGGGTCTGGTCGTGATGGCGCTCGCCGAGCGCGGCACCCTGCCCCTCGACGGCACGGTGGGGGAACTCCTCCCCCGCTACCGGGACACCGACAAGGCGCGGCTGACCGTCACGGACCTCCTCACGCATACCTCGGGCCTGCCCGGCCGGGTCCCGATGTACCGCAGCCACCCCACCCGGGAGGCCCTGCTCACCGCGCTCGGCACTTTGCCGCTGCGGTCCGGGCCGGGCGTACGCGTCGAGTACTCCTCCCAGGGCTTCATGCTGCTCGGCCTGATCGCCGAACACGCGGGCGGGCAGGGGCTGGAGACCCTGGTCGCCGAGCTGGTGTGCGCCCCGCTGGGCCTGAAGGACACCGGCTTCAACCCGGGCCCCGGTGACCGGGAGCGCGCCGTGGCGACCGAGCGGTGCCCGTGGCGCGGCAGGACGGTGGTGGGTGAGGTGCACGACGAGAACGCGGCCGTCCTGGGCGGGATCGCCGGGCACGCGGGACTCTTCGCGACCCTGGCCGACACGGAGCGGCTCGCCCTCTGCCTCGCGAGCGGGGCGCGTGAGCTGCTGCGCCCGGAGACGTTCGCCCTGATGACCGCGGGTCACACCGACGGGCTGAACCTCCGCCGCGCCCTCGCCTGGCAGGGCCAGGACCCGGACGGCTCCCCCGTCGGCCCGTCCTTCGGCCCGGCCTCGTACGGCCACACCGGTTTCACCGGCACGAGCCTGTGGATCGATCCCGGCACGGGACGCCACGCGGTGCTGCTCACCAACCGGGTTCATCCGACGCGGGAGGGCGACGGCATCGTCGCGCTCCGGAGGGAGTTCCACGCCGCGGCGAGGTAGACGAGAACGCCCCGGGCGCCCCGGGGTCCGCGGCCATCCACCGGCCCCGGACCCCGGGGCGCCCCCGCTTGACAGTCACGCTCCGCGATGACCATGATTCCATTAATTGACTAATGGAATTGAGGTGAGGCGCATGGCGGGTACGAGCAACCCGGGCCCCTGGGCCCTGGAGGCCGACGGGCTGGGGAAGCGCTACCGACGCGGCTGGGCGCTGCGCGACTGCTCCTTCCGGCTGCCGGCCGGGCGGATCTGCGGCCTGGTCGGGCCCAACGGGGCCGGGAAGAGCACCCTGTTGGGCCTCGCGTCCCGCCAGGTGGTACCGACGCAGGGTGAACTGCGGGTGTTCGGGGTGCCGGTGGGCGACCCCGAGGTGATGCCGAGGTTCGCCTTCCTCGGGCAGGACAAGCCGATGTACAAGCGGTTCACCGTGGCGGAGACGCTGCGGATCGGCAGCGAGCTCAACCCCGGCTGGGACGGGGCGGCGGCGGAGCGGATCGTGCGCTCGGGCGACGTGCCGATGGACGCCGCCGTCGGGACGCTCTCCGGCGGACAGCGCACCCGGGTCGGCCTCGCCCTGGCGTTCGGCAAGCGGCCGGACCTGCTGCTGCTCGACGAGCCGATGGCGGATCTCGACCCGCTGGCCCGCGACGAGATGGGCACCCTGCTGATGGCCGAGGCCGTCGAGCGCGGCACCACGGTGGTGATGTCCTCGCACATCGTGGCCGAGCTCGAGGACATGTGCGACTACCTGCTGGTCGTCGCCGCCGGCCGGATCCGGATGGCGGGCGACGCCGACGCACTGGTCCCTGCGCACGCGCTGGTGACCGGGCTGGCCGAGGACGGGGGCCTGCCCGCCGCTCTCGGCCGCCACACGGTGATCGAGAAACGGGTGCAGGGGCGGCAGTTCCAGGCCATGGTGCGGACCGACGGCCCGCTGTCCGGGGACTGGCAGGTGGCCGAGCCCAGCCTGGAGGAAGTGCTGCTCGCGCATCTGCGCTCACCGGACGCTCCCACGCTGTACACACCGGGCGCGCAGACCGAGACCGAGGGGACCAGGACCGCATGAGCACCACCCTGACCGGCACGCCGGCCGACCGCACCACCCGCCCGAGGGTGCTGCGCGGCCTGACCTGGCTGGTCCTGCGCCAGCACCGGACCACGCTGATCGGCGTCCTGGCCCTGACGGTGCTCGGCTCGCTCTGGATCGTGTACCAGCGCGGCCAGCTGATCGATCTGCTCGCCGCGGCGGGGTGGCCCGAGAAGTCCGCGCCGCAGACCGTCGTGGGCGGGAGCTACAGCAGGCTCACCTCCCTCCTGGGCCTGCTGCCCGTCGGCCTCGCCGTCTTCCTCGGCGCCCCGCTGATCGCCGCCGACCAGGAGCAGGGCACCGCGCAGCTCGTCACCACGCAGTCCGTGACGCGCCGCCGCTGGCTCGTCGCGAAGCTCGGCTGGTGTCTCCTGATCACTCTGGTGGCCTGCTCGGTGCTCTCCGCGGTCTTCACCTGGTGGTGGCGGCCCTACCGTTCGGTCCTCCCCGCCCCATGGATGGACTCCTCGGCCTTCGACACCACGGGCCCCGTCCTTCCGGCGCTCGCCCTGTTCTTCACCGCGGCCGGGATCACGATCGGCATCCTGCTGCGCCGGGTCCTCGCCTCCATGGTGGCGACCCTCGTCTTCTGTGTGGCCGCGAAGGTCGCCTGGTCCGTACTCCGGGTCCAGCTGGCCGCGTCACGCACGATCACCTATCCGCTGGACGCCGAACGGCCGGCGCGCTTCGACGACTCGTACGAGGTGGACAGCTGGATCGGGACCGCGGACGGTCAGCTGTACGGATGGGGCTCGTGCGCCGAGGCGACCGAGAAGGCGACGGACGCGTGCATCAAGGAGAAGGGCATCGTCAACAACGTCTACGAATACCTCGACTACGACCAGATGGCCGCCATGCAGTGGACCGGCGCCGGCCTCCTGCTGGCCGCCGCCGTCGCGCTCACGGCGTTCTCCCTGTGGTGGGCCTCCCGGCGCCCGCTGTAGAGCCGGCCGTTCCCTACGTAAAATGTACTCATCGAGCGGAAGGTGATGTCCGTGGTCGTGTTCCGCATCGACCGGCGCAGCGGAGTGGCGACGTATCTCCAGATCGTCCGGCAGGTCGAACAGGCCCTGCGCATGGGCGCGCTGGAGGAGGGTGACCGGCTGCCCACGGCGGCGCAGGTCGCCGCCACCACCAAGGTCAACCCGAACACGACGCTCAAGGCCTACCGGGAGCTGGAGCGCGCGGGGCTGGCGGAGGTGCGCCAGGGGGCGGGGACCTTCGTCACCCGCACCCTCGCCGAGCCGGGTTCCGGACCCGAGTGGCCGCTGCGCACCGCGCTGAACGAATGGCTGCACCAGGCGCGCGGAGAGGGCCTCGGCGCCGAGGAGGTGCAGACCCTGTTCCGGGCGTCGTTCGAGACCGTCTATCCGTCCGGCCCGCGCAGCTAGAGTCCTTGCCGGCGGTGGGTCCGAAGCCATGCCGGCCGACGACAACGCCGCGAGGTGCGGTGGCGGACCCCCGCGAGCCCGGCATGATCCGAACGAGAGGCCCTGAGCCCTTCGCCGGCGCGAAGGGCCGGACCGCCGGCCGCCGGACCGGTACGGATCAGACCTTGTTCTGCGAGGCCCAGAACTCGTCGAAGGTGAGCTCGCCGTCACCGTCACCGTCGTGGGCGTTGATGACGGCCTGGGCGACGGTCTCGGTGACGTAGGGGTCACCGAGCTGCGCCATCGTGCTCTTGTACTCGCCGGCCGTTATGCGGCCGTCGCCGTTCTGGTCGAAGCGCTCGAATGCCGTGCGTGCCGACTCGATGTCCGCCACTGTTCCGCCCCTTCGTTAAGCGTCGTTGACGAAGGTCAGATTATCCGGCGCCCCGGACGGCGGATCCGGCGGGCGACCGGGCGGCGGCGGTGAGGGCGCGCGGGGAGGGAGGCATCAGGTCAACAGCTCCGTGGTGGTCACCGCGCGCAGCCGGCGCCGGTCGATCTCGGTGAGGAGGAGAGGCAGTGCGGCGATGGTGTCCCGGTAGCCGAAGTGCAGGCTCACCACTGAGCCGTTGCGGAGTTCACCGGCGACCTTGCGGGTGACCGACGCGACCCCGGGTGAGGTGAAGTCGAGCGAGTCCACGTCGTAGGACAGGACGTGCGGGTATCCGGCCCGGCGCGCGAGGTCCTGGACGAGCGGGGTGGCGTACTGGGCGCGCGAGGGCCTGAACCAGGTGCCGATCGAACCGGTGAGCCGGCGCAGACGCTGGGCGCAGCCGGTGATCTCCTCGTACGCCCGAGTCTCGTCCATCGTGTTGATGTCGAGGTTGCTCTGGGTGTGGTTGCCGAGGTCGTGGCCGCCGTCGAGGATCCGGCGGGCCATGCCGGGGTGCTCGTCGAGCCAGGCGCCGACGGCCAGGACGGTGAGCCGGGCGCCGGCCCGTTCGGCTACGGCGAGGACGGCGCGGGCCAGGGCGGGGTCGCCCTGGCCGTGGAAGGTGAGGGCGACCCGGGGGCGGCCGCGGGGTCCGTGCTCGATCTGGACCGGCTGCCCGGGGAAGCTCCGCGGGGCGGCGGCGGGGCGTACGGCGCCGTGGGCCTTCTGGGCGCTCTCGCCCTCCTGGGCACTCTCGCCCTTCTGCGCCTTGGGGGCCGGGCCCGCAGGGGCACCGTCCTGTGCGCAGCCCACGGCGGAGGTTCCCGCGAGGGCCGCTCCGGCCGCCGCGCGCAGGGCGCTGCGGCGGGGCACGGGTGTCCTGCGACCGCTCATGGGCGTCCACCTCGCGGGTCGGTTCGGGTGCTGTTTCCCCGAGACCCGAGTCACAGTAAGGCGGAACGAGCGGAAAACCCGGGGTGGCCGAGCGTGGCTAACACCATGGAGTGATCGATGAATCACCGAGTGAAGCTGCCTGGCACGCGGTAAATGCCAGGCAAGTGACCCATCACACCTATGATTCAGAAACCCAATGAGTATGTTTGGTGAGGTTTGATCGATTTGCGGCTTTGGCTCCGAGGTCGCCCGTCTGCCATAGTCGGGGACACGACCTCCTCCGACCCGAGCCAGGTCCCACGCGCGGCCGTGGACACACCCCCCATTCCGCGGCCCCCTCAGAAGCCCCCGACATGCCATCACCCAGGCGGCCCGGGGGCTTCTGCGTGTCAGCGGTCGGTGGTGCGCATCTCGAACCAGGTCGTCTTCCCGCGCGGTAAGAGATCCACGCCCCAGCGGTCGGAGAGCTTGTCGACCAGGAAGAGACCACGCCCGCTGACATCCATCTCACGGACGGGCATCAGGCACGGCAGCCCGCGAGAGGGGTCGCGCACCTCGATCCGGACCCAGCCGCGACGGCGCAGCATCCGCAGACCGAAGACCCGCGCCCCCGTGTGCCGTACCGCGTTGCCCACGAGTTCGGAGACCAGTAGCACACCGTGTTCGGCGGTCTGCGGGGGCAGTTGCCACTGACGCAGCATCACGCACGAGGTGATCCGCCGGGCGGTCGCGGCGGACTCCGGGCGGGAGGGCAGCCGGACTTCACCCTCCGTCGGATTTCCGAACAACTCCAGCGCTTTGAACGCCTGTTCGTCTTCGACGGCAGTCGTCCAGCGCGCCGCTGTCGCGTCACTGCGCTGTCGCGGCTGTTCCACACCCTCCAGGCCCGCCATACCCACCATCATGGCCGCACAGAACGCTCTCCGTGACCGTTCCGGCGAATCCTGCTACCGGAACCAGTCATTCCGCGCCGGTTCTCCGGCATATGCCAGGGGCAGAAAGAGGCCCCGGACAGCCACATCCACCTGCGGCGACGGAGGGGGACCGAGTAATTGCACGAGCGGGGCGGACGCCGGGCCTTAAGGTTCTCTTAAGGCCCGGCTAATCCGCCCGCACGGATGAACGTGCGCGCCCGGTACGCAACTCACGCTCGGTCAGAGGAATTCGGCCTTGCCCGGGCCCTCTTCGACGAAGCTGCGCATGCCGCGCTCACGGTCCTCGGTGGCGAACAGCCCTGCGAACCAGGTCCGCTCGACCGTGAGCCCGGTGTCGATGTCCGTCTCCAGCCCCGCGTCCACGGACTCCTTCGCGGCCCGCAGCGCCAGCGCGGGCCCCTTGGCCAGCCGGGCCGCCCAGGCGTGCGCCTGCTCGTACACCTCGGCGGCGGGCACCACACGGTCCACCAGACCGATCGTCAGGGCCTCCTCGGCCTTCACCTGACGGCCCGTGAAGATCAGGTCCTTGGCCTTGGACGGGCCCACCAGCCGGGCCAGCCGCTGGGTGCCTCCGGCGCCGGGGATCAGACCCAGCAGGATCTCCGGCTGGCCGAGCTTGGCGTTGTCCGCGGCGATCCTGAAGTCGGCGCAGAGCGCCAGCTCGCAGCCGCCGCCCAGGGCGTAGCCGGTGACGGCCGCGACCACGGGCTTGGGGATGCGCGCCACGGCCGTGAAGGACTCCTGCAGAGCCCGGGAACGTACGACCATCGCCGCGTGGTCCATCGCCTGCATCTCCTTGATGTCCGCGCCGGCCGCGAACACCTTCTCGCCGCCGTAGAGGATCACCGCCCGCACGTCCTCACGCCGGCCCGCCTCCTCGGCGAGCTCGCGCAGCCGGTCCTGGACGGCGACGTCCAGGGCGTTCATCGGCGGCCGGTCCAGCCGGATCGTGCCGACGTTGTCGTGTACTTCGAGGGTTACGGTCATGGGAGGCAGGTTAGGGTCTCTCGTTCTGGTCAGGCCCCGCGAGCCCGGCCTGACCAGAACGAGAGGCCCCTACCAGGACTGACGCGGACGGGCCCGGTGCCGTTGGTCACAGCACCGGGCCCGCCTCGTGGAACGGATCTACTTGATCCACTCCGACCAGTCCATGTTCCAGCCGTTGAGGCCGTTGTCCGGCTGGATCACCTTGTCGTTCGAGTTCTTCACGATGACGACGTCGCCGATCAGGGAGCTGTCGAAGAGCCATGCGGCGGGCGTCTTGCTGTCGTAGGCGCCGCGCACGTCCCGCAGACCGACACAGCCGTGGCTGGTGTTGGTCGAGCCGAAGATGCTCGACGCACCCCAGTAGTTGCCGTGGATGAAGGTGCCCGAGGTCGACAGGCGCATCGCGTGGGGCACGTCCTTGATGTCGTACTCACCGCCGAAGCCGACGGTGTCACCGTTCATCCGGGTCACCTTGAGCTTCTCGCTGATGACCATCTGCCCGTTGTACGTGGTCGTGGCAGGGGCTCCCGCGGAGATCGGGATGTCCTTGATCTGCTTGCCGTCGCGGACCACCTTCATCCGGTGGGAGCTCGCGTCGACCGTGGAGACCTGGCTGCGGCCGATGGTGAACTTCACGGTCCTGGCCTGCTTGCCGTAGACCCCGGGCCGTCCCTCGACGCCGTCGAGGTCGAGCCGCACGGTCACCTTCGTGCCCGCCGCCCAGTAGTCCTCGGGGCGGAAGTCCAGACGGTCGTTGCCGAACCAGTGGGGCTCGACCTGCACGGCGGGCTCCGCCGTCACGCTGATCGCCTTCTCCACGGCCGCCGGGTCGGTGATCCCCCGGGTGAAGTGGATCGACACCGGCATGCCCACACCGACGGTCGAGCCGTCCTCGGGCGTGTACTGACCGATGAAGGTGTTCTTCGGGACCAGCGTCGTGAAGCTGGTGTCCTTCGCCGACTGGCGGCCCTCGTCGTCCTTGGCGACCGCGTGCACCGTGTACTTGGTGGCGGCGGCCAGGTGGCGGTCGGGCACCCAGCTCAGACCGTCCGCGGCGATCTTGCCGTCGACAGCCTTGCCCTTGGAGTCGGCCACCTTCACCGTGCTCAGCTTGCCCTCGGCCGCCGACACCTTCAGCGCCCCGCTGGTCGCCACGTCGTCGGCGCCGTCCTTGGGCGCGATGGTCACCACCGCCTGCGAGGCGCTGGTGTCGCCGACCTCCGCTCCCGGCTTCTCACCGTTCTTGTCCGCCGCGTTCCCGCTGCCACCGCACGCGGTCACCAGCAGCAGCAGCGCACCCAGTACCAGTGCGAGGAGGCCACGGGCTCCACGCCCGCGCCGTTCCCCGCTCGCGCCGGCCCATGCCCCCGATATCGGCTGCCCGTTCAATGTGGTCGTCTCCCCTCGCACGGCCTGGCCCCGCCATGGCCCGCACTCCAGCGCGCTGTACACGCACGCTCGGCGCAAGATAATCACACTGCGCGTAAGGAGAACTTCCCCGGAATGTCACTGTTCGGTCCCAAGTCGTCCCGCACCGCCGACGGGTGGCCCCGGAGCGCCCGCCTCCGGGACCTTCCCTGGTCGGGCCGGGGTCAGCGCAGGGCGGAGCCCGCCTTCCACTGAGGCCAGTTGATGTTCCAGCCGCCGAGGCCGTTGTCCGCGGCGACGGTCTTGTCGGTGGAGTTGACCACCTCGACCACATCGCCCACGAGCGTCCGCTCGAAGAACCAGCCGGCCGGGGTGTCCGAGCCGCCGCCCTTCACGTCGCGCAGTCCGATACAGCCGTGACTGGTGTTCTCGGAGCCGAAGATGTCCGGGGACTCCCAGTAGTTGCCGTGCAGGAAGGTGCCCGACTTCGTCAGCCTGATGGCGTGGGGCACGTCCTTGATGTCGTACTCACCGCCGAAACCGACGGTGCTGCCGTCCATGCGGGTCATGTCGTGCAGCTCGGAGACCACCATCTTCCCGTTGTACGTGGTCGTCTTCGCGGCGCCCGCGGTGACCGGCACCGTGCTGACGACCTCGCCGTCCTGGCGTACCTCCATGGTGTGGGCCCGGGCGTCCACCACGGACGTCTGGGAGCGGCCCACCCGGAAGGACACCTTCTTCTGCTGACTGCCGTACACCCCCGGCGCGCCCTCCACATCGCGCAGGCCGACCTCGACGGTGACCTCGGTCCCCGGCTCCCAGTACCCGGCGGGACGGAAGTCGAGCCGGTCCTTGCCGAACCAGTGGCCGGCCACCTCGACCTCGGGTTCCGTGGTGATCCTGATGGCCTTCTCCACTGCGGCCCGATGCGTGACGGGCCGGTTGAAGTCGAAGGAGACGATCATGCCGGTGCCCACGGTGGACCGGTTCTCCGGCTTGAAGTAGCCGATGAAGCGGTCCTTGGGGACCAGCGTGGTGAACGTGGTGCTGCGGGCCGAGCGATGGCCGTCACCGTCGACCGCGACGGCTTCCACGCTGTACTTCCCGGCCAGCCCGAGCCGGTATCCGTCGTCCCGGGGGGCCCACGAACGGCCGTCCTCCGCGATCCGGCCGGGCACCTCCTGGTGTTCCGCGTCCTCCATCCGGGTCACCTTCACCCGCTCGAGCCGTCCGTCGGGGACGGTCACCCCGAGCCGGCTGTCGGCGCCGACGTTCTCGGCGCCGTCCCTGGGAACGACCCGGATGGCATCCCCGGGTGAGCGGTTGTCCCCGAAGAACGACGTCGCCTCGGTGCAGCCCGTCAGTACAGCCAGCACGGTGAACAGTCCTGCCCATGTCAGCACGGCGGCCGAACCCGCCCGTGCTCTCTTCGCTACGTGGTTCACGTTCCCCCCAACGACGTGGCCGCCCCGGGGAAACGTGAGTGCGGGCTCCCGGGTGGGCAGAACAGAGGGGAGGACACCGCAAGGAAGGCCGCGGCCGGGACGCCGCGCACTCCTTCTGCCGGGTGGCCGCTCCTACGAGCCGCAGGAGGCTGACAGGTGTCGAGCACAGCCGAGCAGGAGGAAACGCCGCGTACGACGGGAAGGGTGGTGGCGGCCCCGTCGACCCTCAGGGACGAACGGGACGAACCACCCGTATGGCCGGGTGCCCCTATGCCGTTGGGGGCACGCTTCCGCGTCGGACCGGACGGTGTGGCGGGCACCAACTTCGCCCTCTGGGCGGGTGGAGCCGAGGCCGTCGAGCTCTGCCTCTTCGACGAGCGGGGCACCGAGACCCGGCTCCCGCTGACCGAGCTGACCCATGAGATCTGGCACGGCTTCGTCCCCGGCGTAGGCGCGGGACAGCGGTACGGCTACCGGGTGCACGGCCGCTGGGACCCCTGGACCGGTGCCCGCTGGAACGCGGCGAAGCTGCTCCTCGACCCGTACGCCCGTGCGGTGGACGGATCGTTCACCCTGCCGCCCGAGGTGTACGGCCATGTGAGGGACTGGCCCGAGCAGCATGTCGCCGACACCGTGCGCGACGACCGGGACTCCGCGCCGTACGTCCCCAAGGCCGTCGTCGTGCATGACGACGACGACTGGGCGGAGGACCGCAGGCCCAAGACCCCGTGGGCCGACTCCGTCATCTACGAACTGCACGTACGCGGCTTCACGAAGCTCCACCCGGACATCCCGCCCGAGCTGCGCGGCACCTACGCCGGACTCGCCCATCCCGCCGCGATCGGTCATCTGCGGCGGCTCGGCGTGACAGCGGTCGAGCTGCTCCCCGTCCACCAGTTCGCCCACGAGGACCATCTGCTGCGCCGCGGGCTGCACAACTACTGGGGCTACAACTCCATCGGCTACTTCGCCCCGCACGCGGACTACGCGGCGAGCGGCACGACCGGCCAGCAGGTGGGCGAGTTCAAGCAGATGGTGCGCGCCCTGCACGACGCCGGCATCGAGGTCATCCTCGACGTGGTCTACAACCACACGGCGGAGGCCGGCGAGCTCGGCCCGATGCTGTCCCTGCGCGGCATCGACAACCGCGGCTACTACCGCCTCCAGCAGGACGCCCGCCGCTACGCGGACTACACCGGCTGCGGCAACACCCTGCACGTGGTGCAGCCACAGGTCCTCCGGCTGATCACGGACTCGCTGCGCTACTGGGTGACGGAGATGGGTGTCGACGGCTTCCGCTTCGACCTGGCGGCGGCACTCGCCCGCTCGATGCACGACGTCGACATGCTCTCCCCGTTCCTCGCGGTGATCGCCCAGGACCCCGTGCTGCGCCGGGTCAAGCTGATCGCCGAGCCCTGGGACGTCGGCAACGGCGGCTACCAGGTGGGCGCGTTCCCGCCGCTGTGGACCGAGTGGAACGACCGCTACCGCGACGCCGTACGCGACTTCTGGCGCGGCGCCCTGCCCGACGTGCGCGACATCGGCTACCGGCTCACCGGGTCGAGCGACCTGTACGCCTGGGGCGGCAGGCGACCGTACGCCTCGGTCAACTTCGTCACCGCGCACGACGGTTTCACCCTGCGCGACCTGGTCAGTCACGAGAACAAGCACAACGAGGCCAACGGCGAGGGCAACCGCGACGGCACGAACGACAACCGGGCCTGGAACTGCGGCGCCGAGGGCCTCACCGACGACCCCGGCGTCAACGCCCTGCGCCTGCGGCAGCTGCGCAACCTGCTGACCACCCTGCTCCTGTCGACCGGGGTGCCGATGCTGGTGGCGGGCGACGAGATGGGGCGGACGCAGGGCGGGAACAACAACGCCTACTGCCAGGACAACGAGGTCAGCTGGCTGGACTGGTCGCTCCTGGAGGAGCCACGGTGGCGGGGGCTGACCGAGCTGACCTCCCGGGTGCTGGCCCTGCGCCACCGCCATCCGGTGCTGCGCCGGCGTGCCTTCTTCGCCGGGACACCGCAGGCCCCGGACGGCCTGCGGGACCTGGCGTGGTTCACCGCGCAGGGCGAGGAGATGACGGAGGGCGACTGGTACGCACCGGCCGCGACGCTCGGGCTCTATCTCTCCGGGCGCGACATCCCGGGCCGGGACGCCCGGGGCGAGCAGATCACCGACGACAGTTTCCTGGCGGTCCTGCACGCGGACCACCGGCCCTGCGGCTTCCGGCTCCCCGGACCGCCCTGGGCCCAGGCCTACGAACTGGTCCTGGACACCTCGGCCGACGAACAGTCCACGGCCCCCGGCACACTCCACCGGGGTGGCACGGAGCTCACGGTGGAGGGCAGGTCGGTGCTGCTGCTGCGGGTGGTGGAGTGACCGGTCTCAGCCGAGGATGCCGCGCTCGTAGGCGACGGCGACGGCCGCCGCGCGGTCCTTCGCGCCCAGCTTGGCGAAGACATGGGTGAGGTGGGTCTTCACCGTCGCCTCGCTGATGAACAGCTCGGCGGCGATCTCCCTGTTCGAGGTGCCCTTGGCGACGAGCCGGAGCACCTCGCGCTCACGCGCGGACAGCGACTCGTGGCCGGGCGCGGCCGGGGCGCGCACCCGCGAGATGAGCCGTGAGGCCACGGCGGGCGACAGCACGGTGCGGCCGTCGGCGGCGGCGCGTACGGCGGTGAAGAGCTCGTCCCGGGGCGCGTCCTTGAGCAGATAGCCGGTCGCGCCCGCCTCGATGGCGGGCAGGGTGTCGGTATCGGTGTCGTACGTGGTGAGGACGAGCACCCTGGACCGGGCACCGAGTCTGGTCAGCTCGGTGATGGCCGCGACTCCCCCGCCGCCCGGCATCCGCAGGTCCATCAGCACGACGTCGGGGTCCAGGCGGGTGGTGAGCTCGACGGCCGCCACCCCGTCGGCCGCCTCGCCGAGCACCTCGAAGCCGGGGGCCGAGGCGAACATGCCGCGCAGGCCGTCCCGCACGACGGGGTGGTCGTCGACGACGAGCAGGGTGATGACGCGCGAGGTTCCCGGAGCATCGGTCATATCGGCCCAGGTTACGTCCCGTCAGGTGCGCCGGACCAGCGGCACCCGGGCGGAGACGGCCGTGCCCTGCCCGGGTTCCGTCTCGATCTCGACCGTGCCCGCGATCCGTTCGGCGCGGGCCCGCATCCCGCCGAGGCCGAAGCCGCCCCTGCCGCTGTGCGGGGCCAGGTCCGCCGGGTCGAAGCCGCAGCCGTCGTCGCGTACGTCCAGGGTGATCTCGTCGCCCATGTACGAGAGGGTGACGCCGGCCCGGGTCGCACCGGCGTGCCGGGCGGCGTTGGAGAGGGCCTCCTCCGCGATGCGGAGCAGCGTGACGCCGACCTCGTCGTGGAGCGGCTCGACGGTCCCGGTGACGGTGAGGTCCGCGCGTACGGCGGTGCGTTCCGTCCAGCCGGCGACCGTTTTCTTGAGGGCCGCCGGCAGGTCGTCGTCCTCCAGCGCGGCGGGCACCAGGTTGTGCACCGAGCGGCGTGCCTCCCCGAGGCTGTGCCGGGCGAGCCCCGCCGCGCGGTCGAGGTGCTCACGGGCCAGTACGGGATCGGCGATGGAGGTGACGGCCTGGAGCTGGGCGATGATCCCCGTCAGACCCTGCGCGAGGGTGTCGTGGATATCGGCGGCGAGCCGCCGCCGTTCGTCGGCGATCCCGGCCTCCCTGGCCTGGAGCAGGAGCTGGGCGTGCAGGGTGGCGTTCTCCGCGAGGGCCTGCTCCAGGCGGGTGTTGGCGCGTTCCAGCTCGGTGATGGTCTCGGCCTGGCGCTGGGTCCGCTCCGCCTCGCGGGCACCGATGTTGCCGAAGACGAGGGCCAGAGAGGCGTGCAGGACGAAGAGCGCGCCGAAGGCCACCCAGTTGGTGAGTGAGGCCGGCGGCATACCGCCCCCGGACTGGGACCCCGCCATCGTGACGGCGGTGCACATCAGCCCGGCACGCGCGAAGCGTTTCGGCAGCAGTACGCCGACGTCGAAGTAGCCGGTGATGGCGTAGATGGAGAAGAACGGGTTGAACCAGCAGAGCGCGAAACCGATGACGGTCCGCAGGACGTAGTACACGGGAGCGCCGGGCGCGTGCGGGGTGGAGCCCGGCCGGGTGCGGCCCCACCACAGCTGAAGGGCGCAGGCAGCCGCCGTCAGGATCCCCGCCGCGTACATGTCCGTCACGGTCATCCCGACGAGGCCGGAGGACAGGGCGGACATCAGGACGGCGATGCCCAGGAGCGTGTACGGGCCGTACCGGAAGAAGCGCTGCTCGACCGTCGTGCCGTCCCGTGCCGTCCGCATGGGGACAGTCTTCACGCGGGTCACTCCCAGCGGAAGAGCCGGGTCGCCGCCCTGCCCAGCACCACTGTCCACACCGCCATGACCGCGAGGTGCACCCAGCCGGGCCAGTTGCCCGAGGCCGCCTGATCGAGAGCCTGGGAGGCCGCGCCGAACGGGGTGAACTCGACGATCCGGCGCAGCAGGTCCGGCATGGTCTGGACGGGCACCCAGACCCCGGCGGTGAACATCATGAGGAGGTAGGCCACCGAACCGACGGCGGTCGCGACCTTGGACGTCCGGGACAGTGCGCAGATGGTCGCGCCGAGCGCGAGGACACAGGCGACGGCCAGGAGAAGAGCCAGCAGATAACCGAAGGCCTGTCCCGGCAGCCGCACGCCGAAGGCGATCCGTCCGACGGCCATGACGAGCATCGCGGAGCCCAGCGAGGCCGCGCCGTGCAGCACGATCTGCGCCGCGAGCAGGGCCGACGGGCGCACGGGCGTGGCCGACATCCGGCGCAGGATGCCGCGTTCGCGATATCCGGTGAGGACCGGCGGCATGGCCTGGAGGCCGGCCATGATCATGGCCAGCAGGACGGCCACGGGCACGTACAGGTCGATGACGCTGCGGCCTCCGAGGGCGTCGTCGGCCTTCCTGAAGGACGGGATCAGACCGAGGATGGTCATCAGGGCCATCGGGAAGACGAGGATCCAGAACAGGCTGCCGGGTTCGCGCAGGAAGAGCCGGGTCTCCGTCCTGAGGACGGCGGCGAGCGGGGCCGGGCGGGACGGGGCCGTGGTGACGGTCGTGGTCATGGTCATGAGGCCTGTTCCGTGAGGTCGAGGAATACGTCGTCCAGGCCGGCCTCTGCGACGCGCAGCTGACGGGCGGTGATGTGGTGGCGGGCCAGGAGCGTGATCACGGCGTTGGCGGTCTCGTCCGTGCCGTGGATGACCACCCGGCCGCCGGATCCGGTCACGTCGACGGAGACGGCGCCGGGCAGCGCCTCGAGTTCGTCGTACGCGATCGGCTCCGAGGGGGTGAAGGAGATGGCGGTCGATCCCTTCGATCCGCCGATCAGCCCGCCGGGGGTGTCGAGCGCGACGACGCGGCCCTTGTCGATCACCGCGATCCGGTCGCAGAGCCGTTGGGCCTCCTCCATGAAGTGGGTGACGAGAAGGACGGTCACCCCGCTCTCCCGGATCTCCTCGATGAGCCGCCAGGTGTCACGGCGGGCCCGGGGGTCCAGGCCGGTGGTCAGTTCGTCGAGGACGACCACGCGCGGGTTCCCGATGAGGGCGAGGGCGATGAACAGCCGCTGCTTCTGGCCGCCGGACAGCTTGGCGAAGCGGCGGTCGAGGTGGCTGTCGAGGCCGAGCCGTTCGGCGAGCGCGCCCCGGTCGGCGGGGTGCGGGTAGAAGGCGCTGTAGAGCTCCAGCGCCTCGCGCACGGTCAGCTTGGGCTGGAGCTCGCTCTCCTGGAGCTGGGCGCCCAGGAGTTGGGTGACCGCGTGACGGTCGACGGCGGGGTCGAGGCCGGCGACCCTGACCGTGCCCGCGTCGGGAACCCGCAGTCCCTCGACGCATTCGACGGTGGTGGTCTTGCCGGCCCCGTTGGGGCCGAGGATCCCGAAGATCTCCCCCTCGTCGACGGTGAAGCTCACCCCGTCGACCGCGGGGCGGCCGCCGTAGGCCTTGTGCACCCCGTGTACTTCGATGATTGCCATGCCCGTAAGGATTCCGGCGGGCGGTCGGCGCCGGTATCCGCCGTCCCTCCCGTCCCGGCATCAGCCGATCGGTTGACCGGCCCCTCCGACCAGCGGCGTGTGACCGGAAAACCACGTGAGGGATGTCAGTGGTGAACCTAGGCCGGCCGGCACATGGGGGGTGGGAGAAGGAGCGGGGTTGGGTGCGTGCAGCTGCAAGGCGGAGGATTGAGGCAACGCGGAGCGATTGGGGTCTCCCCTGGTCGAGCGAAGCCGAGACCTTGGGGAAGATTGACGACAACGCCGCAGATGTGCGTGCCCAGCCCCGCGACGCCGCCCCCCATGTGCCGGCCGGCCTTAGGCTCGGTCCTGATGCCCGAACAACCTGCAGAGCCCACGGACCGGTCCGCCGTGCGCTCCCTCCTGCGACTGTGGCCCTATGTCAGACCGGTGCGTGCGCGCTGGATCAGTGCTGCCCTCGTGGCGGTTCTCGCGTCCTGTCTCGCCCTGGCGATCCCGCTGATCCTGAAGTGGATGGTGGACGGCCCCGTCGCGGACCGTGATCCGGGCGGGGTCTGGCTGGGGGCGCTCTTCCTGCTGGTGCTGGGGATCGTCGAGGCGGCGCTGTTCGGGCTCCGCAGGTGGCTCGTGGCCCGGCCGCTGGCCGGTGTCGAGGCGTCGATGCGCGCCGACCTCTACCGCCATCTGCAGCGGCTGCCGGTGGCGTTCCACGACCGCTGGCCCTCGGGGCAGCTCCTCTCGCGCGGGACCACGGATCTGATGCTGCTGCGGATGTTCCTGGCCTTTCCGCTGACGTTTCTGCTGGTCAACGCCACGACGATTCTGGTCGGTTTCGTCATCCTGTTCGTCCAGGAGTGGTCGCTGGGGCTGGTGCTGCTCGCGCCCGCCGTCCCTCTGATGGTCCTGTGCTCGCTCTTCGAGACGAAGTACGCACTGGTGGCGCGCAGGGCCCAGGACCAGGTCGGCGATCTGACGACGGTCGTCGAGGAGAGCGTGCTGGGCATCCGGATCGTCAAGGGTTTCGGCCGCAACCGCAGCCAGGCGCTGGCCTTCCGCGCGCTCGCACAGCGGCTGCGCGCCACGGAGCTGGGCAAGGCCAGGCTGCTCGCGGGGATCTGGGCGCTCATCACGGCCATCCCCGAGCTGGCGATCGGAGCCGCGCTGGTGCTCGGCACGATCGAGGTCGCGGACGGCGGTCTGTCGGCGGGCACGCTCGTCGCGTTCCTCTCGACGGCCCTGGCGCTGCGCTGGCCGGTCGAGTCGATCGGCTTCCTGCTGGCGATGAGCCAGGAGTCGGCGACGGCCGCCGACCGCTACTTCGAGGTCATGGACGTCGCGGAGGAGCCCGGGAGCGCGACGCCGGGAGAGGCGGCCGGGGGGACGGGCCAGGGCATCGTCTTCGAAGGGGTGGAGTTCCGCTACCCCGACGCCGGGCCCGGCTCACCTCCCGTCCTCGCCCGGATCGACCTTCGGATCCGTCCCGGCGAGACGATGGCCCTGGTGGGCGCCACGGGCTCCGGCAAGACGACACTGACCGCTCTCGTCCCCCGGCTGCACGAGGTCACAGGCGGCCGGATCCTGCTGGACGGCGAGGACGTCGCCACCATGGAGCGGCCCCGGCTGCGCGAGCTGGTGTCGGTGGCCTTCGAGGAGCCCACCCTCTTCTCGGCGACCGTCGGGGAGAACGTCCTGATGGGTGCGGAGGGCGCGAGCGGACAGGAGCTGCGCCGTGCGCTCTCCGTCGCGCAGGCCGACTTCGTGCACGAGCTTCCGCAGGGCGTGGACACCCAGGTCGGCGAGCAGGGGCTGAGCCTCTCCGGCGGCCAGCGGCAGCGCCTCGCGCTGGCCCGCGCGGTCGTCGGCGCACCACGCTTCCTGGTGCTCGACGACCCGCTCTCGGCACTGGACGTGCACACGGAGACGCTGGTGGAGGCGGCGCTGCGGCGCGTGCTGGAGGAGACGACGGCCCTGGTCGTCGCCCACCGGCCGTCCACGGTGATGCTCGCGGACCGGGTGGCCCTGCTGTCCGGGGGCCGGATCAGCGCGGTGGGGACCCATCAGGAACTCCTGCGCACCCACGCCGAGTACGCCTGGCTGATGTCCGGAGCCCATGACACCGGTGTTCTCGTCCCCGAGGAGGGCAGCACCCGATGACCAGTACGACTGCCGACGGCCCCGCCCTCGCAGACGAGGACCTCCCCGAGGAGAAGTCCGGCCGGCCGCGGGGCGACGGGGACCAGTTCGACGCCGACGCCCTGCCCACCCCCCGCGGTGCCACCCGGGCGCTGCTGATCTCCCTGCTCGCACCGCTGCGGGCCAGAGTGGTCGTGGCCTCCCTCCTGCTGCTCGTCCAGCAGGTCGCCGTGCAGGCGGGGCCACTGCTGGTCGCGTTCGCCATCGACAGCGGTGTGCCGGCGTTCCGGGACCACGACTACGGCCCGCTGGCCGCCGTGGGCATCGGATACGCGGTGTGCTCGGTCGGTGCCGGCGTGCTCCAGTACGCCTTCATCCGGGCGGCCGCGCGGATCAACCAGGACGTGCTGCTCGATCTGCGCGGCAGGATCTTCCGCCACGCGCAGGCACTGAGTGTGGACTTCCACGAGCGCTACACCTCGGGCCGGCTGATCTCCCGCTCGACCACCGATGTGGAGTCCCTGCGCGAGCTGCTGAGCGAGGGGCTGCAGGAACTCATCGGGGTGGTCCTGTCGTTCGTGTCGATCTCCCTGATGCTGCTCTGGCTCGACCTCGGCATCGGCTCCATCGCCGTGGCCTCCTTCGTCCCGCTGTATCTGCTGGTGCGGAACTACCGGCGGCGCGCCGCCGAGGCGTACTCGGCGCGTTCCTCCGCGATCGCCGCGGTCATCGTGAAGTTCGCCGAGACGATGAACGGGATCCGCCCCGTGCAGGCCTTCCGCAG
Organism: Streptomyces sp. NPDC102441; assembly: GCF_044765585.1. Taxonomy (NCBI): domain Bacteria; kingdom Bacillati; phylum Actinomycetota; class Actinomycetes; order Kitasatosporales; family Streptomycetaceae; genus Streptomyces; species Streptomyces sp. NPDC102441. The sequence goes on from NZ_JBIWKH010000001.1 coordinate 339,249, forward strand.
GGAGCGCGCCAACGACAAGGACTTCGCGGTCCTCAACCGCCGTCATGAGCGGAGGAACGGCGACGCGCTGCTGGAGATGGCCCGCTATGTCGTCGGCTCCCGGCTCCTCGCCAACACGGCGGTGGCGGCGATGGTGCTGTGGGGCGCCCACCGGGTGGCGTCGGACACGCTGGCGCTCGGTGTCCTGGCCGCGGCGGTGCTGTATCTGCGGCGGCTGTACGACCCGATCGACCGGCTCGCGATGTTCCTCAACTCCTACCAGTCGGCGGCGGCTTCGCTGGAGAAGATCGCCGGTCTGCTGGCACAGACGCCCACGGTGCCCGAGCCCGTGGCGCCGAGCACGCTGCCTGCCCTCGCCGGTGAGCGGCCTGGCCGGGAGGTGACGTTCGACGGGGTGCGGTTCGCCTACCGCACGGGTGGCGAGGTCCTGCCGCGCTTCGATCTGGCCTTGCCGGCGGGCCAGACCGTGGCCGTGGTCGGGTCGACGGGTGCGGGCAAGTCGACGCTGGCCAAGCTGCTGGCGCGCTTCTACGACCCGACGGAGGGCCGGGTCCTGCTGGACGGCACCGATCTGCGTGACCTGGCGACGGCGGAGCTGCGCCGGGGCGTGGTGATGGTGACCCAGGAGGCGTTCCTGTTCTCCGGGACGATCGCCGAGAACATCGCGATCGGCCGTCCGGAGGCGACGCCGGAGGAGATCGAGCACGCGGCGAAGGCCATCGGGGCGCATGACTTCATCAGCTCCCTGCCCGACGGGTACGACACGGATGTCCGTAAGCGGGGCGGCCGGATCTCCGCGGGACAGCGCCAGCTGGTCGCCTTCGCCCGTGCGTTGCTCGCGGACCCGGCTGTGCTGATCCTCGACGAGGCCACCAGCTCGCTGGACATCCCCGGTGAGCGGGCGGTGCAGCGGGCGATGGACACAGTGCTGCACGGGCGTACCGCGGTGGTGATCGCGCACCGGCTGTCGACCGTGGAGATCGCGGACCGGGTCCTGGTGATGGAGCACGGCCGGATCGTGGAGGACGGCACACCGGCCGAACTCATCGGCGGTACGGGCCGGTTCGCGGGCCTGCACCGCGCGTGGCGGGAGAGCCTGGCCTGAGAGTATCCGGCGGCGGCACACCCGGGCCGGCCACGCCTCGCCGGCCCGGGGGACCGCCGCGTCCGCCCCCGGCCGGCCACCTCCCGACCTCCTGGTCCACGCTCCGGGTCGCACCGGTCGACCCCGTCGCCTGTGTCCCGCACCGAGTGCTGAGGTGACCCGTGTCGCGTTCCTGCCGGCACGTCCTGGCCGCACCTCCCGCCGTGCTCGCCCTCGGCCTGGCCGCTTGCGGAGTGGTGGGCCTCGCACCGGTCCCGTGGCCGCCCCACCGGGGTGGGGACGACAGGGCGGGAGCCCGTCGCGTCATCTCGAAGGCTGACAGCGTGTGGCGCGCTTCCGCCCCGGCCCCGGAACCGGCCATCCCCGCGCGCCGTCTCAGCCCGTGGTCCCCGTCCGCTTCCCGCACACACGCCGTGCACGGCGGCTACCGACGGAAACCCCTCTCTGCCCTGCGGTGTACGGAAGATGACAACCCCATCAACCCCCCGCGCCACACGGATGACACACAACGAAACGTCCGCTTAACGAACATGACCATTCCGCCAACGGACGAATTCCGGCCAATGTGTTGACGCGGTCCTGACACACCCCAGCTCCGGCTGACACTCTTCCCCCGTTCCACGCACCGCCTGCTCTGCCCGGCCGGCTCACCCAGTCGACCGGCTCCCCTTCGCAGAAGGAGTCCGCGTGAGACCCACGCCCAGCCGTCGTGCCACCGCGACCGGCGCTCTGATTGCCGCAGCCGCTCTCCTCGCCGTCGGAATGCAGGGCGGTGCCGCAACGGCCGCCCCGGACGGCGCGACCGCCGCCCCCGCGGCCGCGGTGAAGGGCGCCGACCCCGGCGCGCTCCCCGCGAAGCTCTCCCCCGCGCAGCGCGCCGAGCTGCTCCGCGAGGCCAACTCCACCAAGGCCGCCACCGCCGATGAACTCGGGCTCGGTGCCACGGAGAAGCTCGTCGTACGCGATGTCGTCAAGGACGTCGACGGCACCACGCACACCCGCTACGAACGCACCCTCGACGGTCTCCCCGTCCTCGGCGGCGACCTGGTCGTGGCCGAGTCGAAGTCCGGGACGACCGAGGGCGTCACCAAGGCCTCCGGGGCGACCGGCGCGCAGCTGAAGGCGGTCGGCACCACCGCGGACGTCGCGCCGGCCACCGCCGAGAAGCAGGCACTCACCCTGGCCAGGGCCGACGGCTCGAAGAGCACGGAGGCGAGCAAGGCCCCGCGCAAGGTCGTATGGGCGGCGAGCGGCACCCCGCAGCTCGCGTACGAGACCGTGGTCGGCGGCCTCCAGCACGACGGCACCCCGAACGAGCTGCACGTCATCACGGACGCCTCCTCGGGCGCGAAGCTCTTCGAGTGGCAGGCCATCGAGAACGGCACCGGCAACACGCAGTACAACGGCACGGTCACGCTTGGCACTTCGGGCTCCGGCAGCTCGTACAACCTCACCGACTCCGCGCGAGGGAACCACAAGACATACAACCTCAACCACGGGACGTCCGGGACCGGGACCCTGTTCTCCGGCACCGACGACGTCTGGGGCAACGGCAGCCCGTCCAACGCCGAGACGGCCGCCGCCGACGCGCACTACGGCGCCGCGGAGACCTGGGACTTCTACAAGAACGTCATGGGCCGCACCGGCATCAAGGGCGACGGCGTCGGCGCGTACTCCCGCGTCCACTACGGCAACAGCTACGTCAACGCCTTCTGGACCGACGGCTGCTTCTGCATGACGTACGGCGACGGCAGCGGCAACGCGGCGCCGCTGACCTCGCTCGACGTGGCAGCGCACGAGATGACGCACGGCGTCACCTCCAACACCGCAGGTCTGAACTACAGCGGCGAGTCGGGCGGGCTCAACGAAGCCACCTCGGACATCTTCGCGGCCGGCGTGGAGTTCTACTCCGACACCGCTGCGGACCCGGGCGACTACATGGTCGGCGAGAAGATCGACATCAACGGCGACGGCACCCCGCTGCGCTACATGGACAAGCCGAGCAAGGACGGCGCGTCCAAGGACTCCTGGTACTCGGGCCTCGGCGGCGTCGACGTCCACTACTCCTCGGGCCCGGCGAACCACTTCTTCTACCTGCTCTCCGAGGGCAGCGGCGCCAAGACCGTCAACGGGGTCTCCTACAACTCCCCGACGTCCGACGGGCTCCCGGTGACCGGCATCGGCCGGGACAAGGCGCTGCAGATCTGGTTCAAGGCGCTCACCACGAAGTTCACCTCCACCACGAACTACGCCGCGGCCCGCACCGGCACCCTCGCCGTGGCCGGTGAGCTCTACGGCACCACGAGCGCCGAGTACACCGCGGTCGCCAACGCCTGGGCCGGCATAGCCGTCGGCTCCCGCCCCGGCGGCGGCACCGACCCCGACCCGGGCGGCACGGTCTTCCAGAACACGACCGTCAAGGCGATCGCGGACCGGAGCACCACCAGCTTCCCCGTCGTCGTCAGCGGCGTCACCGGCAAGGCGCCCGCCGACCTGTCGGTGGCGGTGAACATCAGCCACACCTACCGCGGTGACCTCGTCCTCGACCTGGTCGCCCCGGACGGGACGGCGTACCGCCTGAAGAACTCCTCGTCGAGCGACTCCGCGGACAACGTGGTGGCGACCTACACGGTCAACGCCTCCTCCGAGGTGGCCAACGGCACGTGGAACCTCAGGGTCCAGGACGTCTACTCGGGCGACACCGGCACCTTCAACAGTCTGAAGCTCACCTTCTGAGCACCGGGGGAATGAGCCGGCCCCGGGGGGGTACGTCCCCCCGGGGCCGTTCGCCGTTCCGCCTGTCAGTGTGGGGAGTTCGCGCCCCGGCCCGGGATGTTCTGCTCGGCCCAGACGATCTTGCCGGTCGCCGTACGGCACGAACCCCACCTGCGGCACAGCAGGTTGATGAGCTGGAGCCCCCGGCCGCCCTCGTCACTGACGTCGGCGTGCTGGATCTGCGGCAGGTCGGGCCCGGTGTCGGCCAGCTCCACCTGGAGCCGCTCGTCGCACAGCAGCCGGAGCCGGCCGGGACCGCCGCCGTAGCGCAGGGCGTTGCCGACCAGTTCGCTGACCACCAGCTCCGTCACGTCCGCGAGTTCGGCGAGGTCCCACCGCGCGAGCTGCTCGGTGACCAGCTTGCGGGCGGTGGACGCGGGGTTGCCCTCCGTGGGCAGGTCCCACTCCCGCAACCGCACCTCGGGGGACAGCTCGTGGCCGCCCGCGACCAGCAGCACCGCCTCGTCGAACCGGCCGTCGTCCTGTCGGGGCGAGGTGAGCGGACCGCCGGCGTCGAGCTCCTCGGGCGCCATCGAGGACACGGACGCGCGCAGCCCTTCCAGCTGTACGTCCACGTCGTCGGTGCGTGTCTTGATCAGGCCGTCGGTGTAGAACACCAGCCGGCCGCCCGCCGGCCCGCGCAGTCTCAGCGGGTCGTACGGGATGACCCCGGCGCCCAGGGGCGCTCCGACCGGCACGTCGGGGTAGCGCGCGGCCCCGTCCGCGTCCACCAGCAGCGGCGGTGGATGACCCGCGCTCGCGATCGTGTAGCTCGAGTCCGCCGGGTCGTAGACCGCGCACAGACATGTGGCGACCTGGTCGTCCTCCAGGTCCCGGGTGGCCAGGTCGAGCCGGGCGAGCAGCCGGTCGGGGGCGATGTCCAGCATCATGAGCGTACGGGCGACCGCCCGCAGCCGGCCCATCGTGGCGGCGGCGGGCAGGCCGTGACCGGTGACATCACCGACGACCAGCGCCGTACGCCCGCTGGGGAGCGCGACCACGTCGTACCAGTCGCCGCCCACCCCGTGCGCGTCGACGGCCGGCGCGTAGTGGGCGTACACACGCAGGCCGGGGGTGTGCGGTGTGGCGCGCGGGAGCAGCGAGCGCTGGAGCGAGACGACGTGCTCGCGCTCGCGCCCGTAGAGCCTGGCGTTGTCCATGAACACGGCCGCCATGGAGCCCAGCTGACCCGCCAGGTCGAGGTCCACACGGTTGAAGGGCGGGCTGTCACCCGCGCGTACGAAGTCGGCGGAGCCCAGCAGGACACCGCGGGCGATCAGCGGCACGGCCATGTAGCTGTGGACTCCCTGACGGCGCATCGCGACGGCCGCGCTCGGCGTCGGCGCGACGCGCTCGTAGTCCTCCAGGGTCATCCGGCTGACCAGCACGGGCCGGCCGTTGCGCAGGCACTCGGTGGTCAGCAGCGTCTCGCGGCGCTCCCTGCGGTCGACCACCTCGCCCACGGGGGCGGGTTCGAGTCCGTCCAGCGCGTCGATGGCACGCACCGCCATGGCACGGGTGACGGGCACCGCCGTGCCGGTGACACGCTCGCCCTCCTCGCCGCGCAGCACGGACTCCAGGAGATCGACGGCGGCGCCGTCGGCCAGCCTCGGGACGCTGTATCCGGCCAGCTCCTGGGCCGTTCGCTCCAGGTCGAGCGTGGTGCCTATCCGGGTGCTCGCCGCGTTGAGCCAGCGCAACCGGGCCGCGATGGTGAAGCGGTCGCCCCGCGGCGCCCCGGCGGCTTCCGGCGGGCGGGTGCGCAGCTGCCGGGATGTGCCGCTCCGGGCGGCCAGCCGACGGGTCAGGCGTCTCGCTCGGCCTCCGCCGCCGTTCACCGTGCTGACCTCCACTCGCGCCCGGTGGGACGCCTAGGGTCTTTCGTTTGGATCATGCCGGGCTCGCGTGCCCTGGCACCGCACCTCGCGGCGTTGTCGTCGGTCGCCATGGCTCCGCCATGACTCCCTCCTCCGCCTTGCGATGCACGGCACCAGACCCCGCTCCCTGACCCAGCCTGATCCAAACGAAAGACCCTAACTGTGTCGGTGGCCGCAGGACCGCACCGGCAGGGCTGTCATGGTAGCGACGTCGCGGCGGATCCACCCCTGCCGGGACCCGGTGAACCGGCAGGGCACAGGGGCGGGCCCGGCGTGGAAACACGCCGGGCCCACCGTGAGCGAAGGATGTCAGCGCAGGAGCACCCCGCCGCCGTCGCCCGTGGCCGCGTTCGGCACGGCGACCAGGCCGAGTTCCGCGCCGGAGGCGAGCAACCGGTGCGCGGGCAGGACGCGGACGGTGTAGCCGTAAGGCCCCGTACGGTCCAGGGCCAGCGGGCCCTCGTACAGCCAGCGGTCCTCCAGGTCGTGACCGCCCGCCGGCTTCAGCGGGAACGTCTGGGCCTCCGCGATCGCGTCCCCGGAGTCGACCCGCCCGGCGACCACCTGCACCTCCACGTCCTCCGGGTCGAGGCCGCCCAGGGCGATCCGGACCCGGAGCGCCAGGGTGGCCCCCAGCTCCGCGGAGCCGCCGACGACCGCGTCGGCGGCGGTCTCCACATGGTCGACCGCCACCTGCGGCCAGGCCGCACGGACCTTGGCCTTCCAGGAGGCGAGCTCGCGTGCGGCGGCCGGCTCCAGCGCCCGGCGGGACTGCGCCGCGGGGGTGTAGAGCCTTTCGACGTACTCGCGCACCATGCGGCCCGCGAGGACCTTGGGGCCCAGGGTGACAAGGGTGCGGCGGACCATCTCGATCCACCGCTCGGGCAGGTCCTCGGCGTTACGGTCGTAGAAGCGGGGTGCGACCCGGTCCTCGATCAGCGCGTAGAGGGCGTTGGCCTCCAGCTCGTCGCGCCGCTCCTCGTCGGTGGCGGACCCGTCGGCGGTGGGGATCGCCCAGCCGAAGTCGGGTTCGAACCACTCGTCCCACCATCCGTCGCGCACGGAGAGGTTGAGACAGCCGTTGAGCGCCGCCTTCATTCCGCTGGTGCCGCAGGCCTCCAGGGGGCGCAGCGGGTTGTTGAGCCAGACGTCGCAGCCCGGGTAGAGCTTCTGCGCCATCCCCATGCCGTAGTCGGGAAGGAAGACGATGCGGTGGCGTACCCGTGGGTCGTCCGAGAACCGCACCAGCTCCTGGACCAGCCGCTTGCCTCCGTCGTCAGCCGGGTGGGCCTTGCCGGCGACGACGATCTGGATCGGATGCGTCGGGTGGAGCAGCAGCTCACGGAGGCGGTCGCGGTCGTGCAGCATGAGCGTCAGCCGCTTGTACGAGGGCACCCGGCGGGCGAAGCCGATGGTCAGCACGTCCGGGTCGAGCACCCCGTCGATCCAGCCCAGTTCCGCGGTGCCGGCGCCGCGCCTGCGCCAGGAGGCGTAGAGCCGCTTACGCACCTCGGTGACGAGCTGCTCGCGCAGCCCCCTGCGCAGCTCCCAGATCTCCCGGTCGCCGATGGCGGCCACGGCGTCCCAGCGTCTGGGGGTGCCCGCCGTCCCGCCGTCGGTGCCTGACCCCTGGCCGACCTCCGCTCCGGCGAGGGCGTTCTCCGCCCGTTCGGAGCCGAATTTTCCGGCGCCGAGCCGGAGGACCTCGGGGGCGACCCACGTCGGGGCGTGCACCCCGTTGGTCACCGAGGTGATCGGCACCTCGGAGGGGTCGAATCCCGGCCACAGCCCGGAGAACATCTCCCGGCTGACCGCTCCGTGCAGGGTGGAGACCCCGTTGGCCCGCTGGGCGAGCCTCAGCCCCATCACCGCCATGTTGAAGAGGTCGGGCTCACCACCGGGGTAGGTCTCCATCCCGAGGCGCAGGATCCGCTCCACGCCGACCCCGGGCAGCTCGCCGTCGTCACCGAAGTGACGGGCCACGAGCTGGCGTTCGAAGCGGTCTATCCCGGCGGGCACGGGGGTGTGCGTGGTGAACACCGTGCCGGCCCGTACGACCTCCAGCGCGGCGTCGAAGTCCAGACCGGTCTCGGAGAGTTCACGGATCCGCTCCAGGCCGAGGAATCCGGCGTGCCCCTCGTTGGTGTGGAACACCTCGGGGTCGGCGTGCCCGGTCAGCCGGCAGTAGGTGCGCACCGCGCGCACGCCGCCGATGCCGAGCAGCATCTCCTGCAGCAGCCGGTGGTCGCTGCCGCCGCCGTAGAGCCGGTCGGTGACGTCGCGCTCGCCCGGTGCGTTCTCCTCGACGTCGGAGTCGAGGAGCAGCAGGGGGACGCGCCCGACCTGGGCCTGCCAGACCGAGGCGTACAGGGAGCGACCGCCCGGCAGGGCGAGCACCACCCTGCTGGGGGTGCCGTCGGCCTCCCGCAGGAGGGTGAGCGGCAGCTCGTTGGGGTCCAGGACGGGGTAGTGCTCCTGCTGCCAGCCGTCCCGGGACAGGCTCTGGCGGAAGTAGCCGTGCCGGTAGAGAAGGCCGACCCCGATCAGCGGTACGCCGAGGTCGCTGGCGGCCTTCAGATGGTCACCGGCCAGGATGCCGAGCCCGCCGGAGTACTGGGGCAGGGCCGCGGTGACCCCGAATTCGGGTGAGAAGTAGGCGATGGCCGCGGGGAGCTCCGCGCCCTGGGAGAGCTGGCTCTGATACCACCTCGGGCCGCCGAGGTACTCCCGGAGGTCCTCGGACACCTCGGTGAGCCGGCGCATGAAGTGCTGGTCCCCGGCCAGCTCGGCGAGGCGCGCCGTGGAGACGGCCCCGAGCAGACGCACGGGGTCGGCGTCCGCGGGCCGCCAGCCCTCCGGGTCGGCCGCCTGGAAGAGCTGTTGGGTCTCGGTGTGCCAGGACCAGCGCAGGTTGCGTGCGAGGTCGCTGAGCGGTCGCAGGGGTTCGGGGAGGACGGGACGCACGGTGAATCGACGAATGGCCTTCACGTATCCCACCTTTACAGGGGACGTACGGATCCGAGGGGACGCACGACGGTGGGCGCCCTCTCCGTCACCCTCGACGTTAGCGGTGTGCCGCCGTACGCGACCACGGCGCGCGACCGGCTCAGTGGGTCCGGCACGGCGCCGTCCACCCGCCCCCGCCCCCGGCGCCGCACAGTGCGCGCCCTCCCGCTGCCGGCTCCTGGGCGCCCCCCGTCGCGGGGGGCCCGCAGGCATCTCGGGCCCCTGGCGCCCCATGGGCCAGATGCGCCAGTTACGTCCCCTTCCGTCACGGGCGATATGGCTGATTTCCCCACCTCACGCGGGCTTGTGGCACCTCGCACCGCAGGGAAGGCTGCGGGGGTGCCCGCTCGTCGGCCGGGGGACCGGCGTGCGGCCCACGACGCGTGCACCGGTTGCACCCAGGAGTTAACACACCATCGGGTTGGCCGCCCGAAAACGGTGGGAAGGCTCCCCCGGTAACGACCTGATCCGCTCTCCGTCGCGCACCGGGTCGTAACCCCGCGCCGCACATCCAGGTGCCCGTCCGGGTGCCCGTCCGGAGCACGAATCCCCCGCGCGCCTGCCATTCGAGTGCCATTCGAGTGAACGCGCACAGGAGCGGCCATGCCCACAGCCCGTCAGCCGTCAACCGAGCAGCTACAAAGGACGCAACCCCACCATCGCGGCGAGCGCGGTCAGCCCTTCACGCCCACGTCGCGCGCCGCGCATGCCGAGCTCCGACCCCCAGGTGATTCCATGATCGGTCGCATTCCCGTCCTGGACGTCCGTCCGCTCGTCGACTGCGGCAGACGGCCCGCCAAAGCCGTCGCGGGCGAGACCTTCGAGGTCAGCGCCACCGTGTTCCGCGAGGGCCATGACGCCGTGGCCGCCAACGTCGTGCTCTGCGACCCGAACGGACGACCGGGTGCCTGGACGCCGATGCGTGAGCTCGCCCCGGGCACGGACCGGTGGGGGGCCGAAGTCACCCCGGGGTCGGAGGGGCACTGGACGTACACCGTCGAGGCATGGAGTGATCCGGTCACCACCTGGCGCTCGCACGCCCGTATCAAGATCCCTGCGGGCATCGACACCTCGCTGGTCCTGGAGGAGGGCGCCGAGCTGTACGCCCGCGCCGCCGAGGGCGTACCCAAGAAGGACGGGCGCGAGGCCGTGCTGGCCGCCGTCGACGCGCTGCGCGACACGAGCCGCCCGGCGGCCTCCCGTCTCGCGGCGGCGCTGACCGCCGAGGTGGACGAGGCGCTCGGCCGCCACCCCCTGCGCGAACTGGTCACCGCGTCCCGGCCGCTGCCGCTGACCGTCGAGCGCCGGCGCGCCCTGTACGGCTCCTGGTACGAGATGTTCCCGCGCTCCGAGGGCGCGCGGCCGGAGCCGGTGGAGCCCCCGGAGGCCGCCCGGAAGCCGCGGGCCACGAAGACCGCCGCCAAGCCCGCCAAGGTCACGGCCGCCCGGAAGAAGGCCCCGGCGGCCGTCGGCGCGGAGCTCCCGCCGCCGGCTCCCCGGATGATCAGCGGCACGTTCCGTACCGCCGCCGAGCGGCTTCCCGCCGTCGCCGCGATGGGGTTCGACGTCGTCTATCTCCCGCCGGTCCACCCCATCGGCACCACCCACCGCAAGGGCCCCAACAACAGCCTCGCCCCCGGGGCCGACGACCCGGGGGTGCCCTGGGCGATCGGCTCGGCCGAGGGCGGGCACGACGCCGTCCATCCGGATCTCGGCACGCTCGAGGACTTCGACCACTTCGTCGCGACGGCCCGCACGCTGCGCATGGAGATCGCACTGGACTTCGCCCTCCAGTGCTCCCCCGACCACCCCTGGGTGACGGAGCATCCGGAGTGGTTCCACCACCGGGCCGACGGGACCATCGCCTACGCCGAGAACCCGCCCAAGAAGTACCAGGACATCTATCCGATCGCGTTCGACAAGGACATGAGCGGGATCGTCCGGGAGACCGTCCGCGTCCTGCGGTTCTGGATGGAGCACGGCGTACGGATCTTCCGTGTCGACAATCCGCACACCAAGCCGGTGGTCTTCTGGGAGAAGGTGATCGCCGACATCAACCGCACCGACCCGGACGTGATCTTCCTGGCCGAGGCCTTCACCCGCCCCGCGATGATGCGCACGCTGGCCTCGGTCGGCTTCCAGCAGTCCTACACGTACTTCACCTGGCGTAACACGAAGCAGGAACTCACCGACTACGCCATGGAGCTCTCGGGGGAGAGCGCCTCGTACATGCGGCCCAACTTCTTCGTGAACACGCCCGACATTCTTCCCGGTTACCTCCAGGAGGGCGGCCGGCCCGCCTTCGCTGCCCGGGCGGTGCTGGCCGCGACGCTGTCCCCCTCCTGGGGTGTGTACGCGGGCTTCGAGCTGTACGAGAACACCCCGGTGCGTCCCGGGAGCGAGGAGTACCAGGACTCCGAGAAGTACCAACTCAGGCCCAGGGACTGGGAGTCGGCGGAACGTGAGGGCCGCTCGCTCGCTCCCCTGATCACCTCCCTCAACAGGATCCGGCGTCGCCATCCGGCGCTCCAGCAACTGCGCGACGTCCACTTCCACCCGGTCGACAACGAGGCGCTGATCGCATACAGCAAGCGCTCGGGTCCGGACATCGTTCTGGTGGTCGTCAACCTCGACCCTCACCACACCCAGGAGGCCACGGTCTCGTTGGACATGCCGCGTCTCGGCCTCGACCGGCACGAGAGCGTGCCGGTGCGCGACGAGCTCACCGGCGACACCTATCACTGGGGCAGGGCCTTCTATGTGCGTCTGGAACCGGGTGTCACACCCGCGCACATCGCGGTCCTGCGACCGTCCCCGCCGACCGGAGGGTCACCCACACCATGATCGTCAATGAGCCTGTCCACGACCTGTTCGAGGACACTCCCGCCAAGGACCGCGATCCCGACTGGTTCAAGCGCGCCGTCTTCTACGAGGTACTCGTCCGGTCCTTCCAGGACTCGAACGGGGACGGCGTCGGTGACCTCAAAGGCCTCACCGCCAAGCTGGACTATCTGCAGTGGCTGGGCGTCGACTGCCTGTGGCTGCCGCCGTTCTTCAAGTCGCCTCTGCGTGACGGTGGTTACGACGTGTCCGACTACACGGCCGTGCTGCCCGAATTCGGCGACCTCGCCGACTTCGTGGAGTTCGTCGACGCCGCGCACCAGCGCGGCATGCGCGTGATCATCGACTTCGTCATGAACCACACGAGCGATCAGCACGACTGGTTCCAGCAGTCCCGCACCGACCCCGACGGGCCGTACGGCGACTACTACATCTGGGCCGACGACGACAAGCAGTTCCCCGACGCCCGGATCATCTTCGTCGACACCGAGACGTCGAACTGGACCTTCGACCCGGTGCGCAAGCAGTACTACTGGCACCGCTTCTTCTCGCACCAGCCCGACCTCAACTACGAGAACCCGGCCGTGCAGGAGGAGATCATCTCGGCCCTCCGCTTCTGGCTGGACCTCGGCATCGACGGCTTCCGCGTCGACGCCGTGCCCTACCTCTACCAGCGCGAGGGCACCAACTGCGAGAACCTCCCGGAGACCCACGACTTCCTCAAGCGGGTCCGCAAGGAGATCGACGCCAACTACCCGGACACGGTGCTGCTGGCCGAGGCCAACCAGTGGCCCGAGGACGTCGTCGACTACTTCGGCGACTACACGGCCGGCGGCGACGAGTGCCACATGGCGTTCCACTTCCCAGTGATGCCACGGATCTTCATGGCCGTACGGCGCGAGAGCCGCTACCCGGTCTCGGAGGTCCTGGCGAAGACCCCGGCCATCCCGTCCGGCTGCCAGTGGGGCATCTTCCTGCGCAACCACGACGAGCTCACGCTCGAGATGGTCACGGACGAAGAGCGCGACTACATGTACGCGGAGTACGCCAAGGACCCGCGGATGCGGGCCAACATCGGCATCCGCCGGCGTCTCGCACCCCTCCTGGACAACGACCGCAACCAGATCGAGCTGTTCACGGCGCTGCTGCTCTCCCTGCCCGGCTCACCGATCCTCTACTACGGGGACGAGATCGGGATGGGCGACAACATCTGGCTGGGCGACCGTGACGCCGTGCGCACCCCGATGCAGTGGACGCCCGACCGCAACGCCGGCTTCTCCTCCAGCGATCCGGGGCGGCTCTACCTCCCCACGATCATGGACCCGGTCTACGGCTACCAGGTCACCAACGTCGAGGCGGCGATGGCCTCGCCTTCGTCGCTGCTGCACTGGACACGGCGGATGATCGAGATCCGTAAGCAGAACCCGGCGTTCGGCCTCGGTTCGTACAACGAACTGCCGTCGTCGAACCCGGCGGTGATCGCGTTCACCCGCGAGTACAAGGACGATCTCGTGCTGTGCGTCCACAACTTCTCACGGTTCGCACAGCCGACGGAGCTCGATCTGCGGGCCTTCGCCGGGCGTCATCCGGTGGAGCTGATCGGTGGGGTGCGCTTCCCCGCCGTCGGTCAGTGGCCCTATCTGCTGACTCTCGCGGGGCACGGCTTCTACTGGTTCCGGCTGCGGAAGGATGCTCCGGTCAGCTGACGGCCGACTGACGGCGCCTCACCTCCGGGGCGCCTCCGGCGGGGCGGTTTCCGCCGCCCCGCACGGGGCACTCTCCCCCCATATCGAGCACTTCCGGGCTCTTCCGGTCTCTTTGTGGCCCATTGATCGAGCATCGATCGAGCATTGATCGAGTCCAAATGGACATTTCCTCACCCGACACGTCCCGCACAGCCGGACAGCCGTTGCCGCAATCCGGGACACTCTTCGCATCCTGTGGTGTGCCCGGGGAAAGGACGCGATGCCATGTCGGAGGCTGCATCCACTCGAGTCGCCCTGGTGAAGAGCACAACATCGAGAAAGACGACAAGACGACATCCGGCGAGCACCACGAGCACCACTGCCCTGCTGTCGTCGCTCGCCCCACTGCTCCACGAGTGGGTCCCCCGGCAGCGGTGGTTCGCCGGCAAGGGGCAGCCCGTCACCGGCTTCTCCCTGGTCGCGGCCACCGAGATACTGCCTCTGGACGCCTCGGGCACCGGTCCCGGGCTGCTGCATCTGCTCGTCCGGGTGCACCAGCCGAGCAGTCGCCCCGCGCCCACCCAGGGCGACTGCTACCAGCTCCTGCTCGGCGTGCGCACCACGCTGCCACCACGCCTGGCCGGCGCACGCATCGGACAGGTCACGGACGGCCCGCTGGCCGGCCGCACCCTGTACGAGGGACTGCACGACCCGCGCGTCGCCGATCTCCTGCTGGAACGATTCCGTAACCCCGGATCCCTCGGCCTCCTGCGCTTCGACCGGGCGGAGCCCATCCCGCCGGACCTCACCCCGCGCGTCCTGGACGCCGAGCAGTCCAACTCCTCGCTCGTCTTCGGTGACGCCCTCATCCTGAAGATCTTCCGCCGGGTCTTCCCCGGCACCAACCCCGATCTCGAACTGCCGCTCGCTCTCGGCCGCGAGGGCTGCGGTCGGGTCCCCGCCCCGGTGGCCTGGTTCGAGGCGACCACGAGCACGGAGCCGCTCACGCTCGGCGTGCTCCAGCCGTTCCTGCGCGGTGCTCAGGACGGCTGGCAGTTGGCGCTCGCCGCGCTGACCGCCGGCCGGGACTTCGTACCCGAGGCGCACGCACTCGGCCAGGCCACCGCCGAGGTGCACACCGCCCTCGCCGCCGCACTGCCGACACCGCCCCTGGCCCACGACCGGACCAGGGACCTGGTGGCCGGGATGGTGGAGCGGCTGGAGGCCGCCGCCCAGGCGGTCCCGGCACTCGTCCCGTACGTACCGGGGCTGCGCACCGCCTTCGACGCGGTCGCGGCGCTCGGGGACACGGGGTGCGGCTGGGCGGCACAGCGGATCCACGGGGATCTGCACCTGGGCCAGACCCTGCGGGGGGACGACGGCTTCTGGTCACTGATCGACTTCGAGGGTGAGCCGGCCAGGCCCCTGCCCGAGCGGCGAGCCCCGCAGCCGACGGTGCGCGATGTCGCGGGGATGCTCAGGTCCTTCGACTACGCGGCCCGCTCGCACCACCCGTGGAACCCCGAATGGGCGGCCCGCTGCCGTGCCGCGTACTGCGAGGGCTACGCCCGCGCGGCGGGTTCCGATCCACGCGCCGAGCCGGAACTGCTGCGCGCACACGAGACCGACAAGGCGGTGTACGAGGTGCTGTACGAGGCCCGCCACCGCCCCGACTGGCTGCCGGTCCCGATGGCCGCCATCCAGCGCCTGGCCGCGATGCCGGCGTGACCTCCGCTTCCCATCACTCATCCCCCGAGGAGGCAGTCTCCGTGACCGCCCGCAAGCCGTCCCGCAAGTCGTCCGACCCCATCGAGGTCCCGCCCACGGCCAAGCCGGTGACCACCGAGGTCACCGCCTCCGCCGCGACGCCCGCCACCGCGCCCCCCACGGCTCCGGCCGCCGCGGACGCACCGGCCGACCCGCCACCACCGCCCCCGGCCAAGCGTGCCCGGGCCAGGAAGACGACCGCCGCGGCCGCCGGCACCCCGCCCCGCCCCCGGCGCGGCGGGGGCAGCAAGAACGTGCTGCCCGCCAACGCCCTGGACGACGCGGACCGGGGCCGGCTGCTCGCGGGTGAGCACCACGATCCACACGGCGTACTGGGCGCGCACCCGACCTCGGGCGGAGTGCTCTTCCGCGCGCTGCGCCCCTACGCCCGCTCGGTGACCGTGCTGGCCGAGGGCAAGCGGGCAGAGCTGCAGAGTGACGGCGACGGCTTCTTCTCGGGGGTGCTGCCGCTGCCCGCTCTGCCCGACGGGTACCGCCTCCAGGTCGCCTACGACGACAACACGATCGAGGTGGACGACCCGTACCGCTTCCTGCCCGCCATCGGCGAACTCGATCTGCACCTCATCGGTGAGGGCCGGCACGAGGAGCTCTGGAAGGCCCTCGGCTCGGAGCCGATGGAACACCAGGGAGTGTCCGGCACCCGGTTCACGGTCTGGGCCCCCAACGCGCGCGGGGTCCGTGTCACGGGCGACTTCAACTTCTGGGACGGCACGGCCTTCCCCATGCGCTCGCTCGGCTCCACCGGCATCTGGGAGATCTTCCTCCCCGGCGTCGGCGAGGGTGCTGTCTACAAGTACGACATCTGCCGCCCCGACGGGTCGCACACCCAGCGGGCCGACCCGATGGCCCGGCACACGGAGGTGCCGCCCGCGACCGCCTCGGTCGTCACGGCCTCACGCCATGAGTGGCAGGACGCGGACTGGATGGCCCACCGGGGTGACCGCCCGGTCCACGAGGCCCCGTTCTCCGTCTACGAGATCCACCTCGCCTCCTGGCGACCCGGCCTCGACTACCGGCAGCTGGCCTCCCAACTGCCCGCCTACGTCAAGGAACTCGGCTTCACCCACGTGGAGCTGATGCCCGTCTCCGAGCACCCCTTCGGCGGCTCCTGGGGCTACCAGGTCACCGGCTTCTACGCACCGACGTCCCGCATGGGCACCCCGGACGACTTCCGCTTCCTGGTCGACGCACTGCACGCGGCGGGCATCGGCGTCCTCATGGACTGGGTGCCGGCGCACTTCCCCCGCGACGACTGGGCCCTCGCCGAGTTCGACGGCCGCCCGCTGTACGAGCACTCCGACCCGAACCGGGCGGCGCACCCGGACTGGGGCACCCTGGAGTTCGACTACGGCCGCAAGGAGGTCCGCAACTTCCTGGTCTCCAACGCCACTTATTGGTGCGAGGAGTTCCACATCGACGGGCTTCGGGTCGACGCGGTCGCCTCCATGCTCTACCTCGACTACTCCCGCGAGGACGGCCAGTGGTCGCCGAACGAGTTCGGGGGCCGGGAGAACCTGGACGCGGTCGCCTTCCTCCAGGAGATGAACGCGACGGTCTACCGGCGCAACCCGGGCGTCGTCACGATGGCGGAGGAGTCCACCGCCTGGGACGGCGTCACCCGCGCCACGGACTCCGGCGGCCTGGGCTTCGGCCTGAAGTGGAACATGGGCTGGATGCACGACTCCCTCGTGTACATCTCCAAGGAGCCCGTCCACCGCAAGTACCACCACAACGAGATGACCTTCTCGATGGTGTACGCGTACAGCGAGAACTACGTGCTGCCGATCTCGCACGACGAGGTGGTGCACGGCAAGCAGGCGCTGGTCACCAAGATGCCCGGCGACTGGTGGCAGCGCCGCGCGAACCACCGCGCCTACCTCGGCTA
Source organism: Streptomyces sp. NPDC102441 (assembly GCF_044765585.1). NCBI lineage: Bacteria > Bacillati > Actinomycetota > Actinomycetes > Kitasatosporales > Streptomycetaceae > Streptomyces > Streptomyces sp. NPDC102441. Next base: position 356,211 of record NZ_JBIWKH010000001.1, read on the forward strand.
CATGTGGGCCCACCCGGGTAAGCAACTCCTCTTCATGGGCCAGGAGTTCGCACAGGGAGCCGAGTGGTCCGAGGGCCACGGCCCGGACTGGTGGCTGCTCGACGAGACGTACGAGGCCTCCGGCGACCACCGCGGCGTACGCACCCTGGTCACGGACCTCAACGCGGTGTACACCGCGCTGCCCGCGCTCTGGCAGCGGGACACGTCCCCGGAGGGCTTCAGCTGGATCGACGGCGGCGCCGCGGAGGACAACGCGTTCTCGTTCGTCCGCTACGACGCGGACGGCTCACCGCTGATCGCGGTCTCGCACTTCTCCCCGGTGGTGCGCCACGACTACCGCATCGGCGTGCCGGACGGCCCGGAGGCCTGGGTGGAGGTCCTGAACACGGACGCGGCCCGCTACGGCGGCAGCGACGTACGCAACGAGGAGCCGCTGAAGCCGGAGGCCGTGCCGGCACACGGCAGGGACACCAGCCTCACGCTGACGCTCCCGCCGCTGGCGACGGTCTGGCTGCGGCCGGCCTGACGGCCGGGGCAGGGGCGGTGCACCCAGGCACGGGTGCACCGCCCCCTACCTCTCCACGGCGGGACCAATTCCTGTACAGATTTCCGTACCTGTTTACGCTACTCTTGAGTTATGCAGGTACCAGAGATCGTCACCGTAAGCGACGCCCGGACGCGCCTCTCCCGGATATTGTCCGCACTCGACGACGCCGGCCCTGACGCTGAGCCCGTCCTGATCGGGGCCCATCGCAAGGCCCAGGGCGTACTGCTGTCGGTCGAGGCCTACGAGAATCTGACCGGCCGCGCGGCCCGCCTCGATGCGGTGGCGTCTGTCGGCGGTTCCCTCGCCGCGGAGGGTCTGACCCCGACTGCGGCGTCCGAAGCTGACGCAGCCGCCTACGTGTCCGGCACACTCAGCGCCGATGAGATGGCAGACCGCGCCATCGCACGGCATAGGCCGACAGCACAGCGGCGGGCGGGATGACCGACCCGTACACCCTGCCTAACGGCGTCTTACGGAATCTGCTCCACATCACCACCGCCTCCGCCCTCGAAGCCGCAGAGGCGGACATCACGCGCGCCCGGCTCCTCCAGCTCGCCGCAAGGCCTCTACCCGGGTCATTCGGCCTGGCTCACCTGTGCGCGATGCACGCATTCGTATTCGGCGATTTGTACGACTGAGCGGGCCGAACACGCACGGTTAACATCGCCAAGCACACGCCGTGCCCAGCGCACAACATCGTCGCGTACTCCGAGGACATATTCGGACGGCTGCGTGCCGCCGATTGGCTGCGTGGCCTTGCTCGTCCGGCATTCGTGGTGGCAGCGGCCGGCCTCTACGCCGACCTGAACGCTCTTCACCCGTTCCGCGAGGGAAACGGGCGCACACAGCGGGCGTTCTTGACCCAGCTGAGCCACCAGGCAGGCCGACCGATCTCATGGGCGTCGATGGATCCCGACGAAAACATCGTGGCATCCATCAAGAGCCACCACGGCGACAACGAGCTCCTGGAACGCATGCTCGACCGATTCACAGCCGGAGAGTGACACACCGGTGACCAGCACACCGCTTTCGAATTCGGCTCCACCACGAACAAACGCAACTGGTGATCAACGTCAACGGCCGTACTGAGTCTGCAGCTCAGGGTGTCCGCATCAAATTGCGCATGCTGTCCACCAGCGCCTTGACATCGCGCTCGGCAGGCAGTTCGGGCGTGGTCTCCTCAAATGCCTCGGCCCCTGCCTGCACCATGACGCGGCAGGGGCGACAGAGGCCGTCCGGGAGCGCCTGCGCCGGGCCGGGGCGGCCGCACTGCGCGCACTCCACCAGCAGAGGGCGTACGTCGGGCGTGGCCACCCCCGGGGCAGGAACGTCGGGCAGCCGGGGCGGGATTTTGTCGGTGAGGCGACAGCGTACGAAGCCGACGGGCGAGCCGATCGGGGAGGGGAGGCCGGAGATCAGGGCCTGGGTGAGGTAGTCGGCATCAACCCCACGGGTGAACCACTCCGCGGCGAGCCGCTCCAGCGCGGCGCAGTCCCTGGCGGAAAGGGCGAGCCGGGGCTCGATGCGGCCGAGCCGGGCCAGAGCGAGATACGCGGGCGAGGGCGCGGGGCTGCCCGGGGCCGGGTCGGCCGGTGTCCTCTGCTGCGGCACGGCGGGGGCGGCAAGCGTCTCCTGCGGCGTGGGCGTCGGCGGCTCGACGGAGGCGCCCGGGGCCCCAGCCACCTCCCCGGCCAGGTGGGTGGCCCACCACTCGTTGTCGCGGGCGGCACGGGACCAGTACGTACGGGTCACCCAGCGGCTCTGGCCGAGCGATTCGACGCGGCAGCGTACGTGGCGGAGGTGACCGGCGACCGCCAGGGTGCGCAGGGCGGTGCCGATGGCCATCTGGCCGTACAGCGGGAGGTCCTTGGCGAGCGACTTGATGTCCATGGCCGCACCGTCGGGGAGATGGTCGACGTACCCGGCGACGTACCGCTCCCGCTCCGGGAGGAAGGCGAAGTCAGCTGCCTGGGGCGGGGGCTGGGCGGGCACGGAGCGCTTGCCGTAGCCGGTGCGGGCCTGGCGGTACGAGCGTGAGGGTGCGGGGGCGCACAGGGCGGAGCTAGGGTGCTGGGTAGCCACGGGATCGCTCGATTCGATCTTGGGGTGAGACCCCGGATGGTGCTTCCAACACCGTGCCGGGGTCGTTTCGTTGTGGGCACCGTAAGCACCCACGACTCTGCGCCGCAAGCCGGTCACGATTAGTCATACTTGCTGGCCGTGATGGGGTAGGGAGGGTGGGTAGGTTTCCCCAAACCCCCTTCTTTTCCCCCCGGATGTACAACATCGCTCGAATCCCGGCTCCCGGATCCCGGCCCCCGAATCCCGAAGCTCAAGCGCCGGGCCGGGAGCCTCGCCCGTACCCTCGAAAGAGTGACCTGACCGCATCCGACGCTCGAACCCTGGATCCCGAGACCCGAGTTCCGGGACTTGAGCTTCGGGGTGCACTACGGCCTTCCTCCCTCACGCATCGATGAGAGCACCAGTCCCCCTCGTACGTCACCGCGACGTCCGCCGCCCAGCAGCGGGGAGACGTCACGGCCCGCCGCGCCAGGTCACGCGGGCGCCTCGTAGCAATGCACGGTCACAGTCTGGGCCGGCTCCCACTGCTGTTCCACGGTGGCCAGCAAGCTCCAGCCCAGACGTTCGTACAGGGCCACTGCCGTGGTGTCGGACGCCACGACGTCCAGGACCGGATGCAGTCCGCGCTCCCGCGCCTCCCGCACAGCCTGTGCGACCAGCCGTGCGCCGATCCCGCTGCCCCTGGCCGCCGGAGCGACGAACAGGCGGCTGACCACCGCGGTCATCTCGGCGCCCAGTCCCGCACGCCTGCTCCACAGGTCGGGGGCCGCGTCTCCTTCCTCACCACGGCACAGACCGATGTGCCCCATGATCTGTTCATCCGATTCCGCCACCCAGGCAGCGAGCAACGACGGCTCGGACAACCAGCCGACAGGGTCGTCCGGCCAGTTGGTCGGGTAGCCGTCGGCTTCGTGGACATCGGCGAGCACCAAGACGCACTCGGGAAGGTCCGGCTGATGACGACGCCGGATCTGACGTCCCGGGAGCCCGTCGGCATCGAGGGCACTCTTTAGATTCACGGCAGCAGAAAAGCACAGTCGGGCAGCGCGTGTCCGCGTCGAAGGCTCCACTCATTCGTTCTGCGCACGAGATCCGGAAGCCCGGAGGGGCACAGGGTTGGCCGGAACGTCGAGCCACACCAGGACCGGCCTCCGGCATCCTCTCCTCGGACACGATCAGCGCCCGTCCGCCGGTGTCTGTCCGTCGCTGCTGTTACCACCTTCGTACGCGCGGGTGTTGGCGGACAGCGCCGTCATGGCCGCCCAGTTGGAGCACCTGGTCGAGTTCGCCGGGCTGCCGAACACGCTGCTTCAGGTGGCGCCGTTCGAGATAGGTGAGCGACGCACGTTCGACCTGCCCGTCAACCTGTTGACGCTGCCGGATCGGTCCGTGATCTGCTATGCCGAGTCGCAGGCTCAGGGGCACCTGGACCGAGAGAGCACTTCCGTGATGCCCATGCTGACGGCCTACCATCAACTACAGGCTGAAGCGCTGTCGCAAGCGGCGTCCGTGGCCATGATCAGCCAGTTGCGAAAGGGCACCCCGTGACGACCGAATCCCCCCGTTGGTTCAAGTCCTCGTACAGCAACAACGGTGGTGACTGCATCGAGATTGCCACCAACCTCGTCGCCCCGCACGGCATCGTTCCCGTGCGTGACTCCAAGGACCCGGGTGGGCCAGTTCTGCATTTCGCCGCCTGCGCATTCGCTTCGTTCGTGGCCGACGTGAAGACCCAGGAGCCCTCCGTCCTCTGACCTAACTCCAGGCGCCCCGGCCAGAACCCCGCCACTCCAACGCCTTGGTAGCGGCGGGGTGCTTCGCCTGCGGCCTGCGTCTCCGCCAGCGCAGGTTCTCCGGGGCCCGCACCAGGTGTGCGCGGTGCGGGCCCCGGCGGATCAGCCGCCGCAGGTCGTGAACTCCGGGCCGGTCTTCGCCAGGTAGACGCTGGCGTGGCCCTGGTCGTCACTGGTCAGGGGCACGGTGACGGTGTCGTGCGCCTTCCAGGGGTAGCCGTTCGCGTCGAACGTCCAGTCCCCGGTCACCTTCGTCGCCAGCTCCGACAGCGCCACCCAGCCGTAGTGGCCCGACGGCACGGCGATCTCCAGGCTGTTGCCGAGCGTCTCGCTGAGGCTGTAGGTCACCTTGCCCGCGATGGTCTCGGCGACACTCGCCTGAACAGGGCTCGGAGACCCTGAGCCCACGGACGCGGTGAAGGAGACGCTGATCTCGCTGGACCAGCCGTGCTCGGTGGTCAGCGAGAACGTCCACGGCACCGAGGCGGCGGTGCCGTTGTACCAGACGGGCGAGACGCACTGCACGGGCAGCGGCTCGGCCGGGGCCTGGGAGCCCTTCGTCCACGAGCAGGTCTCCTCGTCCTTCTGGCAGCGCTTGGAGGCGTAGTCCACGGCGGCCTCGAACGCGTCCCCGGTGGCCGAGGCCGGGATGGACCACTGCTGGGCCTTGCTGCCGTTGCAGGCGTAGGTCTGGGTCCACGCGTCGTCGTTCTGGGCCGCGAGGACGACATCGACGCACTTGTTGTCACCGGCGTTGCGGATCATGAAGGTGTTCTCGGCACCCGCGACGGGCTGGAAGTACCAGCGCTGGGCCGCTGTGCCCGCGCAGGCCTGCTGGGCGAGCGGGAAGCCGGTCGCCAGGCACTTGCCGGTGTCGTCGTTGACCAGGCGGAAGGCGCCGTCGGTCTGTAGGTCGGCCGTCCACTGCTGGTGGTAGCCGGGTGCCGCGTTGGTGACGACGAAGACCCCGTTACCCGTGTTGCCGTTCTGCACGTCCAGGTTCCGGCCACTGTTGACCGAAGTGAACGTCAGGCCGGTCAGCCCGGACGCAGACACCCTGTCGGCCGGGGTCGCGCCCGCCTGCGCGGTCAGCCCGAGCATGACGGCCAACGCGGCCACGATGACGCTGAGCGCCCTGAATAAGGCTCCGCCTACACGCGATTCCATGGTGTGTCCCCCTGTGCGATCGGTGCACTGATGTAGCGATGGCGGGCCTCACGCTAGTGACGCCCGCCATCCGTCGCGGGGGACTGCGATGTCTTTGGCCGACATACGAAGGGTGTCTGGCCGACGACGGCCCGGCCGCTGCCAGGGGGCGGGAGGTCAGTACACCGTGTCCTGCTGATCCGGTACGACGCTGCCGTCGCCACGCCGCAAGGGGCCGAAGCCGCCGGCGGGCTCGTTGTAGGCGGCGGTCGCGCAGGGGTAGGCCGTGGCCTTGCGGGGCAGCGGCTCGATGAACATCGGATTCACGACCCAGCGGCCGTCGGCGTTGTCGTAGGCGCGGCACATCACCTCGTTCTTGTTGCGGTTGAGCACGAGGTGCGCGCCGGTGGCGTCACCGACGAACGTCACATCGGTGTCGGCGTCACCGCCGCCGAGCGCGATCCGCCGGTCCGGGGCCTGCTTGTGCCAGGCGGCCCTGCCCTCGATCCCGTAGATCTCCTGGTTGATCCAGCACCGCTTGCCGTCGATGTACGGGATGGCCTCGCCCTCGGTGTTCCCCACCCCGCCGCAGCCCTCGTTGCTGGTCGTGATGCGGCCCTTGCCGTCGAGTACGGAGCGGATGGCGACGGTGTGGGCCCGGTCGATGCCGATGTCGCGCGACCAGACCTCGGTGACCGGCTCGGAGCCCGCCGAGACGATCCAGACGTCGAACCCGGCCTTCTGGAGCGTGCGGACGAGGTCGCGTTGCTGTTCGTAGTAACGGACGTAGGCGGGAAGGACGTGGGTACCGACGGTGCGGGTCGCACCGACAGGCGCGGCGAGGGCCTCCTTGCGGGCGGCCTCCGTGTACGCGCGCAGCTCGGGGACGGTGTGTCCGGCGAACAGCTGGGGCACCCAGGCGTACTGCGGAACGGTACGCCGGTGGTTCCACTCCCCCGCGAAGGCGGCCTCGCCGCTCATCGTGGAGCCGTCCTCACGGATCTGGAGGATCTCGTCGGCGCAGCGGGCGTTGGTCGAGGTGGGCAGGGGCGCTCCCACCTCGACGTCGGTGCCGCAGGCCTCGGTGAGGGCCTTGTCCGCGGTGTCGGTCAGCCACTTGCTGGTGTCCTTCCAGCGGGCCGGCCGCAGGATCTTGTCGTGCCGCAGGGACCAGCTGATGGTGGCGTCGGTGACGTCGTTCTTGGTGATGGTGTTGTCCCAGTCGAACGCGGCGACCGGGCGCGGTCCGCCCTTGCCGTGGCAGGTGCCGCGCTCGTCGATCACGCGCTGCAGCTGGGCGCGGTTGTCGCCGTACCAGGTGAGTTCTTCAGAGAGTTGGGGGCAGTGGGCCGTCGGCGTCACGGACGCGCGAGCGGCCGGGGCTGCGGCCACCGGGCCGGCTGCTGCCGCGACCGAGAGTGCGGCGGCCACGGCCGAGGTCCACGCGAGAACGAGTCGGTTACGCATGTGAGTGGACCGTACATCAATGTCTCCGCGATGTTGAGGGACGCGCGCACCGGGTCACCGGCCCCGAAGGACATGTGCTGTACGTCTACTTCCCCGGGCCCCGGCAGCACGGACGACGTCGCACTGCGCGGACTCGCCTGAGCCGTCTCCCTATGGAAGACAGGCGCAGGCCACGCGTCACCCCGGCCGGATTCTCATATTCGTAAGCCAATGGCGACAACGACAGTGGAATCCAAGGTAAACGTCGGCAATCGTCACACCTGATGGTGCGTCTGATGTTTTTCTTCTGGCGACCATTGACGGTCCGGCGAGTGCGGTGTTTAAGTGACGCATCTCGATCGGAGACAGTGTCCTCTTATAGGAGACAGCACCTTGGCCACCCAGATACTCACCTCCTCGCTCAAGACGCTGGAGGTCCTCGCCGCCCTGGCCGACGAGCCGCAGGGCGTGGGTGTCTCCGAGCTGGCCCGTCGCACAGGTGGCAGCCGGGGCTATGTGCACCGGCAGCTGGTGACGCTGTGCGCCGGCGGCTGGGCCGAGCAGGCGGAGGACGGGACCTACCGGCTCAGCCTCCGTGTCTCCAGGCTCTCCGACGCCGCGTTCGCCCAGGCCGGGCTAGGCCACCGGGCCACCGCGGCGATGGAGGAACTGGCCGCTCTGATCGACGAGACGGTGTCGCTGGCCGTCCTCGACGGCGACTCGGCGCGGATCGTGCAGCGGGTCGAGGTCGACCGACTGCTGCGCGTCGACTCCCGCATCGAGGCACGGATGCCGATCTCGGACACCGCGTCCGGCCGGGTGCTCACCGCCTGGGCGCTGCCGCACGATCTGGACGCGCTGCGCGATGCGGGAGTATCCACCGCCGGTGACGCGGAGTTGGAGCGTATCCGGGGCCTCGGCTACGCGATCTCGCTGCCGAACCGGCTGGAGCCGACGGTCGCCGTGGCGGCCCCGGTCTTCGACGCCAGGCGCCGGGTGATGGCGGCTCTGTCCGTGGTGGGCCCGATGGTCCGCTTCGACGCCGAGGATGCCGCGGCCGACGCCGTGGCCTGCGCGGCTCGTGTCACCAAGATCGTCTCCGGGAGCAGGTGACCGCCGCCGTCCGACACCCCGCCACCGGGCCCTGACCCGGACCCCGTCCGCACCCACCCGCACGGTCCCGGCCCTCGTCCGCCCGGACACGGCACCCCGGCGCCGCCGCCCCCGACCGGGGCGTGCCCCGCCGCGCCGCCACCCCGCGCACCACCCTCGCGACCGGACCTCACCCCCTGCCGGCCGTGCCCTCCGTGAATCCCCATGCCTGGCCCCGGGCTGCCCCGACGCCCTGCCAGGCCCGCACCAGCTCTGTCGCCCCACGGCAGCCGGACCACCGGCCCCGCCGGCGACGGCCGCCGCTCCCCCGCGGCGGCACCGCACCGCGTGACGCGCACGAAAGGAACCATCCGTGGCACCACAGCCCAGCCCGGCCGGGCCCGCCGGCCGGCCTGCCGCCGAGATCATGACCTCGGCCGCCCTCTCCTCCCTGCAGGCCGGGCGCCTCTCGTCGGCCCGCTCCCTGGTCAACCGGATGCTTCGTGAGAACTGGCGCGTCGAGCGCCGCTCGCTGACCGTCGGGGCGGACGGCAGCGGCGAGGCCGTCTACCGCATCCACACCGCGGACCGCGTGATGGACTTCGTGGCCTTCGCCTTCCCGCCCTCGTCGCAGGAGCGCACCCTGCGCATCTTCGACCTCGGCTGGGACATGATGGGCGCCCTCCTCGACGGCCCCGCCACGGCCGAGGACGTCGAGCACACCCGCAACGAGATGCCGCGCCTCTACCACGGCCGTGCCACCGGGCACACACTCACCTGGTGCCGCGCCAACCGCTCGCTGCGCGTCTTCGAGCACGTCGTGGAGGCGCTGGCCGCGGGGCGGCAGCCCGACACCGTCGCGCTCGCCCGTGTCGGCTATCTGATGCGCAACATCGGTCTCGACGGCAACGGCACCTTCGGCACCCGCACCTTCCTGGCGTACGGCGACGACCACCCGCTCGCGGTGCCGTACCACGCCCAGTTGCTGTCCGCCTACATGATGCGCGAGCTGAGCGCCGACCTGGTCGAGGCGCTGGCCGCCCGCCGCTCGGACACGGCCGTGGCCCTCGACCCGCAGGTACGCCGCTTCCTCGGCGTCGGCAACAGTTCCGCGCTCGGCCTGGTCCTGTGGGTCGGCAACCATCCGGTGCTGGTGGACCGCTGGATCTCGCTGCGCGAGCAGGCCCTCGCCCATGCCCGCGGTCTCGCGGCCGCACCCGGTTCCGGCGTGGCGGACACGCTGGTCGCCCTGCTGGAGCGGGCCGCTCTCTACCAGAGCGAAGACGTCAACGAGTACACCTGCTTCACCCCCGCCGAGCGGATCGTCGCCGACCTCCGACGCGTGCTCGACGCCATCCCCCTACGCGCCGCCGCGGCCGGGGCGGACGGCCGGGTGCCCACGGTGGCGGAGCTGGTCGACGGCGTCGAGGACGTCTGCGACGAAGCCGCCGAGGTGATCAACTCCGTACTCACCGAGCTGGACCCCGAGGAGTCGGACCGGCTCGCGTCGGGACTCACCGTCGACGAGACGTTCCGCCGGGACGGGTCGATGGCCGCCGGTGAGCTGCGCGCGCTGCTCGCCGACCGGTACGCCTGGGCTCTCGCTGTCGACCGCACCGCGCCCGGTGCGGTCGCCAACACCTGGTACAAGTCCCGGTCCGCCGAGGAGCCCCGGTGCGGCGCCACCGCCGAACTGCCCGAGGGCACCGTCGATCTCACCGTGGACGTACCCGGCATGGTCCAGCACCTCGACGGCGTACTCGCCGCCGAGGACCCCGCCCTGCCCGTCGGACGCCTCCTCGCACGCCGCCCCGAACTGCGGGGAGGCGTCGAGCGCCTCCAGTCCCTCGCCGGGCATGCGTACGCCGTACCGCACACCAACATCCGTGACGCCGGCTTCGTGCCCGCGCGGATCATCCGCCTGGCGAACGCCGCCCTCTACGGCCTGGAACGCACCAAGGACTACCTGGGCCGTGACCTGCGCGGCGTGATCTTCCAGGGCGCCCCCACCGCGGCCGACCTGGGGGCCTCCGACACCGTCGGCCCGTGGTTCTGGCCCGCCGTGCCACGCCCCACCGACACCGTCGTCCTCGACGCACCCGCACCCGCCCCCTCGAACGGAGCCGCCCGATGACCTCCGCCACGCTCACCAGCGGCACCGGGAGTGCCGCCGACCGCCTCGGCCGCACCTGGCACAACGCCTCCGACGCCGAGACCCTGCGCCTGTCGCTGCGCGAACTGCGGCTCGTCACCGAGCGGCTGCTCCAGGCCCAGGGCCTGGCGCTCGGCGCCGTACACGCCGTACGCGATCTGGTGCTGCACGCCCAGGCCGCCGGGCTGCCCGCGCTACAGTTCCTCGCCGAGGGGCTCAGCGCCGCCGACCGTGACGGCTCGGGCCGGGTGGAGATCGCCGCCGAGACCCCGGACGCGCTCGTGGTCGACTGCCTCGGCCAGAGCGCCCTGGTCGTCGCCCCGGCACTGCTCGACCTGCTCCAGGCCGTACCCGGGGAGCGGGTCACCCTGTGGGCCGGGCGCGTCGAGCGCGCGGGCCTCGCCGCCGTACTGGAGCACCAGGGCACCGACCGGGGTGTCGTGATCACCGTGACCCCCACCGCTCCGGACGCCGCACCGGCCGCCGGTCTGCCCCCGCTGCCCGAGGGGCTGGACGGGGAGGGCGTACTCCTGGTCATGGAGCGCCGCGCACCCGAACTGCCGGACGACTCCGATCTGTTGCGGCTGATGTCACTCGTCGGTTCGCTTCCCGCGGCCCGCGCGGTACGCACCGGGGTGGAGACCCCCGCCGCCCTGTGGTGGTCGCTGTTCGAGGACTCCGCGCACGCGCTGTCCACGGAGTCGGTGACCTCCCTCAAGCACGCCGGCGCGACCGCCGTCGACGAGAACGGCGTGATCGAACCCGACCTCACCGACGACGTGGACTTCGTCGGCGGCACGGCCAAGAACGAGGAGCAGCGATGAACATCGACGGACTCGAGTGCGGCGTCTTCAACCGGACGGTCTTCGAGGAGCTGCGCGCGGGGCGCGTGGACTGCGTGACCAACACCATCGCGTTCTGGGAGAACGCGGCGGAGACCATGCAGGCGCTCGCCGACTGGTACGGCATGGAACGCGACAACGCCGACCTCATACGGATCGCGTACTCCACGGCCGACATCGAGACGGCTGCCGCCGAGGGCCGCACCGCCGTCCTCATGGGGACCCAGAACGCCTCCCCGATCGAGGACCGGCTCGACAACATCGAGCTCTTCGCCCGCATGGGCCTGCGGGTCATGCAGCTCACCTACAACATCCAGAACACCCTGGGCGCGAGCTGCTACGAGACCACCGACGCCGGTCTGACCCGCTTCGGCCGCAACGCCGTCGAGGAGATGAACCGCTGCGGTGTCCTCGTCGACTGCTCGCACGTGGGCGACCGGACCTCGTACGACGCCGTCCACGCCTCGGCGGTCCCGGTCGCGATCAACCATGCCAATCCGCGCGAGTTCTTCGACCACGCCCGCAACAAGCGGCCCGAGGTCATCGACGCGCTCGCGGAACGGGGCGGGGTCCTCGGCCTGACGATGTATCCGAACATCGCCGGCGAGTGGAGCGAGACCGTCGGCAGCTGGTGCGAACTGGTCGCCCGCACCGTGGAGCGGATCGGCGTCGATCACGTCGGGGTCGGTTCCGACCTCGGGCGCTTCCTCACCGAGGAGCACATGGTGGAGATGCGCAAGGGCCACTGGACGCGCGGGCCCGAGTACGGGGCGGGCAAGCCGGGACAGTCGCCGGTCGTCCCGGACCCGGAGTGGTTCGAGACGTCGGCCCAGTTCGGCAACATCCCCGACGGGCTCGCCAAGGCCGGCTTCTCACCCGCCGAGGTCGAGAGGCTGTGCGGCGGCAACTGGCTGCGCCTGTACCGGCAGACCATCGACGTGGACCTCCAGGGCGGCCCGCCGGCCGTACCCGTGACCGCCTCGGCCTGACCGACCGGCCCGGCGGCGGACCCCCCGCCCCCGCCGGGCCGCCCCGGGCCCACACGCCGAGGGCACCCGCCGTACGCACCCGGTGCGAGCCCCGCCCCGGGACGCCACCCAGGAGTGACTTCCCCGCCTCCTCCCTGCCCGTCTCTCCGAGCGGAGACCCCGATGACCCACCGCTTCAGCAGTCCACCGGCGGGCGCCCTGCCGCCCCGGCCCCGGCGGCGCACCCTCGCCGCCCTCGCCCTGGCCGCCGTGCTGACGGCCTCGCTCACCTCCTGCGCGACCGCGGGCGTGTCCGTCGAGGCCGCGCGCCACACCCTCGTCGTCGACACGGCCTTCAACGCCAAGTCCATCGACCCGGCCCGCGTCTACCAGCCCACCGACTACCTCGTCGACCACGCCCTGTACGAGACGCTGACCACCTACCGTGGCGACGACCTGCGTACCCCCGTGCCCGGTCTGGCCACGTCGTGGTCCAACTCCGAGGACGGGCAGTCCTGGACGTTCACCCTCCGGAGGAACGCCAGCTTCTCCGACGGGTCCCCCGTCGAGGCGAGCGACGTCGCCTTCTCCTTCGACCGGCTGCGTCACGTCGACGCCAGTCCCGCCTATCTGATGGCCGGGCTCTCGGTCGAGGCCAAGGGCGCGCGGACCGTGGTTCTCACCACCGAGACCCCTCGTGCCGATGTGCCCGCCATGCTCGCCACCCCGCAGTTCGGGGTGCTCAACGCCGACGCGGTACGCGCGCACGGCGGCACCGACGCGAAGAACGCGGTCACCGAGGACTCGGCCGAGGCCTGGCTGAACAGGGCGTCGGCCGGATCGGGGCCGTACCGGCTGAAGAGTTACAGCAACTCCTCGCAGATCGTCCTGGAGACCAACCCGGAGTACGCCGGTGACGCACCGGCGTACCCCAGGGTGATCATCCGGAACGTGCCCTCGGCACAGCAGCAGCTGCTCGGCGTGCAGTCCGGTGACTCGCAGATCGCCCTCGACATCTCGGCGCTGCAGACCAAGGGCCTGCACGGCGACAACCTCACCGTCGACAACAGCCAGGCGGCAGAAGTCCTTTACCTCGCGGTCAGCCGCGAGAAGAACCTCCCCACCGCTTCCGCCGACGTCCAGAGGGCAATCCGGCTCGGCATCGACTACGAGGGTCTCGTCGAAATCGCCGGACCCGGCTCCACCCAGGCCACCGGCATCCTGCCGACCGTCTTCACCGGGGGCCTCGGCAAGGAGGACGCCGCCGCGTACGACCCCCGGGCGGCCCGCGCCCTCGTCGAGAAGGCCAAGAAGGAACAGGGCCTGAAGAAGATCGAGCTGACCCTCGACTACGCCAGTGACTACCACCGGCTGGCCGGCCTCGACTACGGCGTGATGGCCCAGCGCGTCCAGAGCGACCTGGGGAAGATCGGGATCACCGTCACGCTCCGGCCCTCGCCGACGTCGACCTCCCTGCAGCGGTACGTGGACGGCAAGACGCAGCTCGCCCTGTGGTCCTACCCGCCGGACTATCTCGACCCGCAGAACGTCCTCGGCTTCGCGCCCGGCGACTTCCTCTCCAAGCGGGTGCACTGGCCCGCGAAGGCCGCTCCCGGACTCGCCGCCCTCACGAAGAAGGCGTACGCCTCGGTCGACGAGCAGGACCGGCTCGCCGCCTACACGGCGTGGAACCGGGCGATGAACGAGGACGGTCCCTTCGTCCCGCTGCTGGAACCGAACTTCGTGACCGTCGCCTCGTCCGAGGTCACCGGACTGGTCCGCAACCCGCTCTACTACCTCGATCTGGCCTCGCTCGGCCGCTCGGAGGGGTGAACACATGACCGACACCGCCCCCGGCACGGCCCTCGCCGGACCGGCCCCCGCACCGGCGGGCCCACCGGCTCCCGTGAAGGACACGCCCCGCGCCCGCCGCAGGATGCCGCCCCTGGCGGCGTACGCCCTGCGCCGCGTCGCGTCCTCGGTGCTGATCGTCTTCGGCGTCACCCTGGTGACGTTCCTGCTCAGCTCCGTCGTCCCGGCGGACCCGGCCACCGCCAACCTCGGCCAGCGCGCCCTCGACGATCCCGGGATCGTCGCCCGCTACCGCGCCGACCAGGGCCTCGACCGGTCACTGCCCGTGCAGTACGCCTCCTACCTCGGCAACCTGCTCACCGGGGACCTGGGTACCTCGCAGCAGACGCAACGCCCGGTCCTCGACGACCTCGCCGAGAAGCTGCCCGCCACTCTTGAACTGGTCGTCGTCGCCACCGTGATGGCCATCGTCATCGGTGTGCTCTTCGGCGTACTCGCCGCGAAGGGGCGCGGCGGACGCCTCGACCGGATCTCCCGCACCCTGTCGCTCACCGGGGTCTCCCTGCCGACCTTCTGGATCGGGATGGTCGCCGCCGTGCTGTTCGTCAAGAACCTCGGCATCCTGCCCGGCTCCGGGCGGCTCGCCCCCGCCCTCGATCCACCGAAGCAGATCACCGGCTTCTACACGGCCGACGCGCTCCTGGCCGGCGACCTGGGCGCCTTCGCCTCGGCCGCCGCCCATCTCGTCCTGCCCGCCTCGGTCCTCGCCCTGTCCGTCATCGGCATGGTGCTGCGCTTCACCCGCAGCGCCGTGCTGGAGTCGCTGTCGTCCGACTTCGTCAAGGCCGGGCGCGCCAAGGGACTTCGCGGACGCGGTGTCCTGTGGGGCTACGCGGTGCGCTCGGCGTCCGGCCAGCTGATCACCGCCACCACCCTCTCCTTCAGCCTGCTGCTCGCCGCGACCGTCTACATCGAGCAGCAGTTCTCCTGGAACGGCATCGGCCAGTACGCCTTCCGCAGCTCGACCAACCTCGACCTGCCCGCCGTGATGGGCGTGTCCATCCTCATCGCCCTGGTCTTCGTCGTGGTCAACCTGGTCGCCGACCTGCTGTACGCCGCCTTCGACCCGAGGATCCGCCTCTCATGACCGCCACCCTCACCCCGGTCACCGCACCGGGCCGCCGTACGGGAGCGGTGGCCGGCGCCTGGCGCTGGGCGCGCCGCAACCCCGCACAGGGCGTCGCCGTCGGCGTGCTGCTCCTGTGGCTGATCGTCATCCTCCTCGCCCCCGTGCTCGCCCCGTACGACCCTCTCGACCAGGGCGCGGTGCCCCTCGAAGGCGCGTCGTCCGCGCACTGGCTCGGCACCGACCCCGCCGGGCGCGACGTGCTCTCCCGCGTCCTGTACGGCGCCCGGCTGTCCGTCCCGGTCGGCCTGCTGCTCATCACGGTCACCGCGGTGATCGGCACGGTCGTCGGTCTGGTCGCGGGATTCTTCGGCGGCTGGGTCGACGAGGTCCTGATGCGGATCACCGACGTCGTCTTCGCCTTCCCGGTCATCATCCTGGCGATGGCCGTGGCCGCCTCGCTCGGCCCGTCACTGCCCAACTCCGTCCTCGCGGGCGCCCTCGTCTGGTGGCCCGGATACGCGCGCACCGTGCGCTCCACCGTGCTCTCGCTGCGCGAGTCGGACTTCGTGCACGCCAACCGGCTCGCCGGGGTCGGCTCGGTCCGCTCGATCCTGGTGGACCTGGTGCCCGGCGTCGCCGGCTCGCTGCTCGTCCTCGCCATGCTGGACGTCGGCGGCGCGATCCTGCTGCTCGCCGGGCTGTCCTTCCTCGGGCTCGGTGCCAGGCCGCCGTCCGCCGAATGGGGATCGATGATCTCCGAGGCCTCGCAGTACTTCAACCAGTGGTGGCTCGCGGTCGTCCCCGGCCTCGCCATCGTCACGGTCGTGGTCGCCTTCAACGTACTCGGCGACGCCCTGCGCGACCGGCTCGACCCCAAGCTCTCGACGGCTGGAGAACGATGATGAGTGGGGACAACACCCTCGGCGCGCGCACCCCGCTGGACTCCCGCGCGGGTACGGGCACGGCACGTACTGGTACGACTGGTTCCGGTACGACTGGTTCCGGTACGGCCGTCGAGCCTCTGCTGCACGTACGGGGCCTGACGGTCGCCCTGCCCCGGGCCGGAAGAGATGTCCGGCTCGTCGACGGCGTCGACCTCGACGTCCGTCCCGGCGAGGTGCTCGGTATCGCCGGGGAGTCCGGCAGCGGCAAGACCGTGACCGGCATGACCCTGGTCGGCCTCGGACCCGACCGGGCCTCCGTCACCGGCTCGGTCCGCTTCGACGGCCGGGAACTGGTCGGGCTCCCCGACACGGAGTGGGGGCAGATACGCGGCCGGGACATCGCGGTCGTCTTCCAGGACCCGTCCTCCGCCCTGCACCCGATGCTCACCGTGGGCCGGCAGATCACCGACCATGTCCGCCGCCACCAGGGCATCAGCCGCAAGGAGGCGGCGGCCCGCGCGGCCGAACTGCTCGACCTGGTGCGCATCCCCGGCGGCGCCTCGGCCGCCGCCCGCTACCCGCACCAGTTCTCCGGCGGCATGCGTCAGCGCATTGCCATCGCCTCCGCCCTGGCCTGCGGCCCGCGCCTGCTCATCGCCGACGAGCCGACCACGGCCCTCGACGTGACCGTCCAGGCCGGCATCGTCGAACTCCTCGACGAGCTGCGGCGCGAGACGGGCATGGCCGTCGTCATGGTCACCCACGATCTCGGCGTCCTGTCCTCCATCGCCGACCGGATCTCCGTCTTCTACTCCGGCCGCGTCATCGAGACCGGCACCGTCGGCGAGGTCATCGGCGCCCCCCAGCACCCCTATACCCGAGGCCTGTTGCAGGCCCTGCCGCATGCCTCGCTCGGAGAGCGTTCGGCCGTCGGGCATGCCGTGCCACTGCGCCCCATCCCCGGGTCGGCCCCCGCCGCCGACGCACCGGTACCCGGCTGCCCGTTCCACCCGCGCTGCTCGTCGGCCGTCGAGGGCTGCGACCGGGACCGCCCGGTCCCGGTCCGTATCGGCCCTGCCCGTACGGTCGCCTGCGTGCTGGCCGAGCCCGGCGCCGTCCGGCCGGCCGACGACCCATCGATTCCCGGCCCCGTCCTCGCGGCCGATGCCCCCGCCAGGAGGAAGGCATGACCGTGAACGCCGGCCACCCGGCCGCACCACTGCTCCGCGTCGAGGACGTGGTCGTCGAGTATCCGCGCAAGGGGCTGCCCCCGATGCGCGCCCTGGCCGGGGTCGGCCTGGAGGTCGCCCCCGGTGAAATCGTCGGCATCGTCGGCGAGTCCGGCTGCGGCAAGTCCACGCTCGCCCGTGCCGTCACCGGACTCGCCCCGGCGCACGCGGGCTCGGTCACCTTCGACGGCACTCCGGTCGGTGCCGTGGGGCGGCGTCGGCGCGCCCCCGGCCTGCTGCCGCTGCAGATGGTGTTCCAGGACCCGAACGCCTCGCTCAACCCTCGCCGCACCATCGGCGCGCAGATCCAGGAGGTCGTGGTCGCCCGCGAGCGCGCGCGGGGCGCCAAGCGCGGCCGCCGCGACCCTGAGACCGCACGCGAGACGGTCGAGACGCTGCGCCGGGTCGGCCTTCCGGACGGAGCCGCGGAGAAGTACCCGCATGAGTTCTCCGGCGGGCAGCGGCAGCGGGCGGCGATCGCCCGGGCACTCGCGTCCCGCCCGAAGATGATCGTCGCGGACGAGCCGGTGTCGGCCCTCGACGCCTCCGCGCAGGCCGCCGTGGCGAATCTGCTGCGGGACCTGTCACGCGAGGAGGGCATCGCGCTCGCGTTCATCTCGCACGACCTGGCGGTGGTCGGCGCGCTCGCCGACCGGGTGGTCGTCATGTATCTGGGCCGCATCGCCGAGACGGGCACAGTGGAGCAGATCTTCAACTCGCCCCGCCACCCGTACACACAGGCCCTGCTGGCCGCCGTACCCGTACCGGACGGCACCGGCTCCCGCCCCCAGGCGCTGACAGGCGAGGTCCCCGACCCGGGCAGCCCCCCGCCCGGCTGCCGCTTCCACCCACGCTGCCCGCTCGCCGTCGACCGCTGCCGGACCGACGAGCCGGTTCTGCTGCGGGCGCCGGGGGCGGAGGAGGAATCCGAGGTGGCCTGCTGGGTCGCACAGGCGCGGGAACCGGCCGTGCTCTGACTCACGCGGCGGACCGCCGGCTGTCACCGGAGGCTCCGCCATCGTCAGCCGCCGATGTCCTCGAGGCTGCGGCTGCGCGTCGTGATGCCCATCGTGGCGACGACCGCCACGGCCACGACGATCACGGCGAACAGGAGCAGGAACACCCCGCCGAAGCTCAGACTCGCCGAAGCGGCGCCGAGGATGATGGGCGCGAGGGCGGCGCCGACGCGGCTGAGGATGGCACTCGCCCCTACGCCCGTGCCGCGCAGCCGCGTCGGGTAGACCTCGGGCGTGTACGTGTACAGGGGGGCGTACGCGCCGTTGAGGAAGAAGGCCAGGGCGATGCTGCAGCACACGACCATCGCGTCGTTCACGGCGAAGGCCAGGCCCAGCGAGGAGAGCCCGCCGACGAGCAGGAAGGTGACGATGCTCCATTTGCGGTCCCACCGCTCCGAGAGTGCCGCTGCCGGGAAGTAGCCCGCCACCTGGGCCACTTCGACGAGGATCGTGTATCCGAAGCTCTCCGAGAGCGAGAAGCCGCGCTCCACGAGCAGTGTCGGCAGGAACACCAGGAAGCCGTAGTAGACGAAGCTGAAGCAGAACCACAGGATCCAGAGCAGCGTGGTCTGACGTGCGTACGGGGCCTGCCACAGCGCGGCGAACTGCTGGGCGTAGCCGAGCTGCCGCGCGCCGGTGGTCTGTTGCGGGACGGACACCTCCGGCACTTCGGGCAGCGGCCGGCCCGTGGCCTTCACGACGCGCGCCTCGAGCCGCTCGGTCTCGGCGAAGGCCTCCTCGATACGCCCCCGGGTGGCCAGATAGCGGGGGGATTCCGGCAGTGAGCGCCGCCAGAACACTGCGAGCACGATGGGCAGTCCGACGATCAGCTGGGCGATACGCCAGCCGTCGTCGAAGGCCTGGATGACGAAGAATCCGATGAGCGCGGCCACCACGTACCCGCCGGCGAAGAACGCGGCGAGGGAGCCGACGAAGCGGCCGCGGCCCTTCACGGGGGCGAACTCGGCGAGGTAGGGCATCACGATATTGGCGTTGATGCCGATGGCCACGCCGCCCACCAGCCGGGTGACCAGCAGGAAGACCGCGTCGGGCGAGACCGCGCCGACGATCATGGCGGCGCTGTAGACGGTCATGGACCAGACGAGGAGGTTACGCCGTCCCACCCGGTCGCCCCAGAGGCTGACGGCGATCGCTCCGGCGAAGGCGCCGATGAGGGCGGAACTGCCCAGCAGCCCCTGTTCGAGGCCGCTCAGTGCGAACAGCCCGGTGACGACCGGGAGCAGGAAGGAGACGATCCCGTTGTCCAGCCCGTCGAAGGTGGTGCTGAGGCCGCCCTTCGCCAGGATGCCGCGCTGCACCCGCGTGGAGGGGAGACGGTCGAGGCGGGCCGCGACGAGAGCGGCGGCGTGCTCGGGAGATGCCGGAGCCGGGGTGCGTCCGGCCGTACCGATGGTTCGCGGAGTCATGTGGAGCGCCTTTCGGGTGGGCCCGCCGCACGGGGCGGGCCTGTCTGGTCCGGTCAGGCGTGGCTCAGCACCTGGTGGTAGAAGCGCAGCCAGTTGCCGCCCATCAGCTGGGCGGTCTCGTGCTCGTCGAAGCCGGCGTGGGTGCGCAGGCAGTCGGCGAGGGCGGGGAAGTCGGCGGTTGAGTTCATCCAGGTGACGGGGGCGGCCTTGCCCGGGCGCTTCGGGGACGCCGCGCCGTACTGGACGGTGCGGGTCCAGCGGCCCTTGCGCATCCACTCCAGGTCCGCCTCGCCGCTCCTCCGGCTGAGGTCGGTGCCGATGCCCACATGGTCGAGGCCGACCAGGTCGACGGTGGCGCGCACCATGTCGCACCAGCGCTCGCGCGATTCGGCCCACTCGCCGCTGATGTTGCGGTACGTGGCGAGCCCGATGACGCCTCCGTTGCCGGCCAGCGCCTTCAGCAGCTCGTCGCCCTTGTTGCGCGGGTGGTCCTGCAGGGAGCGGGCGTTGGCGTGGGTGACGGCGACGGGCCTGTCGGAGGCGTCGATCGCGTCCAGCCCGGTCCGCTCCCCCACGTGGGACAGGTCGATGACCATGCCCACCCGGTTCATCTCCTGGACCACCTCGCGGCCGAAGCGGGTCAGCCCGGAGTCGGAAGGGTCGTAACACGAGCCGCCGATGGCGTTCTGGTTGTTGTACGTGAGCTGCATGACGCGCAGGCCCATGGCGTGGAACAGCTCGACGAAGCGGATGCGGTCCTCCAGCGGGGAGGAGTTCTGGGTGCCGAGCAGGACGGCCGTCACCCCGTCGCGGTGGGCCACCTCGATGTCGGCGGCCGTGCGGGCGATGCGTATCAGGTCGGGGTTCTCGCGCTCGAGGTCGAGCCACCTGCCGAGCGCGTCCATGGTCTCGGTGGCGTTCTCCCAGAACGCCAGGGTGGGAGTGATGCAGGACAGGCCACCGGCGCGCAGCTCCAGCAGCACGACACGGTCGTAGTTGCTGCATTCGAGTCCGTCGATGTACATGCGTCAGTTCCCTTCGATGGTGCCGGGGGCGGAAGTGGCGGGCTGCGGCTCGAAGTCCTCGCCGATCTCGCCGACGATGCGTCCGTCGTCGGTGAGGACCGAGCGGCCGGTGTGGTGCCGGGAGAACGCCGAGTCGGGGGTCAGGGCGTCCTGGGAGCGGTGGTAGAGCTCCCACCACACCTCGGGGTCGATGTCCGCACCCTCGTGGAGGACGCGTGCGACGGGACCGGGCTTCTCGCCGGTGCACGGCCCGGCGGGGCGGCAGGTAACCGTGGCGGTCTCCGGGTCCACCGCGAGTTCCACTCCGTACGCCGCTCCTTCGGCGACGAGAACGCTCAGGAGCCGCGGGCGGTGGATGTTCCGGATGTGCAGCCGTGCCGCTCCGTGCCGACGGGTGAGGGCGACGGCCAGGTCGAGCAGGTCCGGTGCCGCCACCAGTGCGTGCCGGCCACGCCCGTCCACCTCGGCGCGTCCGTCCTCGACGGTGCGCCGGCAGACGGCGGTGGCGGTGGCGCGGACGACTTCGGCGTCGTCGCGCAGCACCCGCAGTCCGTCCAGACCGAGGGCCTGCGCCGTGACGAAGGCGTCACGCGCCGCGGGCACGGCGCCGCGCGGCACGCCCAGGGCCCGCAGCAGCCTTCCGGCGACGAGCCGGCACTCGCGCAGGGACACGTTCAGGGTTTCGCTCATGCCTGCTCACTCTCCTTGTCGCGGGCGGCGGTGCGCGGGGCGTTCGTGGGGCGCTGCGGGTAGATCCAGTCGGACGCGCGGTCCGCGGCCAGGTCGGTGCGGGTCGGGGCGCCGTGGAAGAGCAGTCCGAGGACGCTGCGGCCGAGTGCGTCGGCCGTCTTGTCGAGTCCGTGGAAGGCGGCGTTCATGAGCCGGATGACGTGCACCGGCACGAACTCCTCGCCGAGCATGTTCATGTGCGGGGAGTGGTAGCGGCGCCCGGCCAGGCCCTGTACGCGTTGGACGGTGTCCCGCTCGCCCGGACGGTCCGCCAGGAACTCGCCCACCAGGGTGTCGGCGGGCACGCTCTCGAGCGCGCCGGCCAGTCGCTGGATGTCGCCGGGCAGGTCCAGTGCCCACTCCAGCCCTTCGGGGACCTCCTCGGCGGGTCCGCGGCGCGGCTCCTCGGCGTCACGGGACTTGTACCAGCGATAGTGGCGTTCTGCGGGATCGTTCATGTCGTACGCGAACGCCCAGGCGTACTCGCTGCGCAGCCGGCTCAGGAGCTCGCCGACGGGTTGGGCCGGATCGCGCCGTAGCTCCTCGTCGACGGGCTGGTGCTGCAGGAACGCGTCCGTCTCCTCGGGGCGCAGTTCCAGGAGGACGGCGTCATAGACCTCGCGGGCCTCGGTGCAGACCCGCGGTGGCAGTGCGCGCAGCAGGTCGCCGTAGACGGAGCCGGGCACCGGGCTGCACAGTGCCGCGTCCAGCTGTGTCTCCAGGACGTGCAGGCCCTTGGCGATGTCGGAGGCGGGGGTGAAATCCTGGTAGGGGGAGGGGTCGTCCTCGTAGAAGCGGGCGGCGCGGGCGAGGAGTTCGGTGGCGCGGCCGGCTTCGGGGGTGCCGGGTGCGAGCGGGAGGGCGCGGGCGCGCTGGACGGCGAGGGAGCGGAGGGTGAGCCAGCGGTCGAGGAGCGCGGGGTGGGTGTTGGCGAAGAAGACGAGGCCGAGTGCGGAACCGTTGCCGAGGCCGAGGCTGCGTCGCAGCGCGGGATCGAGCCGCACCGACGTGCTGCCGCCCGCGCGGCGGGCCAGGTGCTCGGCGAGGTCGACGGAGAACTCGCGCATCAGATAGGCGGACAGCATCTGCGCCTGGTAGGGGAGGCGCAGCGGGTGGTCGTCCTCGAGGGCCAGGTAGGAGCGGGTGCCGAAGGTGCCGTTGCCGTCGAGGCCGGTGTTGCGCATGAGGTATCCGACGCGCCACAGCTCGTCGGCATCGGGCTGCCGGCCCTCCGCGAGGCGTGCGACGACGTGCTCGAAGAGGCGCAGGCTGCGGTTCGAGCGGCACCACACGAGGGTGCCGGGGGTGGCGCGGCCCGCGTACAGCTTGGGCATCTCCTCGCGGGTGCGGCGCAGTTCCTCCTCGCCGGTCTCGCCCTCGACGAGGGCGCCCATCATGTCCCAGTCGGTGCCGATGATGCGGCCGGTGCGCCCTTCGAGCTTGGGCTCGAAGGAGTAGACGAGGAAGTCGATGACGTGCCCGGGGGTGCGTACGCGGTACACCGCCTGGCCCCGGGCGCGTTCGTCGATGTCGAAGCGGACGATCTCGACGGACCAGCGTTCGCGGCTCATCCGGTGGAGGAGGGAGCGGCTGGCGCTGAGGCGGGTCGGGGGCAGGGTCGCCAGCCGTTCGGGCTGCATGAGGTCGTCCGGATCGGGCAGCGGGGCGGACCCCAGGTTCGACTCACTTAGCGTGAGCATGTCATTCCTTTCTTCGGGTGGGCCGTTGAAGGCGCCCACGGGGGAGGGACATGACCGCGCCCCGGTGAGGGGCGGTGCGAGCGGCGTCAGCCGCCCCAGGCGTCCGGCGGCCCACCGGTGCTGACCGTCAGCCGCCCGAGGTCGGCCGCGGCGGCGGCGAGTGCGTCCCGTACGTCCATCGGGTCGAAGCGGGTCTCGGGGCCGATGGCGCACAGCGCGACGGCCGGCCGGCCCGTGCGGCCCCGGAGGGGGAAGGCGATCCCGGCGAGTCCGTCGCTGGAGCCCGGCGGGATGAGCGCGTACCCCGCAGCGCGAATCTCGGCGCACTCCCCCTCCGTGGGCACGGGCACGCCGCGCCCACGCAGGGCGTCGACGTCCTCCGGGTCCGCGTACGCGATGAGGACCCGGCCGGTGGCGCCCGTGAGCAGGGACATCCGGCGACCGAGGGCGAGCGTGACATGCGCCGTCGTCCCGGGGTCGGCCCGCTTGACCACCCGGGCGGCGTCGTCGTCGAGCACGGCCAGGCAGACCGAGTGGCCGATGTCCGCGGCCAGTTCAACCAGGAGACCCGAGACCCGCTCGCCGAATCCGGCGTGCTGGAGTGCGGCGTGACCGAGATGGGCCGCCTTCACCGTGAGCTGATAGGCCCCGTCCGGCAGCTTCTCCATCCAGCCCGCCGCCACCAACGTGACCAGATGGCGGTGCACTTCGGAGCGGGTGGCGCCCAGTTCCGCGGCCAGCAGGGCGACGCGTACGGGCTCGGAGGACTCCCCGACCTCGTCCAGGAGCCGGAGGAGTTTCAGCGCCGAACTCATCGGCCGCGTCGCCTTGTCTGTCATATATTCTGTGACACCATCCTGCATTGTGTGACTACGTGCTCGGATTATTGCCACCCGCTCCGGGCACGGTCAAGAGGTGTGCGGAACGGCGCGAGGAGGGCATCGCGCTCGCGTTCATCTCTCACGGCCTCGGCTCCGACGGCGCCACCTGTGCCTGAACGCCTCTTATGGCCGCCCCTCCGCTCCGGTTGAACACGTCCGACGGGCCAGGGGCTGGCCGGCACCTCGCCGGCGCCCCGGCCCTCAAGGCGGTCTTCTCCGTCCCCGACGGCTGGCCAAGGAAGCCGGACAGCTCGCCTGGGACGGGCCCCGCAAGCCGGTGGAGGTCTTCGTCGCGGGCCGGTCGGCCGCCGGGGCCTCCGCGCCCTCAGCCGGTGTGAAGGATCCGGAAGCGACCGGGTTCCGCCGGATCCCGGTCGACGACCTGGACCGGCGCCCGGAGCCACTGCCGGACGCTGATGCCTGGTGTGCGGGAGAACTGGATCCTCCCTCGGGTGCCTTCGACCGCGACATGCGACCAGGAGTCGGCAGTGCGTGCCCGGTCCGCGCCGCGAGAACGCAGCACATCGGCGAGGACGGCGACCGTGTCATAGCCCTCGAAGGCCACGAAGGAGGGCGCTTCGGCCAGCCGCTCGACCAGGGCCGTCCTGATGCGGGTGCCGAGCGGGCCGAGGCGCTCGGGCAGGTAGCGAAGGAACGGGACCGCAGCACCGTCGCCGCCCAGCAGTTCCGCCCATTCGGCGAACTCCGGCTGCCCGGCCGGAGCACCGATCATCATCTCGGTGAGGCGCTGGTCTCGGCGTACGGCCCTGACGACCGGCACCGCCGGATCCGGGTGGCCGACCAGTAGAAGGAGCGCCGTCGCACGGGTGCCGACAAGTTCGTCGCAGACATCGGTGGAGCTGAGCTCGCGCATGTCGAGTTCGACGACGGTGCCACCGCGTGGAGCGATATGGTCCCGCAGGATGCGGGCCCCGGACGCCCAGTAGACGCTCGGCTCGGCCGCTACGGCGATTCGGCTGTGGCCCGCGCTGAGGAGGAAGTCCGCGTAGATCCGCCAGCCGTGGGACTGCGCAGGGGCGAGGCGGGCGACCCATCGCGTCGGATGTTCGGTGAGCGCGTCGAGAACCGCCGACGAGCAGAGGTACGGCAGGCCGAGAGCGTCGGCTCTGGTGGCGGCGGCGCGGGCGACGACGCTGTGATACTCCCCCGCCAGGGCTGCCACCCCCAGACTGGCCAGTTCGTCCACGGCCGCCGCGGCCCTGCGCGGATCAGCCGCGGTGTCCCGGACCACCAGCTCCAGTGGTCTTCCGGCGATCCCTCCGACGTCATTGACCTCGCGAACGCCCAGCTCCATTCCGGCGAGCAGGTGCCGGCCCGCCTCGGCCCAGCCGGGCCGCGTGAGCGGGACGAGCGCGCCGATCCGGACGGACGGCCCGTCAGCTCGTTTCGTCGCAGGTGGTGATGGTGGCGTGTTCATACGCTGGCGTCTCTCGTGCGGAGTTGTGACCGGACAACTTAGGAGTGTTCCCCAGGAGCCTCAAGGGCGTTTACTCGCCCCATGACTGACACGAATGGAATGCTGGCCGGCAGGACCGTCATGATCACGGGTGCGTCGAGCGGTATCGGGGAAGCGGCCGCCCGCCTGTTCGCCGCCGAGGGAGCGGCGGTCCTGCTGATGGCCCGCCGGGAGGACGTACTGAAGCAACTTGCCCAGGACATAACGGACTCGGGCGGCCGTGCGGCGTTCAGCACGGGCGACGTCTCGGTCGCCGAGGACGTACAGCGCGCCGTGGAGGCGGCCCAGGAGCACTTCGGCGGCCTGGACGCCGCCTTCAACAACGCGGGCTTCTCCGGCGCCGACCTGTCCCCGCTGCACGAGCTCGACCAGGAGATCTTCGACCGCACGATGGCCGTCAACGTCAACGGCACCTGGAACTGTCTGCGCTACCAGATCCCCGTGATGCTCGAAGCGGGCAAGGGCGCGATCGTCAACACGTCCAGCGCCGCGGCCATGCGGGCCACCGGGGCCCCCGTCCCCTACGTCGCCGCGAAGCACGCGGTACTCGGCATGACCAGGGCGGCGGCGGCCGAGTACGCGCCGTACAACATCCGCATCAACACGCTCGTCGTCGGTACCACCCGAACGGACATGATCGAGCAGGCGGTGGAGGCCTACCCGGAGTTGGGTGACGCCTTCGTCGCCCACCACATGCAGAAGCGCATGGCGGAGCCCGTCGAGATCGCCCAGGCGGCCCTGTGGCTGTGCAGCGACCGCGCTTCCTTCTCCACGGGGTCGGCACTGGCCGTGGACGGCGGGTGGACGGCCGGCTGAACCGAAGGGTGCGACCCTCTCCCCTCCGGCTCAGCCCCGGAGGGACTTCCCGAGGAGCTCCCCGAACTCCGCGGGATGGGTGGTCAGACCGGTGTGGCCGCCGGGGAAGTGCAGGAGTTCCGTGCCGAGACGCCCCGCCAGGAAAGCGGCCGTACGGTAGGCCAGCTCACCGCGGGAGTCCTCGCCGCCGGCGAGCACGAGCCGGTCCGACAGCGCCTCCAGCCGGTTCATGTCCGGGTAGTAGGACATGAAGGCGGGCACGATGCGCCCGACGAAATACGGCAGGTCGGCCATCGTCTGCTCGGCCCGCGCCGCTGCTCGCGGCGGAAGCCCGGTCCTGGCCTTCGGCTCCGCGGTGTCGCCGTCCTTCTTCAGCCCCGCCGCGAACACGGCCATCGCCGGCATCAGCCCCTGTGTGCGGAACGTCGCCTGCACGCGTGCGACGAGCACGCGGTGTTCGGAGGCGTCCGGCAGGACCTCCACCACCGGCGGCTCGTGCGCCACGACGCACCGGACGCTTCGGGGACGAGCGGTGAGCAGGTGCAGGGCGGTGATCGCGCCGGAACTGGAGCCGAACACCCGGGCGGGCTCACCGGGTGACAGCCGCTCCACCATCCGGAACGCGTCGTCGGCGTGCTCGGCCACCCGCTGCTCGGCCTCGGGGTCGTCCAGCGTGCTTCGGGACATGCCGCGCGGATCGTAGGTCGCGACCGTGTACTCGGCGGCCAGGGAGTCGGCTACGTCGTCGAAGGCGGCCGCACCCCCCGTGCCCCCGGGGATGAGCAGCAGGAGAGGTCCCTGGCCGCGCACTTCGTAGTGCAGGCTCGCGCCGTCGACGCGCATGCTGCCGGTGACCGGGACAGCCATCAGGAGTCTCCTTCTCGGGACGTGGGTTCCCGGGACGGGGGCCAGTGCTCCAGGAGGGTGTGCAGGGCGTCGAGGGAACGGTCCCAGGAGCGCTGCGGCGAGCGACCGTGGGTGAATCCGCCCGCGGCCTCCAGGGCGACGAACCCGTGAAACGTGCTGCGCAGCAGCCGGACGGCGTCGGTCAGGTCGGGCTCGGCGAGGCCGTAGCCGCGCAGCATGCCGTAGGTCAGCTGGACCGCGCGCCGCGGTCCGGGCGCTTCCGCGGCCAGTTCGGGGTCGATCCGGATCGGGGTCTGCGTTGCCGTGTAGCGGCCGGGATGCGTGTGGGCGTACTGACGCCAGGCACCGGCGAAAGCGATCAGCGCGTCCCGGCCCGCCCGCCCGGCTGTCGCCTCCGCGATTCCGATGGTCTTCTCGTCCGCCGCCAGCAGCGCGATCCGTCCTCGCAGGTCCTCCAGACCGCGGACGTGCGTGTAGAGGCTCGCGTCCTTCACGCCGAGCCGCCGAGCGACCTGCGACATGGTCACCTGCTCGAGCCCCACCTCGTCCGCCAGTTCGGCGCCCGCGATCGTCACCCGCTCCGCCGTCAGCCCGGCCCGCGCCATGAACCCTCCAGCGATCCTAGGACCCCTAGGCTACACCGAAACCCTCTAGGGCCGGCCACCGGTCGAGGCGCCGCCGGAACGAAACAGGACAAGGGCCCGCACAACCGTGCGGACCCTTGGAGGATCAGTGGACTCAGCTGCCGCAGCTGGGAAGTTACGGACGGTCAAACCAGAACATATCGCCCCTCAGGGTGTCCTCAACCTCCCATCGGCACCCTGATCGGGGTTACCTCCTCCAGTTCCTGGAGGAGGCGGCGCTTGGGGCGGGCGCCGACCATCGACTTCACCGGTTCGCCGTCCTGGAAGACCATCAGGGTCGGCATCGACAGCACCGCATAGCGGCTCGTGATGCCCGGGTTGCGGTCCACGTCGATCTGGACGACCTTGACGCGGCCGGATTCCTCCCTGGCGATCGCACTGAGCACCGGAGCGAGCTGGCGGCAGGGGCCGCACCAGTCGGCGGTGAATTCGACCAGGACCGGCAGGCCCTCCCCCAGGACCTCCGCGTCGAACGTCGTGTCGGTGACCTCGGCGACACCCTCTGCATGGATCATCTGTCGTCCTCCCAGTTCAGTTCGCATCGTGGTTCGGGACCGCCCGGCAGCTCGGCGGAGGCCTCGAGTTCGGCGCGGGCCAGCTGGGCGCCCACCTCCGTACGGACCGACTGCAGCTGGCCGATGAGCGCGTCCAGCTCGCCGAGCTTGCGCCGGTAGACGGCCAGCGAGGCCGGGCAGGCGTCGCCCGCCGGGTGGCCGGCGCGCAGGCACTCGACGAACGGGCGGGTCTCCTCCAGGTCGAACCCGAAGTCCTGAAGGGTCCGGATCTGCTGGATGAGCCGCAGGTCGCTGTCGTCGTACGTGCGGTAGCCGTTCTCCGCGCGGCGTGCGTGCAGCAGGCCACGCGACTCGTAGTACCGCAGCGTCCGTGTCGTCGTTCCGGCGCGTTCGGCCAGCTCCCCGATTCGCATACCGCGACCGTAATCCTTTACGTCGGCGTCAAGGCAAGGCAAGGCAAGGCAAGGCGAGGTAAGGCGAGGCGAGGCAAGGCCAGGGAGGCAGGCGGGCAGTCAGGCCGGGGGCCGTACGGCAGGCGTCCGCGTCAGGACGTCGTGAGGTAGCAGGTGTAGGAGCCGGCCACCGTCGTCTTCGTCCCCCCGGCGGGCTTCCCGTCCATGGTGACCGACACACTCACGCCGGCTTCCCCCTGCACGCTGAACCCGTCGGCGTAACGGCCGCCGCCCCGCCAGCCCTTCGGCGCGGCGGCATCGGCGCGCTCGCACTCCTCCTCCCCGTAACGGTCGGTGCTCCCGATGACCGGCTGGCCGGGGAAGGCCCGGTCCACCTCCACCTGGCCCAGCACCCGGAGGTCGTGCCGGTCCGCGCAGTCCACGGGCCGGACGATCGCCTCGGTACCCAGTCCCGTGTCGCCGGTGGTCGCGCACCGGCCGGCCTTCA
Source organism: Streptomyces sp. NPDC102441 (assembly GCF_044765585.1). Taxonomy (NCBI): domain Bacteria; kingdom Bacillati; phylum Actinomycetota; class Actinomycetes; order Kitasatosporales; family Streptomycetaceae; genus Streptomyces; species Streptomyces sp. NPDC102441. Next base: position 385,330 of record NZ_JBIWKH010000001.1, read on the forward strand.
ACGTGGCGACGGGCGCCAGCACCTCGGCGGCGTCCTCGACCGGCTCGTCGTCATCGAACGGCTCCTTCACCGGCTCGCCGAAGGCGGTGAGTTCATACGCCGCCCGCAGGCGCTTCACATCGATGAGGCCGCCCCGGTCGTGAAGCACGGCGAGCACGGGCGAGAGGTCGGCGGTGACCGAGGCCAGCCTGCCGTCGGCATCCAGCTTCACCGTCATCCCGACCTGCTCCGTCCCCCAGTCGTCACCGGCGCCCCTCAGGTACGGCGGGAGGAGCTCCGCGGCGACCTCGGGCAGCAGGGACACCCGGTACACCCGGCTGCCGTCCGGGCGCCGCTCAGGGGCCTCGCGGGGGATCGCGCGCGGAACGAGGTCCGCCAGGGTCCCGCTGTACGGCGCCGCCCGCCCGGGGGCGTGCCCGGCGACCTCGCCGGTGGCCTCGCCCAGCTTGCTGACGGCCTCAGGGGAGTACTTCAGCCAGGCGGAGCCGGCGTTACGGACGTAGACGTCATCATCCGCGGTGGCCAGCACCTGGTCACCCTCAGGAGCCGATCCCCGGAGCAACTCCAGCGTGCCCTCCGGAAACGTGCGGGGGGCCTTGAGGTCGACGTCCGCGCGTGACGTCCCCCGGCCGTAGTCCTGGCTCCCCCGGGCGCGCTGCACGGCGTCGCTGCCCCCCACCCCGTAGCTCAGCGTCGATACGAAGGCCGCGGTGCCGGCCTCGCGGGTGGCGTCCGTCGCCGCCTGGAACTGCTCGGCGAGCGGTTGTCCGTAGACCGCCTCCCCCGCGTCCGGCCGGTCCGCGGTGCCGCATCCGGCCGCGCCGATGAGGGCCGGCAGCAGCAGCGCGGCTGCCGCTCTCCAGTGTCGTACGGTCTTCAGCGTCCCCACCCCTTGTGCCTGGTCAGGACACCTCTTGCGCCTGGTCAGGAGAGCGATACTGCTCGGCCCCGCCGCACGGCACCAGCACGGGATGATCACACTGTCCACACATGATGGGGCGGGACATGCGTGAGCGGCCGGTACGGGGGTCCCGTACCGGCCGCTCAGACCGTTCCTTACGCCTTCACCAGCGAGGGCTGCTCCCCGTCGCCGTCCCTGGCGTCGGGGACATGCGGCTCCGCGGGGCCCTCGTCGGCGATCATCTTCTCGTCGAACGGCAGGGCTCCGGAGAGGACCTCGTCCACCCGGGCCCGGTCGATCTCCTTGGTCCAGGTACCGACGAGCACCGTGGCCACCGCGTTGCCGGCGAAGTTCGTCAGGGCGCGGGCCTCGCTCATGAAGCGGTCGATGCCGACGATCAGTCCGACGCCGTCGACCAGTTCGGGGCGGTGCGACTGGAGGCCGCCGGCGAGGGTCGCCAGACCGGCGCCGGTGACGCCCGCCGCGCCCTTCGAGGCGATCACCATGAAGACCAGCAGCGAGATCTGCTCCCCGATGCTCAGCGGGTCACCCGTGGCGTTGGCGATGAAGAGCGAGGCCATCGTGAGGTAGATCGCGGTGCCGTCGAGGTTGAAGGAGTAGCCGGTCGGCACGGTGATGCCGACGACGGGCTTGCTGACGCCCATGTGCTCCATCTTCGCGATCAGCCGCGGCAGGGCCGACTCGGACGAGGAGGTGGAGAGGATCAGCAGGAACTCACGGCCCAGGTACTTCAGGAGGGAGAAGATGTTGACCCCGGCCACCAGGCGCAGGATCGCGCCCAGGACCACGAACACGAAGAGCGCGCAGGTGACGTAGAAGCCGACCATGATGATCGCGAGGGACTTCAGCGCGTCCACACCGGTCTCGCCGACCACCGCCGCCATCGCGCCGAACGCGCCGACCGGAGCCGCCCACATGATCATGGCGAGGATGCGGAAGACGAGGCGCTGGATGTGGCCGATGCCCCGCAGGACCGGTTCGCCGGCCGAGCCCATGGCCTGGAGCGCGAAGCCCGCGAGCAGGGCGACGAGGAGGGTCTGCAGGACCTCGCCCTCGGTGAAGGCCGACACGATGGTCGTGGGGATGATGCCGAGCAGGAAGTCCACGGTGGACTCGCTGTCACCCGCCTGTGCCTCACCCGCGGCGCGCGTCGCCTCGGTGATGTGGAGGGTCGACCCGGGCTCCAGGATGTTGCCGACGACCAGGCCGATGGCCAGCGCGACGGTCGACATGACCAGGAAGTAGCCGAGGGCAAGACCGCCGACGGCGCCGACCTTGGCGGCCTTGCGTACGGAGCCGACCCCCAGCACGATCGTGCAGAAGATGATCGGCGAGATCATCATCTTGATGAGGTTGACGAAGCCCGTGCCGATCGGCTTGAGCTCCACGGCGAAGTCCGGAACCACGAGGCCCACCGTGATGCCCAGCACCACGGCGGCGATCACGGCCAGATAGAGATAATGCGTGCGGTCCCGTCGTGCGGCTTTCTCTGCCACGGGGGTCTCCTCGGGTATGCGGCGGCTCCCCCGTCCCTGGGGGCCCCGGTGACTATTCACTTCCCTGTGACGGCCGTCACCCTTGCGTTCATATCGTTCACGGACGCTTTCGAGCCACCTTGGGCCTGCGGTCCCCGCCAGGCAGACTGTGAGGCATGCGCCTGTCCCGTACGCTCCCCCGCAGCCTGGCCGGCCAGCTCTTCGCGATGCAGGCCCTGCTCGTGGCGGCGGTCGTGGCCGGGTGCGCGTTCTTCGCGTACGCCTCCGGCCGGGACCGGGCCGAGGAGACCGCGGCCCGCCAGGTGCGCGCCGCAGCCCTGGCCATGGCCGAATCGCCGTCGGTTCACGAGGCGATCCGTACCCCTGATCCGTCCGCCGTTCTCCAGCCGTACGCGGAGCGCGTCCGCGAGGACACCGGGATCGCGTTCGTCACGATCATGAATCCGGAGGGGGTCCGCTGGACCCACCCCGATCCCACCCAGATCGGCAGGAGCTTCATCGGGCACACCGAGCGTGCGCTGCTCGGCGAGACGTTCGAGGAGACCTACGCCGGCACGCTGGGGCCCTCGATACGGGTCGTGACGCCCGTCCGCGACGGCGACAGGATCGTCGGCCTGGTCAGCGCGGGCATCACCGTCGAGCGGGTCTCCACACAGGTACGGGAACAGCTCGGCGCCCTCGGGACCGCAGCGGGCGCCGCCCTCGCCCTGGGCGCACTCGGGACGTACGTGATCAACGCCAGGCTGCGGCGGCACACGCACGGGATGAACGCCGGGGAGCTGAGCCGGATGCACACCTACCACGAGGCCACGCTGCACGCGGTGCGCGAGGGGCTGCTCATGCTGGACGGGCAGCGCCGGGTCGCCCTGATCAACGACGCGGGCCGGGAGCTGCTCGGGCTGGCACCGGGGTCGCTCGGGCGCAGGGTCGACGAGCTGGCGCTGCCGGTGCCGCTGACGGGCGCGCTCCTGGCGTCCGAGCCGCGGGTGGACGAGGTCCACCTGACGGCGGACCGGGTGATCGTCGTCAACACCAGCCCGGTGGTCGGCGGCGAGCGGCGCGGCACCGTCGTGACGCTGCGGGACCATACGGAGTTGCAGGCGCTGTCGGGCGAGCTCGACTCGGAGCGCGGCTTCACCCAGGCGCTGCGCTCCCAGGCGCACGAGGCGGCGAACCGGCTGCACACCGTGGTGTCGCTGATCGAGCTGGGCCGGGTCGAGGAGGCGGTGGACTTCGCGACCGCGGAGCTGGAGCTGGCGCAGGTCCTCACGGACCGGGTCGTGGGAGCGGTCGCCGAGCCGGTGCTCGCGGCGCTGCTGCTCGGCAAGGCGGCGCAGGCCAACGAGCGCGGGGTGGAGCTGGTGCTCGCCGAGGACAGCCTGATCGACGACGGGGCACTGCCGCGCTCACTGGCCCCGAGGGATCTGGTGACGGTCCTCGGCAATCTGATCGACAACGCGGTGGACGCCGCCTCGGAGGCGGCGGCGGGCGCCGGCGCTCCCCTCCCCGCGCAGCGCACCGCCACGCGGGCCCTGGTCACCGTGACCGCGCGGACGGACTCCGGCGAGCTGCTGCTGCGGGTGGCGGACACCGGCGCCGGGATCGGCCCGGACGACGCGGACGAGGTGTTCCTGCGCGGCTGGACGACCCATGGCACGGGCCGGGGCCTGGGGCTGGCGCTCGTCCGGCAGGCGGTCCACCGCAACGGCGGCACGGTGACGCTGGGCCGGGCGCCGGAGGGCGGCGCCGAGTTCACCGTGCGGCTGCCACTGGACGGCCGTACGGCGCGGACGGAGGTGGCCGCACCGTGATCCGGGTGCTGGTCGTGGAGGACGACCCGGTGGCAGCGGACGCCCATCAACTGTACGTGGGCCGGGTGCCGGGCTTCGAGGTCGCCGCTGTCGCCCACACCCGGGCGGAGGCCGTACGGGCGCTGGACCGGACCGAGGTGGACCTGCTGCTGCTCGATCTGTATCTGCCCGACGGACACGGCCTTCAGCTTCTGCGCTCGCTGCGGGCCGCGGGGCACGGCGCGGACGTCATCGCGGTGACATCGGCGCGCGATCTGGCGGTGGTGCGGGAGGGTGTGTCGCTCGGCGTCGTGCAGTACGTGCTGAAGCCGTTCACCTATCCCACGCTCCGGGACCGCCTCGTGCGGTACGCCGAATTCCGGGCCGCGGCCGGTGAGGCGAGCGGTCAGGAGGAGGTGGACCGTGCGCTGGGCGCGCTGCGGGTCTCGGACCCGGCCACCCTGCCCAAGGGGCTGAGCGGTCCGACCCTGGAGGCGGTGACCCGGGCCCTGCGGGAGGCGCCGGAGGGGGTGACCGCGGCGGCCGCCGGGGAGGAGCTGGGGATGTCCCGGATCACCGCCCGCCGCTATCTGGAGCATCTGGTGACGGTGGGCCGCGCCGTGCGGCGCCCGAGCTACGGCCAGGTCGGCCGGCCCGAGCTGCACTACCACTGGGTGGCTGAAACCCGCTGATGGTCCAGGGCTCCGCCGGAGGACACCCTAGGAGGATCATACGAAGGGTGAACTGATAGGAACAGCCTGTAGCCAGGCGGTTCCCGGGCTTCTACGGTGGGGCCGTGCACCCCACCCCGCCCTTCAACGCCCCCGCCGCGCGCCGCCTGCGCGAGGCCCTGGGAATGGCTCCAGGACATGTTGCGTACGGGCTCGGCGCCCAGTACGGACTTCGGATCACGGCCGAGACCGTGATGGCCTGGGAACGCGGCACGGCCCTGCCGGGCGAACGCGAACTGATGGCGCTGGCCGGTGTGCTGTGGTGCGCGCCGGGCGAACTGCTGGCCGCCGCGAGCACCTTGCGCGAGCACCGGCTGGCCCGGGAGATCGTGGTGGACGACCTGGCGCGGACGCTCGGGATGACGGCCGCCGCGTATCAGCGGATCGAGGACTCGGGCCGCTGGCGCGGCAACGAGCGCCAGGCGGTGGCCCTCTGCGACGCGCTGGACATGTCCGCCCCACAGTTCCTGTCGGCGACCGGCCGGAACGAGGAGCTGGCGGATCTGCTGACCAGGGCGGTCACGACGCGCTGGCAGGCATACGTACGCCCGGTGGACAAGCTGGTGCCGCTGGACCGGATCCTGGTACAGGACGTGCTGGAGCAGTTGCACGCCGACTACCAGTCGCTGATGGTGTCGACGCTGAGCTGGAACACCACGGGCCGGGACCGCGCGGGGACGGCGGGCGAGGAGGGGCGGGAGTTCCTGGACCGGGTGGTCGAGGAGTTCTGGCGGACGGCGGGCATCTGACCCGGCGTACGCGGGAACCGCCCCGGCCGTCCGAAGAGGTCCGGCCGGGGAGGGCGGAGCGTCAGAAGACCGACTCGGCCTCGTACATCCGGTCGCTGGGCACGGTCTTCAGACGGGTCACGGCGTCCGCGAGCGGGGCCATGACGATCTCGGTCCCGCGCAGCGCCGTCATCCGGCCGAAGTCGCCGCGGTGCACGGCCTCCACGGCGTTCCACCCGAAGCGGGTCGCGAGCACCCGGTCGTACGCGGTCGGCGTGCCGCCGCGCTGCACATGGCCGAGAATGACCGGCCTGGCCTCCTTGCCGAGGCGCAGCTCCAGCTCGACGGCGAGGCGGTTGCCGATGCCCTTGAAGCGCTCGTGGCCGAACTGGTCGATCTCGCCCTTGGCGTACGGCATGGAGCCCTCGGCCGGGTGCGCACCTTCGGCGACGCAGATGACCGCGAACTTCTTGCCGCGCGCGAAGCGTTCCTCGACCATCTTGACCAGGTCGTCGACCTGGAAGGGCCGCTCCGGCAGGCAGATGCCGTGCGCACCGCCGGCCATGCCGGACTCCAGTGCGATCCAGCCCGCGTGGCGGCCCATGACCTCGACGACCATGACGCGCTGGTGCGATTCGGCGGTGGTCTTGAGCCGGTCTATGGCCTCGGTGGCGACGCCGACGGCGGTGTCGAAGCCGAAGGTCCGGTCGGTCGCGGAGATGTCGTTGTCGATGGTCTTGGGGACGCCGACGACGGGCATCCCGGCGTCGGACAGCATGCGGGCCGCGGTGAGCGTGCCCTCGCCGCCGATCGGGATCAGCGCGTCGATGCCGTAACGGAGGGACAGTTCCGCGCAGTTCTCGGCTGCTTCGCGCAGCCGGTCACGCTCCAGCCGCGCGGAGCCGAGGATCGTGCCGCCGCGGGCCAGGATGCCGCTGACCGCGTTCAGGTCGAGGGGCCGGAAGTGGCCGTCGAGCAGCCCCTTGAAGCCGTCCTCGAAGCCGATGACCTCGTCGCCGTGGCCCACCACGGCGCGGTGCACGACCGACCGGATCACAGCGTTCAGGCCTGGGCAGTCGCCGCCTGCGGTGAGAATTCCGATGCGCATCCTGCTCTGTCTCCTGCTCGCTAGTGCCATGCATTCCGGGGACCCGTCATGAAACCCCCGTACCGTGAGCCACGACGATTGTCCCACGCCGAGCCGGACCCCCGCGCTTCCGGGCCGGGCCGCTCGGCCGGTACGGGTCCGGGGAGGCCCGCTCCGGGCGCCCTGCCCGGCGGGCGGCCCACCTGCCCCGGTAGGTATCGTCAAAGGGACAATGCCAGCCAAACAGGACGGGAGACCACGCGTGGCGCGCAGTGTGTACGTGACCGGGATCGACCGGGGAGACGGCCGTCAGGTCGTCGATCTGGGAGTCATGGAGCTACTGACGCGTCAGGTCGACCGGGTCGGGGTCTTCCGGCCGCTCGTCCATGACGGACCCGACCGGCTGTTCGAGCTGCTGCGGGCCCGCTACCGGCTCTCGCAGAGCGCGGAGACGGTCTTCGGCCTCGACTACCAGGAGGCCTCCGCGGTCCAGGCCGAGAAGGGGACCGACGAGCTGGTCTCGCTGCTCGTCGAGCGTTTCCACCGGGTGGCCCGCGACTACGAGGTCGTGCTGGTCCTCGGCAGCGACTTCGCCGCCACCCAGCTCCCCGACGAGCTGGCCCTGAACGCGAGGCTGGCCAACGAGTTCGGCGCCTCGGTGATCGCGGTGGTCGGCGGCCAGGACCAGGACGCCGAATCCGTACGGGCCGAGACGCGCAACGCCTACCGGGCGTACGCCGGTCTCGGCTGCGACGTCCTGGCGATGATCGTGAACCGGGTGGCGTCCGAGGACCGCACGGACATCGCCGAGCGGCTGCGGTCGCAGCTCCCGGTCCCCTGCTCCGTGCTGCCGGACGATCCCGCGCTCTCCGCGCCCACCGTCGCCCAGATCACCACCGCACTGGGCGGAACGGTTCTGCTCGGCGACGACTCGGGCCTCGCCAGGGACGCGCTGGACTTCGTGTTCGGCGGCGCCATGCTGCCGAACCTTCTCAAGGCCCTGACCCCGGGCTGCATGGTCGTCACCCCCGGGGACCGCGCGGACCTGGTCATCGGCTCGCTCGCCGCGCACAGCGCAGGCACGCCGCCCATCGCCGGCGTCCTGCTGACCCTGAACGAGCGCCCCGGCGAGGAGATACTCCGGCTGGCCGCCCGCCTCGCACCGGGCACCCCGGTCGTCGCGGTGACCGGCGGGTCATTCCCCACGGCGGGCGAACTCTTCGCCCTGGAAGGCAAGCTGAACGCGGCGACGCCCCGCAAGGCGGAGACCGCCCTCGGCCTCTTCGAGCGCCATGTGGACACCGGCGCCCTGCTGGAGCGGATCTCGGTGGCGCGCAGCGGCCGGGTCACCCCGATGATGTTCGAGCACGAGCTGCTGGAGCAGGCCCGCTCGAACCGGCGCCGGGTCGTCCTGCCCGAGGGCACCGAGGAGCGCGTCCTGCGCGCCGCCGACGTGCTGCTGCGCCGCGACGTCTGCGACCTGACCCTCCTCGGGGACACCGACATCATCCGCAAGAAGGCCGCCGACCTGGGCATCGACCTCGCGGAGACGCAGCTCGTCGACCCGCAGACCTCCGAGCTGCGCCAGAGCTTCGCGGAGCGGTACTCCGTGCTGCGCGCGCACCGCGGAGTGACGGTGGAGCTCGCGTACGACGTCGTCTCGGACGTCAACTACTTCGGCACCCTGATGGTCCAGGAGGGCCTGGCCGACGGCATGGTCTCCGGCTCGGTGCACTCCACGGCGGCCACGATCCGCCCGGCGTTCGAGATCATCAAGACGAAGCCGGACGCCTCGATCGTCTCGTCGGTGTTCTTCATGTGTCTCGCCGACAAGGTCCTGGTCTACGGCGACTGCGCGGTCAATCCGGATCCGGACGCGGAGCAGCTCGCGGACATCGCGGTGCAGTCGGCGGTCACCGCGTCCCGTTTCGGTGTGGACCCCCGGATCGCGATGCTCTCGTACTCGACGGGCACCTCCGGTACGGGCGCCGACGTCGACAAGGTGCGTGAGGCCACGGAGCGGGTACGCGCCTCACGGCCGGACCTGAGGATCGAGGGCCCGATCCAGTACGACGCGGCGGTCGAGCCGTCCGTCGCCGCGACCAAACTGCCGGCGTCGGAGGTGGCGGGCCGCGCGACCGTGCTGATCTTCCCGGACCTCAACACCGGCAACAACACCTACAAGGCGGTCCAGCGTTCGGCGGGCGCGGTCGCGGTCGGCCCGGTCCTCCAGGGGCTGCGCAAGCCGGTCAACGACCTGTCCCGCGGCGCGCTGGTCCAGGACATCGTCAACACGGTGGCCATCACGGCGATCCAGGCCCAGGGCGAGGAATGACCGCGATGACCACCGGCCCGAACAGCGAAGGTTCCCGCTCCATGAATGACGCGCACCGCGTACTCGTGCTGAACTCCGGCTCCTCGTCGGTGAAGTACCAGCTGCTGGACATGCGCGACCGATCGAGGCTGGCCACCGGTCTCGTCGAGCGGATCGGCGAGTCCTCCTCCCGGCTGGTGCACACACCGCTGAAGGGCGGGGAGACCCGTGAGCGCACCGGCAGGATCGCCGACCATGAGCAGGCTCTGAAGGCGGCTGCGGACGAGCTGGCGGCCGACGGCCTCGGGCTGGACTCCCCCGAACTGGCGGCCATCGGCCACCGGGTGGTGCACGGCGGGCTGAAGTTCAGTGAGCCCACCGTGATCACCGACGAGGTGCTGAAGGAGATCGAGCGGCTCGTCCCCGTGGCCCCGCTGCACAACCCGGCGAACATCACCGGGATCCGTACGGCGCAGGCGCTGCGCCCGGACCTGCCGCAGGTCGCGGTCTTCGACACGGCGTTCCACACGACGATGCCGGAGTACGCGGCGCGGTACGCCATCGACGTCGAGACCGCCGACGCGCACCGCATCCGCCGCTACGGCTTCCACGGCACCTCGCACGCGTACGTGTCGCGCAGGACGGCCGAGCTGCTGGGCCGGCCGGTGACCGACGTGAACGTGATCGTGCTCCACCTGGGGAACGGGGCCTCGGCCTCCGCGGTGGCGGGCGGCCGGTGCGTGGAGACGTCGATGGGACTGACCCCCTTGGAGGGGCTGGTCATGGGTACGCGTTCCGGGGACATCGACCCGGCCGTCACCTTCCACCTGAAGCGGGTGGCGGGGATGTCGGCGGACGAGATCGACGTCCTGCTGAACAAGAGGAGCGGCCTGGTCGGGCTGTGCGGCGACAACGACATGCGGGAGATCCGCCGCCGGGTGGACGAGGGCGACGAGCGTGCCGCGCTGGCGTTCGACATCTACATCCACCGGCTGAAGAAGTACATCGGCGCCTATTCGGCGGTCCTCGGCCGGGTGGACGCCGTGGTGTTCACGGCGGGGGTCGGGGAGAACTCGGCCCCGGTGCGGGAGGCTGCGCTCGCGGGTCTTGAGGGCTTCGGCCTGGCCGTGGACGCCGGACGCAACGCCGTGCGGTCCGGCGAACCGCGACTGATCTCGCCCGACGACGCGCGGGTGGCGGTCGCCGTGGTGCCTACGGACGAGGAGCTGGAGATCGCCGGCCAGACCTTCGATCTGGTCCACAACTGAGCGGGCCCGCGCCCCTTTGTATCTTCCACCAGACGGAATATTCCGCAGTGAAACAAACCGATAGGATCCGCCTCATGCGCCGTTCCAAAATCGTCTGCACCCTCGGTCCCGCCGTCGACTCCCATGAGCAGCTCGTAGCTCTGATCGAGGCCGGCATGAGCGTGGCCCGTTTCAACTTCAGTCACGGTTCCCACGAGGAGCACCAAGGCCGTTACGACCGCGTCCGCAAGGCCGCCGCCGAGTCCGGCCGCGCGGTCGGCGTGCTCGCCGACCTCCAAGGCCCCAAGATCCGACTCGGCAAGTTCGCCGAGGGTCCTGTCGAGCTGGTCCGCGGGGACGAGTTCGTCATCACCTCCGAGGACGTCGCCGGCGACAAGTCGATCTGCGGCACCACCTACAAGGGCCTGCCCGGCGACGTCACCAAGGGCGACCCGATCCTGATCAACGACGGCAACGTCGAGCTGAAGGTCGTCTCCGTCGACGGCCCCCGGGTCACCACGATCGTCATCGAGGGCGGTGTCATCTCCGACCACAAGGGGATCAACCTCCCCGGTGCGGCGGTCAACGTCCCCGCGCTGTCCGGGAAGGACGTCGAGGACCTGCGGTTCGCCCTGCGGATGGGCTGCGACATGGTCGCGCTGTCCTTCGTCCGGGACGCCGAGGACGTCAAGGACGTGCACAAGGTGATGGACGAGGAGGGCCGCCGGGTCCCCGTCATCGCCAAGGTCGAGAAGCCGCAGGCCGTCGAGCACATGGAGGGCGTCGTCGCCGCCTTCGACGCCGTGATGGTCGCCCGCGGCGACCTCGCCGTCGAGTATCCGCTCGAGAAGGTCCCGATGGTGCAGAAGCGCCTCATCGAGCTGTGCCGCCGCAACGCCAAGCCGGTGATCGTGGCGACCCAGATGATGGAGTCGATGATCACCAACTCGCGGCCGACCCGCGCCGAGGCGTCCGACGTCGCCAACGCGATCCTGGACGGCGCGGACGCGGTCATGCTGTCGGCGGAGTCCTCCGTCGGCGCGTACCCGATCGAGACGGTCAAGACGATGGCGAAGATCGTCGTCGCGGCCGAGGAGGAGCTCCTGTCCAAGGGCCTCCAGCCGCTGGTGCCTGGCAAGAAGCCCCGTACGCAGGGCGGTTCGGTGGCCCGCGCGGCCTGCGAGATCGCGGACTTCCTGGACGGCAAGGCACTCGTCGCCTTCACCAAGTCCGGTGACACGGCCCGCCGCCTCTCCCGCTACCGCACGGCGCAGCCGATCCTCGCCTTCACCACGGAGGAGTCCACCCGCAACCAGCTCGCGCTGAGCTGGGGCGTCGAGTCCTACGTCGTGCCGCACGTGGACAACACGGACGCCATGGTCGACCTGGTGGACGCGGAGCTGCTGAAGCTGAACCGCTACAGCGACGGCGACACGATGGTCATCACGGCCGGTTCGCCTCCCGGCGTCCCCGGCACCACCAACATGGTCCGGGTGCACCACCTGAGCGGCGAGCGCGCCTGACGCGCCGTACGGCAACGACCGTGGCCCGCACCCCCGTTCTCACGGGTGTGCGGGCCACGGTCGTTGTGCGGCTCCCGAACGGGTCCTGTCGTACCTGACCCAGCCTGATCCAAACGAAAGACCCTAGCTCTTGCCGCCGGTGAAGTAGTTCTGCAGGCCCGGGACCTTGAGCGAGCCGCCGAACTGGCCGGCCTGCTTCACCGTCGCGTTGGTGAAGAAGGCGAAGGGCACGTTCAGCGGCGGCGGGGTCTCCGGGCTGAAGGTGACCGGGATGAGGCCGAAGAGGTTGCCCTTCAGCTCCTCCGTGTACATCGTCACCGTGCCGTTGCGGATGGTGGAGGTCGACCCCTCCTCCGCCTTGACGTGGCCGGTGGAGCCGGCCGGGCCCGTCGTCAGCTGGTGCAGGTCCTTGATGTCGACGGTGTCGGCGGTGAACTTCAGCACCTTCTTGACGCTGCCGTTGTACGTCTTCACCTCGACGATGCCCGCGTAGTCGAGCCCGGTGAGCGTGAGCTTCGAGGTCTCCAGCGTCCACGGGTCGTCCGGGAGCAGCGGGAGGCCCTGCTCCAGGTCGGCCGCGGCGAGCGCCTCGGGGTCGGCGGTCGGGCAGGGGAAGCGCTCCTTGGCGCCGTCAGGGATGTCCTCGTCCTTCACCGGGTCGAGGCCCTTGACGTCGTCGTCGAGCTCCTCGACGCCCTTGCCCGCCTTCTCGGCCGCGTCACGGATGGCGTCCGTGGTCTTGTCGACCGTGTCCTTCGCCGCGTCCGTGGCCTTCTCGACGGGCTTCGTGGTGGCGCTCTCCGACGGCTTCGGGGCCTCGGTGGTGGCACTGGGGGACGGCTCGGCCGTCTCCTTGTCCGGTCCTTCGAAGAGGTCCTTGAGCGCGTCACCGACACCCAGCGGGTCGAGGGGGTTCTTCGACTCGGTGGGCTCGGGAGTGGCCGAAGCGGCGGCCTTGTCCCCGGAGGTCTCCGTGGACGTGTCCTCCTCCTCGGAGGCGCTCGCACTCGCCGAGGGCTTCGGAGACGCGGTCCCGTCGTCCTTACCGGCGTCGTCCTTGCCGGCGTCGTCCTTACCGGCGTCGTCCTTACCGGCGTCGTCCTTGCCGGCATCGTCGGACGGCGTGGCGCTCGGGCTCGGCTCCGCCTCGGGCTCCTGCGACTCGGACGGCTCGTCGGAGCGGGTCACACAGGGCCCGGGCGCGAAGGGGATGTCCGAGTTGTCGTCCGCCATCGCCAGCTTGGGGGTGAGCCCCATGCCGACGAAGACGGCCGTCGGCATCGCGGCGAGCGCGAACGCCTTCTTCCCCGCGGGCATGTGCAGCTTCGTCAGGAGTGACTTCCTGGGCGCCGCGTGGCGGCGCCCACTCCGCTCCGGGAGGTCCTCCGGACCGAAGTCTTTCATCTGCCTGTCGTCACCCGGCACGATGCCTCCCACCGTCGGCCTCCGCCGCCGCCTTGAACATCATCGGCCTCCGCGGGGCCTCAGCCGCGCCGTGGGCCTCCTGACGCTGCTCCGGCACCTCGGGGTCGCCGTCCCCGGACACCTGCGCCTCTCCGGACGCCGCGGAGGCCTGTGCCTCGGCCGGAGCCCAGGCGATCGAGAGCGCTCCGCCGAGAAGGGAGAACAGGAAGCCGACGATGAAGCCGCCTATGTTGGCGACGGGAATGGAGATCAGCGCGAGCAGGATCGCGGCGACACCGGCGAACACCCGCACGATGTGGTGGAACCACATCGTGAAGCCCAGCGTGATCAGCAGGATCCCGATGATCAGCGACCCCGCACCCGCGGTGGTGGACATCGCGATCGTCATGTTGCCGAGGTGCATGTTGGCGTACGGGAAGTACGCGATGGGTAGACCACCCAAAATGGTGAACAGGCCCGCCCAGAACGGCCGGTTACCCCGCCAGGTGCGGAATCCCCGCCGGTAGACGGTGAGGTGGTGCTCGTTCTGCCCTGTGGACTCGGGGCTCATGGAAAACAGCTCCCTGGAACCGGTACTGCTGTGAGAAGAGAAGGGGTGGGCAGCCGGAGGTCCTCACAGAACTCCGGCCACCCGGGCGAGTGCTAGAAGCACTCCTTGACGCCCTTGTGCAGCTTCAGGCTCAGGTTGCTGAGCTTGAAGGTGCCGGCGGTGGTTGCCCACGCCGTCTGCTCCACGTTGGACAGCGTGGCCGTGTCGGCACGCTGCGAGAAGCCGTTCGGGTTGACGGACTTCTCGGTACCGGACTGGATGCCGGGCTTCCCGACCGAACCGGCGGCGACGCCGATGTCGATGTTCTCGAAGTACGCGTCCGCGTCGAGCTGGGCGACATCGAGGTACAGGTTCGTCGCCTCGACGGGCTTCTTCGGGTCGGTACCCGCCTTCAGCTCCAGGCTGACGCTGCCGAGACCGAAGGGCAGGTCAGGCGTGACCACCGACTGGCACATGTTGGTGATCGTGGCGCTGCTGAAGCCGGAAACGGCGACCGGGTGCGCCGCGTCCTTGCCGTTGAGGTCCTTGCCGACAGCGACGCTGCCGTACTGGACGAAGTCCTTACCGACGAGCTTGTCGGTACTGACCTTGAAGCTCTGGCCGGAGACGCTGAACGACGCGGCGAGCGCACCCTGCGCCAGGCCGACGCCGACTGCGGCGGTCGCGACGACGCTGGGCACCATGACCAGAGCGAAACGCTTCCATCTGGTACCACCGCGAACCTGCGAACTCATAAATTTCCTCCTTCTCGGACGTACATCTCCGGTACGGACATGGTGCCCGCCCTGGGATGGGAGAAGTGCTACGTCCTCGGGAAGGAGAGCGCCCGGACCGGAGGCGCGTACCGCATCCGAATCACCGGCGATCACCCCCGAGCGACAACCACTGGCCGCGCGTCTGCGCGACCGGTCGGACAGGCCCTGCCCAGGGGCAGGAACCCCCCTGTCCGCGATCGGCGCCACTGCCGCCGACCACCCGGTGGGGACCCAACAGACCCACCTGCGCCGACTGGTTGCCGGGCTGGCGGGTATTGGACCGAGCGTGGCCGATCGTGGTGCATTCGCGGCCGTGACACAAGGGGGTCGTTACCGGCTAGTAACGACCCGATAACCAGGACGCGACAGGGGGGCATCGCCCGGCCACACAGGGTGGCACCGGAAGGACGTGCGAACAGCAGGATTGCAACCCGAAACCGGACAGAACGCCGAGGGTGATTTACTGCGAGTAACAGCGCGTGCTTTTATCAATTTTTGGTAAAGCAGACGTGTCAGTCGGCGTTCGCCCGTGAAAACGGCCGTGGAGCCGGGAAGGCTCCACGGCCGTGTTGTCAGATCAGAACAAGACGCGCGCCAGGGCGGTCCGGGCCGCGGTGACCCGGGGGTCGTCGGGGCCGATCACCTCGAAGAGCTCCAGGAGCCGCAGGCGTACGGCGTCGCGGTCGTCGCCGAAATTGCGTCGGACCGTCTCGACGAGCCGCCCGAAGGCGTCCTCGACATGGCCGCCCACGAGATCCAGGTCCGCCGCGGCCATCTGCGCCGCCGGCTCGGCCGGACTCTCCGCGGCGTCCTTGCGGACCTGCTGCGGGTCCAGGCCCGCCACGCGGCCCAGGAGTTCGGCCTGGGCGAGGCCCAGCTTCGCCTCGATGTTGACCGGGTCGTCGGCCAGGACGCTCCTGTACGCCTGGACCGCGCCGGTGAAGTCGTTGGCGTCCAGCGCCTGCGCGGCGGCTTCCAGCTGCGCGTCGTACGGCCCTGCGGGCACCTCGGCGGGGGCGCTCTCCTCGTCGACGTCGCCGGCGTCCGGGGCGACGGTGATACCGGTGAGACCGAACCGCTCCTCGCCGACCTGGATCAGCTGGTCCAGCGTCTGACGGATCTGGCTCTCGGGCGCCGCGCCCTGGAAGAGCGGGAGCGCCTGTCCGGCCACCACGGCGAAGACCGCCGGAATGCCCTGGATCCCGAACTGCTGCATCAGCATCTGGTTGGCGTCGACATCGACCTTGGCCAGCACGAAGCGGCCGTTGTACTCGACGGCGAGACGCTCCAGGAGCGGGCCGAGCTGCTTGCACGGCTCGCACCACTCGGCCCAGAAGTCGATGACTACGGGGACTTCGGTGGAGCGCTGGAGGACGTCGGCCTCGAAGCCGGCCTCGTCGACGTCGATCACCAGGGAGACGGGTGCCACGGCACCGTCACCCCCCTGCCGGGCGGACTCCGCGCGGGCCTGCTCCGCCTTCGTCTTGGCGTCGCCGGCCGCCTTCACAGCGGCGAGGTCGACGACGCCGCTCATGGACATGTTCCTAGGCTGCATACGTACATCCTCCCCCCTGCGCGCTCTGTTCCGGAAAGCGATCCGCGAACCGCTTCCGTCCACAGCCGCACCGGTGTGCGCGGCGGGTGGACGGAAACGGCCCAGGGCCCTGAAAAACCCAGAGATCGGCACCGGATCCCCACCCGGCGCCTGTGGCTGTCGATCAGTGTGGCGTCAGCGACGGACGGACCGTCGTTTCTTACGCTACGACCCGTAGCGTAACTGCCGGACCCCCCTGCGAGGCAAGAGTGCGCGGTGATCTGTCTCACGAGCTCCCGGGCCGGTCAGCACTACTTACTGGCCGGTATGGTCGCCGCATGCTGAGCCGCAGCCCCACCGAACCCACCCGGTCCGGACGACCCCGCAGCACCGAGGCCGATGCCGCGATCCTGGAGGCGACCCGTGCGTCGCTGGTCGACCTGGGCTGGTCGAAGCTGACGATGGGCGATGTGGCGACGCGGGCGGGGGTCGCCAAGACGACGCTCTACCGGCGCTGGGCCGGCAAGAACGAGCTGGTGGTGGACGCGGTCGCGGTTCTCTTCGACGAGCTGGAGCTGCCCGACCTCGGCAGTCTCGGAGCCGACGTGGAGGCCGTGGTCCTCCAGTTCGCGGCCCTGCTGGAACGCCCGGAGACCAAGACGGCCCTGATGGCCGTGGTCGCCGAGTCGACGCGGGACGAGGCGCTGCGGGATCGCATACGCGATTCGATCGTGACCCGGCAGAAGCACCTCGTGCTGCTGGGGCGGGAGCGCGCGCAGCAGCGCGGTGAACTGCCCACCGAGCCGGACACGGTGGTGGCGGCCCGCACCGCCGACCTGATCTTCGACGTGATCGCCGGCGCCGTGGTGCACCGGACACTGGTGAGCGCCGAGCCCGTCGACGCCGACTGGGCCCAGCGCTTCACCCTGCTGCTGCTCTCCGGACTGGGAGCGGCGGCCTCGCAGGAGGACTGACCGCGCGTCAGAATCCCGGCGGCTCCGTGTAGACGCCCCACTCGTCGCGCAGCACCCCGCAGATCTCACCGAGGGTCGCCTCCGCCCGTACGGCATCCAGCATCGGCCCGATCATGTTCGAGCCGTCGCGCGCCGCCGCCAGCATCGCGTCCAGCGCCCCACGGACCGCTCCGTCCCGGCGGCCCTCCTTGCGCCCGGCGAGCTCACGCACCTGCTCGCGTTCGACCTCGTGGCTGACGCGCAGAATCTCAAGGTCGCCGGTGACGGACCCGTGGTGGACGTTGACGCCGACGACCCGCTTCTCGCCCTTCTCCAGCGACTGCTGGTACCTGAAGGCGGATTCGGCGGTCTCGCCGGTGAACCAGCCGTCCTCGATGCCTCGCAGGATTCCGGAGGTCATCGGCCCGATGGGGTGCTTGCCGTCCGGATGCGCCCGGGTGCCGCGCTCCTTGATCTGCTCGAAGATCTTCTCGGCGTCGGCCTCGATGCGGTCGGTGAGCTGCTCGACGTACCACGAACCGCCCAGCGGGTCCGCGACGTTGGCGACGCCTGTCTCCTCCATGAGCACCTGCTGGGTGCGCAGCGCGATCTCGGCGGCCTGCTCGGACGGCAGGGCGAGCGTCTCGTCCAGGGCGTTGGTGTGCAGGGAGTTGGTACCGCCGAGGACGGCGGACAGCGCCTCCACAGCGGTGCGTACGACGTTGTTGTAGGGCTGCTGGGCGGTGAGCGAGACACCGGCTGTCTGAGTGTGGAAGCGGAGCCACTGCGCCTTGTCGGTCTTGGCGTCGTAGGTCTCCTTCATCCAGCGTGCCCAGATCCGGCGCGCGGCGCGGAACTTGGCGATCTCCTCGAAGAAGTCGAGGTGCGCGTCGAAGAAGAAGGAGAGCCCGGGAGCGAAGGTGTCGACGTCCAGGCCCCGGGAGAGACCGAGCTCCACGTATCCGAAGCCGTCGGCGAGGGTGTACGCGAGCTCCTGTGCGGCCGTGGACCCGGCCTCGCGGATGTGGTAGCCGGAGACCGACAGCGGCTTGTAGTCGGGGATGTCGCGGGCGCAGTGCTCCATCAGGTCGCCGATGAGGCGCAGATGCGGCTCGGGCTGGAAGAGCCACTCCTTCTGTGCGATGTACTCCTTGAAGATGTCGGTCTGGAGCGTGCCGTTGAGCACGGCCGGGTCGATGCCCTGACGCTCCGCGGCGACCAGGTACATGCAGAAGACGGGGACGGCGGGGCCGCTGATCGTCATCGAGGTGGTGACGTCGCCGAGCGGGATGTCCTGGAACAGGACCTCCATGTCGGCGGCGGAGTCGATGGCGACGCCGCAGTGGCCGACCTCGCCGAGTGCACGGGGGTCGTCGGAGTCGCGGCCCATCAGGGTCGGCATGTCGAAGGCGACGCTGAGCCCGCCGCCGCCGTTGGCCAGGATGGACTTGTAGCGCTCGTTGGTCTGCTGGGCGTTGCCGAAGCCGGCGAACTGGCGGATGGTCCAGGTACGTCCCCGGTAGCCGGTGGGGTGGAGTCCCCGGGTGAAGGGGTACTCGCCGGGCCAGCCGATCCGCTCGAAGCCCTCGTACGTGTCGCCGGGGCGGGGCCCGTACACGGGCTCCACCGGGTCACCGGAGAGGGTGGTGAAGTCCGCGTCACGCTTGCGGGCCTTGTCGTAACGGGCCTGCCAGCGGCGGCGGCCTTCCTCGATCGCATGAGCGTCCATGCTTCAAATTTACTAGGACGTCCTACTAAATGTCGACGGCAAACCGCCCGGCGCTTCACGCGGGGCGGTTCGGGCGCTTCGGATCAGGCCTTGACGGCCTGCGCGGAGCCGTCGGAGATCAGCGGCTCGACCTCCTGGACCACCTTGCGCTCGACGAAGAACGCGGCGGTCGGGATCGTGCCGGAGATCAGCACCCAGAGCAGCTTGCCGACCGGCCACTTCGCCTTGGAACCGAGGTCGAAGGCGAAGATCAGGTAGATGATGTAGAGGA
The DNA here is from genome assembly GCF_044765585.1 of Streptomyces sp. NPDC102441. Lineage (NCBI taxonomy): Bacteria > Bacillati > Actinomycetota > Actinomycetes > Kitasatosporales > Streptomycetaceae > Streptomyces > Streptomyces sp. NPDC102441. The sequence goes on from NZ_JBIWKH010000001.1 coordinate 404,385, forward strand.
CACCGTGGATCTGCGAGACGACGAGTGTCACGCTCTCACCGGTGTCGAAGCCGTACTTGAAGATCATGGATACGCACAGGATCAACAGCATCACGGCGGTGACGTAGGCCATCACCCGGTAGCGGGTCAGCACACTGCGTTTCATGACATCGAGCGTAACCGGGAGGCCGGGGCGATCTTGCGGCGCCCTGCCCCTCACGAAAGGCCCTACTTGTCCTCGAAGTCCTGGGCGGCGACCCGCAGCGGCCGGAGCATCGCGAAGATCTCGGCGCACTCCTCGTCGTCGTACGCGCCGAGCCCGAAGTCCATCGCCGTCAGGTCCTGGCTGGCCGCCTCGACGACCTCACGGCCCTTGTCCGTGATGGAGGCCAGCGTTCCGCGCCCGTCGTTGGGGTTGGGGCGCTTGTCGACCAGCCCCGAGCGCACCAGCCGGTCGACGGTGTTCGTCACGGAGGTGGGGTGCACCATCAGGCGCTCGCCGATCTTGGACATCGGCAGCTCGCCGGCCTGGGAGAAGGTGAGCAGGACCAGCGCCTCGTAGCGGGCGAACGTCAGCCCGTACGGTTTCACCACCGCGTCCACCTCGGCGAGCAGGATCTGCTGCGCACGCATGATCGACGTGATCGCGCCCATGGAGGGCACCGGACCCCAGCGCCTGTGCCAGAGTTCTTCGGCGCGGGCGATGGGATCGAAGGGGAGGCTGAGCGGCTTCGGCACGGCATCGACCTTACCCACTGGTCACATGGCGGTCAGCACCGTCTCGCACTTCGGTACCGGACACGCGTTCTACGCACCTCGACAACCAGCAGAAGCGTGCAGACCGTACCGGCCACGCCCGCGCACGCGACGACCTGGTGTACCGGGAAGAACTCCGCGGCCAGCCCCGCGAGGGCCATGCCCACTCCCTGGGCTGTCATCAGGCCGGCGGTGAGCAGTGTCATGGCCCGGCCCCGCAGATGCTCGGGGACCGCCTCGACGAACCACTGGTCGAGCCCGATGATGTACGCCGCCCCGGCCCCGGCCAGCACGAGAGCGGCCACGGTCGGAGCCACCCCCGGGCGGAACGCGTAGAGCACGAGGGGCAGCAGTCCGAGAGCGGCGACCGGCAGCACGATCCGGGAGCGGGCGCGGGGGCCGAGCGCGGTCGCCACATACAGCTCGGCACCGATGTGGCCGACGGCCATCGCGGACATCAGGAGCCCGAGGGCCGCGGGACCGGCGCCGATCGCGTCCGCGTACGGAGCCGCGAGGGCCTCCGGGGCGACCACGAAGAAGGCCGGCACCCAGAAGAGCAGGAGCAGCCCCCGCATCCGGCGGTCGCCGAGGACGGCGCGGGCCCCGGCGAGCGACTCCTTGAGCAGCGTGCCGCCGGCGTCCCCTCCGGTGCGGGCGGGCCGGTCCCGGGTGCCGAGGCGCAGCAGCCCGGCCGAGCAGAGGAACGTCACCACGGTGACCGTGATCGCCCCGCGCGGGGACAGCGCGGTGAGCAGCAGCCCGCCCGCCCCGAAGCCGACGAGCACGGCGCTCTGCGAGACCAGGCGCAGCAGTGAGCGGCCGAGGACGTAGAGGTCGCCCTCCCCGAGGATGTCGGTGAGGGCCGCCGTCCGCGTCCCGGTGAAGACGGGCGCGATCGCGGCCACCACGCAGCGCAGCGCGAGAAGCCCCGCGACGGGCGTGCCGGGGAGCACCATCACGGCGACGCAGCCGGCGCAGACCAGGTCGCAGGTGACGAGGACCCGGCGGGCGGGGTACCGGTCGGCGACCCCGGCGAAGAGCGTGCCGCCGACGATGTACGGCAGGAAGCCGAGCGCGAAGGTGAGGGCGGACAGGAGGGGTGAGCCGGTGAGGTCGTAGACCAGCACGGTGAGCGCCAGCTCGCTGACGACCACGCCGAGGAGGGAGAGCAGATGCGCGGCGAAGACCGCCCGGAACTCCCGTACGGCGAAGACCGCGCGGTATCCCCCGGTTCGGGGGCCTGCCTCCGGGGCGGAGCCCGGGTCGGGTGAGGAGGCACGGCCCAGGGGGCAGGGCCGGGGACAGCGCCTTCTCGGCGGGCTCTTCGCGGGGTGCGCCCGCCGGGGTGGTGGTGTCGCTCGGCATGGACGCAGCTTGGAGGAAGGACCCCGCCCCTCCATAGACTTTCGGCTCACGCCGAAACTTGAGTGGGCACCATGCCGTTCCATCTGTACTTCGACGAGAGCGACCTGCTCCGCTGCCGCTTCGCCCTCTCCCCGCTCTGGGAGACGCAGGAGGCCGTACGCACGCTCCGCCGCCCCTCCCGGCACGGCTACCACCTGCCGTGGCTCCGGCGGGTGGAGGAGGGCGCCGCCGGTCTTGACCTCGCGCCGCTGTGGTTGCTGATGCCGGAGCACGGCCACAACCCGGACTTCATCTGTCCGCCGCCGCTCGGGCCGCTCGCCACCTTCGCCGAGGAGATCGCGGCCGTGCGCGCGACGGATCCGGCGACCGCCCGCGACGACATGGCGCTCGCGCTCGCCGACATCCCGGGCGGCCTGCGCTCCCCCGCCGGGCAGCGGATGCTGGCCGGCCCGGCTCGCGCGGTCCAGGAGCTGGCGGACCTGCTGGAGCGGGCGTGGGAGGTGATGATCGAGCCGCACTGGCCCCGGCTGCGCGCCCTGCTGGAGGCGGACGTCGCCTACCACTCGCGCCGCCTCGCCGAGGTCGGCTTCGAGCGGCTGCTCGGCGAGATCAGCCCACGGCTGCGCTGGACGGACTCGACCCTGACGGTGGCCGGCACCAGCGGGAACCACAGCAGGGTCCTGGGCGGGCAGGGGCTCGTCCTGATGCCCAGTGTCTTCGTCTGGCCGGACGTCGTCGGCGGCTACGAGCCGCCCTGGCAGCCCGCGGTGATCTACCCGGCGCGCGGCATCGGCGGACTGTGGACGGAGTCCGCCGACCGGACGCCGGACGCGCTCGCCCGGCTGCTGGGAAGGGCCCGCGCCGACGTGCTGTGCGCCCTCGGTGAACCGGCCGGGACGAGCGCGCTGGCGCACCGGCTCTCGCTCGCCCCGTCCTCCGTGTCGGCGCATCTGTCGGCGCTGCGCGCGGCGGGTCTGCTCACCTCGCGGCGCTACGGGCACCAGGTGCTGTACGAGCGCACTCCGCTGGGCATCGCGCTGGCGGGGCAGGAGCCGTAGGCGTGTTGTGCGGGCAGGCCGGCGGGTCAGCTTCCTCCCGCAGGGGTGCCCGCCGCGCGGGCGAGCACGGGTTCCGCCTCGGGCACCCGGGGCCGGTTCCGCGCGCCACCGCCGTTCCCGCGCTCACGCAGCAGGGTGAAGGACCGCGCCGCGACCGGCGCGAGGGCGATCAGCAGAGCGAGCACCGCCCAGCCACGGGCCGCCGCGTGGGTGGTGGCCGCCAGACAGCTCACCACGCCGAGCAGCCCGGCAAGGGTGGCCACGGGGTGCTGGACGAGCAGCAGCGTGTAGCCGACGAGCCGGCCGGCCGGCATCCGGAACAGCGCCTTGCCGTACTGCCGCAGCAGCCCCGCCCTGGACCGGCGCGGCCACCGGCCGGAGCGGTCCGCCGTGGACGCGTGACCCTCGCGGGAGGCCGGCACGTCCGGGGTGTGCACCGAGCGCCAGTACTGCCCGGTCCGCGGGTTGCGTCGGCGGTGGATCTCGAAACCCGTGGCCATGTCCTCGGTACCCGAGCCGTGGAAGCCGCCGGCCTGGCGCAGCGCCGCGGTGCGTACGACGCTTCCGGGGCCGGCGAGCACGGGCGCCCCGTAGCGGTTGCCCGCGCGCTGCACCAGGGCGTGGAAGCCGTGGTTCCCGGCGAGCCAAGGACCGACGACGAACGCGGTGTCCGGGTCACGGAAATAGCCGGTCGTCCGCTCCAGGAAGGCGGGCAGCGGGACGTGATCGGTGTCGACGGAGGCGAGGAGGTCGTACGCGTCGCCGTGCTTGGCGATCCAGGCGTTGCGGTTGCCGTGCTCCGTCCCGGCCTGGTGCGGGCCCTTCTCCCGGTTCCACTCGGGCACCCCGAGGCGGGTGAAGTGGTGCACGCCCAGCTCGGCGCAGAGCATCCTGGCCTCCGGGTCGTCGCCCTCGTCGAGCAGCCAGACGTCCAGCGGTCCTGGGTGCCGCATCCGTGCGGCTCCCTCCAGGTTGGCCCGCACCGCGGAGAGCGGCTCCCTGCCCGGCACGTACGTGGTGAGGAAGGCGATCCGGGTGCCGGGCTCGGGCGTCACGGGGACGGGTTCCCTGGCCACCGTCGCGGCGTGCACGACCAGGGCGAGGCCGACCGGCGCCAGCACCGCGACCAGGCAGAGGGACGCCACCGTCACGGAGTCGGCGGGACCGGGCCACGTCCGGCCGTTCCCGCGACCGCTCCGGTGCTCGGGCAGGACCAGGAAGAGCAGCACGAGCCCGGCGGACACGGGGGCGAGCACGGGCGGGAGGACTGCTCGTATTCGGTGCCACCCGGTACGGAGGAGCCCGCGGTACCGCACCCGGTACCCGGTCGCGGGCCGCTCCGTGAGCGGCCCGGGGGGCCGGCCGCTGTGGCCGGCCCGGTCGTGGTCCTGTCTTTCCGACGGCATCGCGCCTCCAACGGTCGGATATGCCGGTGGTCCCCACAGAAGGGGAGAACCGGCGAGGCGGCGACCCGGCAGGTCCGAGTGAGCGGATTTCTTCGCCCGAACGGAACGGGCCCCCGGCGCCGGGCGGCGTCGGGGGCCCTTTGTACGCGTACGGACGGGGCGTCAGCCCGCCAGGTGCCGCTCCACCGTCTCGACCTTGGAGGTCAGGCCGTCGGTGACGCCCGGCCGGATATCGGCCTTGAGCACCAGGGAGACGCGACCCGCGCGGGCCTCGACGGCGGCGACGGCGCGCTTCACGACGTCCATGACCTCGTCCCACTCACCCTCGATGGAGGTGAACATCGCGTCCGTGCGGTTGGGCAGCCCGGACTCGCGGACGACACGGACGGCGTCGGCGACGTACTCGCCGACGTCCTCACCGACGCCCACCGGACTGACGGAGAAGGCGACGATCATGCGCTGACCGTCCCCTCGGCGCGGGCACGGGCGGCGATGACACCGTCGGCCTCGTACTTCTTGAGCAGCTTCTCGCCGTAGAGCCCGCCGAAGGGAAGCACCGCGAGGAGGAAGAACAGGGCGACGCGCTTGAACGGCCACTTGGCCTTGGCCCACACGTCCAGCAGGAACACCAGGTAGATCGTGAAGAGGATGCCGTGCAGCATGCCGAGCGGCATCATCAGGAAGTCGATGTCCGAGATCCGGCTGAGCACCGAGCCGAAGAGGATCAGCGCCGGGAAGGACAGCGCCTCGGGAAGCGAGATGAGGCGCAGCCGGTGCAGGGCGGAAGCGGTCTTGATGTCCACGAGGGCACCTTCGGTGGGTGGGAGGGGCGTGGCGGCTTGTGAAAGCAGGCACAAGCACTGCCATTGTGGCATCGCTCCCGGCCCTCCGGGGCACGGGGGCCGAGTCCGGCCCCCGCGGCACGTATCAGTGCATATCAGGGTCATGTCGGGGTCGGGATCGGCCGCCGGGCCCTGTGCGCCGGGCCTCCCTGCGGCTAACGTCGCACCGTGGCGATGTTCCGACTCCAAGGCAGCAAGACGCTCGCCGTCGACCTGACAGGCGATGCCGTCAAGGCGAAGAACGGCTCGATGGTCGCGTACGACGGCCAGATGGCGTTCAAGAAGATGTCGGGCGGCGGTGAGGGCCTGCGCGGCATGGTGACCCGCCGACTGACCGGCGAGCAGATGGTCCTGATGGAGGTGAAGGGGCAGGGCACCTGCTATTTCGCGGACCGGGCGAGCGAGATCAACCTCGTCTCGCTGCACGGCGAGACGCTGTACGTCGAGGCGAGCAATCTGCTGGCCACCGACGCCGGGCTGCGCACCGGCACCACCTTCACGGGGCTCAGGGGCGGGGCGAGCGGCAACGGCCTGTTCACCACGACCGTCGAGGGCACGGGGCAGGCGGCGATCATGTCGGACGGCTCCGCCGTGGTGCTGCGGGTGACACCCCAGTACCCGCTGAACGTCGACCCCGGCGCCTACATCGCCCACCAGGGCAGACTCCAGCAGCACCTCCAGTCCGGGGTGAACTTCCGGACGCTCATGGGTGAGGGCTCCGGTGAGTCCTTCCAGATCCGCTTCGAGGGCGACGGCCTCGTCTACGTACAGCCGAGCGAGCGCAACACCGTCGGGGGCGATGTCTGATGCCGTTCCGTGAGATCAACTCCAAGATGGTCGAGGCCGTGGTGGGGCCGGGGCAGACGTTGTACAGCCAGCGCGGCGCGATGCTCGCCTACCGGGGCGAGGTCTCGTTCACCCCGAACATCCAGGGCGGACAGGGCGGCCTGGGGTCGATGATCGGCCGGCGGGTGGCGAACGAGGCGACCCCGCTGATGACGGTCGAGGGCAACGGCACGGTGATGTTCGGCCACGGCGGCCACCACATCCAGGTGATCAGCCTTGCCGGCGACACCCTGTACGTGGAGGCCGACCGGCTGCTCGCCTTCGACGGGACGCTCCAGCAGGGCACCATGTTCATGGGCTCGCAGGGCGGGGTGCTGGGCATGGTGCGCGGCCAGGTGAGCGGGCAGGGGCTGTTCACGACGACGCTCAAGGGGCACGGCGCGGTCGCCGTGATGGCCCACGGCGGGGTGATCGAGCTGCCGATCGCGCCCGGCCGGCCGGTCCATGTGGACCCGCAGGCGTATGTCGCCCACCACGGGGACGTGACCAACAAGCTGTCCACCGCGCTCGGCTGGCGCGACATGGTGGGGCGCGGCTCCGGTGAGGCGTTCCAGCTGGAGCTCAGCGGTAACGGAGCGGTGTACGTCCAGGCCTCGGAGGCTAAGCTGTGAGCACGCCGGTGATTCTCGACCCGATGACGCTGCCGTCGGACGACAACGTCAACGCGTACACCTTCTGCGTGGAGCTCAAGGGGAGCCAGTGGTTCCTCCAGAAGGGCAAGATGATCGCCTACTACGGGCAGATCGAGTTCAACGGCATCGGCCACGGGCGCTTCGAGCGGCTGATCCGTACGAGCTTCCACTCCCCGCTGCACGCGAGCGACTGGGTGGTGGCCGAGGGCAGCGGCAAGATGCTGCTCGCCGACCGGGCCTTCGATGTGAACTCCTTCGACCTGGAGGACGGCAATCTGACGATCCGGTCCGGCAATCTGCTGGCCTACCAGCCGACGCTGGCGCTGAAGCAGTCGATCGTGCCGGGTTTCCTGACCCTGATCGGGACGGGGAAGTTCGTCGCGGCGTCGAACGGCCCGGTGGCCTTCATGGAGCCGCCGCTGCGGGTGGACCCGCAGGCGCTGGTGGGCTGGGCGGACTGCCCCTCGCCGTGCCACCACTACGATCACGGCTACATGACGGGTGTGATGGGCGGCCTGCGGTCACTGACCGGGATCGGCGGCGCCTCGGGCGAGGAGCACCAGTTCGAGTTCGTCGGGGCGGGCACCGTACTGCTCCAGTCGTCCGAGGCCCTGATGCCCGCGCAGGCGACCGGCACCGTCCCGCACGAGCCGGGCGTGCCGGGTGGAGGTCAACACGGCTCCACCCCTCGCACGCCCGGTCAGCTGGGGGACCTCCAGCGTCGCTTCGGGCTGTGAACGGTAGTCTGCGGAGTGTGACGCCCGGCAGTACGTGCGAGGAGTCACACTCCCAGACTTCGTCCGGCTTTCAACATCTTAGGTAGAATCCATACATGGAGACCGAGACGGCCACCCGCTGGCTGACCGACGCGGAGCAGTGTGCCTGGCGCACCCACCTGGACGTCAGCAGGCTGCTGACGCATCAGCTGGAGAAGGATCTCCAGCCGTTCGGCCTGACCATGAACGACTACGAGATCCTGGTGAACCTCTCGGAGTCGGAGGACCAGCGCATGCGGATGAGCGATCTCGCCGCCGCCACCCTGCAGTCCAAGAGCAGGCTCTCGCACCAGATCACCCGCATGGAGAACGCCGGCCTGGTCCGCCGCGAACACTGCGAGTCGGACCGGCGCGGACTGTTCGCGGTCCTCACGGACCTGGGCGGCGAGACGATGCGGAAGGTCGCACCGCACCATGTCGAGTCGGTGCGGCGGCACTTCATGGATCTGCTCTCCCCCGAGGAGCTCTCGGGACTGCACGCGGCGCTGACCCCGATCGCGGATCATCTGCGCGGCCGCCGCGGCAAGCCGTAACGCCTACGATTTGGTGCGTCCCGGCAGCCGCAGGGTGAACAGCGCGCCGCCGCCCGGCCCTTCGCCCACCGTGAGTGTGCCTCCGTGCCGGGAGGCCACATCACGGGCGATGGCCAGGCCGAGCCCGGCCCCGCCGTCGTCGCGGCTGCGGGCGTCGTCCAGGCGTACGAAGCGCTCGAAGATCCGGTCCTGTTCACCCTCGGGCACTCCCGACCCGTCGTCAGTGACCTCCACCAGTACGTCAGCCCGGTCCGCCCGCACCGAGACGGTGACCGAACGCTCCGCGTGGCGCTGGGCGTTGTCCAGCAGATTGCCGACGACCCGGGCCAACTGCCCACGGGACCCGGCGACTTCGAGCGGCCCGGAGAGCGAGCCCGAGTCCGCCACGGACACCGCGGGCGGGATCCGGTCCGCCGAGCGCTGGGAGACCTCCTCGCGGGCCAGCGCGCCCAGGTCGACCGGCGTGCTGCCCGGCCGCTCCCCCGCGTCCAGCCGGGCGAGCAGCAGCAGATCGGCGGCCAGCACCTGCAGCCGTACGGTGTCGGCGACCGCGCCGGGCACGTCCAGCAGCTCCGGGTGGGCCTCCCCCACCTCCAGCTGGGTGCGGAGCGAGGCGATCGGGCTGCGCAGCTCGTGCGAGGCGTCCGCGACGAAGCGCCGCTGCCGGTCGACGGAGGCCTCCAGCACGGTGAGGGTCTCGTTGGTCGTACGGGCCAGTCGCGCGATCTCGTCCCGGGAGTCCGGCTCGGGCACGCGGCGCGCGAGATCCTCCGACGCGGTGATCGCGGCCAGCTCCCGCCTGATGCCCTCCACCGGGCGCAGTGCGCGCCGGGTGACCAGCCAGGTCACTCCGGCGACGACGAGCAGCATGACGGGAAGTCCGGTCAGCATGGAGTTGCGTACGGTGTTCACCGCCTCCTGCTCGGCCGCGAGCGGGGCGCCGGCGTGGACGGTGAGGGTGACGTCCTTGTCCGTGGTCAGCTCGACGGTGGCGAAGCGGTAGTCCGCCGTCTCCCCGTCGACGGTGGCGGTGCCGTTCGTGAAGTCCGGCGGGTCGGAGGAGACCTCCCTGCGGGGCGGGTCGTCCCCGTCGTCGTCATCGTCATCGTCGTCGTCCTGGCTCGGGACCGGCGCCGGGGACACCGGCACGACCCCTGCGGTGCCCGTCCCGGAGATCTTCTCCAGATCCTTCGAGACGGCGACCACCCGCCCCTCCTCGTCGGTCACCTGGACGGGGTGGCTGTCCTCGTCGCCCGCCTCCAGCTCCGCGTACGCCCTGCCCAGGGCCAGCTCCCCCGCCACCTCCCGCGCGGTCACCTCGGCTTCCAGGCCCGCCCGGTCCGTCAGGTTGCCGCGCAGCACCAGCAGCACGGCCAGCCCCGCGGCGGCCAGGGCGACGGCGACGACGAGGGTGGCGCCGAGGGCCGCCCTCGCCCGTACGGACCTCACAGCGCCTCCAGCCGGTAGCCCGCGCCCCGTACGGTGCGGATGGACGCGGCGCCGAGCTTGCGGCGCAGCGTGCTGATGTAGACCTCGACGATGTTCGGGTCGCCGTCGTAGGCGAAGTCCCAGACGTGCTCCAGGATGTCCGCCTTGCTCACCACCTCGCCCGCCCGCAGCACGAGCTGTTCCAGGACGGCGAACTCCTTGGCGGTGAGGGTGACTTCCTCCTCACCCCGGTGGACGCGGCGGGCGGCGGTGTCCATCCGCAGCGTGCCGGCGGTCAGCACCGGTGAAGGGGATCCGCCCCGGCGGCGCAGCAGCGCCCTGACCCGGGCGACGAGCACGACGTACGAGAACGGCTTGGTCAGATAGTCGTCGGCGCCGGTGTCGAGGCCCTCCGCCTCGTCGTACTCCCCGTCCTTCGCGGTCAGCATCAGGATCGGCATCCCATGTCCTGCGGCTCGGAGTGCCGCGCAGATCCGGTAGCCGTTCATCCCGGGCAGCATGATGTCGAGGACCACGAGGTCGTGGACTCCCTGGCCGGCCAGGTGCAGGCCCTCCAGGCCGTCGTGCACGACATCGACGGCGAAACCCTCGGCGGTGAGTCCCCTCGCGAGGGACGTCGCGAGGCGCTTCTCGTCCTCCACGATCAACAGGCGCATGGGGACAGCTTCGCAAACCGAAGCTGAAGACGCCTTCAGGTGGCTTCAGGCTGCGTTCAGCATCGCCGGGCCAGTGTGGTTCCTGTCGCTCAGCACAACAGATCCCATCGGGGAGGAACCCACCATGAAGCGCAAGATCGCCATCGCCATCGCCACCCTCACCGCGGCCGTACTCGTCGGCGGCGGGCTCGCCACGACCGCCGCCTTCGCGGACTCCGACAGCAGTGGCAAGGACGACCGGACGGCCACCGCGGACCGGGCTGCGGACGGCACCGGGGAGCAGAGCACGACCGGACGCACCGGCGTCGACGAGGCCGTCGGCGCCGCGCTGAAGGCCGTCCCCGGCACGGTCACCGAGGCCGAGCTGGACGATGACGACGACAGCTCCCGTACGGTCTGGGAGCTCGACGTGTACGGCTCCGACAAGGTCTGGCACGACGTGACCGTGGACGCGGCGAACGGCAAGGTGGTGTCGGACCGCGAGGACGACGACAACGACGACCGCGACCGGCACGCGCCCCGTTCGGCGTCCGTGTCCCTGGGCGCCGCGGTGAAGGCGGCGCTCGGCGCGCAGCCCGGCACGGTGACGTCGGTGGACCTGGACGACAACGACGACGGTGACGACGGCAGGCGCGGTGCGCTGCGCTGGGACGTCGACGTCTCGGGCAAGGACGGCAAGGAGCACGAGCTGCACGTGGACGCGAAGACCGCCAAGGTCACGGTGGACCACGACGACGACCACCACGACGACGGTGACGACGACTAATCAGTCCCGTACCTGAAGGGACGGTTCCCGGGCGGCCCGCACGCCGCCCGGGGGCCGTCAGTTCCCGCCGGTGAGCCCCGCGACCAGCTCGTCCGCCGCCGCGTAGGGGTCGAGGCCTCCGGCCACGATCCGCTCCGCGAGGGCGCCCAGCCGGCGGTCGCCGTGCAGATCGGCGATCCGCTCGCGGAGCGCGGTGACGGCGATCGTCTCGACCTCGCGGGCCGCACGCGCCGTGCGCCGCTCGGCCAGGACGCCGTGCTCCTCCATCCACGCCCGGTGCTTCTCGAGTGCCTCGACCACCTCGTCGAGGCCCTCGCCCCGGGCGGCGACTGTCTTCACGATCGGCGGCCGCCAGTCGCCGGGCTTCCGGGACTCGCCCAGGCCCAGCATGTGGTTGAGCTCGCGGGCAGTGGCGTCGGCGCCGTCCCGGTCGGCCTTGTTGACGACGTACACATCGCCGATCTCCAGGATTCCGGCCTTGGCCGCCTGGATGCCGTCGCCCATGCCCGGGGCGAGGAGGACGACGGAGGTGTCGGCCTGGGAGGCGATCTCCACCTCCGACTGGCCGACCCCCACCGTCTCCACGAGGATCACGTCGCAGCCCGCCGCGTCCAGCACCCGGATCGCCTGAGGCGCCGACCAGGCGAGGCCGCCCAGGTGGCCCCGGGTGGCCATCGAGCGGATGTAGACGCCCGGATCGGAGGCGTGGTCCGACATCCGGACCCGGTCGCCGAGGAGCGCTCCCCCGGAGAACGGCGAGGAGGGGTCGACGGCCAGGACCCCGACCCGTTTGCCGGCCTTCCGGTAGGCGGAGACCAGTGCCGAGGTCGAGGTGGACTTGCCGACACCCGGCGATCCGGTCAGGCCGACGACGTAGGCGTGGCCCGCGAGCGGTGCCAGGGCGGCCATCACCTCACGCAGCTGCGGCGAGGCACCCTCCACCAGGGAGATGAGCCGGGCCACCGCACGCGGCCTGCCCTCCCGTGCCTGCTCGACCAGGGTGGGGACGTCCACCTTCACGCTCGGCCTCCTCGCTCGCTCGTACCGACTACTTGCCCGGTACGCGGATGATCAACGCATCGCCCTGACCGCCGCCGCCGCACAGCGCCGCCGCCCCGGTGCCGCCGCCACGCCGCTTCAGCTCCAGCGCCAGGTGCAGCACCACCCGGGCGCCGGACATCCCGATGGGGTGGCCGAGCGCGATCGCGCCGCCGTTGACGTTGACCTTGTCGGAGGTGACTCCGAGGTCCTTCATCGACTGGACGGCGACAGCCGCGAAGGCCTCGTTGATCTCGATGAGGTCGAGGTCCTCCACGCCGATGCCCTCCTTCTTGAGGGCGTGCCGGATGGCGTTGGACGGCTGCGACTGGAGCGAGTTGTCCGGGCCCGCCACATTGCCGTGGGCGCCGATCTCGGCGATCCAGTCCAGACCCAGCTCCTCGGCCTTCGCCTTGCTCATGACGACGACGGCGGCGGCGCCGTCGGAGATCTGCGAGGAGGTGCCCGCGGTGATCGTGCCGTCCTTGGTGAAGGCGGGGCGCAGCTTCCCGAGGGACTCCGCGGTCGTCTCGGGGCGGATGCCCTCGTCCTTGGAGAAGAGGACCGGGTCGCCCTTGCGCTGCGGGATCTCGACCGGGGTGATCTCGGCCTCGAAGATGCCGTTCTTCCGGGCAGCGGCGGCGCGCTGGTGGGACAGGGCCCCGATCTCGTCCTGGTCGGCGCGGGCGAGGCCCAGGCGGGTGTTGTGCTTCTCGGTGGACTCCCCCATCGGGATGTTCTCGTAGGCGTCCGTCAGGCCGTCGTACGCCATCGAGTCGAGCATCTCGACCGCACCGTACTTGTATCCCTCGCGGGACTTCGGGAGCAGATGCGGGGCGTTGGTCATGGACTCCTGGCCGCCGGCCACCACGACGTCGAACTCACCGGCGCGGATCAGCTGGTCCGCGAGGGCGATCGCGTCCAGCCCCGAGAGGCACACCTTGTTGACCGTGAGCGCGGGGACGTTCAGCGGGATTCCCGCCTTGACCGCAGCCTGGCGTGCCGGGATCTGCCCTGCCCCGGCCTGGAGCACCTGGCCCATGATCACGTACTCGACCTGGTCCCCGCCGATACCGGCCCGGTCCAGCGCCGCCTTGATGGCGAAGCCTCCGAGGTCGGCTCCGGAGAAGCTCTTCAGGGAGCCGAGAAGACGGCCCATGGGCGTCCGCGCGCCCGCGACGATCACTGAGGTGGTTCCGGTCGTTCCTGACATGAGGCGCAGCCCCTTGGATTGGAAGTGAACGAGGGTTTACTCGAATGTACTGAGCAGTACCGCGCCCGTCATCCGGCAGTGGGTGTGATCGCGCGCACGTTGCGTAACCAACCCGGGGGCGCTGCACTGGTTCCATGCTGACGCGAATCGACCACATCGGAATCGCCTGTTTCGACCTCGACAAGACGGTGGAGTTCTACCGCGCGACCTACGGCTTCGAGGTGCACCACTCCGAGATCAACGAGGAGCAGGGTGTCCGGGAGGCCATGCTGAAGATCAACGGCACCTCGGACGGCGGGGCTTCGTACCTCCAGCTCCTGGAGCCGACCCGTGAGGACTCCGCCGTCGGCAAGTGGCTGGCGAAGAACGGTGAGGGCGTGCACCACATCGCCTTCGGGACCGCGGACGTCGACGCGGACGCCGCCGGCATCCGGGGGAAGGGCGTGCGGGTGCTGTACGACGAGCCCAGGACCGGGTCGATGGGGTCCCGGATCACTTTCCTCCACCCCAAGGACTGCCACGGTGTGCTGACCGAACTGGTCACCTCGGCGACCGAGCACTGACCTGACCCATACCCGGCCCGGTAGAGTGGGCGGTTCCGGGCCGGGGCCGGGTCGGGGCCGCGCCGCGTCCTCAGTCTGATCTGTCACCATTCCCCCGGGGGAACTGCTCGCCGGCGAGCAGTACTCGTATGGAGAATTGCGACCAGGGTTGGGGTCTCCCCTGCTCGAACGTAGTTGAGAGCTCGGGTTGGGGTGTCCCCTGCTCGAACCGTAGTTGAGAGCTCGGGGAAGGATGGGACCGCGCAGTGCGGGGCTACGAAAGCCAGCAGAGCCACCGAGCTGACGACGACCATCTCTCGCGGTTCGAAGCCGAGATGGACCGGCTGAAGACCGACCGGGAGAAGGCCGTCCAGCACGCCGAGGACCTCGGTTACCAGGTCGAGGTCTTGCGCGCCAAGCTGCACGAGGCACGGCGCAATCTCGCGACCCGTCCCGCACACGACAGCGCGGACATCGGCTACCAGGCCGAACAGATGCTCCGTAACGCCCAGGTCCAGGCCGACCAGCTGCGGACCGACGCCGAGCGCGAGCTGCGCGAGGCCAGGGCGCAGACGCAGCGGATCCTGCAGGAGCACGCGGAGCACCAGGCCCGGCTACAGGCCGAGTTGCACACCGAAGCGGTGCAGCGGCGCCAGCGGCTCGACCAGGAGCTGGCGGAACGCCGGCAGACCGTCGAGTCCCACGTCAACGAGAACGTCGCCTGGGCCGAGCAGTTGCGGGCCAGGACCGAGTCCCAGGCCCGCCGTCTCCTGGACGAGTCGCGTACGGAGGCCGAGCAGTCACTGGCCACGGCCCGCGCCGAGGCCGACCGGCTCGCCGACGAGACCCGCCGGCGCGTCAACTCCGAGGCGGAGTCGGCCCGTGCCGACGCCGAGGCCACGCTGCTGCGAGCCCGCAGGGACGCCGAGCGGCTGCTCGACGCCGCCTCCACACAGGCCCAGGAGGCGACCCGTCACGCCGAGCAGCTCCGCTCGACGGCCACCTCCGAGACCGAGCAGACCCGGCAGCAGACCACTGAGCTGAACCGCACCGCCGAGCAGCGCGTGCAGGAGGCCGAGACCCGGCTGCGCGAGGCCCGGCTGGAGGCGGAGAAGGTCCTCGCCGAGGCGAAGGAGGCCGCCGTCAAGCGGCTGGCCGGCGCCGAGTCGCAGAACGAGCAGCGCACCCGTACGGCCAAGTCCGAGATCGCCCGTCTGGTCGGCGAGGCCACGAAACAGGCCGAGACGCTCAAGGAAGAGGCCGAGCAGGCGCTCGTCGACGCCAGGGCCCAGGCGGAGCGGGTGGTCGCCGAGGCGGCCGAGAAGGCCCGCACCCTGGCCGCCGAGGACGCGGCGGCACAGCTCGCGAAGGCGGCCCGGAGCGCCGAGGAGGTCCTGACCAAGGCCTCCGACGACGCGAAGTCGACCACCAAGGCCGCCGGTGAGGAGGCCGACCGGATCCGCCGTGAGGCCGAGGCAGAGGCCGACCGGCTGCGCGGCGAGGCCGCCGAGCAGGCCGACCAGCTCAAGGGCGCGGCCAAGGACGACACCAAGGAGTACCGGGCCAAGACCGTCGAGCTGCAGGAGGAGGCACGCCGGCTCCGCGGCGAGGCCGAGCAGCTGCGCTCCGAGGCCGTGGCCGAGGGCGAGCGGATCCGTGGCGAGGCCCGCCGCGAGGCCGTCCAGCAGCTCGAGGAGGGTGCGCGCACCGCCGAGGAGCTCCTCACCGAGGCCAAGTCCGACGCCGAGGAGCTGCGGAACTCCGCGGGCACCGAGAGCGAGCGCGTCAGGACCGAGGCGGCCGAGCGCGCCGCCACCCTGCGCAAGCAGGCGGAGGAAGCGCTGGAGCGCAGCCGCGCCGAGGCGGAGAAGCTTCGCGCCGAGGCCGAGGAGCAGGCCGCCGCCCTCACCGCCGCCGCGGAGACGGCGGCCGAGGCGCTGCGCGAGGAGACCGAGCGCGGGGTCGAGGCCCGCAAGTCCGAGGCGGCCGACGAGCTGACCCGGCTGCACACCGAGGCCGAGTCCCGGGTCACCGCCGCCGAAGAGGCGCTCGGTGAGGCGCGCACGGAGGCGGAGCGGATCCGCCGCGAGACGAGCGAGGAGTCCGAGCGGCTGCGCGCGGAGGCCGCCGAGCGGATCCGTACGCTCCAGGAGCAGGCCACGACGGAGGCCGAGAGCCTGCGCACGGAGGCCGCCGCCGACGCGGCACAGTCCCGCGCCGAGGGCGAGTCCGTGGCCGTACGGCTGCGCAGCGAGGCCGCGGCCGAGGCGGAGCGGCTGAAGAACGAGGCGCAGGAGAGCGCCGACCGGATCCGCTCCGAGGCGGCTGCCGCCGCCGAGCGGGTCGGCACGGAGGCGGCCGAGGCTCTGGCCGCCGCCCAGGAGGAGTCCAACCGCCGGCGCCGCACCGCCGAGGAGGCGCTGGACTCGGCGCGGGCCGAGGCCGACCAGGAGCGCGAGCGCGCCCGCGAGCAGAGCGAGGAGCTCCTCGCCTCCGCCCGTAAGCGGGTCGAGGGGGCCCAGGCCGAGGCCCAGCGTCTGGTCGAGGAGGCGGAGAGCCGGGCCACCGAGCTGGTCTCCGCCGCCGAGCAGACCGCCCAGCAGGTGCGGGACTCCGTCGCCGGGCTGCAGGAACAGGCCGAGGAGGAGATCACCGGCCTGCGCTCCGCCGCAGAGCACTCGGCGGAGCGGACGAGGACCGAGGCGCAGGAGGAGGCGGACCGGGTCAGGTCCGACGCCTACGCCGAGCGTGAGCGTGCCACCGAGGACGCCAACCGCGTCCGCCGGGTCGCTCACGAGGAGGCGGAGGCCGCCAAGACCCTGGCCGAGCGGACCGTGTCCGAGGCCATCGCCGAGTCGGAGAAGCTGCGCTCGGACACCTCGGAGTACAGCCAGCGGGTCCGTACGGAGGCGTCGGACGCCCTCGCGTCGGCGGAGCAGGACGCCTCGCGCGCCCGTGGCGAGGCCCGTGAGGACGCCAACCGGATCCGTTCCGAGGCGGCGGAGCAGGCCGACCGGCTCATGGCCGAGGCGACGGGCGAGAGCGAGCGGATCCGCACCGAGGCGACCGAGCAGTCGGAGCGCTTCGTCGGAGAGGCGACCGACGAGGCGGAGCGGCTGCGCGCGGAGGCGGCGCGGACCGTCGGTTCGGCCCAGGAGCACGCGGCCCGCACCCGGGAGGAGTCGGAGCGGCTGCGCGCCGACGCCGAGTCCGCGGCGGAGCAACTGCGCGCGGAGGCACGCCAGGAGGCGGACCGGCTGCTGGACGAGGCACGCGAGGCCGCGGCCAAGCGCCGTGCCGATGCCGCCGAACAGGCCGACCAGCTCGTCAACAAGGCACAGGAGGAGGCGCTGCGCGCCGCCACCGAGGCCGAGCAGCAGGCCGACAGCATGGTCGGCGCCGCGCGCAACGAGGCCGTCCGGATCACCTCGGAGGCGACGGTCGAGGGCAACTCCCTGGTGGAGCGGGCCCGTACGGACGCGGACGAGCTGCTCGTCGGCGCCCGCCGGGACGCCACCGCCACCCGGGAGCGGGCGGAGGAGCTCAGGACCCGGATCGAGAGCGAGATCGAGGAGTTGCACGAGCGCGCCAGGCGCGAGACGTCCGAGCAGATGAAGACGGCGGGCGAGCGCGTCGACAAGCTGATGAAGGCGGCGACGGAACAGCGGGCCGAGGCCGAGGCCAAGGCCAAGGAGCTGATGTCGGACGCGAATTCGGAGGCGAGCAAGGTCCGTATCGCCGCCGTGAAGCGCGCCGAGTCGCTCCTCAAGGAGGCCGAGACCAAGAAGGCCGAGCTGACCCGGGTGGCCGAGAAGCTGCGCGCCGACGCCGAGGCCGAGGCGAAGCAGACGGTCGACGAGGGCCGCCGGGAGCTGGACCTGCTGGTCCGCAGGCGCGAGGACATCAATACGGAGATCTCCCGTGTCCAGGACGTCCTGGAGGCGTTGGAGTCTTTCGAGGCTCCGGGCGGTTCGGGTAAGGCTTCGGGGGGTGGCGCCGGGGGCGTCAAGGCCGGTGCGGCTGCGGGTACCCGGTCGGGCGGCAAGGCGTCGGACGGGTAGCGCGGGCGCGCTTCGCCATGAACATTCAAACCTGCGGCCCGCAAGCCCTCCGGGGGTCAGCCACTCAAAAGGGGTGTCATTCTCCATACCAAAGCGGCATCTTCACGTTGACACGCCGTTCTGGCCCCTAGGATTCCCTCTAACACCTCACCGGTCTCATTCGACAGGAACCCCATGAGCGACCCTTCCTCCCCCTTCGGCTTCGAGCTCGTGCGACGTGGATACGACCGCGGTCAGGTGGACGACCGCATTACCAAGATCGTCGCCGACCGTGACAGCGCTCTTGCCCGTATCACTTCTCTGGAAAAGCGCATCGAGGAGCTCCACCTCGAGACACAGAACGCCCAGGCCCAGGTCAACGACGCCGAGCCGTCGTACGCCGGGCTCGGTGCTCGTGTCGAGAAGATCCTCCGCCTCGCCGAGGAGGAGGCGAAGGACCTGCGTGAGGAGGCCCGCCGCGCGGCCGAGCAGCACCGCGAGCTGGCCGAGTCGGCCGCCCAGCAGGTGCGCAACGACGCGGAGACCTTCGCCTCGGAGCGCAAGTCGAAGGCCGAGGACGAGGGCGTTCGCATCGTCGAGAAGGCCAAGGGCGAGGCGAGCACGCTGCGCACCGACGCCCAGAAGGACGCCCAGCAGAAGCGCGAGGAGGCGGACGCCCTCTTCGAGGAGACCCGCGCCAAGGCCGCCCAGGCCGCCGCTGACTTCGAGACGAACCTCGCCAAGCGCCGTGAGCAGTCGGAGCGCGACCTGGCGTCGCGTCAGGCGAAGGCCGAGAAGCGTCTCGCGGAGATCGAGCACCGCGCGGAGCAGCTCCGCCTGGAGGCCGAGAAGCTCCGTACGGACGCCGAGCGCCGTGCCCGTCAGACGGTGGAGACGGCTCAGCGTCAGGCCGAGGACATCGTGGCGGACGCGAACGCGAAGGCCGACCGGATCCGCAGCGAGTCGGAGCGCGAGCTGGCGGCGCTCACCAACCGCCGCGACTCGATCAACGCCCAGCTGACCAACGTCCGCGAGATGCTGGCGACGCTGACGGGTGCCGCGGTCGCCGCCGCCGGCTCCCCGGAGGACGAGTCCGCCACCCAGGGGGTCCCCGCCCAGCAGACCCGCTGAGCGAGAGGCCCTGGGGCACGTACAGCAGCTGTACCCCTTTGTGCGCCCGGTTCCGCCCTTGTGGTGGCGCCGGGCGCGCGTCCGTTCTAGCGTGATCGCATGATCGAGCTCGACGGCCTCACCAAACGCTTCGGCAACAAGGTTGCCGTCGACCATCTGTCATGCCGGGTCAGACCGGGAATGGTGACGGGGTTCCTCGGCCCGAACGGCGCGGGCAAGTCCACGACCATGCGGATGATGCTCGACCTCGACAACCCGACCAGCGGCACGGTGCGGATCGACGGCCGTCACTACCGCGACCTCCAGGAGCCGCTCAAGCACATCGGGGCGCTGCTGGACGCCAAGTCGATGCACGGCGGGCGCAGCGCGTACAACAACCTCCTGTGTCTCGCCCAGAGCAACCGCATCCCGGCGAGCCGGGTCTCCCACGTGCTGGACACGGTCGGCCTGACCGCGGTGGCGAAGAAGAAGTCCAAGGGCTTCTCCCTCGGTATGGGCCAGCGGCTGGGAATCGCGGCCGCCCTGCTCGGGGATCCCGAGATCCTGATGTTCGACGAGCCCGTCAACGGTCTGGACCCGGAGGGAATTCACTGGATCAGGAATCTGATGAAGGCCCTCGCGTCCGAAGGCCGGACGATCTTCGTCTCCTCCCATCTGATGAGCGAAATGGCGCTGACCGCCGATCATCTGATCGTCATCGGGCAGGGAAAGCTCCTCGCGGACACCTCCATGGCCGATTTCATCCACGAGAACTCCCGCAGTTTCGTGCGGATGCGCTCACCGGAACAGGAGCGTCTGCGCGATCTGCTGCACGCGGAGGGCGTCGTCGCGGTCGAGTCGGGCAACGGCACGCTGGAGATCGACGACGAGGCCCCGGAGCGGATGGGTGAGCTCGCCGGCCGGCACGGGATCGTGCTGCACGAGCTCAGCGCCCAGCGGGCCTCCCTGGAGGAGGCCTTCATGCAGATGACCGCGGGCTCCGTGGAATACCACGCCCACTCCGAGCGCGACGACGCCCTGCCACCGCCGGTGGGCCCGCACTGGGGCGACCAGTGGAACCAGCAGCAGGCCGGCGGCGGCACGGCCGGCGACCGCCCGAAGGGGGTGTGACGGCGATGGCATCGGTACCCGCGGTCCTGAATTCCGAGTGGACCAAGATCCGTACGGTCTCGTCGACCACCTGGACGCTGATCTCCGCTTTCGTCGTCACCGTCGCCATGGGCGCGGCCCTGAGCGCTCTGCTGAGCAGCCAGTTCGATGATCTCTCCGCCGCCGAGCGGGTCACCTTCGACCCGACGTACGTGAGCTTCTCCGGAATGATCCTGGGGCAGCTCGCGATGGTCGTCTTCGGTGTCCTGGTGGTGGGTACGGAGTACAGCTCCGGCATGATCCGCACCTCGCTCTCCGCCGTTCCGCAGCGCGGGTCGTTCCTGTTCAGCAAGATCGCGGTGGCGGGCGTCCTGGCGCTGGTCGTCGGCCTCGCCACCAGCTTCGTGACGTTCTTTCTCGGCCAGGCCCTGCTCGGCGACCGCGGCACGGACATCGGCGCGGAGAACGTGCTGCGCGCGGTCTTCGGCGGCGGTGTCTACATGGGCCTGATCGCGGTCTTCTCCATGGGCGTCGCCACGATGCTGCGCAGCTCGATGCTGTCGCTCGGCATCCTGATGCCCTTCTTCTTCCTCGTCTCACAGATCCTGTCGGCGGTCCCGGGCGCCAAGAGCGTGGCCCGCTACTTCCCCGACCAGGCCGGTTCCAAGATCATGCAGGTGGTCCCCGACGCCATGAACAGCGACCCGGCGCCGTACGGTCCGTGGGCCGGGCTCGGGATCATGGCGCTGTGGGTGCTGGCGGCGCTGATCGGCGGCTACCTCGTCCTGAAGAAGCGGGACGCCTGACCGGGCGCCCGGGACGCGGGCGCCCGGCCTCCGGCTTGGCCGGAACCACCCGCGGCTGGTTATCCTCCTAACTCTTACGGGGGCGTGCGGCCGCGGGCCTGGGCCCCGACGACAGATAAGTCGATGGGGCTGGAGAATGATCGAGGCAGTCGGCCTGACCAAGCGCTACGGCGCGAAGACGGCCGTGCACAACCTTTCCTTCCAGGTGCGGCCCGGGGCGGTCACGGGGTTCCTCGGTCCCAACGGGTCGGGCAAGTCCACCACCATGCGCATGATGCTCGGTCTGGACCGGCCGACATCCGGCCATGTGACGATCGGCGGCCACGCCTTCCGCAGCCTCCCCAACGCCCCGCGCCAGGTCGGTGCGCTGCTCGACGCCAAGGCCGTGCACGGCGGGCGCAGCGCCCGTAACCACCTGCTGTGCCTGGCCCAGCTGGCGGGTATCCCGGCGGCCAGGGTGGACGAGGTCCTCGGCGTCGTCGGACTGCAGGACGTCGCGAAGAAGCGTTCCAGTGGCTACTCCCTGGGCATGGGACAGCGGCTCGGCATCGCGGCGGCGCTGCTCGGCGACCCGCAGGTGCTGCTCTTCGACGAGCCTGTCAACGGTCTCGACCCCGAGGGCATCCTCTGGGTCCGCAACCTGATGAAACAGCTGGCCTCCGAGGGCCGCACGGTCTTCGTCTCCAGCCACCTGATGAGCGAGATGGCGGTCACCGCCGACCATCTGATCGTGATCGGGCGCGGGCAGCTGCTCTCCGACATGAGCATCAAGGAGTTCATCTCCGCCAACTCCGCGGACTTCGCACGGGTGCGGGTCCCGGCGGACCGGCCGGAGGAGCGGGAGAAGCTGACGACCTCGCTGACGGAGGCGGGCGCCGGGGTCATGCCTGAACCGGACGGCGCCCTGCGCGTCACCGGACTGCCGCTCCCCCGGATCAGCGATCTGGCCCACGCCTCGGACGTCCGGCTGTGGGAGCTCTCGCCCCACCAGGCGTCGCTGGAGGAGGCGTACATGCGGATGACACAGGCCGCCGTGGACTACCGCTCCACGGCGGACGCCAAGGAATGGCTCCAGCCGCCGCCTCCCGGCTACGGACACCCCGGCCACCAGGGCCCCGAGCAGGCCGATCCCGGGCACCAGCCTCCGCCGGAGGTCCCGCAGCAGGGCTGGTACGCCCCGCCGCCCCCGGGGCAGAACCCGTACGCCGACGCACCGCCGGCCGCCCCCGCGCCCACCGCGGACCGGCCCGAGCGCACGACCGACGAGGACTCCCGATGACGATGCCGCCGCCCCCTCAGGCGCACCAGGCTCCCCCGCCACCGCAGCAGGCCCAGGGTGGCCCGACCGGCCTGTACTCCTCACCGATTCCCGTGCGCACCCCCGGCCTCGGTGACGCCATCGCCTCCGAATGGACGAAGATCCGCTCCGTGCGCTCCACGATGTGGACGCTCGGCGTGATGATTGTGCTCCTGACCGGCATCGGGCTGCTCACCGCGCTCGTCGTGGACATGTCGGACGCCCCCCTGGACGACACCCCCGTGCTCAGCCTGGGCTTCTTCGGCGTGCTG
Source organism: Streptomyces sp. NPDC102441 (assembly GCF_044765585.1). Taxonomy (NCBI): domain Bacteria; kingdom Bacillati; phylum Actinomycetota; class Actinomycetes; order Kitasatosporales; family Streptomycetaceae; genus Streptomyces; species Streptomyces sp. NPDC102441. The sequence goes on from NZ_JBIWKH010000001.1 coordinate 426,877, forward strand.
CTCGGGTCGATCTGCGTGATCACGCTCGGCGTGCTGACCATCTCGTCCGAGTACGGCACCGGGATGATCCGTACGACGCTGACCGCGTGCCCGAGCCGGGCGCGGATGCTCATCGCGAAGTCGGTCGTCTTCTTCCTGCTCACCTTCACGATCACCACCGTGACCACCGGGATCGTCGGCGTCCTTCAGACGGCCATCCTGGACGGCGCCACACCCGACACCGAGTACTGGGTGCGCTCCACGGTCGGGATCGGCCTCTACCTCGCGACGCTGGGGCTGCTCTCGCTCGCGCTCGGCGCGCTCATCCGGCATTCGGCGGGTGCCATCACGATCATGATCGCGCTGGTGCTGCTCCCGCTCGTGCTGGCGATGTTCATGTTCTCCCGGTCACTGGCCGATGTGCAGCAGGCACTCTTCGAGTACTCGATCCCCAACCAGCTCGGCGCGATGTACGACATGTCGGTGACCGCGTCGGGCCCGGCCGGCTGGGAGCCGCTGTGGATCATCCTGGGCCTGGCCGCGGTGGCGATGACCGGCGCCCTCGTCTCGCTCGACCGGCGGGACGTCTGAGGGCGTCGCTCAGTAGCGCGGAGCGTTCCTGGACCGCTGCACCCGTGTGGTGCGGCGGTCCTTCGCGTTCCAGCAGGCCTTGTGCCAGTGCCTGCGGTCGTCGATCCCGCCGAACTCGGGCCAGGCGACGAGGTGGGGGATCCCGGACGGGATCTCCTGGTCGCAGCCGGGGCAGCGGTAGCGTTTGCCGGCCGCGCTCGCGCCGCTCACCGGGCGCACCGACCACTCCTCGCCCTGCCAGCTCTCCGTGGCACCGCCCCCGCCGTACCGTTCTCCCGCCTCGCGTGGGATGCCGGCAGGACTCTCGCCGCCTCGGGGGCGGTTGCGGCGCGGGGACACGGGACACCTCACGGGGCGGGAACGGGCAAATTGTTCCGACCAGCCTAGAGCCACCGGCGGCCCGCCCGTGTCGGCAGTGGCGGATGAGCACCCACGGGGCGGGTGGGTTACCGGAAAATCGCAACAACTTCGCCGTGGACCGTGCCTTTGGCACGTGTCAGACGTTGTTGCCAGTGGAGGGACAGCCGCGTCGGCCGTAGGGAGGCAGAAGGCGATGCGCGTAGGAACGTTCGTACTGGCAGCTCAGTTTCCGGGCCAGGGGCAGGGTGAGACCCTGCACCGGGCCGTCCGCTCGGCGGAGGTCGCGGAGGAGTCCGGACTCGATTCCGTCTGGCTGGCTGAACACCACTTCGTGCCGTACGGGGTGTGCCCGTCCGCCACGACACTCGCCGCCCTGCTGCTCGGCCGCACCCGCAGGATCCGCGTGGGTACGGCGGTGAGCGTGCTGCCGAACCAGCACCCGGTCGCACTCGGCGAGCAGGCGGCGCTGCTGCATCTGACCAGCGGAGGGCGCTTCTCCCTCGGGGTGGGGCGTGGCGGCCCATGGGTCGACCTGGAGGTGTTCGGCGGCGGACTCGAGGCGTACGAGAAGGGCTTCCCCGAGGCGCTGGGGCTGCTCCTCGAATGGCTGGGCAAGCCCCGGGTGGCGGGGCACGGGGAGCGTCACGGCTTCCGCGAGGTGGCCGTGGTGCCCCGCGCCGACGAGCTCCTCGGGGACGGTCCGCCGGGCCCCGAGGTGATCGTCGCCTGCACGTCGCCGAAAAGCGTGAAACTCGCCGCTGAAAAGGGTTTGCCGATGCTCCTCGGGATGCATTGCGGCGACGAGGAGAAGGCCGACATGGTCACTCTGTGGCGTTCGGCGGCCCGGGAGGCCGGCCAGCCGGCGGAGGTCGCGGAGCGGGTAGCACATGTGTCCGCAGGGGTGGCCCAGATCGCCGACCGCCCGGCGGACGCCGTGGAGACACTCGTGAAGGCGATGCCCGGCTGGCTCCGGCAGGGGCTCGACGCCCATGTGACGGTCGACGGCCGGCACCGGGTGATGCGCGACCCCGTGGCGTATACGGAGTTCCTCTGCGGTCTGCATCCGGTGGGTCCGCCCCGCTTCGCCGCCGACCGGCTCGCGGCCACGGCGGAGCGCACGGGCATCACCCGCTTCGCCCTCATGGTCGAGGGGTCGGGCGATCTCGCGGCGACGGAGACGAATGTGGAACGGCTGGGCACGGAAGTGCTGCCGTTGCTGAAGTGACCTGTTCACGCCGGTCGTTCCTGGTGGCGCGGTGGTGCGGGAGCTGCCGCCCCGGAGCCAGTTGCACCTCCCGCGGCCCGAAGCGGCAGCAGAAGCGTTCAGCAGTCCCGTAGTCCGGGTGACTGGTTGAGCAGCTGACCCCTCACCGAGGTGAATCGGGCCAGCCGCTCGTCGACCGAGTCGTCCAGCGGGAACACCGCGACGCGGTGGCAGTTCTGGAATGCCAGACGCACTCCGAAGTGCCGCTGCAGCGCGCCGCGTATCGCATCACTCGCGAGCGCACGCAGCAGCTGACCACGTGCCTGCTCGTCCGGCGGGGGCGTCTGGTTGTCGGCGAACTCTCCGCCGTCGACCTTCAGCTGGGCCACCAGGGAGCTGATCATCTCCCATGCGTAAGGCAGGGAGGTCCGGACGCAGTCGACGAAGTCGGCTTCGTCGACCTCGCCTCGCTCGGCCTGTTCCAACAGCGCCGGTGAGACGTCGAGCGACATGGGTTCTCCTCTCGCGGCCCCGGCAGGTGGCCGGGGCCTTACGGGCAGGGCAGGATGGCGACGCTGCGTACACAGACGGCGACCTCCTGCTTCCACGGTAAGGGCGCAGTCCGGGCCGCACCAGGAGATTGGGAACACAACCGGCCAATATCGAACGGTCGCAAAGAGGGGCAAGACCGATCGGTCCCTCTCCGGAGGTGTACCGGAAGGGGACCGGGAATCGCGTGGACCACGGGTCGTCGAGTAGCGTTGCCGACCATGCGTCTCGTCATCGCCCGTTGCTCCGTCGACTACGCGGGCCGGCTCACCGCCCACCTGCCCTCCGCCCCCCGTCTGATCCTGGTGAAGGCGGACGGCAGCGTCTCGATCCACGCCGACGACCGGGCGTACAAGCCCCTCAACTGGATGTCCCCGCCGTGCACCCTGAAGGAGGGCGCCGACGACAACGAGGGCGTCTGGACCGTGGTGAACAAAGCGGGCGAGAAACTGATCATCACGATGGAGGAGATCCTCCATGACTCGTCCCATGAGCTGGGTGTCGACCCGGGGCTGATCAAGGACGGCGTGGAGGCGCACCTCCAGGAGCTGCTCGCCGACCGCATCGAGACGATCGGCGAGGGCTACACGCTGATCCGCCGTGAGTACCCGACCGCGATCGGCCCGGTCGACATCCTGTGCCGGGACGCGGACGGTGCGACGGTGGCGGTGGAGCTGAAGCGGCGGGGGGACATCGACGGCGTGGAGCAGCTGACCCGCTATCTGGAGCTGCTCAACCGCGATCCGCATCTGGCGCCGGTGCGGGGTGTGTTCGCGGCGCAGGAGATCAAGCCGCAGGCCCGGGTGCTGGCGACGGACCGTGGCATCGGGTGCCTGGTCCTCGACTACAACGCGATGCGGGGCATCGAGGACGACAAGCTGCGGCTGTTCTGACCCTGGGGGCGCTGCCCGCCCCCTGATCGCCGTACGGGCCCGGATTCCGGGCCCGTACGGCGGTTTTCGCGTTCAGGCCGCGGTCGGCGAACCGCTCTCCGTCGCCGAAGCGGTGCCGGTCTCCGCCGGGCCGCTCGCCGAGTTGGAGTTCTCCGGCTCCGTCGGGGTCTCGGTCGGGGGCGTCGGATCCGTGGGGGGCGTGTCGGTCGGGGTCTCGGTCGGGGTCTCCGACTCGTCGGGCGGGGTGGTCGGCGGCTTCGTCGGCTTCTTCGTCGGCGAGGGGCTACCCTGCGTCGGCGGGTCGTCACTACTGGGGCTGCCGCTCGACGAGGTGCTCGTCCCCGGGCTCGTGCCGGGGCTCGACGAGCCCGGGGACGGGCTGCCGCTCGCGGACGGTGAGGCGGTGCCGGACGGGCTCGGGGATTCGGAGCCGGCCGTGCCCTCGTCGGTGGCCGGGCCGTCGGTCGGCTCGTCCGCCGGGAGGCCGTTCTCGCTGTCGTCCTCGTTCGCCGACTGTTCGGTCGTGACGTTCTGTCCGTCCGGGTCGTCGCTCCCCGAGGTGGCTCCCAGAGTCACCACGGTGCCGAGCACCGCCGCCAGCAGTGCGCCGGCGCCCACCGCGACGATGTTGCGCCGGGCGCCGCTGAGCACTCCCCCCGTGCGCCCGCCGGGCGGCCCCGCCTGCGGCGGCGTCTGACGGGTGATCAGGGTCGCGGACGTCTCGACCACCCGCGGGAAGGGTGTCGCCACGGGGATTCCGCCGGGGGGCGAGGCCGACTCGTCGTGACGCGGGGCCGGCACCTCCTCGCCGGCCGGGGTGCTGTGCACCGGTTCGCCCGAGCGGTCCGCGACGAGGGCGAGCGCCCGGCGTCCGGCCACCGCGCCGGGCTTGTCGGCGAGCGCACCGCGCATGCCGACGGACGCCTCAAGTTCGGCCCTGGCCCGGTCCAGCTGTCCGGCGCAGAGCGCGAGCACACCCAATTCGTGGTGGAAGTACGCCTCTTCCGCCACCTCTCCGGCGATCCGTGCGGCCTCCTGGCCGACCCTGAGGGCCTTTTCCCAGGCGCCCCACTGCATTCCCGCCGCGAAGGCGGGAGCGGCGCTGCGGGCCAGCAGGACGGCCACGCTGGCCTGTCCTGGCGCCTCGCCGGGAACGAGGCGGGTCATCGAGGCCAGCAGGGCGTCCGCCTCGGCGACCGCGCGTTCCGGGGTGACGGAGGGGTGCCCTGCCCACCAGGCGTAGTGCTGTGCGGCGCTGCGGGCGTGTGCGTCCGCGCTCTCGTCGTATCCGCCGGCCTCCAGCTGGGCCAGGACACCGGCGGCCAGCCGGTAGCGGGGGCCGGCCGGGGAGAGCAGTCCGCCGAGAGCCAGCTCCCCCAGGGCGGCATCGGCGTGGGTGTCGCCCACGAGGGCCGGCAGATGCGCCTGGTGCGGCACCTCGCCGCCGAGCGCGACGGCGAAGCGCAGGGTCTCCCGGGCGGCCTCGCTCAGCCGGGAGGCGAGCAGAGCGGCGGGCGCCGCGCCTTCACCGAGGCTGGGCAGCGGAAGGCCGGCGGGCTCGGTCCGGCCGAAGGGGGCGTCGGCCGGACCGTCGCCGTAGCCGTCGAACGCGTCCTGGCCGGCACGCACGTCGTCCCGCTGGCGCAGCAGGGCGCCCGCCTGGACGAAGCGCAGCGGCAGCCCTTCGGACTCGAACCAGAGGTCTCCCGCCCAGTTCGCCTCCTCGTCGGTGAGCACGCGCTCCACGACGTGTTCCATCAGCTCGATCGAGGCGCTGCGGCCGAGACCGGTGAGGAAGACCTCCTCGAGATTCGCGTCGGGTCCGGGCGCGGGCACGTCGGGCGTCGTGGCGAAGAGGAACGCGCACTCCGGGGTGGCGTCGAGCAGCTCCTGGAGCGCGGCGCCGCCGAGCTCCAGGTCGTCGACGACGACGACGGCGCCGATGCCGTGGACGAGCGCGAGGAGTCCTTCGCGGTCGGGGCGGTACAGCGGTGCGCTGTAGACGGCCTCGAAGAGCCCGTACAGCAGCTCGGTGGCGGTCCGCCTGTGTCCGGAGAGCCGTACGACCCCGTCCGGTGCCAGGTCCGCGCAGTCGGCGGCGACGGCGTCCACGAGGGCCGTGCGTCCGGACCCGGCGGGCCCTGTGAGGCACACCGAGCGCCCCCGGGCGAGCAGCCGTACCAGCCGCTCGCGCTCCTCCCGGCGTTCCAGGAGGGGCATCTGCGGCGCGGGCGGGCCCGGGGGCACCGGCGGCGCGGCGGCACGCTCGCGCTCCACACGACGGGCCGCCGTGTGCCGTACGGGTGCGTCGGGCTGCTCCCCCGGCCGGCAGGGCTCGATCTCGCTGCCGTCGACCGGGTTGACGGTGAGCAGGAACTCACCCGATATCAGTTGCACCGTGCGTGACTGCTGGGGTGTCTGGTGCCCGAGGTCGGGCGTCAGCGGGTCACGGGGCTGCCGCCGCCGCCCGGCGTCGTCGCCGGAACGTCCGGCGCCATGGCCGTACTCTTCCGGTCCCCGGTTGATCGGGTCCATCGTCAAAGTCCCCCAGACGCGCAGCGCGCGGTTGCCCCATCCGGCCTCGCACGCCCCGCTGTCGCTCCCGGTCCGGTGTCCGCCAGTGGGTCCTCGTCGATCGGCAGACGGCCGAACCCTAAACCTTCGCACAGTATCTACGAACCGGCGGGGGGCCGCGCGGCCCCCGACATCACGTTCTCGTGAGGATTGTGCGCGAAGGGGCTCGCAGGGGTGCGGGCCTCACGGTACGGCCCTCAGACGCGTGGCAGGGAGTCGGCGGCGAGCCCGCCCTCGATGGCCAGGATCCTGTGCAGTCTCGTCGCCACCAGCAGGCGCTGCATCTGCGGCGGCACGCCGCGCAGCACCAGCCGCCGGCCTGCCCGGCCGGCTCTGCGGTGCGCGCCCATGATGACGCCGAGTCCGGTGGCGTCCCACGAGTCCAGCTCGGTCAGGTTCAGCACGAGATCGCCGGCTCCGTCGTCGACGGCCGAGTGCAGAACCGTACGGGCGTCCGCCGCGCTTCGGACGTCGAGGCGGCCCCCGACGACCAGCTCGGCGTGGTCGCCCCTGATGTGCATATGCGCTCCCCGGAAGTACTCCGCAGCAAGGTCGGTCTGTCTTGTTTTCTCTTTCTGTCTCTGCCACAACTGACTGCCGCAGGGACAGGGAAGTTGCCGTCTGTAAGCGAACCGATACCGAATTCACCCCGAGGAGTGAAGCAGCTCCGGCGGTACCCGCTGGATCCGCGAACCGGACGGCACCGGAATCCCGGATCCCCGGCTCTGACTGACGGCGCATCAGGCAGCCGGGGACCCGGTCGTGATCAGTAGGTGTAGAAGCCCTGCCCGCTCTTGCGCCCGATGTCACCTGCGTCGACCATCCGGCGCATCAGTTCCGGGGCGGCGAACTTCTCGTCCTGGGACTCGGTGTAGATGTTGCCTGTCGCGTGCAGGAGGATGTCCACGCCGGTCATGTCGGCCGTGGCGAGCGGGCCCATGGCGTGGCCGAAACCCAGCTTGCACGCGGTGTCGATGTCCTCGGCCGAGGCGACGCCCGACTCGTACAGCTTGGCCGCCTCGACGACCAGTGCCGAGATCAGCCGGGTGGTGACGAAGCCCGCGACATCGCGGTTGACGACGATGCAGGTCTTGCCCACCGACTCGGCGAACTCCCGCGCGGTGGCCAGTGTTCCGTCGCTGGTCTTGTAGCCGCGCACCAGCTCGCAGAGCTGCATCATCGGCACCGGCGAGAAGAAGTGCACACCGACGACCCGCTCCGGGCGCTCCGTCACGGCCGCGATCTTGGTGATCGGGATGGCGGAGGTGTTGGAGGCGAGGACGGCGTCCTCCCGTACGACCTTGTCGAGCGTACGGAAGATCTCGTGCTTGACCTCGAGCTTCTCGAAGACGGCCTCGACGACGACGTCGGCGTCCGCCACGGCGTCGAGGTCGGTGGTCGTGGTGATCCGGGCGAGCGCGGCTTCGGCGTCGGCCGCCTCCAGCTTGCCCTTGGCGACGAACTTGCCGTAACTGGCCTCGATCCCGCCGCGCCCACGGGCCAGGGCCTCGTCGGTGACATCGCGCAGCACGACGTCCCAGCCCGCCTGGGCGGAGACCTGCGCGATACCGGACCCCATGAGTCCGGCGCCGATGACGGCGAGCTTCCTGGCCACGTTTCGCACCCCAATACTTATCGGTCGTTCACATGCTCTCCGGCGGAGATTAGTACCCGTGAGGGTCGTTACGGCCCTGAAGAGATGCGCGTCACGTCTCACATGACGGACATCACACCGGCCGGCGTCACGCGGCGGCGCGTCGTGCGTAGTTGAGCACCTTCTCGCCGAGGAGGTCCTCCATGTCGTCGAGCAGGACGAGTGCGTCGCGCGACACCTCGTTCGTCCCACGGCCCGCGACCATCTCGCCGCCGATGTACGCCATGAGCGTGCTGTGCACCCACGAGAGCTGACCGGCCACCAGAACCGGAGCCTGGTCGCCGGGCTCCGCCCCGGACTCCTCCCGCAGGGTCCCCTCCAGGTGGCGCTGAGCCTCCTGCCCGATGTGCCAGAGCCGGGCCTTGAGGCTGTCGGCACCCTCGATGACCCGCATGAAGCGGGCGTAGCCGTCCATGAGGCCGACCGTCGGCGAGACGCCCTCCACCTGGATCCGCAGTTCGCGCAGGACGGCGTCGGCGGCGGACTCCCCCTTGTCACGGCCACGGACATAGCGCGAGAGCCGGTCGACGACGCCACTGCTGCGGTCCAGGAAGAGGTCCTCCTTGGTCGGGAAGTAGTTGTACACCGTGTTCACGGAGACGTCGGCGGCCTCGGCGATCTCGGCGATCGTGACCGCGTCGAAGCCCCGCTCCACGAAGAGCCAGGTGGCCACGTCCGAGAGGTGCTGCCTCGTCCGGCGCTTCTTCCGCTCCCTCAGTCCCTCAGCCATGAGCCCATCCTACGTAACCCATGGTGTCGATGAAATTTTGGAGGCATTGCAATTTTCCAGTCACTCTGTTTTTGTGGTCACTATGCCAATCATCAGTACGTCCGGGCTCGCCCGGACCTTCACGACCAAGGCGGGACCGGTCCACGCCGTGCGCTCGGTCGATCTGGCCGTCATGCCCGGTGAGATCGTCGGCCTTCTGGGGCCCAACGGCGCGGGCAAGACCACCACCCTGCGGATGCTCACCACACTGCTCGCCCCCACCGGCGGCGCGGCCACCGTCGCCGGCTGCGACCTGACCGGGAACCCGGCGGGGGTCCGCGAGAAGTGCGGTTACGTCGCCCAGTCCGGCGGGGTGGACCCGCATGTCACCGTGCGGGAGGAGCTGGTCACCCAGGGGCGGCTGTACCGGCTGGGAAAGGCGGACGCGATCGCGCGCACGGCGGAACTGGCGGCCCGTCTCGGCCTCGGCGACCTGCTCGACCGCAGGACGGCCGCGCTCTCCGGCGGCCAGCGCCGCCGCCTCGACATCGCGATGGGCCTCACCCACCGTCCGGCCGTGCTCTTCCTCGACGAGCCGACCACCGGTCTCGATCCGGGCAGCCGGGAGGACCTCTGGGACCTGGTCCGTGGGCTGCGGGACGAGTTCGGCACCACGGTCGTGCTCACCACCCACTACCTCGACGAGGCCGACGCCCTCGCGGACCGGCTGGTCGTCATCGACGGCGGCCTGGTCGTCGCCGAGGGAGCCCCGGCCGCACTGAAGACCGAGCACGCCGGCTCCCCCGACGCCTCGCTCCACGAGACCTTCCTCGCGATCACCGGGCGGACCCCGGCCGCCGCCGAGGCCGCCCCCGTCGCCGTATAGGACCCCCATGCTTCTCCACGACACCTCGCTGATCTTCGGCCGGTACGTCCGACAGACCCTGCGCTCCCGGTTCCAGATCTTCTTCGGGATCCTGATGCCGCTGCTCTACCTGCTCTTCTTCGGCCCGCTCCTCACAAGCCTCCCGCTCGGCTCCACCGGTGACTCCTGGCAGGTCCTGGTGCCCGGCCTGCTCCTGCAACTGGCGCTGTTCGGAGCCTCGTTCACCGGTTTCGCGATCATCATCGAGCAGTCGACGGGGGTGGTCGAGCGCATGCGCGTGACCCCCGTCAGCCGTCTCGCCCTCCTGCTGGGACGGGTCCTGCGGGACGCCCTGCTCTTCATGTTCCAGTCCGTGCTGCTGGTGCTCGCCGCGCTGGTCATGGGGCTGCGCGCCCCGCTGCCCGGGGTGCTCATCGGCTTCGCGTTCGTGGGGCTGCTGACCGTCTCGCTGGCCTCGCTGTCGTACGCCCTGGCCATGAAGGTGCGTACGCCGCAGGAGTTCGGGCCGGTGATCAACTCGCTCACCATGCCGGCCATGCTGCTCTCCGGTCTGATGCTGCCGATGACGCTGGGTCCCGCCTGGCTGGACGTCCTGTCGCACTTCACGCCGTTCCGCTATCTGGTGGACGCGGTGCGGGACGCGTACGTCGGCTCGTACGCCACGGCACACATGCTGTACGGGGTCCTGGTGGCCCTCGCGTTCGCCCTTCTGGCTGTGACGGTCGGCACGCGCGTCTTCCGTCGGGCGGGAGCCTAACTACGCTGGCCCCATGGTCAATCTGACGCGCATCTACACCCGTACCGGCGACAAGGGCACCACGGCCCTCGGCGACATGAGCCGGACCGCCAAGACCGATCTGCGGATCTCGGCCTACGCCGACGCCAACGAGGCCAATGCCGCCATCGGCACGGCGATCGCGCTCGGGAGCCTCCCGGAGGACGTCGTGAAGGTCCTCGTCCGGGTACAGAACGACCTGTTCGACGTGGGCGCGGACCTGTGCACACCGGTGGTCGAGAACCCGGAGTACCCGCCGCTGCGGGTGGAGCAGCCGTACGTCGACAAGCTGGAGGCGGACTGCGACACCTTCCTGGAGGAGCTGGAGAAGCTCCGCAGCTTCATCCTCCCGGGCGGGACGCCGGGGGCGGCGCTGCTGCACCAGGCCTGCACGGTCGTCCGGCGCGCGGAGCGGTCCACCTGGGCTGCGCTGGAGGTGCACGGCGAGGTGATGAACGCGCTGACGGCGACCTATCTCAACCGCCTCTCCGACCTCCTGTTCATCCTCGCCAGGACGGCGAACAAGGAGGTCGGCGACGTCCTGTGGGTGCCGGGCGGCGAGCGCTGAGTCAGCGGCCGGCTCCCACCCGGTCCTTCGGCTCCTGCTTCGGGGCGACTGTGTAGCCCACGGCGATGATCAGGTTGATCCCGATCACCCAGAGCATCTTCTGCTGCCACATCTGTAGCGAGCCGGTGTCGCCGTCCCCGCCGACGTACCAGATCGCCGCCTGGAGCAGGGCCATGGCCGTTCCCGCGGCCACGGTCCAGCGCGCGGCGGTGCGCCACTCGTGGGCGGCCCGCGCCATCCCGTACTTCGGGGGCTTCACCGGCGGCGGGCCGCCCGCGAAGCGGTGAGCGACCCGGGCGTCGACCCACTTGATGGTGGAGTGGCCGAGACCCACGGTGAAGCCGATGTAGACGGCGGCCAGGCCGTGCTTCCAGTCGGGCTCGGCGCCGTTCTTCAGGTCGACGGCCGTCACCACGAGCAGCACGACCTCCAGCAGGGGCTCGCACAGCAGCACGGCGGCGCCCAGCCGGGGCTTCTTCGCGACGTACCGCAGCGCGAGTCCGGCGGCCAGCAGGACCCAGAACCCGACCTCGCAGAGCACGATCAGTGTGACGATCACGGCACTTCCCCTTCCGGTCCCTTCCAGGCTCCTCTCCGTACGGCGCCGGATCGTCGTCGGCAGTGACGAGACGTGAGTGCATCCTTCGATGTAGCCGCACCTCACCCCGCGTACGGACGTGCCGCTCCACGCCACCGTGTTGGATGGGAGGGTGATCTCCGTTACGCGCCCGCACCGCGACGACGTCCTCCTCGCGGTCGTCGGGCTGTCCGGCGGTGCGATCCTGTGGCTGATCGGTATCCACATCCAGAACGGCCGGCTCTTCGAGGCCCCCTGGGTGTCCCTGCTGCCGCTCGTGGTGATGTCGGCGCTGGAACTGCTGCGGCGCAACGCCCCGCTGACCGCCCTGGTGGTCGGCGCCCTCGCGCTGGTGGCTGATCAGTTCACCGTGGGCAGCCTCGCGACACTGCTGCTGTTCACGGACCTCGTGTACGCCGCGGTGCTGTACGGCGCGCCCGCCGCCTCACGCCGCATCCCGGTGATCGCCCTGCTCGTCACGGTCGCCACGACGGTCGGCTTCGTCGCCTGGGCCCCGTCCGCGGACGCCGTACTCATCGGGATCGTCATCGGCATGGTCTTCTTCGGCCCCGCCCTGACCGGTGCCAGTGTGCGCAACCACCGCGACGCCGCCGACGCGGCCCGGCTGCGTGCCGACCAGACCGCGCTGCTGGCGGAGATGGACCGGGCGCAGGCGGTGACCGCGGAGCGTTCCCGGATGGCCCGCGAGCTGCACGACATGGTCGCCAACCATCTCTCCGCGATCGCCATCCACTCCACCGCCGCGCTCTCCATCGACGATGCGGGCACCTCCCGGGAGGCCCTCGGGGTCATCCGGCAGAACAGTGTCGACGGGCTGGCCGAGATGCGGCGGCTGATCGGGCTGCTGAGGGAGAGCGGTGCGGCCGGGCCGCCGAGCGCGGCTCCGACCCTCGCCTCCCTGGACACGCTCGTCGGGCAGGCGGGCGCGAACTCCGCGTCCAGCGGGCTCACCGTCACCCTGGACGACGCCCGCGAGGAGTCCGGGCCGCTGCCCGCACCGGTGGAGCTGGCGGCGTACCGCATCGTGCAGGAGTCGCTGACGAACGCGCTGAAGCATGCGGCGCCGGGCCCGGTGACGGTCCGGCTGGGACGTTCGTGTGGGGTGTTGACCGTCGAGGTGAGCAGCGTGCTCGGAGACCGGCCGGGGCCGCGCGCGCCCGGTTCGGGGGCCGGCCTGGTGGGGATGCGCGAACGGGTGGCGCTGCTGGGCGGGACGATGGACGCGGGTCCTGAACCCCGGTCCGACGGCTCGAAGACATGGCTGGTGCGGGCCGAACTGCCCGTCGAGGAAAGGACGTACCGCACATGACGATCCGGGTGCTGGTCGCGGAGGACCAGTCCGCCGTGCGCGCGGGGCTGGTGCTGATCCTGGGCAGCGCCCCGGACATCGAGGTGGTGGGCGAGGCGGCCGACGGCGAGGCCGCCGTGCGCCTGGCCCGTGAACTCCGCCCGGATCTGGTGCTCATGGATGTGCAGATGCCCCGGCTCGACGGGGTGTCAGCGACACGGCAGGTCGTGGGTGAGCGGCTGGCGGACGTGCTGGTGCTGACCACCTTCGACCTGGACGAATACGTCTTCGGCGCGCTGCGCGCGGGCGCCTCGGGCTTCCTGCTGAAGAACACCGACGCCAAGGATCTGCTCGAAGCGGTACGCACGGTGGCGCGCGGCGAGGGCCTGATCGCCCCGGCGGTCACGCGGCGGCTGATCGAGGAGTTCGCCGGGACCACCCCTTCGCGCAGGGCGGGCGGGCCGGGCCGCGAGGTACTGGACGCGCTGACGCGCAGGGAGCGGGAGGTGCTGGGCTGCCTCGGTGAGGGACTGTCGAACGCGGAGATCGCTGGGCGCCTCCAGATGGCGGAGGCGACGGTGAAGACCCACGTCAGCAGGCTGCTCGGGAAGCTGGAGCTCCGCAGCAGGGTGCAAGCGGCGGTTCTTGCCCAGGAGTTGGGTATCTGAACCCCCGGATGGAACTTTGGTCTGGACCTCTTGACGATTGGTCCAGACCTTCCTAATGTCACGGCACACACTGCGGTGAGTACGCCATGACACAGCGTGCTCAGGGCGACGCAGGGTTTGACGGACCATCCCGATTGCCGGACCTCACCCGAGGAGCACCGTTGAGCACTGACAACCCCGTACGCCTCTCCCGTCTCAGATGGAGACGCTCAGCCTCCACAGCCATCAGGTCGAAGACGGTCGCGGGTCTCACCGCGCTGCTGCTTCCCCTCGCCGCCATGGTCGGCCTGGCCTCCCCCGCCGAGGCCGCCACCTCCGCGACCGCCACCTACGTCAAGAAGTCCGACTGGGGCACCGGTTTCGAAGGCCAGTGGACGGTCAAGAACACCGGCACGACCGCCCTCTCCTCGTGGACGATCGAGTGGGACTTCCCCTCCGGCACCGCGGCCGGCTCCGCCTGGGACGCCGCCGTCACCAGCTCCGGAAACCACTGGACGGCCAAGAACCTCGGCTGGAACGGGACGGTAGCCCCGGGCGCCAGCATCAGCTTCGGCTTCAACGGCACCGGCACCGGCTCCCCCACCGGCTGCAAGCTGAACGGCGCCTCCTGTGACGGCGGCAGCGTCCCCGGCGACAACGCCCCGTCCAAGCCCGGCACCCCCGCCGCGAGCGCCGTCACCGACACCTCGGCGAAGCTCAGCTGGAGCGCCGCCACCGACGACAAGGGCATCAAGAACTACGACGTCCTGCGCGACGGTGCCAAGGTCGCCACGGTGACCACGACGACGTACACCGACACCGGCCTCACCAAGGGCACCGACTACTCGTACACGGTGCAGGCCCGCGACACCGCCGACCAGACCGGTCCGGTCAGCGCCTCGGTCGCCGTACGCACCACCGGCACCACGGATCCGGGCCCCGGCCCCGGTGGCAAGGTCAACCTCGGCTACTTCACGGAGTGGGGCGTCTACGGGCGCAACTACCACGTCAAGAACCTCGTGACCTCCGGCTCCGCCGAGAAGATCACCCACATCAACTACGCGTTCGGCAACGTCCAGGGCGGCAAGTGCACCATCGGCGACGCCTACGCCGACTACGACAAGGCCTACACCGCCGACCAGTCGGTCGACGGCGTCGCCGACACCTGGGACCAGCCGCTGCGCGGCAACTTCAACCAGCTGCGCAAGCTCAAGGCGAAGTACCCGAACATCAAGGTCATCTGGTCCTTCGGCGGCTGGACCTGGTCCGGCGGCTTCGGTGCCGCGGCGCAGAACCCGGCCGCGTTCGCCCAGTCCTGCTACGACCTGGTCGAGGACCCCCGCTGGGCCGATGTCTTCGACGGCATCGACATCGACTGGGAGTACCCCAACGCCTGCGGTCTCACCTGTGACACCAGCGGACCCGCCGCGCTGAAGAACCTCTCCTCGGCGCTGCGCACGAAGTTCGGCACGAACAACCTGGTCACCGCCGCGATCACCGCGGACGGCTCGGCGGGCGGCAAGATCGACGCCGCCGACTACGCCGGAGCGTCGGCCTACTTCGACTGGTACAACGTGATGACGTACGACTTCTTCGGCGCCTGGGAGGCCAAGGGTCCGACGGCCCCCCACTCCCCGCTGAACGCGTACGACGGCATCCCGCAGGACGGCTTCAACTCCGCCGCGGCCATCGCAAAGCTGAAGGCCAAGGGTGTCCCGGCGAAGAAGCTGCTGCTGGGCATCGGCTTCTACGGCCGCGGCTGGACCGGCGTCACCCAGGCGGCACCCGGCGGCACGGCCACCGGGGCCGCCGCGGGGACCTACGAGGCCGGCATCGAGGACTACAAGGTCCTGAAGAACAGCTGCCCGGCCACGGGCACGGTCGCCGGCACCGCGTACGCCCACTGCGGCACCAACTGGTGGAGCTACGACACCCCGGCGACGATCACGTCCAAGATGGCCTGGGCGAACAGCCAGGGGCTGGGCGGGGCGTTCTTCTGGGAGTTCAGCGGCGACACCGCCAACGGTGAGCTCGTGAGCGCGATGGACAACGGACTGAACTAATCCTCGCCACCCCCCACGAGGTAGTTACACCCCGGAAAGCGCCGGGGAGACAGGTCCGCCCCCTGTCTCCCCGGTTTTCGCAAGTCCGCATGCTTACGTCAGGCCACATTGACTCTCCCCCAGACTTCGTCCGGGGGGACCCCCAACCAGCGAGAACCCTCTATCTAAGCCACATTGACTCGCTGGCCCGGAGGTGCCGCCTCCAGCCAGGCGAGGAAGCCGGTCAGGGCGTCCTCGCTCATCGCCAGCTCCAGGCGCGTCCCCCGGTGGAGACAGCCGAGCACGACGGAATCGGAGAGGAGAGCCAGCTCCTCCTCGCCCTCGGGCAGCCGGCGCGCGACCACCTCGATGGCGGAGCGCTCAAGACCACGGCGCGGGCGGGGCGAATAGGAGAAGACCCGGAACCAGTCGACACGGTCACCGCTGTAGCGGGCGACCCCGTACACCCAGCCCTTGCCGGACGGATCCGGCTCCTCGGACACGTCCCAGCGCAGGCTGCAGTCGAAGGTCCCGCCGGAACGCTGGATCAGCCGCCTGCGGAGGGCGAAGACGAACAGACCCACCGCGACCAGTACGACTACCAGACCGCCGACCCACAACGCGAGGACCATCTCCACCGACCTCCTCGCATCGTCGAGTAACGGATACCGAACCGAGCCGAACCGGACTGCACCTGCATCGCCTCAGCCGCGACACGGTCTGGATCTCTCCAGCTCGGGCCGCGGCTGAGTTAAAAACTCCTCGTGGGGACGCTCAGTGCGCCGCCACCGCACGCAGTCGCACGTCCGCACGGCGCTCCGCGCCGCCGTCCGTGTCCGACTTCGCACGCTCCAGCGCACGCTCGGCGCGCTGGACATCGATCTCGTCAGCAAGCTCAGCGATCTCTGCCAGCAGCGAGAGCTTGTTGTCCGCGAACGAGATGAAACCTCCGTGCACAGCGGCGACGACAGTCGCGCCGTCGCTCGTACGGATCGTCACGGGGCCCGATTCCAGCACACCCAGGAGCGGCTGGTGACCGGGCATGACGCCGATGTCGCCGGACGTGGTACGTGCGACAACGAGGGTGGCCTCGCCGGACCAGACACTGCGGTCCGCGGCGACCAGCTCGACATGCAGCTCAGCAGCCAAGGGTGGCTCCTCGGGTCACCACCCGGCGGTCGTGCCGGGTGTCGGTTCAATTCTACGGGGCGTGGTGAGGGGGGCGGGACACACCCACCCCCCTCGGTGAGCCGGAGGCTCAGGAGATGCCGAGTTCCTTGGCGTTGGCCTTGAGGTCCTCGATGCCACCGCACATGAAGAACGCCTGCTCGGGGAAGTGGTCGTACTCCCCGTCGCAGATCGCGTTGAACGCCGCGATCGACTCGTCGAGCGGAACGTCCGAACCGTCCAGGCCGGTGAACTGCTTGGCGGCGTGGGTGTTCTGCGACAGGAAGCGCTCGACGCGACGCGCGCGGAAGACGGTGAGCTTGTCCTCCTCGCCCAGCTCGTCCATACCGAGAATGGCGATGATGTCCTGGAGGTCCTTGTACTTCTGAAGGATTCCCTTGACACGCATGGCGGTCTCGTAGTGGTCCTGCGAGATGTAGCGCGGGTCCAGGATGCGGGACGTGGAGTCCAGCGGGTCCACGGCCGGGTAGATGCCCTTCTCGGAGATCGGACGGGAGAGAACCGTCGTCGCGTCGAGGTGGGCGAACGTGGTGGCCGGGGCCGGGTCGGTCAGGTCGTCCGCGGGGACGTAGATCGCCTGCATCGAGGTGATCGAGTGGCCACGCGTCGAGGTGATGCGCTCCTGGAGCACACCCATCTCGTCGGCCAGGGTCGGCTGGTAACCCACCGCGGACGGCATGCGACCGAGCAGCGTGGAGACCTCGGAACCGGCCTGCGTGAAGCGGAAGATGTTGTCGATGAAGAGCAGCACGTCCTGCTTCTGCACATCGCGGAAGTACTCCGCCATGGTCAGGGCGGACAGCGCGACCCGCAGACGGGTGCCCGGCGGCTCGTCCATCTGGCCGAAGACCAGAGCGGTCTTCTCCAGGACGCCCGACTCGGTCATCTCGTCGATGAGGTCGTTGCCCTCACGGGTGCGCTCGCCGACACCGGCGAACACCGACACACCGTCGTGCAGCTTCGCCACACGCATGATCATTTCCTGGATGAGGACCGTCTTGCCGACGCCCGCACCGCCGAACAGACCGATCTTGCCGCCCTTGACGTACGGGGTCAGCAGGTCGACGACCTTCAGGCCGGTCTCGAACATCTCGGTCTTCGACTCGAGCTGGTCGAAGGCCGGAGCCTTGCGGTGGATCGGCCAGCGCTCGGTGATCTGCGCCTCGGCCTCCGGCTCGTTCAGGATCTCACCGAGGGTGTTGAACACCTTGCCCTTGGTGATGTCACCGACGGGGACGGTGATGCCCTTGCCCGTGTTGACCACCGGGGACTGGCGGACCACACCGTCGGTGGGCTGCATCGAGATCGCGCGGACCATGCCGTCACCCAGGTGCTGGGCGACTTCGAGGGTCAGCGTCTTACGAGCGCCGGCCTCGGCCGGGTCGTCGACCTCGATGTGCAGGGCGTTGTAGATCTCCGGCATCGCGTCGACGGGGAACTCCACGTCGACGACCGGGCCGATGACCCGGGCGACGCGGCCCGTGGCAGCGGCCGTCTCAACTGTCGTCGTCATTACTTGTCACTCCCCGCGGACGCGTCGGCCAGCGCACCTGCACCGCCGACGATCTCGCTGATTTCCTGGGTGATTTCGGCCTGGCGGGCCGCGTTGGCAAGCCGGGAGAGGCTCTTGATCAGATCCCCGGCGTTGTCGGTCGCCGACTTCATCGCACGGCGTCGGGCGGCGTGCTCGGAAGCGGCGGCCTGCAGCAGTGCGTTGTAGATACGGCTCTCGACGTAGCGCGGCAGAAGGGCGTCGAGGACGTCCTCAGCCGACGGCTCGAAGTCGAACAGCGGAAGGATCTCGCCCTTCTCGGTGCTCTCCTCCGTGCCCCCGGCGCCAGCCGCTGATGTCACAGCGTCGAGCGACAGCGGCAGCATCCGGCCGTCGATCGCGTTCTGCGTCATCATCGACACGAACTCCGTGAAGACGATGTGCAGCTCGTCGACGCCGCCCTCGGCCGTGTCCTTCTGGATGGACTCGATCAGGGGCGCGGCGACCTTCTTGGCATCCGAGTACTCGGGGCTGTCGGTGAAGCCGGTCCACGACTCCGAGACCTTGCGCTCACGGAAGCCGTAGTACGCGACGCCCTTGCGGCCGACGATGTACGTGTCGACCTCCTTGCCCTCGGCCGCCAGCCGCTCCCTCAGCCGCTCCGCCGCCTTGATGGCGTTGGAGGAGTAGCCGCCGGCCAGACCGCGGTCGCTCGTGAGGAGCAGGACCGCCGCCCGGGCCGGAGCCTCGGCCTCGGTGGTGAGGGGATGCCTGGTGTTCGAGCCGGTCGCCACCGCGGTCACCGCACGGGTGAGCTCGGTCGCGTACGGCATCGAGGCCGCCACCTTGCGCTGCGCCTTGACGATGCGCGAGGCGGCGATCATCTCCATCGCCTTGGTGATCTTCTTGGTCGCGGTGACGGCTTGGATGCGGCGCTTGTAAACGCGAAGCTGAGCGCCCATCGATCAGCCCTCGCCCAGGAGCTTGCCGTCCGAGGTCTCGAACTGCTGCTTGAAGGTGGCGATCGCGTCGGCGATCGACTGCAGCGTGTCGTCGGACATCTTGCCGCCCTCGGCGATGCTGGTCAGAAGGTCCTTGCGCTCACGGCGCAGGAACTCCAGCAGCTCGGTCTCGAAGCGACGGATGTCCTCGACCGGGACCTCGTCCATCTTGCCCGTGGTGCCGGCCCAGACGGAGACGACCTGCTCCTCCATCGGGAACGGGGCGTACTGCGCCTGCTTCAGCAGCTCGACCATGCGCTTACCGCGCTCCAGCGACGCCTTGGAGGCCGCGTCCAGGTCGGAACCGAAGGCGGCGAACGCCTCCAGCTCGCGGTACTGGGCGAGGTCCACGCGCAGTCGGCCGGAGACCTGCTTCATGGCCTTGTGCTGGGCGGAGCCACCGACTCGGGAGACCGAGATACCGACGTTGAGCGCCGGACGCTGACCCGCGTTGAACAGGTCGGACTCCAGGAAGCACTGGCCGTCGGTGATGGAGATGACGTTGGTCGGGATGAACGCCGAAACGTCGTTCGCCTTGGTCTCGACGATCGGGAGGCCCGTCATCGAACCGGCGCCCATGTCGTCGGAGAGCTTGGCGCAGCGCTCCAGCAGACGCGAGTGCAGGTAGAAGACGTCGCCCGGGTAGGCCTCGCGGCCCGGCGGACGGCGCAGCAGAAGCGACACGGCGCGGTAGGCGTCGGCCTGCTTCGAGAGGTCGTCGAAGATGATGAGGACGTGCTTGCCGTCGTACATCCAGTGCTGGCCGATGGCCGAGCCGGTGTACGGCGCCAGGTACTTGAAGCCGGCCGGGTCGGACGCCGGGGCGGCGACGATGGTCGTGTACTCCAGCGCACCGGCCTCTTCGAGGGCACCGCGCACGGAGGCGATGGTGGAGCCCTTCTGACCGATGGCGACGTAGATGCAGCGCACCTGCTTGTTCACGTCGCCCGTGCGCCAGTTGTCGCGCTGGTTGATGATCGTGTCGACGGCCAGAGCGGTCTTACCCGTCTGACGGTCGCCGATGATCAGCTGTCGCTGGCCGCGGCCGATCGGCACCATGGCGTCGACGGCCTTGTAGCCGGTCTGCATCGGCTCGTGCACCGACTTGCGGACCATGACGCCAGGGGCCTGCAGCTCGAGGGCGCGACGGCCTTCGGTCGCGATCTCGCCGAGACCGTCGATCGGGTTGCCGAGCGGGTCGACGACGCGGCCGAGGTAACCCTCGCCGACGCCGACGGAGAGCACCTCACCGGTGCGCTGCACCGGCTGGCCCTCCTCGATTCCGCTGAACTCGCCGAGGACGATCGCACCGATCTCGCGCTCCTCGAGGTTGAGGGCGAGACCGAGGGTGCCGTCCTCGAACTTCAGCAGCTCGTTCGCCATGGCGGAGGGCAGGCCCTCCACCTTCGCGATGCCGTCGCCGGCAACGCTGACCGTCCCGACCTCCTCGCGCGAGGCCGCGTCCGGCTGGTACGACTGGACAAAGTTATCCAGTGCGTCCCGGATCTCCTCCGGCCGGATCGTAAGCTCCGCCATCTGGGGTTCCCTGCTCTCCTTGTTGGGCCCGAAGTTTCTCAATGGGGTCTGGGGGCGACCCCCAGGAATCTTCTGCAATTTCTGCACGGCCCAACCGGGCCGCAATTCTTGCTCGTTCAGTTGGTGCGGTGTGGCGCTGCGCGCTGTCAGCCGGCCATCCTGCGGGTGACCTCTTCGAGGCGCTCCGCGATCGTGCCGTTGATGACCTCGTCACCGACGCGCACCACGATCCCGCCGAGGACCTCGGGGTCCACGTCCAGGTTCAGGTGCATCTGCCGGCCGTAGATCTTCGCCAGGGCGGCGCCGAGGCGCTGCTTCTGGCGATCGGACAGCGGCACCGCCGAGGTGACGACGGCGACCATACGGTCCCGGCGCTCCGCGGCGAGCCTGGACAGGGAGTCGAGTCCCGCTTCCAGGCTACGTCCTCGGGGCTGCGTCACGAGGCGTGTGACCACGCGCTCGGTGACGGGCTGGGCCTTGCCGCCGAGCAGGCTGCGCAGCAGCTCGCTCTTGGCGGAGGCCGTGGCCTTCCGGTCGGTCAGGGCGGAGCGCAGCGCGACGTCGGAGCCGACGATCCGGCCGAACCGGAAGATCTCGTCCTCGACGTCGTCGAGCGCACCGGCACGCTGGGCCGCGGTGAGGTCCGCGGTGGCGGCCAGCTCCTCGACGGAGTCCACCAGGTCACGCGACTGCGACCAGCGGGAGCGGACCATGCCGGAGACCAGGTCCACGGCTTCGCCGCCCACCTGACCGCGCAGCAGTCGTCCGGCCAGCTCGGCCTTGGCCTCGCCTCCCTGCGACGGGTCGGTGAGGACCCGGCGCAGCGACACCTCGCGGTGGAGCAGCGCGGTGACGGCTGCCAGCTCCTCGGCGAGCTTCGCCGCGTCGACCGACGTGGAGTCGGTCAGTGCGTCGAGACGCTCGCGTGCGGCGGCCAGCGCCTCGCGGCTCGCGCCGTTCATCGGACAGCCTCGGCCTTCGCCTCGAGCTCGTCGAGGAACCGGTCGACGGTGCCGCTCTGCCGGGCGTGGTCCTCGAGGGACTCACCGACGAGCTTGCCGGCCAGGGCGGTGGCGAGGGTGCCCACGTCCTGACGCAGCGCGGACGCCGCGGCCTTGCGGTCGGCCTCGATCTGGGTGTGGCCGGCGGCGATGATCTCCTCGCGCTGCCGCTGACCTTCCGCCCTCATCTCCTGGATGATGACGGCACCCTGCTCCTGCGCCTCCTGGCGCAGACGAGCGGCCTCGTGGCGGGCCTCGGCGAGCTGAGCCTTGTACTGCTCAAGAACGCTCTGGGCCTCGGTCTGGGCCGCGTCGGCCTTCTCGATTCCGCCTTCGATGGCCTCGCGGCGCTCTTCCAGAACCTTGTTGATGTTCGGGAGGAGCTTCTTGGCGAGGACGCCGAAGACAATGGCGAAGGCGATCAGACCGATGATGATCTCGGGGACCGCCGGGATCAGAGGATTCTGGATCTCTTCCTCTGCCGCCAGCTGTAGGGCGATCACATCAGTGCCTTTCGTCTAGTGGGCGGTTCGCTGATCCGAGGATCTCTAGTAGACGAAGGGCATGACGAGACCGATCAGGGCCAGCGCCTCACAGAGCACGAAGCCGAGGATCTGGTTGGAGCGGATCAGGCCGGCCGCCTCGGGCTGACGGGCCAGCGCCTGGGTGCCGTTACCGAAGATGATGCCGACGCCGACGCCGGGACCGATGGCGGCGAGGCCGTAACCGATGGAGCCGAGGTCGCCGGTGACAGCAGCAAGGTTGGACATGCCAGTTCTTCCTTCTCTTTCAGAACCGGTGGAGGTTTGCCACCGGAGGACTATCGGGGTGGAGCGGCTGGTCAGTGGTGCTCTGCGAGGGCGCCCTGGAGGTAGTTGCACGCCAGGAGCACGAAGACGTAGGCCTGCAGAGCCTGGATGAACATCTCGAAGACGGTCATGAGGAGAACCATCACGAACGAGACACCCGCGTAGGCGATGCCGATGCCGTTCAGCAGGTACCAGCTGGCGATGGTGAAGATCAGCAGCAGCACATGTCCGGCGAACATGTTCGCGAAGAGTCGCACCGCGTGCGTGAACGGCCGGATCAACAGGTTCGAGAAGAGCTCGAAAACCATGACCATCGGCAGGGCCGGGCCGATCGACTTGTCGTAACCCGCGATGTTCTTCCAGCCGCCGACGAAGCCGTGCCGCTTGAAGGTCACGCTGACCCAGAGGATGTACACGATCGCGGCCAGCCCCGCCGGGAATCCGATGACGGACACCACCGGGAACTGGGCGAGCGGAATGATGGCCCAGATGTTCATCATCCAGATGAAGAAGAACAGCGAGACCATGAGAGGCACGTACTTCTTGCCCTCGCGCTTGCCGAGCGACTCGTACACCACACCGGTACGGATGAAGTCGTAACCGGCTTCGGCGATCATCTGGAGCTTTCCGGGCACCAGCTTCGGCTTGTTGAAGGCGGCCCAGAAGAAGCCGACGACGACAACGGTGCTCAGGACCGCCAGCAGCATCGGTTTGTTGATCTCGATGCCGCCCACGGTGGCGATCGGCTCGAAAACAAAGGAGTGCAGGCCAGGAGCCGGGAAGCCGCATCCGTCGAAGATGTGGCAGTCGGTCTCGAAGGCGAGCACCGTCGTCGGGTCAGCACTCACCGCGGGCTCCTTCAGCGTGGCGCATAGGTACGGCAACCTCGTTGTGTCGGCGCGGCAAGCAGCCGCTGGTCGGCACTGGACTGGTTTTACGGATGGGGGGCGGCTCAGGCATTACGCCTCGCGATGAAGCAGGCGCCGTTTTTGATGCCCGCGCCCGCAGTGCCGCAGTTGGCACCGGACGATAGCAGGGTCTCGAACGCGCGCTTATCCCGGCCCTACCCCTCACGTCGAAGACCCCATGTTCTCGGGCGTCTTGCCCGCGGACGACTCCGGTTCGACGTAAAGGATCTTGGTCTTCATGTGGACACGGATCTGCGCCGCGACCCAGGCAAGGGTGGCGACCATCACCGCGGCCGCGAAGGCCCTGGAATTGAACAGCGTCGTGTCCTTGAACGCGGCGACGAAGACGAAGAGCAGCAGCAGTTCGACCGTGTAGAGCACCAGCCCCATGGCCTGGAACAGATGCGGCAGCGACTTGGCCGTGCGTTGCAGAACGCCGAGTCCGATCCCCATGAAGAGGATCACCACCAACGTTCCGACCGCAGCACCGATCGCTCCCTCGCCGCCGGCGAGCGCAGCGCTGACGGCGACGGTGACGACACCGGCGGCAGCAGTGGGCACGGCGGTGTGAAGGAGAGTCCGGGCGTCGTTGGACGGCATGGCGGTTACTCCGCTTTGCAGGGGGTGGTCAGTGGTCGTCAGGGACGAGCGTAGGCCCGGTCCGAATCGGTGCTTCGGGCCAAAGGACCGTGCTACTCAGGTCCTTCGGCCTCCTCACCGGGCTTCGTGAACGGTATCACAAACTATTTGATGAGGTCTTTACTCAGAAAGTGTGCCAGCTGTCACACGTGAGGGTTACTTCGCGCGTGTGTGCAGAACATCACGGCGCATTGTCTGGTATGGGGACTTCTGTGCCGGGAGGTCAGCGCGGTGAGTCGGCGCGGTCCCGATCCGTGAAGCGCGAACGGGGGCCGATGGCGGTCGCTCCGTTGACGCCGGAGACACCCACGGACACGGGCCGCTCCGGCCCGGCGGAAGCCATCTGCGAGCCCTCGGGCCCGTGTTGGCCGTCAGAGGCACCTTCGGCCTCCTCGTCCTGGCCGCCGTGCCGACGGCGCCTGTAGCGCGGCGGCACGAAGGACTCGGCCCAGTGGGGGGCGCGCGGGGTGAAGCGCGGCATGAGCAGCAGGACGAGGCCGACGGCGCTGAGCCCCACGATCACCAGCACGATCCAGAGCGACGCGGAGTGCACGGAGTAGCCGACGGCGCCGAAGGCGATCAGCGCGGACCAGAAGTACATGATCAGCACGGACCTGCTGTGCGAGTGCCCGATCTCCAGCAGCCGGTGGTGCAGGTGCCCGCGGTCGGCGGCGAACGGCGACTTCCCGTTCCAGGTGCGGCGGACGATCGCGAGGACCAGGTCCGCGGCGGGAATGGCGATGATCGTCAGCGGCAGCAGCAGCGGGATGAAGACGGGCAGCATCGCGTGGGTCGCCGCGCGCTCACCGCCGGCGAAGAGGTTCATCAGGTCGGGGTCGACCTGGCCGGTGACCGAGATCGCGCCGGCGGCCAGCACCAGCCCGATCAGCATCGACCCGGAGTCACCCATGAAGATCCGGGCGGGGTGCATGTTGTGCGGCAGGAAGCCGAGGCACATGCCCATCAGGATCGCGGCGAAGAGCGTCGCGGGGGCGGCGGCCTCGATGCCGTACCCGTACCAGAGGCGGTAGGTGTAGAGGAAGAACGCCGCGGCGGCGATGCACACCATGCCGGAGGCGAGACCGTCCAGTCCGTCGACGAAGTTGACGGCGTTGATGGTGATCACGACCAGGGCGACCGTGAGCAGCGTGCCCTGCCACTGGGTGAGCGCGACGGTGCCGACGCCGGGGATGGGCAGCCACAGGATCGTCAGACCCTGGATGACCATGACAGCGGCGGCGATCATCTGGCCGCCGAGCTTGATCAGGGCATCGATCTCGAACTTGTCGTCCAGGACGCCGATCAGCCAGATCAGGGCTGCGCCCGAAAGCAGGGCCCGTGGTTCGTTGGACAGTTCGAAGACACTGTTCAGGTTGTTCAGGTGGTCCGCGACGATCAGCCCCGCGCACAGTCCGCCGAACATGGCGATGCCACCGAGCCGAGGTGTCGGTTCCCGGTGCACGTCGCGCGCACGGATCGCGGGCATCGCCCCGACCGCGATGGCGAACTTCCGCACCGGCCCGGTCAGCAGATAGGTAACCGCTGCCGTGACACAGAGCGTCAGCAGGTAATCACGCACGGGCTGCCCCACAGATTTCGCCGGCCATCTCAGCCCCACACCCTAGTCTCATGAGCAAGGACACCGTGCCACGGGCTGTTGGTTGCACACCGCCTACCCCGGATACGGCGGATTGTGCTCTGCCAGTCCGCGGACCTCGGCCCGCAGCAGGACGGGGTCGCCCTCCTCGCGCACGGCCGCGCCGAACAGCTCGGCGATCCGCGCCATGTCGTCCTCGTCCATGCCCTGGGTGGTGACGGCCGCGGTGCCCAGCCGGATCCCGCGCGCGTCCCCGTACGGCAGCGCGCAGGTGTCCAGGACCATCCCCGCGGCCATGAGCCGCTCACGGGCGGTGCGGGCGTCGACGCCCAGCGGACCAGGGTCCACGACGACGATGTGGGTGTCCGTGCCCCCCGTGGTGATCTCGAAGCCCTCGGCCTCCAGAGCGGCCGCCAGGACGCGGGCGTGCGCGACGACCCGGTGGGCGTAGAGCGCGAACCCCGGGGTCGCCGCCTCCCCGAACGCGACGGCCTTCGCCGCGACGGTGTGCATCTGGGCTCCGCCCTGGGTGAACGGGAACACCGCGCGGTCGATCCGCTCGGAGAGCTCCACGCCGCACAGGAGCATGCCGCCGCGCGGTCCGCGCAGCACCTTGTGCGTCGTCGCGCACACCACGTCCGCGTATGGCACCGGGCTTGGCGCCGCTCCCCCGGCGATCAGCCCCATCGGGTGCGCGGCGTCCGCGATCAGATAGGCGCCCACCTCGTCGGCGATGTCCCGGAACTGCTCGTAGTCGGGGTGGCGGGGATATGAGATGGACCCGCAGACGATCGCCTTGGGGCGCCGGGCCCTGGCCAGAGCGCGCACCTGCGCGTAGTCGATCAGCCCGCTGTCGGGGTCGACGCCGTAACCGGCGAACTCGAACCAGCGTCCGGAGAAATTGCCGGGAGCACCGTGGGTGAGATGTCCGCCGTACGGGAGCCCCATGGCCAGCACCGTGTCACCGGGGCGCAGCAGCGCGGCGTACGCGGCGAGGACGGCCGACGATCCGGAGTGCGGCTGGACGTTGGCGTGCTCGGCGCCGAACAGCGACTTGGCCCGCCGGACCGCGACGCGTTCGGCGGCGTCGGCCTGTTCGCAGCCGCCGTGATGGCGGGCGCCGGGGTAGCCCTCGGCGTACTTGTTGGCGAGCGGGGAGCCGAGGGCGGCGAGGACCGCGGGCGAGGTGAAGTTCTCGGCGGCGATGAGCTGGAGGGTGCTCGACTGCCGCCCGGCCTCGGCCATCAGGACGGAGCCGATCTCCGGGTCCTGGAGGAGCAGGGCGCCGAAGTCCTGCGGCATGACGGTGTCCGGCGCGGACGTCGCGGACGTCGCGGAGGGCGGGGGCGCGGCTGCGCGTGCGGCTGGAGTGGTGACCGGCATCTGACGGCTCCGGGCCTGGAGGAGGGGTGCGTGGCGTCAGATCCAATGTAGGCCCGCCCCGGGCCGCCTGCCCGCTGCCGGGCGCCCTTCTACGCCGGTCGGCGCACCCCCTTCGGGGCGCGTGTGCGGCTCAGTGCGGGGCGCGCACTCCGGTCAGTGCCGTCATGACGGGATCGAGCGCCTGGCTGATCTCGTCGCCGATGGAACGGAAGAACGTGATCGGGGCGCCGTACGGGTCGTAGACCTCGTCGGCCTCCGCGGTGGGGGCCAGCAGCCAGCCGCGCAGGGCCGCCGCGGCGCGCACCAGCGCGCGGGCACGCTCGACGACGCCCTCCTCCATGGCGTCGGGCAGCGTCGCCGGGTCTATGGCCCGCACCAGCCGGGTGAACTCCTTGAGCGTGAAGGTCCGCAGGCCCGCCGAGTGGCCCATGGAGATCACCTGGGCGCGGTGGTCGCGGGTGGCGGTGAGCACCAGGTCGGCGCGGATCACGTGCTCGTCGAGGAGCTCGCGGCCGACGAAGCCGGTGGGGTCGGCGCCGAAGTCGGCGAGGACGACCTCGGCGTTGGCCTCCATGGGCGCGCCCTCATGTCCCCAGGTGCCCGCGCTCTCCACGATGAGGCCGCCGCTGAGCGGGTCACCGAGACGGTCCACGAGGGCATGGCGGGTCAGCCGCTCGGTGATGGGCGAGCGGCAGACGTTGCCGGTGCTGACGTGGAGGATGCGGAAAGTGTCGTGCCGCCCCGTTATGCCACGCCCCTCAGGGGCGGTCAATTGGCCACCTCGAGGTCGGGTACCACCTTGCGGAGTTCCTCGACCGAGAGGGCACCTGCCCGCAGCAGCACCGGGATCTTGCCGGTGACGTCGACGATCGACGACGGGACGATCCCGGGGGTCGGACCGCCGTCGAGGTACACGGAGACGCTGTCGCCGAGCATCTCCTGCGCGGCGTCGCAGTCCTCGGGCGAGGGGTGTCCGGTGAGGTTGGCGCTGGAGACTCCCATCGGGCCGACCTCCGTGAGGAGCTCGATGGCGACCGGGTGCAGGGGCATCCGGACGGCGACGGTGCCGCGGGTGTCGCCGAGGTCCCACTGGAGCGAGGGCTGGTGCTTGGCGACGAGCGTGAGGGCACCGGGCCAGAACGCGTCGACGAGCTCCCAGGCCTGCTCGGAGAAGTCGGTGACCAGACCGTGCAGGGTGTTCGGGGAGCCGATCAGGACAGGGGTCGGCATGTTGCGGCCGCGGCCCTTGGCGTCGAGCAGGTCGGCGACGCCCTCCGAGCTGAAGGCGTCCGCACCGATCCCGTACACGGTGTCGGTGGGCAGCACGACCAGTTCGCCGCGGCGGACGGCGGACGCGGCCTCACGCAGGCCGGTCGTACGGTCGGTCGCGTCGTTGCAGTCGTATCGCCGTGCCATCAGCCGGCCTCCTCGGACATGTACGGGTAGGGATCGTGCGGTACCGGTGCCCCGGTGGTCACGGCATGGCCTTGCGGGCCGTCGCGAACCGGGGCCGGTTGTTCAGGTCGGGGTGGTCGGCCGCGTCGGCCCAGCCCCGCTCCTCGGTGAAGATCCACGGCACCTGGCCGCCCTGGGTGTCGGCGTGCTCGATGACGACGAGCCCGCCGGGGCGGAGCAGACGGTGCGCGGTGCGCTCGATGCCGCGGATGGTGTCGAGGCCGTCCTCGCCGGAGAAGAGGGCCATCTGCGGGTCGTGGTCGCGGGCCTCCGGCGCGACGTACTCCCACTCGGTGAGCGGGATGTACGGCGGGTTGGAGATCACCAGGTCGACCTGGCCGTCGAGCTCGGGAAGGGCGCTCAGGGCGTCTCCCCGGTGGACGGTGACCCTGGACCCCTCGGCGTTCTTCCGGGTCCACCTCAGGGCGTCCTCGGACAGCTCCACGCCGTGCACACGCGAGCGCGGCACCTCCTGCGCCATGGCGAGCGCGATCGCACCCGATCCGGTGCAGAGGTCGACGATCAGAGGTTCGACGACGTCCATCGCGCGGACCGCGTCTATCGCCCAGCCGACGACCGACTCGGTCTCGGGCCGGGGCACGAAGACGCCGGGGCCGACCTGGAGCTCCAGGTAGCGGAAGAAGGTGCGGCCGGTGATGTGCTGGAGCGGTTCGCGGGCCTCGCGGCGGGCGATCGTCTCCCAGTAGCGGGCGTCGAAGTCCGCGTCCGGCACATGGTGGAGCTCGCCCCGCTTGACCCCGTGCACGAACGCGGCGAGTTCCTCGGCGTCGAATCGCGGTGAGGGGACACCGGCGTCGGCCAGCCGCTGGGTGGCCTGGGCCACCTCGGCGAGCAGCAGGTTCATCGCGGTTCTCCGTACGGGTTCACGAGCGGGGCTGGGCGGTGGAGCTTACGGCTTATGCGGCGGCGAGCTTGGCGGCGGAGTCTGCGTCGACGCAGGCCTGGATGACGGCGTAGAGGTCACCGTCGAGTACCTGGTCCAAGTTGTACGCCTTGAAGCCGACGCGGTGGTCCGAGATGCGGTTTTCCGGGAAGTTGTACGTCCGGATCTTCTCGGAGCGGTCCACGGTACGCACCTGGCTGCGGCGTACGTCGGAGGCTTCCTGCTCGGCCGCTTCCTGGGCGGCGGCCAGCAGCCGGGACCGCAGGATGCGCATGGCCTGCTCCTTGTTCTGGAGCTGGCTCTTCTCGTTCTGGCAGGAGGCGACGACACCGGTCGGCAGGTGTGTGATGCGCACGGCGGAGTCCGTGGTGTTGACGGACTGGCCGCCCGGTCCCGAGGAGCGGTAGACGTCGATGCGCAGGTCGTTGGCGTGGATCTCGACATCGACCTCCTCCGCCTCGGGCGTGACGAGCACGCCGGCGGCCGAGGTGTGGATGCGGCCCTGGGACTCGGTCGAGGGCACGCGCTGCACGCGGTGCACGCCGCCCTCGTACTTCATCCGCGCCCAGACGCCCTGGCCGGGCTCGGTGGCCCCGTTCCCGCCCTTTGTCTTCACGGCGACCTGGACGTCCTTGTAGCCGCCCAGCTCGGACTCGGTGGAGTCGATGATCTCGGTCTTCCAGCCGACGCGCTCGGCGTAGCGCAGATACATGCGCAGCAGATCGCCGGCGAAGAGGGCGGACTCGTCGCCGCCGGCGCCCGCCTTGATCTCCAGGAGCACGTCCTTGTCGTCACTGGGGTCGCGCGGGACCAGGAGAAGGCGGAGCTTCTCGGTGATCTCCTCGCGCTGCTTCTCCAGGACCTTGACCTCGGCGGCGAAGTCGGGGTCGTCGACGGCGAATTCGCGGGCGGTCTCGATGTCGTCGCCGGTCTGCTTCCAGGACCGGTAGGTGGAGACGATCGGGGTCAGCTCCGCGTAGCGCTTGTTGAGCTTGCGCGCGTTGGCCTGGTCGGCGTGGACCGACGGGTCGGCGAGCTTCTTCTCGAGATCGGCGTGTTCGCCGATCAGTTCCTCGACCGCCTCGAACATCTTCGGGCTCCTGGTTTCTGCGTCGTACGTCTGCGGGCCTGCTGGACGGTGTGCTGCCGGTGCCGTGCAAGGGGCGTCAGGCCGCACAGCCGGAAAAAACGCCGGTCCCGGCGCCCCGCTGGAGGGCGTCGGGAACCGGCGCAGTGGCTCGCTACTTGCTGGCGGAGCCGGCAGCCTTG
The DNA here is from genome assembly GCF_044765585.1 of Streptomyces sp. NPDC102441. Classification (NCBI taxonomy): domain Bacteria; kingdom Bacillati; phylum Actinomycetota; class Actinomycetes; order Kitasatosporales; family Streptomycetaceae; genus Streptomyces; species Streptomyces sp. NPDC102441. Next base: position 457,376 of record NZ_JBIWKH010000001.1, read on the forward strand.
CCGAAGCGGGCCTCGAAGCGGGCCACGCGGCCGCCGGTGTCGAGGATCTTCTGCTTGCCCGTGTAGAACGGGTGGCACTCGGAGCAGACGTCGGCACGGATCGCGCCGCCGTCGAGGGTGCTCCGGGTGGTGAACGACGCACCGCAGGTGCAGCTGACCTGGGTCTCGACGTACTCGGGGTGAATGTCGCGCTTCAAGGTGTCTCCTAGATTCGGGAGGGCTCCGGGTCGTTCGCGCGGATTGCGCGTCCGTGAACCGGGGCCGACGTACCAGTCTGCCAGGACCGGCCGTATCTCCCAAAACGAGGACCGGGCCGTGTGTATTCCCGTGCGTACGGGGAACGTTCCGCGACCGTCCGGTGACTGAAGGTGCCGTTACCGTACGACCTGCCCCGCCCCGCCCTTGTCGCCGGCCGACTTCGCCGTGGCGGAGGCGGGGACCGGCTTGTCCTGCTTCAGGGCCGCCCACACCTTCCGGTCTGCGTTCTCCTGGGGCAGCACCCGGTTCGGGTCCTCGGGGTCGTACTCCACGGGCAGCGTGACCATGTCGATGTTCTTCGAGCCGAGCCCCTTGAGCCCGTCGGCGAAGCCGGTGAGCTTCTTGACGGAGGCCAGCTGGGAGTCGGTGGTGACGGCCTTGGTGGCGGTGTCGGCGAGCCCGAAGAGCGTCTTCGGGTTCGAGAACACCCCGACGCTCTTCGCCTGGTCCATCAGCGCCTTGACGAAGGCCTGCTGGAGCTGGATGCGGCCCAGGTCGCTGCCGTCGCCGACGCTGTGGCGCGTACGGACGAGGCCGAGCGACTGCTCCCCGCTCAGGGTGTGGGGTCCGGGCTTCAGAGCGAGGTGGCTGTCGGGGTCGTCGATCGCCTGCGAGGTGGTGATGTCGACGCCGCCCAGCCCGTCGACGAGCTTCTTGAACCCGGTGAAGTCGACCTCGACGTAGTGGTCCATGCGGATGCCCGACATCGACTCGACGGTCTTCACCGCGCAGGCGGGCCCGCCGACCTGGTAGGCGGAGTTGAACATCGTCTCGTGCTCCGCGCCGACCTGCTCCCCGGTCGTGTCGCTCGTGCAGGCGGGACGGTCGACGAGGGTGTCCCGCGGGACCGAGACCACGCTCGCGGAGGTGTGCCCCTCGTTGACGTGGACGACCATCGCGGTGTCCGCACGTGCGGACCCCTGGTCGGCGCCGTACTCCGCGTTGGCGCCGGAGCGGGAGTCCGATCCGAGCACCAGGATGTCCTGCGACCCGTTGTCCACGTCGTCGGGACGCTCGGCGCCCAGCGCGGCGTCGATGTCGACGCCCTTCAGGTTCCCGTTGAGCGTGAAGTAGGCGTAACCGAGCCCGGATCCTCCGACGACCACCAGGGCGGCGGCGCCCCACAGGGCGATCTTCTTCGCCCGGCGGCCACGGGACGGCTTCCTCCGGCGGCTGCCGGTGCCGCGTATTCGGCCGGTGCTCCTGCTCTGCTCGCTCATGCGGTCCCTCTTTCGCTTCTCGCTGTTACCCCCTGCCGTGGTGCACGGGCGCGGTCCGGCGTCACTCGGTGGGACGACCGGAGCAGCGAGAAGCGTTGCACAACCCGCTGAGGCCCCCGTCCGGCGACGGGGGCCTCGGAAAGAGCGGGCGGGCGGACCGGGAACCCGGCGCTCACCTGGTGTTTCAGCCGAACAGGGCCGCCGCTGCTCCGGCCGTCACGGACGCGACGCGTGTGGCAAAGATCGCACGTCGCCGGGGTGCGTCCCGCCCGGCGGACCGACGGGTCCGCGCCGTGCACGCCGGCGGCCGTGCCGGGCATGTGGCAGCCGTCGGGCGAGGTCACTCCGCCTGGGCCGCGCCGCCCGGAGGACGGCCAACTCATGGGAGGTGACGTACGGCAGATGCCCCGTCACCTTCGTGACGGGGCATCTGTTCATCCAGTGGCGGGGCGACGTCAGTCGTTGCCGTTGCCCGGCGTCGTCTTCTGGATCTGGAGCAGGAACTCCGCGTTGGACTGCGTCTTCTTCATGCGGTCCAGCAGAAGCTCGATCGCCTGCTGCTGGTCGAGCGCGTGAAGCACCCTGCGCAGCTTCCAGACCACGGCCAGTTCGTCGGTGCCGAGAAGGATCTCTTCCTTACGGGTGCTGGACGCGTCGACGTCCACCGCCGGGAAGATGCGCTTGTCCGAGAGCTTCCGGTCGAGCTTGAGCTCCATGTTGCCGGTGCCCTTGAACTCCTCGAAGATCACCTCGTCCATGCGCGAGCCGGTCTCGACGAGCGCGGTGGCCAGGATGGTCAGCGAGCCGCCGTCCTCGATGTTGCGCGCGGCACCGAAGAAGCGCTTCGGCGGGTACAGCGCGGTCGAGTCGACACCACCGGACAGGATGCGGCCGGAGGCCGGCGCCGCCAGGTTGTAGGCGCGGCCCAGACGGGTGATCGAGTCCAGCAGGACCACCACGTCGTGCCCCAGCTCCACGAGGCGCTTCGCGCGCTCGATGGCGAGCTCGGCGACCGTGGTGTGGTCCTCGGCGGGGCGGTCGAAGGTCGAGGAGATGACCTCGCCCTTCACCGACCGCTGCATGTCGGTGACCTCTTCCGGACGCTCGTCGACCAGGACGACCATCAGGTGGCACTCGGGGCTGTTGACCGTGATCGCGTTGGCGATCGCCTGAAGGATCATGGTCTTACCGGTCTTCGGCGGCGCCACGATCAGGCCTCGCTGGCCCTTGCCGATCGGTGCGACCAGGTCGACGATCCGGGTGGTCAGGATGTTGGAGTCGGTCTCCAGACGGAGCCGGTCCTGCGGGTACAGCGGGGTCAGCTTCTGGAACTCGGCGCGGCCGCGGCCGCTCTCCGGCGCCATACCGTTGACGGAGTCGAGACGGACCAGCGCGTTGAACTTCTCACGGCGCTCGCCGTCCTTGGGCTGGCGCACCGCACCCGTGACGTGGTCACCCTTGCGCAGGCCGTTCTTACGGACCTGGGCGAGCGAGACGTACACGTCGTTCGGTCCCGGCAGGTAGCCGGAGGTCCGGATGAACGCGTAGTTGTCGAGGATGTCGAGGATGCCCGCGACGGGGATCAGGACGTCGTCGTCGGCGACCTGGACGTCGGTCGCGAAGTCGTCGCGGCCACGACGGCCACGGCGGTCGCGGTAACGGCCCCGACGGCCGCGCCGGCCGCCCTCGTCGTCGTAGGCGTCGTCCTGCTGGCCGCCGCCGCCCTGCTGGCCCTGGTTCTGGCCGCCGCCCTGCTGGCCGCCGCCCTGCTGGCCCTGCCCGCGGCGTCCGCCGCCCTGCTGGCCCTGGTCGTCGCCCTTGCCCCGGCGGTCGCGCTGGCGGTCGCGGCGGTCGCCGCGGTCCTGGCGGTCGCCGCGCTCCTGGCGGTCGCCACGGTCACCGCGCCGGCCGTCCTGGCGGTCGCCGCGACGGCCCTCGGCCGTGTCGACTGCGGACTCGGCCTTGGCCTCGCCCTTCGTCTCGGCGCGGTCGTCGCCGCGGTCCTGGCCCCGGTCCTGACGGCCCTCGGCCTTGGGCTCCGCCTTCGGCTCGGCCTCCGGCTTGGACTCGTCCTTGGTGTCGGGGCTGCCCGCCTGCGCGGTGGCCCGGCGACGGCGGCGCTCGCCCGCCGGCGGCTCGTCGTTGGCGGGCTGACCCGGGATGTCGATCTGCTGCTGGGCGTCCGCCTTCTCGGCGGCCGGGGCGGCAGCGTTCTCGTCGCCCGTGCGTGTCTTGGACGTGGCACGCCGCTTCGGCTTGCTCCCGGCGTCCGTACCGGTGGATGCGGCGGCCTTGGGGGCGGGCGCGGAGGATCCTCCGGCCTGCGCCTCCTTGATGACCTCGATCAGCTGGCTCTTGCGCATCCGCGCAGTGCCCTTGATGCCGAGGCCGGACGCGACCTGCTGCAGCTCGGCCAGGACCATGCCGTCAAGGCCGGTGCCGGAGCGGCGGCGCCGTGCGGTGGTGCCAGTGGCAGCACCTTCGGCGGGCACGGAGCTGTCGACGCTCTTGTCGGCAGTCACGCCCATCAGATCGGTGGTGTCGCTCACGAAGGGTCCTTCCCTGGAGCGGACGTCGGCCTTCTGGCTCGGCGACCGGTTGTGCTGTCCGACTGCGGTCTGTTGATCGTGTCGATCGCGGACCTTGCCGGGGCGGTGGTCCGCCGGGTGCGGCGGAGAGACGAATGTGCGGGGTTCCGGCGCGAGATCCCCCTGCTCGGCCCACTCCTGGACGAGCAAGAGGGTGTCGTGCCGGTTCCGGAGCGTGTTCGAAAGCTCAGGCAGGCTGCTCAGGCAGTCGGGGAGGCTCCCGGAAGAGTGGTGGTCCCGGAGGGGGACACGAAGCAACGCGCCACGAAGACGTCGATTGCTGACTTGAGGTTAACACTACCGGCTCCAACAAACATTCCCCCTCTCATGCACCGGCAATCACGTGGGATTACGCGGCGAGCGGCAACACGCTCGCACCCGTGGCGTCGAGAGCGAGCCGGTTCGCGGCCCATCCCTCACCCGCCAGCCGGGCGACCTTGTCGGCCGAGCCCTCCTCCGTCAGCGCGAGCACGGTGGGCCCCGCACCGGAGATGACAGCAGGGACGCCGTCGGCGCGCAGCCGGCTCACCAGCTCCACGGTCTGCGGCATCGCGGGACCCCGGTACTCCTGGTGGATCCTGTCCTCCGTCGCGGCGAGAAGAAGCTCGGGGCGCCGGGTCAACGCCTCGACGAGCAGGGCCGCACGACCGGAGTTGGCCGCGGCGTCCACATGGGGGACGGTGCGCGGCAGCAGGCCACGGGCGGTCTCGGTGAGCACCGGGGTGGCCGGCACGAACACCACTGGTACGACGGAGGTGGCAGGGTCCATCCGGATCGCCCTGGCGGCTCCCCCGTCCATCCAGGCGAGTGTGAATCCGCCGAGCAGACAGGCGGCGACGTTGTCGGGGTGCCCCTCGATCTCGGTCGCCAGCTCCAGCAGCGCGGCGTCGTCGAGACGGGCCTCGCCGCCCGTCGTCACGGCGCGGGCCGCGACGATCCCGGCGCAGATGGCGGCGGACGAGGATCCGAGGCCGCGGCCGTGCGGGATGCGGTTGGCACAGACGATCTCCAGGCCGCGGGGCTGTCCGCCGAGCAGGTCGAAGGCCGTGCGCAGCGAGCGTACGAGCAGGTGGTTCTCGTCGCGGGGCAGCGTCTCGGCGCCCTCACCCGCGATGTCGATGTGCAGCCCGGAATCGGCGACCCGGACGACGACGTCGTCGTAGAGCCCCAGCGAGAGGCCGAGGGCGTCGAAACCAGGGCCCAGATTGGCGCTGGTTGCGGGGACGCGCACCCGTACGGCGGCGGCTCGGAACGCGGGACCGGCCATCGGTTGGACGACTCTTCCTGTACGGCGGCGGGGATGTTGTGCAGGGTACTTCGACGTGCGTGGGGTGCCGTTGCGCGGGGGGACGGGGGGCCCGGCAGTCACGACGGCTGCTGCACCGCGGCGGATGCGCGGGGCGGGTCGGGCACAGCTTATCGAAGGAAGGTTCTGTGGCGACATAGGGCGCACAGGAGGCGCACGATGCGTGTCGCACACCTCCTGTGCGCTCTCCGCCCCGGAAGGGCGGTTGAGCTGCGGCAAAGGCCGGCTTCCGAGGCCTTGGGGCCTCTCGTTCGGATCATGCCGGGCTCGCGTGCCCTGGCACCGCTCCCTGATCCGACCTGATCCAGACGAAAGGCCCTACGCGAGGCCCAGCTTCTCGGCCGCGGCCACGGCGTCGACGGGGACGGTGACCGGCTGCGGGGCGCCCGCGACGGCCCAGTCGGGGTCCTTGAGCCCGTTGCCCGTGACGGTGCAGACGATCTTCTGGCCGGGGTCGACCTTGCCCTCGGCGGCGGCCTTGAGCAGACCGGCCACGGACGCCGCCGAGGCGGGCTCGACGAAGACGCCCTCCTGGGAGGCCAGCAGGCGGTACGCCGACAGGATCTGACGGTCGGTCACCTCGTCGATGAAGCCGCCCGACTCGTCCCGCGCGTCCAGCGCGAACTGCCAGGACGCGGGGTTTCCGATGCGGATCGCGGTGGCGATGGTCGCCGGGTCCTTGACGATCTCGCCGCGTACGATCGGCGCGGAGCCGGACGCCTGGAAGCCCCACATGCGCGGGGTGTGCGTGGAGACGCTGTCCCCCGCGTACTCCTTGTAGCCCTTCCAGTAGGCCGTGATGTTGCCCGCGTTGCCCACCGGCAGGACATGGATGTCGGGGGCGTCGCCGAGCGCGTCGACGATCTCGAACGCGGCGGTCTTCTGGCCCTCGATCCGTACCGGGTTGACCGAATTGACCAGCGCCACCGGGTAGTTGTCCGAGAGGCTGCGGGCCAGGGTCAGGCAGTCGTCGAAGTTGCCGTCGACCTGGAGGATCTTGGCGCCGTGGACGAGCGCCTGCCCCATCTTGCCGAGCGCGATCTTGCCCTGCGGCACGAGGACGGCGCAGACCATCCCCGCGCGCACGGCGTAAGCGGCGGCGGAGGCGGAGGTGTTGCCGGTGGAGGCGCAGATGACGGCCTGCGCGCCCTCCTCCTTGGCCCGGGTGATCGCCATGGTCATACCGCGGTCCTTGAACGACCCGGTGGGGTTGGCGCCCTCGACCTTGAGGTGCACCTCGCAGCCCGTGCGCTCGGAGAGGACCTGCGCCGGAACGAGCGGTGTGCCGCCCTCACGGAGTGTGACGACCGGGGTCGTGCTCGTGACCGGAAGACGGTCCCGGTACTCCTCGATGATGCCGCGCCACTGGTGGGTGCCCTTGCTGGTCATGGGTCCTTACTCCCCTTCAACACGCATGATGCTGGCGACACCGCGCACGGTGTCCAGCTTGCGCAGCGATTCGACGGTCCCGGAGAGGGCTGCGTCGGGCGCGCGGTGGGTGACGACGACGAGGGATGCCTCGCCGCTGCCGTCCTGTCGGCCTTTCTGGCGGACCGTATCGATGGATACGCCCTGTTCGGCGAAGACCGTCGCGACCTGGGCGAGTACGCCAGGCTTGTCGGCCACGTCGAGACTGATGTGGTAGCGCGTGACGACATCGCCCATGGGGCTGACCGGCAGACGCGTGTACGCGGACTCACCGGGACCGGTGGTCTCTCCGATGATGTTGCGGCACACGGCGACCAGGTCGCCCAGGACCGCGGACGCGGTCGGGGCGCCGCCGGCGCCGGGACCGTAGAACATCAGCTGCCCGGCCGCCTCGGACTCGACGAAGACGGCGTTGTACGCCTCCCGGACGGAGGCCAGCGGGTGGCTGAGCGGGATCATCGCGGGGTGCACGCGGGCGGTGACGGACCTGCCGTCGGCGGCGCGCTCGCAGATGGCGAGGAGCTTGACCGTGCAGCCCATGCGCCGGGCGGAGGCGATGTCGGCGGCGGTGACCTCGGTGATGCCCTCGCGGTGCACCTCACCGATCTTCACCCGGGTGTGGAAGGCGATCCCGGCGAGGATGGCGGCCTTCGCGGCGGCGTCGAAGCCCTCGACGTCGGCGGTCGGGTCGGCCTCGGCGTATCCGAGGGCGGTGGCCTCGTCGAGCGCCTCGGAGTACCCGGCGCCGCTCGTGTCCATCCTGTCGAGGATGAAGTTGGTCGTGCCGTTGACGATGCCGAGCACCCGGTTGACCTTGTCCCCCGCGAGGGACTCGCGGAGCGGCCGTACGAGCGGGATGGCACCGGCCACGGCCGCCTCGTAGTAGAGGTCCCGGCCGTTCCTCTCGGCGGCGGCGTGGAGCGCCGAGCCGTCCTCGGCGAGCAGCGCCTTGTTGGCCGAGACGACGCCCGCGCCGTGCTCGAAGGCGGTCGTGATGAGCGTACGGGCGGGCTCGATGCCTCCGATGACCTCGATGACGACGTCGATGTCACCCCGTTTGACCAGGGCGGTCGCATCCGTGGTGATCAGTGCGGGGTCGATGCCCTCCCGCACCTTGGAGGGCCGGCGGACGGCTACACCGGCGAGCTCGACCGGCGCGCCGATGCGCGCGGCGAGGTCGTCGGCGTGCGTCGTCATGATGCGCGCCACCTCTGAGCCGACCACTCCACAGCCCAGCAGCGCCACCTTCAGCGGACGCGTACGCATCATCCGACCTCGTTTCTCATACTTCTGATGTGTGGACCAGTCTCACTCACCGGACGGGGGTTTCTGCCACCCGTCCGGATTTTGAGATGTGAATTTCATCAGCCGACATCGAGACGCAGGAGATCTTCCTCTGTCTCGCGCCGGACGATGACCCGCGCCTGCCCGTCGCGCACGGCGACGACGGGCGGGCGCAGGGCGTGGTTGTAGTTGCTCGCCATGGAGCGGCAGTACGCGCCGGTGGCCGGCACCGCGATGAGGTCACCCGGGGCCAGGTCGGACGGCAGGAACGCGTCCTTGACCACGATGTCACCGCTCTCGCAGTGCTTGCCGACGACGCGTACGAGCATGGGTTCGGCCTCGGAGCTGCGGGAGACCAGCGCGACGCTGTACTCGGCGTCGTACAGCGCGGTGCGGATGTTGTCCGACATGCCGCCGTCGACGCTGACGTACGTCCGGAGGCCTTCGAGGGGCTTGATGGTGCCGACCTCGTACAGCGTGAACGCGGTGGGTCCGACGATCGCACGGCCCGGCTCGACGGAGATGCGCGGGGTGCGCAGACCGGCGGACTCGCACTCCCGGGTCACGATGTCGCTGAGCGCCTTGGCGATCTCGTGCGGCTCACGGGGGTCGTCGTCGGAGGTGTACGCGATACCGAGGCCACCGCCGAGGTCGATCTCGGGGAGCTCGACGCCGTGCTCGTCGCGGATCTCGGCGAGCAGCTGCACGACGCGCCGCGCGGAGACCTCGAAGCCGGCCATGTCGAAGATCTGCGAGCCGATGTGCGAGTGGATGCCGATGAGCTCGAGACCGTCCAGGGTGAGCGCCCTGCGGACCGCCTCGGCCGCCTGTCCGTCCGCCAGCCCGATGCCGAACTTCTGGTCCTCGTGCGCGGTGGCGATGAACTCGTGGGTGTGGGCCTCGACGCCGACCGTGACGCGGATCTGCACGCGCTGGCGGGTGCCGAGACGCTGGGCGATGTGGGAGACGCGGACGATCTCCTGGAAGGAGTCGAGCACGATCCGCCCGACGCCGGCCCCGATGGCCCGCTCGATCTCGGCGACGGTCTTGTTGTTCCCGTGGAAGGCGATGCGCTCGGCGGGCATCCCGGCGTCCAGCGCGGTGGCCAGCTCGCCGCCGGAGCACACGTCCAGGTTCAGCCCCTCCTCCTGGAGCCAGCGCACCACGGCGCGCGACAGGAAGGCCTTCCCGGCGTAGAAGACGTCGGCGTCGGCCCCGAAGGCGTCCGCCCAGGCACGGCAGCGCGCCCGGAAGTCCGACTCGTCCAGGAAGTACGCCGGCGTGCCGAACTCCTCGGCCAGCCGGGCGACTTCGATCCCGCCGACGGTGAGCGCGCCGTCCGCGTCACGGGTGACGGTGCGGGACCAGACCTTCGCGTCCAGCTCGTTGAGGTCGGTGGCCGGGGCGGTGTAGTGGCCCTCGGGATAGACGTCGGCGTGACGGGGCCCGGCGGGGTGTGCGGATCGGCTCATCGTTCTGCTCTGCTCTCTCAGGTCTCTTCAGAGGTGTCGGGGCGCACTGATGCCGAGCACGAACAGGCCGCCTGCCAGCACCTTCCCGGCGGCTTCGGCAAGGGCCAGCCGGGAGCGGTGGGCGGCCGAGGGTTTCTCGTCGCCGACGGGGAGCGGCGGGCAGGAGTCGTGGAGGTCGAAGAAGGCGTGCGCCACCGTTTCGAGATGCCGGGCGAGCCGGTCGGGTGCCTGGTGGCGGGCGGCGGCGGCCAGTACGCCGGGGTGGTCGGCGAGGGCGGCGTGCAGCGCGGGCGCGTCGACGTCCTCCTCGTAGCCGCCGGTGAAGCCGAGCCGCTCCGCCTCACGGGTGAGCGCGTGGGTGCGGGCGTGGGCGTAGCGGACCAGGAAGAACGGATTGGCCTCGCCCTGTACGAGGAGGTCGTCATCCAGGGGTGCGTGGTCGTGGGCGGCGGGCCGTTGCAGGCCCCAGAGCGCGGCGTCGCGTCCGAGCCGGTCCACCAGGGCGTCGGCGGTGGTGGAGGCGGGGACGGGGCGGATCTCGGAGCTGTCCTCGGCCCCGTACCGCAGACCGGCCCTGACACGCAGCTCCTCCCAGCGGGGGTCGGGCTCCTCGGTGCAGCCGACGATCACCTGACCGCCCTGGGTACGCAGGAGGCGCGCCACGCTCTGGGCGACGACGGCGGCCCGGACCTCGCGGGGGTGGTGGAGGCGGTGGAGGCGCCCGGCCTCCGTGGTGACCCGCCCGTACCGGAGGCCCAGCTCACGCACCTCTCGCACCCGGGCCGCGCGGGCCTCGGCGCCGGTGGTGGCGTCGAGCGTGAAGCTCAGGAACCCGGGCCCGGTGATCTCGACCCGTCCGATCCCGGGCAGACCGACGACCCGGTCCCGCAGCAGCGCGGCGACCTCCCGCGCCGGGAGCGCGGCGGGGCCGGCCAGCTGGAGGGCGACGGCGCAGGCGTAGTCACCGCTGCCGCCGGGCCGGGTCCGCTCGACCCGCACGCGCGCGGGCACCGGTGCACGCAAGGCGTCCTCGTCGACCGCGCGGCGCACAGCGTGCAGCACGGTCCTGGAGAGATCTGCGGGGGTCACGGGACAAGCGTATGGGAGGAAGGGGGGCACTTCGCCAACCGGTTTCGCCATACGGGCAGCGATCCGTCCGGCCATGCCGTCAGCCGGCCGCGCTCCCGGCCGTCCCCGCACCGCGCCAGTCGTCGAAGGGCACCGGATCCTCCGGGTGTGCGAGCCGTCGCACCATGCGCACCAGCTCGCTCGGCTCGAAGGGCTTCGCCAGGAAGGCGTCGACCCCGGCGGCTGCCCCGGAGCCCATCTCGTGGGGCGTGCACGCGCTGATGACGGCGACGGGCAGATGCCCGGTCCGCGGGTCGGAGCGCAGCCGGGCCGCGGTCTGGATTCCGTCGAGCCTGGGCATCACCACGTCGAGAGTGATCACGTCCGGGCAGACCTCGTGGACCATGTCCAGGCACTCGACGCCATCGGCCGCGGTCACGACCTCGAAGCCCTCCAGCTCGAGATTGACCCTGATCAGCTGCCGGATGACCTTGTTGTCGTCCACAACAAGCACGCGGCCGTACGCCCCTGACACCCTTCGAGGGTAGGTCGGACGGAGGAGCTGCGTCCGGGTTTTGCCCACTTCCGCCCCCGGAGGGGTGGCCGGCGCCCACCTCACCCAGGTGCCGACGACTCGGAAATACCTGTTCCCGGACACCACGTCGGAGCTGGTAGGGTTTCACTCGTCGCCGCCAAGCGCAGCGACATCGCCCCCGTAGCTCAGGGGATAGAGCATCGGCCTCCGGAGCCGGGTGCGCAGGTTCGAATCCTGCCGGGGGCACTTTCCGGAAAGACCTTCTGATCAGTGGAGACACTGAGCAGGGGGTCTTTTTCATGTCCGCCGGAAGCTGAGGAGCGGCGATCGTCGGCAGCCGCACTCGGGGCCGCCCAGCCTGCACTCCAACCCCGGGGAGGATCGCAGGTAGGGTAAACAGCATGAGCGAGCCTACCGGGAAGTACTCGATCACCATGCCGCGCGACGTCGCCGAGGCCGCCAAGGTCCGAAGCGGGCCCTCCGGCCTGTCTGCCTATGTGGCGGCCGCCGTCGCCCGCCAGATCGAGCGCGACAACCTCAACGAGCTCATCAAGGTCGGCGAGGCCGAACACGGCCCCATCACCGAGGGCGAGATCCAGGCTCTCCGCGACCAACTCCACCAGGCGCGCGAACAGCAGGCACCCGACGGCGCGAACGCGGCATGACTCGCCCCTCTGCTGCCCCGGGCGGCACGCTCGTCCTCGACAGCGAAGGGCTGGCGAAGGCTGTGCTGCGCGACCGCGCGGTCACCGCATGGCTGGCCCTCGCCCGCGCCGACGACCTTCGCGTGATCACGTCCGCCGCCACTCTCGTGGAAGTCACCCACCCACGCGTCAACCGCCCCGCCCTCGAGTGGACCCTCTCCCGTCTCGTCGTCGAGCCGGTCACCGAGTCGATCGCACGGCAGGCCTCGGTCCTGCTCGCCGATGCGGGCCTGCACGGCCACAAGTACGCGATCGACGCCATGCTCGGCGCAACCGCTCTCGCCTCACCCGGCCCGGTCACCGTGCTCACCTCCGACCCGGAAGACCTCACCGCGCTGTGCGGAAGCCGAATCACCGCCATCAAGGTCTGATTTGCGGTAGAGGGCTGCCGATGGAAGGTACCGGCGGGACCTGCGCCGACGGGCAGCCCGTACGCCGCCGTCGCATACCGTGCTGTTCACCGGCGAACTCGTCCGAACGAAAGCTTCGCCATCCGTTTGTCTCTCTGAACACGGGGTAGCCGCAGCCCGAATCACCCTGTCCGGGCGCGGACGCCCTTCGGGCAGCCGGCGCGGATGGCACGGCAGCATGCCAGGACCCGGCTGCCAGGACACATGACCGCCCGGCTGAGGCGCCGCTACGGCTACGCGCCGCGCGCATCCGCATGTCCCACACCGCCGAGGGGCTGGGCGGCGCCATGTCTCTCTCGCCGGGTCTCAGGACAACGCGAGAGGCACACGTGACCAGGCTGACAACAGAGCCCCCAGGCAGGTACAGCACCTTCGGCGAGGGAGCCGGGCGACCCGTACGCGGGTCCGGCCCTGCCGGAGCTGACGGACACCGGTGCGACGAAGGCGGAAAGCCGTGATCAGGCTCGAAATAGGTGCCGGCGTCAACAGTGCGGTCGAGTTCCTGGAAGCTCGCCTGCCCTGGCTTTTCGACTCCCTGCACTCCGTCGGCCAAGGCCTGTACAACGGTGTGTACTTCGTCATGTCGGGCCCCGACGCGCTGGTGATGGGGGCGATCCTCGCGCTGATCGCCTGGTGGCTGCGGGGCGTGGTGGCGGCCGCCTTCGCTTCCGCGGGCTTCTTCCTCGTCAACTCGATCGAGTTGTGGGAAAAGGCGATGCAGACGCTGTCGCTTCTCGTCGTGGCGGCCACGGTCACCATGGTGATCGCTGTCCCTCTCGGCATCTGGGCGGCCCGCAACAGGTCGGTGAGTTCGACCCTCCGGCCGGTGCTCGACTTCATGCAGACGATGCCGGCCTTTGTCTATCTGGTCCCCGGTATCACATTCTTCGGAGTGGGCGTGGTGCCCGGCATCGTCGCCACCATCATCTTCGCGATGCCGCCGGGCATCCGGATGACCGAGCTCGGCATCCGGCAGGTGGACGAGGAGCTGGTGGAGGCCGCGGAAGCCTTCGGAGCCCCTCCGCGTGCCATTCTGCTGCGCGTACAGCTGCCGTTGGCCCTGCCGACCATCATGGCCGGCGTCAACCAGATCATCATGCTCTCCCTGTCCATGGTGGTCATCGCGGGCATGGTCGGCGCCGACGGTCTGGGTACCGTCGTCTTCCAGGCCATCAGCTCGGTGGACATCGGCCTCGGCTTCGAGGCGGGTCTCGCGGTGGTCATCCTCGCCATGTATCTCGACCGCATGACCGGCGCGCTGAATCAGCGCATCTCGCCTCTCGGTCGCCGTGCGCTGGCCAAGGCGGCCTCCCTCCGGGCGGGAAAGGCCCTGCAGTGGAGGCCCAACACAGCGTTCGCGGGTATAGGTGTGCTGGTCCTCGCGCTGCTCGCCGGCGGCCTGCAGTTCGTCTCCGGCCCGGACGACGACGGCCAGGACGTGGACAAGAAGGACCAGGGCAAGGAGGCCGGCGCGGCTCCCAGCATCGGCTACTTCCCGTGGGACGAGGACGTGGCCGTCACCTATCTGTGGAAGAACGTTCTGGAGCGGCGCGGATACAAGCCCAGCATCCACCAGTACGACGTCGGGTCGATGTTCACCGCGATGGCCGGCGGCCAGGTCGATGTGGAGTTCGACGCCTGGCTCCCCAACGCCCAGAAGCAGTACTGGGACAAGTACAAGGAAGACCTGGTCGACATCGGTCCGTGGTACGACGAGACCACGCTGGAAGTGACGGTGCCCAGCTATGTCAAGGGCGTCGACTCGATGGCGGACCTCAAGGGCAGGTCGAAGGAGTTCGGCGGCAGGATCATCGGCATCGAGCCCGGGACCGGCCAGATGAACCTGCTCAAGAACGAGGTGCTGCCCGGCTACGGGCTCGACAAGGAGTACGAGGTCACCGACGGCAGCTCCCCCAGCATGATCCTGGAGCTGCAGCGTTCGCTGCGGAAGCACGAACCGGTGGCGGTCGTCCTGTGGTCGCCTCACTGGGCCTACAGCAAGTACGAGTTGACCAAGCTCAAGGACCCGAAGAAGTTGTGGGGCGAGGTGAACGAGATCCGCTCGCTCGGCCACAAGTCGTTCCCGGACGAGTTCCCCGAGTTCCACGGCTGGCTCAAGGACTGGCACATGTCGGAGGAGCAGCTCGGGGACCTGGAGGCGACCATCCAGGACGAGGGCACCGGCCATGAGGAAGCGGCCGTGGAGAAGTGGATCGCCGAGAACCCGGGCGTGGTCGACAAGATGGCGCCGCTCTCCCCCTGACCGGGACGCACGGTGACGACCCGGCGGGCGCGGTGACGCGCCCGCCGTTCGGCAGTCGCCGGTCGCCGGTCGCTCAGAAGGGGCGGTCCCCCGCGATGGCGACCCGCTCGGCGACCCGCGGGTGCGGGCCGTAGTCGTTCACGGCGTAGTGCTGGGTCGCCCGGTTGTCCCAGAAGGCTATGTCGCCCGGCTGCCAGCGGAAACGCACCTGGTACTCGGGTACGTGCGCCTGCTGGAAGAGAAAGCGCAGCAGGCGGTCGCTCTCCGCCCGGTCGAGACCGACGATCCGGGTCGTGAACGAGGTGTTCACGAACAGCATCCGGCGCCCCGACTCCGGGTGCGTGCGCACGACCGGGTGCTCGACCGGCGGCAACGCCTCCTGGTGGGGGGCGAGTTCCTCGGGCCCGAGGAAGCGGGCGAAGCCGGGGATGAAGTCGTGGACGGCGCTCGCCCCGTCGATGCGGTCCTTCACGTCCTGCGGCAGGTTGTCGTACGCGGCTGCCATGTCCGCCCACATGGTGTCGCCTCCCAGCGGCGGCACCTCACGCAGTTGCAGGACGGCCCCGAGAGCCGGACGCTCGCGGAAGGTGACGTCCGTGTGCCAGACGTTCTCGAACGTCTTCGGTGCCCCCGCCGACTTGTCGAAGCGTACGACGTCCTCGGTGTCTCCCCTGGCCAGCAGCGGGTTGACCTCCAACTCGCCCCAGTGGCGTGCGAAGTCGCGCTGGGCGGCCGAGGTGAGGTTCTGCCCCCGGAAGAAGAGCACCTTCCACTCCAGCAGGGCGCGGTTCAGCTCTTCGCGCAGGGCCGGCTCCAACGGCCGGGAGAGGTCGAGGCCGTGGATCTCCGCGCCGATCGTACGGGCCTGAGGGACGACGTCGAAGAGGGTGTACGGGCGCGCCGTCGCGCCGGCCGGCAGCCGCTCCAGGACGCGGTGCCCTTCGTACATGCCGTCCTGCGGTATGCGTGCCTCACGCAGGACAGTCGAGGTGGAGGGCCGGTCAGCGGTCGTGGTGGTCGTATTCGGGGAAGCAGTGGTGGTCATACGGTTCCTCCTTGGCGGAGAGCGAGCCGCCGTGGGCTCCGGTGGGCGGGCCCCGGTACCCGAAGGGACGGGCGGGACCCGCGACAGCGGCCGAGGCCTCCGGCGGTGCGATGAGGTGGGCCGTTCACGCCCGCGCCGCATGCCTGCCGTGCAGGTGCGGGACACGGTGGGACCGTGAAGGGCGGTGAAAGGCCGGGGAAAGACAACACCGGCGTTCCCGGGATCTCGGCTTCATCTTGGGAAGCAGCCGAGCGGTATTGACGTCCGGTCAGCGCGAGTGAACGCCGATGCGCACGGGCGGCGAGCCGATACGGCCGCGGCGGCGCAGACAGGTGGTGGACCGTGGAGCGCACTCGCCGCAAGGCCCCGTCATCGGCAGGGCGACGGTGGTCAGCGAGTAGGGGGTCATGTTCCGCATTGTGTGCCGCCCCCACCGACGCGGTCAAGCCCGCCCTCCGGGAGGCGTGGCCCCGCGCCGGGTGCCTCCCACAGGAATTGTGCCGCCGGTGGCAGGGCCGCGTCTCGCTCGCTCGGAGCGGGGCAGAACAGCCCTGGTTGTCGCTGTCGTACCAGACGCGAGTGGCCGGCCCCCGCGGTCGGTCTCGACTGCCAGGCCGAAGGGTGGAACCGCTACAACTGGGACGAGAGCCAGATTGTCTCGTCGAAGACGCCTCCTCCGTACGTCTCGACGAGCTGCCGGTAGTCGGTCGGCAGCGTGGTGCCGAGTTCCCGTTCGACAGCCGGCCAGTCCCGGGAGCGACGTGACCGGTAGGCGCCGCGAGTTCGGTGAGGCGTTCCACGGCGGGGTGCATGGTGGCCTCTCCCTATGCCGGGTCAGACGCGTCTCGGGGCGTTCTGGACAGTCACGGACGCTGCTGTTGCTGCGGCCTTCGTAGGGCGTGAAGCTGAAGCCCTTGTCCCCCTTGGCTTCGAGAGGCAGGCCGATCGGCACGACGTCGGTGGGGTCGTTCGTCTAGTTGGCGAACCGGTGCATCGTGACGAAGTTATGCGGGTCCTTGTTCGACCCACCGATCTGCGCACCGAACAGACGGGTCTTGTTCAGCTTCGCCTGAGCCAGTCACTTTCCGTAGTCGGGCATGGTCGTCGCGAGGCGCTCCGCCACCGTCCGGAGCCAACTCTCGACCGTGAACTGGGCTGGTGGCTCAACCTCCATACCGAGCTCGCTCACGCCGACGGCGTAGTCGTGATCCTCCAGTCCGAGGGCCAGCAATTCGTGGATCTCACCGACCAGCCGGGCGGTCAGTTGGGGATCGACCGTCTCTCTGTAGTCGCGGACCGCAGCATCGTGGTCGGTGAATTCGTCGGGCATGTCCTGCGAGAACCAACCGCCGAGGAACTGCCCCAGCTCCCCGAAGCGGGCGTGCCACTCCCAATGCGTCCGGGGCGTGGTCGGCGGAGGCACCTCGCCGGACTCGATGCTGCGCTTGATGTGGTCGGCCGTCTTGGACAGCCAGCCCTGCATCTGGGGCTCGGAAAGCCCGAGATCGGGTACCGAATAGAACTCGCCGAGGCGCTGCCGCAGGCGGCCGGGCGGGTTCCGTGCGTACTCGCGGAGTTGCTGTTCGGCGACGGACAGCGCCCAGGGCCTGGTGTGCCAGGTGTGCCGGAGGTACGCCTGAAGGGCCGGCGGCACTGTGTCCGTTTCCGGACTGTCGGGTTCCTGTCCGGCGAAGGCTGCGACGACGACGTCGAGTTCGCCGTACCGGCGGTCGAACTCAAGCGGCTTCATGGGCACTGCGGCACCTTCAGAGGTAGATCGGGTAGGTGGCGTGCACGACGAAACCGTGCGGGCTCGACGCTTCACGCCTCAACGTCACCCGCGCGGCCCGCACATCGACGGGCTCACGACCGGCGAGCATCATCGCCTGCAGCAACACGCGTCCGACGGGCTCCTCACGGGATGGCCACCCGGCCTCGATGGTGAGCCTTGGTCGCGTGCCCTGGGCCAGCCAGCGGTGCACGGCCTGCTCATTGCGCGTGACGACCTGCTGGGTACACCACTGTGCGGTCGCGCGGTCGGGGTAGGTGGCAGAACGGGTACGCACGGGAAATCCTCAGTCAGTCGTGAAGCCCCAGAAGATGCCGACTTCAGTGGCGGAGACAGCGATTACACCACAGTCCATTACGTGGCTGGTGAAGCCCTCATAGACACCCTCTCGACCGAACATGTCGGCATGGGGATTTTCGCGCGCCGATACCGCATTGGTGAAAAACAGCGCGTCTGCTCCGAACCTTTCCAGGATCACTCGTGCATGAGAGGTCAGCTCAGCCTCTCGCGCATCAAAATCCTGAATGTCCTCCGTTTGGAACCACTCACCCTGGAGAGTGACCATGATTTGTTCGGCCCCACTCCTGGCCACAGGGAAAGCCGCATTGAAGTCGCCCGGCGTGACAGCACCGAACGGGTTTTCCAAGCCCGCATCGTAATTGCTCCCTGCTGGCGCCATGACAACCCTCGGCCAGCCACGCGGGTCGTCCGTCCGGAGCTGCATGGCGTCGAGGGCATCCAGACGCCAGTCATCGCGTCGCCGCACCCCCACGGCTGCGAACATACCTTCCCCGAAAATGGCCCGCAGGGAGCGGTTCCACGAGATGTCGTCAATCTGCATCACAACCCGTACCTCAATTTTCCAGGATTGCGCACTACGGGTGCTGAGTCTTGTCGGTGGGCATAGAAGTAAGAACGACGAACGGCGGACTGCTCCCCGGGTTGGGTCTCAGGACGACCCACACATTGGTCACATCACGCGCGGCAGCGTCGCCTCGATCCCACGATCTCCCTACGGCGTCGTTCGTCGTCAAGAGAAGTGAGCGTGACGAGTTGGGTCCGGGGTTACCTGCGAGCCAATTATCGATCTTTCTTTGATTCGACGGTTCGTCAAGGGCCGCCTGAGTATACCGCTGCGCGTCCGCGAGACTCCCGAATGACGAAACGGCTTCGGGTCGGATACCGGAAGGCCTGACGATTTGCTGGTCCCTCAGCCTTTGTTCCAATTGCTCATCAGTCTTGCCTACATGCTTGTCCACGACGTGGGACCCGAGCATGCCCTCCTGGTTCGCAAGGTCGAGGGGGTATTTGTGATTGCTTTCGTCGTCCCCGGCCACGGTGTAGAGCGGATCGTCCTTGAAGTCGGTCAGAGCTCGGGCGCTGAAGGACTCCGCACGCGCCGACTCAGCCCGGAACGTGGGGGCACTGTTGTATGCCTCATCCAGAGCGTCGTGCAGTTTGTTGAGCTCGACGACCTGTCGGTGCACGCCGGTTGTTGTATGCCTCGACCGCCGAGTTCATCGCTTCCTCGTCCACTTCGAGGGCGAACCCCTTGAGCTTGTTCCGCTTTGACGGACAGCTCGGCCACCACGAGGGTGAGCGCGCCGTGGGCCTCGGAGTCGTACGGCAACCCCCAGGCGTCCAGCAGATGCTCGGCCATCCGTCGCGCGAGCCTGGCGCCCCAGGGCGTCGAGCTGAAGCGCATGGTGAAGCGGAGCGGCTCGGGTAGGCCACTCGGCCGGGCGGCGTGGGGCTGGGCGAGTGGCGGTCCTGGCACCGGTGGGTTCGTTGGTCACAGACCTCACCGTGACGCCCTCAGATGCCGAGTGACCAGGTACGACGCGGTGACGGACGTGGTTGCACGACGTTGGCGGTGTCCGGTACGCGGTGTGTGGCGCGCCGACGCGGGACCGAGCGAAGGGTACGAGCACATTACTATCATCGATGTTAGTAACGTAGATGTTCGTATCGATGTCACAGGAGCTGTCCATGGCGGATTTCGTGGGTCGGCAGGCCGAGCTGGCCACGCTTGAGCGTGAACTGGGCAAGGTCGCGGCCGGTGCGGGCGGGGAGAGGCCCGGCCGGTGCGTGATGCTTCGGGGCCGCCGCCGTGTGGGCAAGTCCAGGCTCGTGGAGCGCTTCGCCGAACACTCCGGCGCACCGTTCCTCTTCTATGCCGCCACCGGCGCATCGCCGGAGGCCGATCTCCAACGGCTGGGCCGGGACGCCGATGCATCGACCCTGCCGCTGGCCGGGCTGCTGTCCGGGGCCAGACCGGCGAGCTGGGACGCCGCGTTCGATGTGCTGGCGGCCGCCCTTCCGTACGACCGGGCGAGCGTGGTCGTGCTGGACGAACTTCCATATCTGATGGATGCGGACGGCGCCTTCGAGGGCGTGCTCCAGCGCGCCTGGGACCGGGCCCTGGAGACCAAGCCGGTGCTCCTCGTCCTCATCGGGTCCGATCTGTCGATGATGGAGGCCCTCAACGGTTACGGTCGCCCGTTCCACCAGCGCGGCCGCGAGATGGTGCTCGGCCCCCTGAACCCGGCGGAAGTGGGCCGGATGCTCGGCCTGGACGCCGCGTCGGCCTTCGACGCAACGCTGGTCACCGGTGGGCTGCCGCTCATCTGCACGGAGTGGACGCACGGAGCGGGACTGTGGGACTTCCTCGGGGAGGCCCTCAGCGATCCGGTGTCCGCTCTACTGGTCTCGGCGGAGAGATCGCTCGCGGCGGAGTTCCCCAAGGAGTTGCAGGCCCGTGCGGTGCTGTCCGCGATCGGCAGCGGCGAGCGGACATTCTCCAACATCGCCCGTGCGGCCGGCGGCCTGTACGGCGCCTCCCTGCAACGGTCACTGGCCGTCCTCACGGAGAAGCGGATGGTCGCCGCCGAACTGCCGCTGTCCACCCGGCCGTCGAAGGACCGCCGCTACCGGGTCGCGGACCCGTATCTGCGCTTCTGGCTGAAACTGCTCGGCCCGGCGCTCCCGGAGATCGAACGAGGCCGGGGCGATCTGACGCTCGCACGCATCAAGGAGAACTGGACGAGCTGGCGCGGCCGGGCCGTCGAGCCCCTGGTCCGGGAGGCCTTGGCACGCCTGCTGCCCGACGACAGCCTTCCGGCCGCCCCGGCGATCGGTGGCTACTGGACGCGTACGAACGATGTGGAGATCGACATCGTGGGAGCGGACAGGGCTCCGATCGCCAAGGAACTGCTGTTCGTCGGCTCGGTGAAGTGGCTGGAGAACTCCCCCTTCGACCGCCACGACCTGGCCGCTCTGCACCGCCACCGGGCGGCACTGACGCCCGAAACGGCGCCGGTGGTCGCCGTGTCACGCAGCGGGACCGACTGCGGTGCGCTGGACGCGGCGTACGGACCTGCGGAGTTGCTGGAGGCGTGGAACGGCGGCGCGGAACGACTGGGGTGATGCATTCGGCGAACCGGGCGAGTGGAGCGGACCGGTGTCGTAGCGTGACGAGTGGTGACTCACCGGAGCAGTTCCCGGCCTTCTTCCGGGATGCCGCAAAGCTTGAGACGGCTGCGGTTGCCTTGCACGTGTACGCCACGAAGGCGGTCCCAGGGCTGCTCCAGACCAAGGCATACGCTCACGCGGTGTGCACGATGTGGAGGCCGCTGCTCGATGACGAGACAGTGAACCAACGGGTCGCTGCACGCCTGGCAAGACAGGAGATCTTCGCCAGGGTTCCCATGCCCACGATCAGTTCTGTCATCGAGGAGGCCGTTCTGCGTCGCCCCCTCCACGTCCGGGACTCGAAGAACACGAGCGGTCCCTCGCTCACCGTTTCGCCCGAGGCGTGGATTGGGTTCATCGCCTCCGCCTGATTGTCCACCAAGGGCCCTGCCGCACACTTGTCGGCAGGGATCTCAAGCCTCAGCTAATCATCCGAGCCGGGGCCCGTCGCATCGCAGGCTCGGACGTGGCGGAGCCCGGGAGTCGTATCCAGCTCCCGGGCCCCTGGGGTTGCCACCCAATTGCGCTTGCCAGCGCCGTTTAAGAGTGCGGATCAGTCGTCATACCGTCGCGTTCTGCCTTTGAACTACCGCGCCGCGTAGAGGCGCAGGCCGGATTCGAACCAGCATTCAACGGTGTTCGTCCGTACTCGGTCGATCTGGCAATCGGCGGCGATACTGAAGCTGGAGCGAGAGTCTGAGATTGATCGCGGCTGCCTCTGCCATGTTGGGCCACCCCGGCAGGTGGTGCCGGGGGGAGGACTCGAACCTCCACCGTTACCGCGTCTTCAGGCTGAACGTCAGTTTCAGCTTGCGCTCATCACACGGGGCGGACCTCATTCCGCCTCGTGCAGGGTGCGCAGCCCCCACGACATGGCGCGGGGGCGTTCTTGGGGGTGCCGCCTCGTGCCCGAGGCTAGCCGAACAGGTAGCCGAACACCGCGTCCCCGACCAGCCGGTCGGTGACCTCGGCGCCGTTGGCCTCCTCGCGGGCGAACTTCACCGCGTGCTGGAGCTTCTCGACCCGTTCCAGCAGCTCGTTCACCCGCCGCGCCGGAAGCGCTCCGGAGAACTTCACGGTCGTCCAGTACCCGATCGGCACGTCCTCGTAGTACACGTCGACCTGCGCCGGGTGCTTGTCGGTCGCCTCCGCCTTGACGTGGTTGCGCGGGACCTTCTTCGTCCGGATCGTGCGGACCGGGTCCGTCTTCCACCAGTCCGTCGACGGGTCGAGCGACCAGGACTCGGACGCGTCCAGGACCGGAAGCTTCTTTACGAAGGTGTGGAGGTCGGTGAGCTGCTTCTCCAGGAAGAGCAGGTAGCTGACCGGGACCTCGCTGACGACCGTACGGCCGTCGACGGTGACGTCCGCGCGGGCCGAGCAGTTCGCCCAGTCCTTCGTCGCGGTCACGTCGAACAGCCGGGTCAGCGACGCGGACATATCACGCAGCGCCTCCTCGGCCTTGATCTGTACCCGCGCGGATTCGGGCGGAAGCTGCTCGCCCTCTTCGTCCTTCGGCTGGTACGTGCGCGAGATGCCTGCCAGCAGCGCCGGCTTCTGCACCTTGTGGTGGGCCGCGGTGATGTCCTGGAGCGACTTGCTCTTGACACCCTTCTCCACGGCGATGATCTGGTTGAGCTTGGTCACTTCGCCCCCTTCGAGTGACAGGAACGTACCGCACCCGGCGTCGATCGCCCGCACGGTTTTTCCTGCGGAACCGGGTCTACGGCGCCGGGTACGTCACCCGGCCGCGTCCGTCGACCCGTGGCTCCGCGCCCCAGGCACCCAGTTCGTGGACGCGCGGTTCGCCGGAGCCGGGGCCCATGATGTGCCGGACCGTCCAGCCGTGCGCGGTGAGCGTGTTCGCGATCAGCAGGCGGTGGCAACGCCACGGCACCGGCTCGCCGCACATGACTGCGACACGGCCGCGCTCCGCGAGCGAGGTCAGGCGGGCGACGCCGTGCTCGTAGGCCGGGAGGAGCGTGTAGTCGGCGTAGTTCCTGAAGCTCGGGTTGCGCCAGCCCGCGTTGACGTCGGGGTCCACGTCCTGCTTGGGCCGTCGGCCGCCGAGCTCGTCCAGGTAGACGTAGTCGATCCCGGCGCGCTCCAGCCACTCGCGCATCGCGTCGCGGGAGAACTGCGGGCTCCGGCGCGAACCGGGGTGCGCACGGACGTCGGCCAGTACGTCGACGCGCTGGGCTTCCAGCACACCGATGAACGTCTCTTCCGGGCACGTCCAGTGCCCGATCGTCCAGATCTCACCCATCCGGACATGATGCGTCGGCCGGGCCCGACGGGCCGGGCGACATGCGAAGGACGTCAGCGCACGTTGCGGGCCAGCCGGAGGCCGAGGTCGTCGATGGCGAACGTGGGGTGGCTGCGGCGGCGCACCGTCGCGCCGCAGCCGCGTTCCGGATCGGCCCAGCCTCCGCCGCGGAAGGTGCGGTACTCGCCGTAGACCTCCTCGTCGTAGAGGTCCCAGCACCACTCCCAGACGTTGCCCAGCATGTCGTGCAGGCCCCAGGCGTTGGGGGACTTGGCGCCGGTCTGGTGGACCCGGCCGCCGGAGTTGTCCTCGTACCAGGCGATGGCGTCGATCTCGCCGTAGCGGTAGCCGGTGGTCCCCGCCTTGCAGGCGTACTGCCACTCCGCCTCTGTGGGCAGGCGGTAGCCGTCGGAGTCCGGGTCGCGGAGCACTTCGCCGGTGTGGGCGTCGCGGGAGTAGACCGGGGTGAGTCCGGCGTGGGCCGAGAAGCGGTTGCACAGGTCGACGGCGTCCAGCCAGCTGACGTCCGTCGCGGGCAGGGCGCCGGTTGCGGCGGTACCGGGGGGTGCCCCTGTGAGGGCGTGGTGCTGCGCGACGGTGACGGGGTGGCGGCCTAGCAGGAACGGCTCGATCTCCTCCTGCCAGCGCGCGCGCCGGCGGTCGTCGCGGAGATCCACGGTGCCGGCCGGTATCCGGACCATTCCGGGGACGCTCTCGTCGTCGGTGGGCGTGTGCATGCGGGGGACTCCCGTCAGCCGAGGGTGCGGACGGGCGCACCCTCGAGGTAGGCGCGGATGTCCTCGACCGCGTCCCCGTAGTACGCCGCGTAGTTGGCTCCCGACACATAGCCCAGGTGCGGTGTCGCCAGGAGGCGCGGTGCGCTTCGCATCGGGTGGCCCGCCGGGAGCGGCTCGACGTCGAACACGTCGACGCCCGCCCCGGCGATGGCTCCCCGGCGCAGTACGTCCAGCAGCGCGTCCTGGTCGACGATCGCCGCCCGCGAGGTGTTGACCAGATAGGCGCCGGGCCGCATCAGCCCGAGCTCCTTCGCGCCCAGCAGTCCACGCGTGCGCTCGCTCAGCACCAGATGCACGGAGACGAAGTCGCTGGTGGACAGGAGTTCCTCCTTGGACGCTGCGTAACCCGCCCCTGCCTCCTCGGCTCGTTCCGGGGTCAGGTTCTGGCTCCAGGCCACGACGTCCATGCCGAAGGCGCGGCCGACCTGGGCAACCCTGCTGCCGATCTTGCCCAGCCCGAGGATGCCGAGCCTGCGCCCGTGCAGATCGGCTCCTACGGTGGACTGCCAGGGGCCGCCCTCACGGAGGGAGTTGGCCTCGGTCACGATGCCCCGCGCCAGTCCGAGCAGCAGCGCCCAGGTGAGCTCGACGGGCGGGGTCGCCGTGCTGGCGGTGCCGCAGACGGTGATCCCGTGCCGTTCCGCGGCGGCGTAGTCGATGGACGTGTTACGCATGCCTGAGGCGACGATCAGCCGGAGCCGGGGCAGCCGCGCGATCAGTGTCGCGGGGAACGGCACGCGTTCCCTGAGAGTGACGACGATGTCGAACTCGGCCAGACGTAGGGCCAGTTCGTCCTCACTGGCGCAGTGGTCGGCGAAGCTGACCACGTCGATGGCGTCGGCGACGGGTGACCAGTCCGCGGCGGTGGCCGCCGCGGACTGGTAGTCGTCGAGCACGGCACAGCGGAGCTTCATGGTGGCTTCCCCTTCGGCGGCGGTACGGGTACTGGCCCTGCGGCAGCACCGGGGAATCTACCGGCCGCGTCCCGGGCTCACGCACCCAGCCAGGCCTCCCCGTTTCGCGCGACGTCGTAGATCCTCTCCACCTGGGTGGGGGTGAACACGCCTGTCAGCGGGGCGAGAACCGATACCTGGCGCTCCCGGCAGACGCGCACGCCGGCCGGGGTGGCGACCACCTCCAGCGCGGTGGCACCGGTGAAGACCAGCACCGTCTGCACGGGCACGTCGAAGACGCAGTACGTCTCCAGCGCCGCCCTCGCCCGCCGGGCCTCGGGCCGGCCGTCGAGCTCGTACGGCTGGGGGGTCCCCTCGCCGACCCGCAAGGTGCCGTCACCGACCCGCACCGATGCCCCGGGGCGGTGCTCGGTGCTCACGGCGAACACCCCGCCGGGTCCGATGAGCAGATGCCCGATCTCCGTACCGTCCGGCAGGGGCACGGAGTGCAGGACCCGCCAGCCGTGCCGGGTCAGCCGCCTGAGCTCGGCCCCGACCCGCCGCTCCCCCGCGAGGGCGCCGCGCCGTGGGTCCGCGTCCTTGTGCCGCCGCAGCGCCCCCGTGGCGGCCCGTACGAGCGCGCCGGTCCCGGACTCGCCGAGCTGTTCACGCAGCCCGGACCCCGGCCGCCGCGACGCGAGGTCGGTCGCGGGTGTCAGAGCGGGGAGGACGGCCGGCCGTCGTCGCCCCGTATCCGGGGCCGGACCGGCCACCGGAGACGGCACGGGTTCCGGCGCCGGCGCGGCCACCGGGGCCGGCGTCGGCACCGGCTCCCGCACGGGTGCCGCCTCCCGCACGGGTGCCGCCTCCATCGGGGGTGCCGCCTCCATCGGGGGTGCCGCCTCCCGCACAGGCTCCGGCGCCGGTTCCCGTACGACGCCCCGTTTCCGTATCCCTCTCATCGACGGGATCCTCGGCACCGGCGGCGGGACGCGCGGGGCCGACGGCCCGGCCGGGGCGTCCTCGCCGACGAGTGCCGGCAGATCCGGGACCTGGCGCGCGAGTGCGTCGGTCACGGCGTCCCGGTAGCGCGGGTGCAGCACCGTGATCGTGCCGCTGCCCCGGTCCGCCCAACCGATCGCGGTGCCGTCCGGCAGGTTCACATAGAGCCGGTCGTGCCCGAAGAGCTGCCATGACGTGACCTTGAGATCCTGCATCGTGCCCCCTCTGTCCACCCTTCCGGCATCCTTGTTCCCCCCAGCCTGTACGGAGAGCCGGCCCCCGCACAGGGCGCAGAGCGGGCGCGCGGAGTCGGGAGCACGGCGTTCCGGAGCACACCGGGCCCTCTGTGCCCCGGACTGCTCCGGCACCCCGGGTCAGACCAGGAGGGGACCCGGCGCCGGATAGGCCTCCATCATGGTCCGCACTTCGTCCCTGACCTTGGAAACGGTCGTTTCATCACCTGTACGAGCGGCATCGACCACAAGAGCGATCCACTGTGCGACCGCTCCCATCTCGGAGGCGGGGATGCCGGCCGCCGAGCGGGCCAAGGCGCTGTTCGGGATGGACCACGCCAACGTCCGGCGTCAGGCCGAGGTGCGCTTCCGTGTGCCCCCGGACGGCTTCTTGGCCGCGGGCTTCTTCCCTGTGTCCTTCTTCGCGGCGGGCTTCTTCGCCGTGACCTTCTTCGCCGCGGGCTTCTCCGCGGGCTTCTCCGCGCTCTTCTTCGCGCTCTTCTTCGCCGCCGTCTTCTCCGCGGGTGCCTTCTTCGACGGGGTACGCTTCGGCGCCGCCCCGGCCTTCTTCGCACCGCCGCCCCGGCCGGACCCGATGTGGTGGACGTCCGCGACCCCGCCCCCGTGCCCGTCGTCCTCCCCGTGGGACTCCTTCGCCGCCCGCACGCTGCTCTCCAGCGCCGCCATCAGGTCGATCACCTTGCCCTCCGGCTTCTCGGCCTCCTCCTCCGCCACGGGTTCACCGGCCGCCTTCGCCGAGACCAGTTCCTCGACCGCCTCGCGGTAGTCGTCGTGGAGCGTGTCCAGGTCGGCGTCGCCGAGGGTGTTCATCAGCGCGTCCGCCAGGTCCAGCTCCGCGTCGCGGACCTTGACGCCGGATTCCGGGGCGACGCCCTCGGGTGCGCGGATCTCGTCCGGCCACAGCAGGCCGTGCATCGCGATCACGTCGTCGACCACCCGCAGCATGCCGAGCCGTTCCCGCCCCCGCAGCGCGTACTTGGCGACGGCGACCTTGCCGCTGCGCCTGAGGGCCTCGCGCAGCAGGGCGTACGGCTTGGCGGCCGGGACGCCGTTGGCCGAGAGGTAGTACGCCGAGTCCAGCTGGAGGGGATCGATCGCCGACGAGGGCACGAACCCCTCGATCTCGATCGTCTTGGCGGTGGGGAGCGGCAGCGAGGCCAGGTCCTCGTCGGTCACGGGGATCACCGTGCCGTCGGCGCCCTCGTACGCCTTGACAGTCTCGGAGGCGGGCACCTCCTCCTCGTCGAGCTCGCAGACCTTGCGGTAGCGGATCCGGCCCCCGTCCTCCAGATGGATCTGCCGGAAGGAGATCGAGTGGTTCTCCGTGGCGTTCATGAGCTTGACCGGGATGCTGACCAGACCGAACGAGATCGAGCCGTTCCAGATGGACCTCACCGTTCACCCCTTACGCCCACCATGACCGCATTCATGCGATTTCATGTGATTCTTATCGTATGACGCCGATCACGGAGGTGGAGGGGCGGCGCCTGGCGCTCAGCAATCTCGACAAGGTGCTGTACCCGGCCACCGGTACGACCAAGGGCGAGGTGCTGCACTACTACGCGGCCACGGCGGCGGGGGTGATGCTGCCGCACCTGCGTGACCGTCCGCTGTCGTTCCTCCGGTACCCGGACGGCCCGGAGGGGCTGCGCTTCTTCACCAAGAATCCGCCGCCGGGTACACCCGACTGGGTGCGCACCGCCCCGGTCCCCCGCAGCGACGACCCCGATGCCCGGCAGGTGCTCGCCCAGGACCTGCCGTCGCTGATGTGGGCGGCGAACCTGGTGGTGGAGTTCCACACCCACCAGTGGCGGCAGGACTCCCCCGCCGTGGCCGACCGGATGGTGTTCGACCTGGACCCCGGGCCGCCCGCGAGCGTCGTCGAGTGCTGTGCGGTCGCCCTCTGGCTGCGGGAGCGGCTGGCCCGGGACGGGCTGTCCTCGTACGGGAAGACCTCCGGCTCCAAGGGGCTGCATCTGCTCGTCCCCCTGGAGCCCACCCCCTCCGAGGAGGTGACGGCCTACGCGAAGGGACTGGCGGTGGAGGCGCAGGGCGCGCTGCCCGATCTGGCCGTGCACCGGATGACGCGCGCGCTGCGCCCGGGGAAGGTGTTCGTGGATTTCAGCCAGAACGCCGCGGCGAAGACCACCGCGGCCCCGTACACCCTGCGGGCGAAAGGCAGCCCGACCGTCTCCGCACCCGTCACCTGGGACGAGATCGAGGCCTGCGGGGCGCCGGACGACCTCCTCTTCCTCGCCGGCGACATGGGCGCGCGGCTGGAGCGGCACGGGGATCTACTCGCTCCGCTGACCGATCCCGGGCAGGCCAGGGCCCTGCCCGGGGGCTGAGAGGAGCGAAGATTACAGGGGGCGCACAGCGCCTTCACAGCCCTGGGCGGGCGCGGCGAGGAAAGGCCGCAAGTGGAGGGTGGAATGTCCTGGCCGTGGTGCACACTCTGCGCAGACGCTGCTTCGCGGGCACGGTTTCCGCCGCGTCCGGGGCGCATCGGGAAGACACGGGGAGGGTGTGGCGTGTTCACGGGGATCGACGAGGTCGACTGGGCCTCGATGGAGCATGCCTACGGCCCGGCCGACGATGTGCCGGGGCTCCTGTACGGACTCGCATCCGCCGATCCGGTGGAGCGGGAGAGCGCGCTCGACGGGATGTACGGCGCGGTGCACCACCAGGGCGATGTGTACGCGTGCACGCTCGCGTGCATCCCCTTCCTGTTCGAGCTGGCCGTGGATCCGGGGATACGGGACCGGGGGGGCATCGTCGAGCTGCTCACCAGCATCGGCGGCATCGATCTGGACGAGGACGACGAGAGCGAGCTGGACGAGGACGAGATCGAGGGCGTGGCGAACTACGCGATGGCCGCGGCCGCCGTGTCCGCCGGGTCCGCCGTGTTCCTCGGGCTGGTCGCCGACGAGGACCCGGGTGTGCGGCTCGCCGCACCGCTGGCCCTGGCCACGCTGCACGGCCGGCCGGGCAAGGTGCTCTCGCTGCTGCGGGAGCGGCTGCCGGTGGAGGCGGACGACGAGGTGCGGCTCGCGCTCGTCGAGGCCGCGGGCCGGATCGCCCTGCGCCACCGGCCGCTGGCGGGCCAGGCGGCGGACTGGCTGAGCAGGCTGGCCGCCGAGGCGTATCCGCCCGGGCTGCGGCTCGCGGCCCTCGCCCAGCTGGCCAGGTGCGCCCCGGACGCGCTGCCCGGTGACGTCGTGCGGGTGGTGGCGGGTCTGCTGCGGGAGCTGCGCTCCAGGCCCTGCCGGCCGGAACCGCCGGCCGCGGCGGCGCAGGGCGGCGACGACGCCGGGGCGGACCGGTCCACCTCACCGACGCTGGTGGGCCAGCTGCGGGAACTGTCGGACGGTGACTCGGCCGGCCGCAGCACCCCATGGGCCGCCGACCTGCTGCGGACGCTGCACGTCGGCCTGGACGACCGGGTGGAGGACCGGACGGCGCTGCTGGCGGACCAGCTGTGCAGCCCGGACCCCTGGCAGCGCATCGACGCCGTACGGATGAGCGGTGGGCTGATCCGGGCCTGGCGCGGTTCGTACGAGGGCCTGGTGCGGCTGGTCGGCGTACAGCTCACGGATCCGGAGCCCCGGCTCGCCGAGGCGGCCTCGCATGTGCTGGAGGAGCTGTTCGGCCTGGCGGCTCCGGCGGCCGACGCCCTGGCCGCGCGGGTGGCGTCGGATCCCGGGGCGTGGGTCAAGGAGTGGGCGAGCGGGCCGCCCGGCCTGGGCTCGGCGGTGAAGGCGCTGGCCAGGCTGGGCGACGCCCGGGTGCTGCCCGTGCTGGCGGCGGCCCTGGAGCGGCCGGAGGTCCCGCACGACGTGGGGTTCGCGATCCGTTGCCTCGGCGACGCGGCGGCCCCGCTCGCGCCGGCGCTGCGGCGCAGGCTCGGTGAGGTCGGCCTGGACGAGAGCGCGTACGACCGGGCGAGTCCGCTGCTCGCCGGGCTGACGGCGCTCCGTGCGGGTGAGGCCGCCCCGGAGGTGCTGCGGGTGCTGCGGGGGGCACCCGAGTACCGGGGCGAGTGGCTGCGTACGGCGGCCCTGCGGGCGCTGAGGTCGTTCGGGCCGGCTGCCCGCTGTGCCGTTCCGGAGCTGCGGCGGCTGATCCTGCGGCCGGGGACCGCGGCGGCGACCGAGGCGGCGGAGGCCCTGTGGACGGTCACGGGCGACGCCGGCGCGGTGCTGCCGGTGCTGGCCGAGGGACTGCGGCCGGAGCAGGTGCACGACTGCCGGGCGGCGGCGAGTGCGCTGGGCGGACTGGGAAGGCAGGCCGAGGCTGTGGCGCCGAGGCTGCGGGCCCTGCTGGCACACGAGGAGCTGTGGCTGCGGGTCGACGCCGCGATCGCCCTCTGGGAGGTCTCGGGGCGGACCGGTGAAGCCGTGCCGGTGCTCCTGGCCGCGTGGGAGAAGAACCGTCACGTCAGAGTCCGGGTCGCGGAATGCCTGGCGCGGATGGGCCCGGCTGGTGCAGGGTCGGACGCGGCGCAGGTGCTGCGCGCCGAGCTCCTCTCCGTACGCCGTCACAACGCGATGGACGGCGGATACGGCAGTCACGACACTTATGAGGACGAGAAGCTGCTGGCGCTCTGCCGGCGGGCACTTCTGGGAGAGACGGGGAAAGGAACCACATCATGATCATTTTCGGTACCAAGGGGTATCTCTACCAGCTGGCGGTCCTGACGATGGTGTGCGGCTGGTGCGGCAATCCCGCGGCGCACACCCTGCGCAAGCGGGTCACCAAGTTCACGCTGTTCTTCGTGCCGCTGTTCCCGTTCTCCACGAAGTACGCGACGCAGTGCACCTTCTGCGGCGGCGAGCGGCAGATACCGAAGGAGCAGGCCGACCAGCTGCTGGCGCAGGCCCAGGGCGGACAGGACGGGAACCCGCACGGCGCCGCGCAGCAGCAGCAGCCCGGCTACGCGCCTCCCGGCGGCCAGAACCCGTACCAGCGCTGAACCGGCACGGGGCGGGCACGGTCGGGCTGCTGCGGAGTGCCACGAAGCTGACATAAGGGAAATAGCACCCGCCTCTTGCTACGTTGCGGGGCATGACCGCAACGACGGCGGAGGCACGCCCGCCCGAGCTACGCCTGCCCAAGCGGCGCGGGGTCGAGCTCTCGCTCCTGATCGGGGCCGTGCTCATCTCCGTCTACGGCTACGCCGCCGTCGGCCTCGCCCGGAACAACGCCGTGCCCCCCGACGTCGCCGGGTACGGCTCCGGTCTCGGGCTCCTCGCCCTGCTCGCCCATCTCGCGGTCCGCTTCCGCGCCCCGTTCGCCGATCCGCTGCTGCTGCCCATCGCCGTGCTGCTCAACGGCCTGGGCCTGGTGCTGATCTACCGGCTGGACCTGGAGACTCCGAGCGACCGGGCCGCGACGACACAGCTGATCTGGTCCACGCTCGGGGTCGCGTTCTTCATCGCGGTGGTGGTGTTCCTGCGCGACCACCGGGTGCTCCAGCGGTACGCCTATCTCTCGGTCGCCGCCGCCCTCGTCCTGATGATCGTGCCGATCTTCTTCCCCGCGGTGAACGGGGCGAAGATCTGGATCAGGGTCGGCGGATTCTCCTTCCAGCCCGGCGAGTTCGCCAAGATCCTGCTCGCGGTCTTCTTCGCCGCGTACCTCGCCGCGAACCACAACGCGCTCGCGTACACCGGGCGCAGGCTCTGGAAGCTCCAGTTCCCCACCGGCCGGGTGCTGGGCCCCATCGTCGCGATCTGGCTGCTCAGCGTCGGTGTCCTCGTCCTCGAACGGGACCTTGGCACCTCGCTGCTGTTCTTCGGCCTCTTCGTGATCCTGCTCTACGTGGCCACCGGCAGGACCGGGTGGATCGCCGTCGGGCTGCTCCTCGCCGCGGCGGGCGCCTTCGCCGTCGGCTCGTTCGAACCCCATGTGCACAGCAGGGTGGAGGACTGGCTGGACCCGTACGCCACGATCAACGCCGGCCAGGGGCCCAGCCAGCTCGCCCAGTCCCTCTTCGCGTTCGCCGCGGGCGGCATGCTCGGCACCGGTCTCGGGCTCGGCCACTCCATCCTCATCGGCTTCGCCGCCAAGTCGGACTTCATCCTGGCCACCGCCGGGGAGGAGCTCGGCCTGGCCGGGCTCACCGCGATCTTCATGCTGTACGCCCTGCTCGTGGCCCGCGGCTTCCGTGCGGGCCTGGCCCTGCGGGACCCCTTCGGGCGGCTCCTGTCGGTCGGCCTCGCCTCGATCCTGGCGCTCCAGGTCTTCGTGATCGCGGGCGGGGTGATGGGGCTGATCCCGCTGACGGGGATGGCGATGCCGTTCCTGGCCCAGGGCGGATCGTCCGTGGTCACCAACTGGATCATCGTGGCGCTGCTCATCAGGGTCAGCGACGTGGCCCGCACGCCTGACCCCGATACGGAGACCGCGCCGGCCGGGGAGGGACAGTGATCCGCCACATCCGGCACGCCGCCGGATTCTGCCTGCTCCTGCTCCTCGCCCTGCTGGCGAACGCCGCCCGTGTCCAGCTCTTCGAGGCCGGCGAACTCACCTCCAACCCCGCCAACCGCCGGACCACCATCGACCGTTACGACCAGTCCCGCGGCAACATCCTGGTCGGCGACGAACCCGTCACGGGGTCGAAGAACACCGGCGAGCAGCTCGCCTACGAGCGCACCTACCGCCACGGCCCGCTGTACGCCCCGGTGACCGGTTACGCCTCGCAGACGTACGGCACGACGCTGCTGGAGAACGCCGAGGACGGTGTCCTCTCCGGCACCGATCCGGTCCTGGCCCCGCTCCCGCTCTGGGGGGACATCACCCGCAGCCGGCAGCCCGGCGGCAACGTCGTCACCACCATCGAGGACTCGACGCAGCGCGCGGCCTACGAAGGACTGGACGGCCGGCGCGGTGCGGTCGCCGCCCTCGACCCCGCCACCGGCCGGATCCTGGCCCTGGTCTCCTCCCCCTCGTACGATCCCGAGGTCCTCTCCGGCACCGGCTCCGCCGTCACCGACGCGTGGGCGCGGCTCAACCGCGCGCAGAGCCGGCCGATGCTCAACCGGGCCATCCGGCAGACCTACCCGCCGGGTTCGGCCTTCAAGATCGTGACTGCGGCGGCGGCGCTGGACGCCGAGGTGGTCACCGATCCGGACACCGAGACGGACACCCCGTCCCCGTACGTCCTGCCGGGCACCTCGACCGTGCTGCCCAACGAGGCGCGAGGCTGCGAGAAGGCGTCCCTGGCGGAGGCGATCCGGGTCTCCTGCAACACGGTCATGGCACATCTCGGCGTCGAGGTGGGGCTGGACGGGATGCTGGAGGCGGTGGGCAGGTTCGGCTTCAACGACGACGACCTCAAGATCCCCTCCCGGGTGGCCCGCAGCAATTTCGACGCGGACATGAGCGACGACCAGCTGGCCCAGTCCTCGATCGGCCAGTTCGACACGACGGCGACCCCGCTCCAGATGGCGATGGTGGCCTCGGCCGTGGCCAACGGCGGCGACCTCAGGCGCCCCCACCTCGTCGACCGGGTGACCACGGACGACGGCGACACGGTCCGGCAGCAGGGCTCGGACTCGTACCACCAGGCGATGAGCCCGGCGACGGCCCAGCAGCTCCAGCGGATGATGACCGACGTCGTGGAGGACGGCACCGGCACGAACGCGGCGATCGACGGGGTGACGGTCGGCGGCAAGACGGGCACCGCCCAGCACGGGGTCGACAACTCCGGTACTCCGTACGCCTGGTTCATCGCCTGGGCGCAGGCACCGGACTCAGGCCGCCCGGCGGTCGCCGTCGCGGTGGTCGTGGAGGACGCGGCGGCCGACCGGGCCGACGTCAGCGGGGGCGGCAACGCGGCTCCGATCGCCCGGGCGGTGATGGAGGCGGCGCTGGATGCCCGAGACTGACCGCATGACCTCAGCGGTGGCGGCGGCGCTGGCCCGGATCGACGAACTGGACCCGGAGCTCCACGCGTTCACCGAGGTCCGGCACGAGGACGCGCTCGCCGAGGAGCGAGCCGCCCGGGGTCTCCCGCTCGCCGGGCTGCCGTTCGCGGTGAAGGGCGCCACAGGCCTCCACTCGTACGCGGCCCGCCGCCTGGCCGCGGCGGGCGCCGTCCCGGTCGGCACGACGTCCGTCCCCGGACCTGGCACCTACTGGCAGACATGGGGGCAGGGCGCGCACGGCCGCACGGTCAACCCGTGGCGGCCCGACCGCACTCCGGGAGGCTCCTCGGCGGGCTCGGCGGTGGCGGTCGCGGCCGGCATGGTGGAGCTGGCGACGGGCAGCGACGGGGCCGGGTCGGTGCGGATCCCCGCCGCGTGGTGCGGGGTGTTCGGCCTGAAGACGACGACGGGCCTGCTGCCCTCCCCGGAGCGTACGGGCCTGGCCTCCCCCGGAGTGCTCGCGAGCTCGGCGGCACGGGCGGAGACGTACCTGCGCCACGT
This sequence comes from Streptomyces sp. NPDC102441, assembly GCF_044765585.1. Lineage (NCBI taxonomy): Bacteria > Bacillati > Actinomycetota > Actinomycetes > Kitasatosporales > Streptomycetaceae > Streptomyces > Streptomyces sp. NPDC102441. The sequence continues at coordinate 491,858 of NZ_JBIWKH010000001.1, forward strand.
GCTGGACGGGTACGCGCCCCGGCCGCCACGGCTTCCGGTTCCGGCCGCCTACAGCCCGGACCTGGGCTTCGCATCGGTGGAGCCGGAGGTGGCCGAGGTGACGCGCACCGCGGTGGAGCGGCTGGCCGCGGCCGGGGTGATCCGCCTGGTCCAGGACCCCGTCACGCTGCTCGACCCGGCGGAGACATGGACGGCCGTACGCAGGGAGTCACCGAACCCCGCCACCCGGGCGCTCCGTGCCGCCAACGACCGCGCCCTCGACGCCTTCTTCGCCCGTACGCCGCTGCTCCTCACCCCGGTGACACCCAACCCGCCGCACGGCCACGAAGGACCGGGCGACGTCTACTCCACGGCGCTCACCTGGGCGTTCAACCTCAGCGGCCATCCGGCAGCGAGCGTGCCGGCCGGCTTCACGCCGGACGGCTGCCCGGCCGGTCTCCAGCTGGTGACCGGCCGGGGAACGGACGCGGAACTGCTCGGCATCGCGTGCGCGGTGGAACGCGTCCTGCCGGCGCCGGGACCGCCGCGCCGGCTCGGCTGACCGTCAGCTCAGGGGCTCCCGTCGGAGGCGCCACTCGCCGGGGACGCCCTCCGGGAAGAGCGGGAACCACCGCTCCCCCGAAGGCGTCGCCGCGGGCGAGCGCTTCGAGGCTGCGGCGGGCCGCTGCGGAGCCACCGTGGCCGGGCGGGGAGTTCATGGCGCCATCCTCCGCCCGCGCACCCGGTACGTACACCGGATATGAGTACGGAGGCTCACGCTCGTCCTCTCCGGCCACGGCAGGCTGGACACAGTCAGCCGAACACCAGAGGGAGCCCCACCATGCGCACCGCCAACCGAATCCGCACCACGCTCGGGCTCGCCCTCGCCGGCGTCACGGTCGCCCTGTCCACCACCGCGTGCTCGACGCAGGACGCGGTGTGCGGGGGTGGCGAATACCCGGTCCTGCACGTAGGCAGCGCCGGCAGCGCGTGCGTGTCCGACGACGAGGAACCGCCCAAGGGCTACGCCCGCTACCCGGAGGGCAAGGTTCCCGAGCACGTGGACGACAAGTGGTACACGTACTGGGAGACCCGGACCCTCGACGAGAACGGCAGGACCATCGAGCTCCCCGAGAAGAGCTGAGGCTCCGTTCAGCCCGTCCCGCCCTCGGCTATCGCCTCCGCGACCTCCGCGACCCGCTCCTGCTCCTCCACCGCGAAGCGGTCCCGGTCCAGCTGCTCGGCTATCTCCTCGTCCTGGGCCATCAGCAGGTCCAGGCTCGAGTCGCCCAGCTCGAAGACGCCCATGTCGACGTAGGCCTTCTGGAGCCGTTCGCCCCAGAGGCCGATGTCCTTGACGCAGGGGACGATCCGGCTGAAGAGCAGCTTGCGGAAGAGCTGCAGATACTCCGAGTGCTCGGAGAGGTCCTTGGCCTCCTGTTTGCCGATGCCGAAGTTCTCCAGGACCTCGACACCGCTGAGCCGGTCGCGCATGAGGTAGCAGCCCTCGATGACGAACTCCTCGCGCTCGCGCAGTTCGGCGTCGCTCAGCTGCTTGTAGTAGTCGCGGAGAGCCATCCGCCCGAAGGCCACGTGCCGGGCCTCGTCCTGCATGACGTAGGCGAGGATCTGTTTGGGCAGCGGCCTGGTCGTGGTGTCGCGGATCATGCCGAACGCGGCGAGCGCGAGCCCCTCGATGAGGACCTGCATGCCGAGGTAGGGCATGTCCCAGCGGGAGTCGCGCAGGGTGTCGCCGAGCAGTCCCTGGAGGTTGTCGTTGACCGGGTAGAGCATCCCGATCTTCTCGTGCAGGAAGCGGCCGTATATCTCCGCGTGCCGCGCCTCGTCCATGGTCTGGGTCGCGGAGTAGAACTTCGCGTCCAGGTCGGGGACCGACTCCACGATCCGGGCGGCGCAGACCATGGCGCCCTGCTCACCGTGGAGGAACTGGCTGAACTGCCAGGAGGTGTAGTGCTTGCGCAGTTCGCCGCGGTCCCGCTCGGTCATCTTCGCCCAGTGCGGGGTGCCGTAGAGGGTGAGGGCCTCGTCCGGGGTGCCCAGCGGGTCGGCGGGGTCGACCTCCAGGCTCCAGTCGATGCGCTTGTTGCCGTCCCACTGCTTGTCCTTGCCCTTCTGGTACAGGGCCAGGAGGCGTTCGCGGCCGTCGTCGTAGTCCCAGCTGAACCGGGCCGCGCCCGAGGCGGGCACCTGCCATGTCGGCGCGGCGGGTGGGGTGGTGTAGAGGTCGTGTGTCGACACGGACAGCTCCTTCGCCCGGCGAGGTTGGTGCATTCCGTGGTGCTGACGTCAGTTGGCAGGTTCACACGTTGGTAGACGCGCGGTCAACAAGTCGGGCACAAGGGATTGACTGCCTTGCTGACAGGCGGTCTCATAAGCCATGAGCGAAAACTTGACCGCCGGTAACCCCTCTGCGAGGTGCCTTCAGCCGTGACGACAGTGACCGACGAGGACATACAGGCGCTGCGCGATGCGCTCGGCCCGCTCAAGGACCGCGAACAGGTCGCGGCCCGCCTGCTGGAGGCCTCGGCCAAGCACTCCTTCGACCCGGACACCGAGCTCGACTGGGACGCGGCCGTCGAGGACGGCAAGTGGTTCTGGCCCCCCGAGCTGGTCTCCCTCTACGACACCTCGCTGTGGCGGAAGATGTCCGAGGAACAGCGGATGGACCTGGCCCGCCACGAGGCGGCGTCACTGGCCTCGCTGGGGATCTGGTTCGAGATCATCCTGATGCAGCTGCTCGTCCGGCACATCTACGACAAGTCCGTGACCAGCAAGCACGTCCGCTACGCCCTCACCGAGATAGCCGACGAGTGCCGGCACTCCATGATGTTCGCCCGCATGATCGAGTGGGGCGGCGCACCCGCCTACCCGGTCCCCCGGCGCTACCACAACCTGGCGCGGGTGCTGAAGACCGTGTCCACCACCCCCGGTTCGTTCGCCGCGACCCTGCTCGGCGAGGAGATCCTGGACTGGATGCAGCGGCTCACCTTCCCCGACGAGCGCGTCCAGTCGCTCGTACGCGGAGTGACCCGCATCCATGTCGTCGAGGAGGCCCGGCACGTGCGCTACGCACGCGAGGAGCTGCGCCGGCAGATGGTGACCGCGCCCCCCTGGCAGCGCAGGCTGACCCGGCTCAACTGCGGGGAGGCGGCACGCGTGTTCTCGGTCTGCTTCGTCAACCCGCAGGTGTACGAGAACGTCGGCCTGGACCGCCGCGAGGCCGTCGCCCAGGTGCAGGCCAGCGGCCACCGGGCGGAGGTCATGCAGACGGGAGCGAAGCGGCTCACGGACTTCTTCGACGACATCGGCGTGCTCAACGGGGTGGGACGCAGGCTGTGGAAGAGCTCGGGTCTGCTGGCCTGAGGCCGGCCCCGCTTCTGCGGGTAGCGCTTAGGCTTCGGAGTATGACCTCCGCACCCGCAGCACCGCCGGCCCGCGCGTACCGACGGCTCGGTGTCGAGGAACGCCGCGCCCAACTGCTGGGCGCGGCGCTCACGCTCTTCGCCCACCGGGCGCCGGACGACGTGTCGATCGACGAGGTGGCGACCGCGGCCGGGGTGTCCCGTCCGCTGGTCTACCGCTACTTCCCGGGCGGCAGGCAGCAGTTGTACGAGGCGGCTCTCGGGTCGGCCGCCGAGCAGCTGACGCTCTGCTTCGCGGAGCCCGCCGTCGGTCCGCCGACCGAGCGGGTCAGCCGGGTCCTGGACCGCTACCTCGGCTTCGTCGACCAGCACGACGCCGGCTTCAGCGCCCTGCTGCGCGGTGGCAGCGTGGCCGAGACCTCGCGTACGTCCACGATCGTGGACGGCGTGCGCCGGTCGGCGGCCGAGCAGATCCTGCTCCATCTGGGCCGGGGCGGCGGCCCTGAGCAGGAACCCGCCGGTCCGCGCCTGAGGATGATGGTGCGCACCTGGATCGCGGCCGTGGAGGCGGCGTCCCTGATCTGGCTGGACGAGGGCAAGCAGCCGGCGGCCTCGGACCTGCGGGGCTGGCTGGTCGACCACCTGATGGCCCTGCTCGCGGCCACCGCCGCCTCGGACGAGGAGACGGAGACCGTGGTGGCGGACCTGCTGAGCAAGGAGACCGCCGACGGCCCCGCCGGGCGCCTCGCGACACTGATCATCCCGGTGGCGGGCCGGGCCGCGCACCTGCTGCCGCCGGGCTGAGAGCCTGTCGGGCTGCCCCTGGGTCAGACTGGCTCCGTGAAAAGCGAGAACACGTCCTTCCGCGGCGGGCCCCTGGACGGCCGGGTGCTGCCCGTCCTGCTCGGGCCGACCGGCCATCCGCCCAAGTGGTACGAGGTCCCGGTGCCGGACGCCGACGGCGGGCCCGCCACCGTGTACGCCTACCGGCGCACTCCGGCGGGCTATTCGAAGCGTCTCGGGCTACAGCGCGGCTGGGTATACGAGTACGCCCCCGAGGGCCGTGAGCGCTTCGCCCCCAAGTGGCCTTGGACCAGGCGCCGCAGCGGGTCCTGAGCGGCATCGGGAGCCCCGCCCGTAAGATCGGCGGTCAGGTGCCGAGGGCACGGTCACAAGGGGGGTGCGCCATGGAGGCGCTGCGTCAGGACGATCCACGCCGCTTCGGCCCGTACACCGCGCTGGCGCGCTTCCGCGAGAGCGCGAGTGCCGTGCACTTCCTGGCCCGGGGCGGGGACCGCGACGACCTCGCCGTGGTGACGGCCGCCAGGCCCGCCCTCGCCTCCGTGCCCGCCTTCCGGCGCCGGTTCCGGGCCGAGGCCCGCACCGCCGAGCGGCTGGCCGGTGGCTGGGTGCAGTCGCCGCTGGTTCCGCCGGACGACGACGGCCTGTGGACGGCCACCGCCTATGTGCCCGCGATGACGCTCGCCGAGGCGATCGGCCTCGCCGGCCCGCTGCCCGAGCGTGCCGTACGGATACTGGGCGCGGGTCTGGCCGAGACGCTCTCCCGGGTGCACGCCACCGGGGCCGTGCTCCAGGGGCTGGCGCCGGAGACGGTGCTGCTGGCCGAGGACGGGCCCCGGCTGACCGCGTTCGGGCCGCTGGGAGCCGCTGTAGGGGCCGAGGCCCGGGAGGGCGGGCAGTTGTCCGTACGACTGGGCTACCTCACCCCCGAGCAGGTCGAGGGCAGGGAAGTCGGCCCGGCGTCCGACCTCTTCGTCCTGGGCCTGCTGCTGGCGTACGCGGCGACGGGGACGACCCCGCTCGCCGAGGGTCCTGCGGAGGAGGCGGCGGAGCGGATCGCACACGGGTCCGCCGAACTCGGCGCCGTACCCGATGATGTGCGCGCGCTGATCGCGCGCTGCCTGGCCAAGGATCCTGACGACCGGCCGGGTGCGGGGTCGGCCGCCGCGGAACTGGCGCTGGAGGGCGCGGCGGGCCTCGCCAAGGGCGGCTGGCTTCCCGGGCCGGTGGAGGCCGCCGTGAAGGACCAGGCGGCGCGGGTCCGGGCGCTGGAGGCGCCGGTCCGTGAAGAGACGGCCGGGGCCGCCGTGCAGGAGGGCGGCGAGCCCTCCGACGCGGTGCCCACGGGCAGCGGAGACATCGGCGAGGACAGCCGGACCACCCGTTTCCTGGGGGCCGGGGCGCGCGCACCACGGGCCGACCGGGCGACGACCCAGCTCGCGGTGGCCCAGGAAGCGGCCGGAGCCGCGCCCCCGCACCCCCCGGCAGCCACCGCGCCACCCGCACCCGCACCCGCACCCGCACAGCCGTATCCGTACGCCTACCCGGCCGCCGCCCCGCAGGGCGCGCCGTTCCCCCAGGCACTGCCCGCCGCACTGCCTCCCGCCGCGCCGGCTGCCGCGCCTCGCCCCGCGCCCGCCCCGGCGACCAGCCGGCGTGCGCTGCTCACCACTGTCGCCGCCGGTGCCGCCGGGCTTCTTCTGGGCGGGGCCGCCATGTCAGTCCTCGGGTCCGAGGAGACCGCCACCGCGGCGGACGACAAACCGGCCGCCGAGCCCCGCCCCACGGTCCCCGGTCTGGCGCCGGCTCCACGATGGACGTACACGCACCCGGCCGCCGCGCCGGCCCCGCTCACCGCGGGCGTCTGGCAGGACAAGCTGCTGGTGCTGACGGACACCACCGGGGCGACCGCCGTGGACCTCCGGACCGGCCGGAAGGCCTGGGAGCGTGCCGACGCCGCCGGTGCCCAGACGGTCCTGGCCGCCGGCGACGGCCTCTGCCTCCTGGCGAGCCCGACCGAATTCCTCTGGCTGTCGCCGAAGGACGGGCGGGTCGTGCACCGGGTGCGCTTCGTGGACCAGTTCACCCGCGTACCGAACATGAAGGTGGCCCCGCTCACCGGTCTGTCCGGCTCCGTCCTCTGGTTCGCCGGCTCCCACACCGTCACCGAGAAGGCGCCGAAGCCGAAGAAGGGCAAGAAGCCCGGCAAGGACAAGCAGGTCGTCAAGGCGTACTTCTTCGCGTACGACATCGAGCAGCGCAAGGAGCTCTGGCGCGTCGCGGTCCCCGCCGGCCGGGCGCCCGGCACCCCTGCCTACGAGCTGGTCGCCGTCCGGGACGCCGACCTCGTCGTACGCCAGGACGCGGGCACGCTCACCCCCGCCGATGCCGCGGCGGGCAAGGGCAAGGCAACCTTCCGCTGCTTCGACCGCACGACGGGGAAGCAGCTGTGGACCCGGCAGTTCGGCCAGGTCGCACCCGACGGCGGGGCGACCGGCGGCGAGGAGGGACAGCTGTACGGAGCGGTGGGCGACGACCTCCAGGCCTTCGAGACCGGTACCGGGAAACCGGTCTGGACGCTGAACGGCACCGAGTCGTCCGTCTTCGGCACACCGCTCCCGGCCGGGCCCCTCCTCCACACCACCAACCGCAACCAGGAGGTCGGCGCGGTCGAGCGGAAGACCGGGAAGCTGCTCTGGCGGCGGTCCACCGAGGTTCCGCCCGGCGGCGGCGCCCCCGCGCTCACGCTGAGCGGTGGCGGGAAGACGCTGCTCGCCGCCGACGCCTCGCAGGTGACCGCGTTCGCAGCGGCGGACGGGCGCCGGCTGTGGAAGTTCCAGGACATCGGCGCCCAGGACCCGAAGGGCGCCACGGTCAGCGCGCCGTACAAGGTGCTGGCCGCCGGGAAGACGGCCGTCGTCCAGCGCGAGCGGGCCTTCTACGCCTTCCCCGTGGAGTGAGCTGCTCCGGGCGTCCGCCGTCCGGGGTACGCCCGGGACGGCACGCCTGGCGGTCCTTGCATCACCCGGGGCCGAGTGACCGGATGGACGAGATCCGACCACTTGTGGGGTTGTCCGATTAATCGGCACCACCCCTGACACCGGAGGTGATGCCGTGCCGGGCAGAGTCGTACACGCCCTCTGCACGGCGGCGCTGGCCGCGGTCGTCGCCGTCTCCCCCGGCGCCTCCCCCGCCGTCGCCGAGCCGCCGTCAGGGCCGGAGCCGGCCCCCGCGCCGGCCGCCGGGGCACCGCAGAGCGTCGCGGGTCTCCTGAAGCAGCTACAGACGCTCTACCGCAAGGCCGAGGAGGCCGGCGAGGTCTTCAACGGCACCGAGGAAGAGCTGAAGAAGCGCACCGCGGAGGCCAAGAGGCTGCGGGCCGAGCTCGCCAGGGCCCGCACCGCGCTGGGCGCCGGGCGCCGGGACGCCGGACGGCTGGCACGTGACCAGTACCAGGGGAGCACCGACTTCTCCGTGTACATGCGGCTGCTGCTGGCCGAGGACCCGTCACGCGCCCTGGAGCAGAGCCATGTCATCGAGCGCGCCCAGGCCGGCCGTTCGGCCGCGGTGGACCGGCTGTCCGGCGCGGAGAAGCGCGCCGAGGCCCTGGAGGCCAAGTCCCGGGAGGCGCAGGAGCGGCAGCGGGTGCTGGCCGAGCGGCAGAAGAAGCAGCGCGACACCGTGCGGTCCCGGCTGAAGGGCATCGAGGCGATGCTCGCCTCACTGTCGGCGGAGCAGCTCGCCGCGCTGTCCGAGCTGGAGGAGAAGAACATCGGCACCGCCCAGGACGCCCTGACCGCCTCGGGGGCACTCAGCTCCGTGAGGCCACCGTCCGAGGAGGGCGGGGAGGCCGTCCGCTACGCCATCGAGCAGATCGGCAAGCCCTACGTGTGGGGCGCGGAAGGACCGGAGTCGTACGACTGCTCCGGGCTCACCTCGCAGGCCTGGTCCACGGCGGGCCGGACCATCCCCCGCACCTCGCAGGAACAGTGGCGGCAGCTGCCGAAGGTGCCGGTCGGCTCGCTGCGCCCAGGCGATCTGGTGGTCTACTTCCCGGAGGCGACCCATGTCGCGCTCTACATCGGCAACGGCCTCGTGGTGCAGGCACCCAGGCCCGGGGCCACGGTGAAGGTCTCGCCACTGGCGTCGAACCCGCTGCTGGGGGCCGTACGCCCCGACCCCGGCGGCGAGCCGCTCAGCGCCTACACGCTGCCGGAACTGCCTGAGGGCGCCACTTCGGGGGCGGACACGGGATACGACACCCCGGATGCGTGAGAACCGGGCCTTCACGCACGCGTGACGTGCGTGACGGCCCGGTTCCCGCGCGGCGTCAGCCCTGCGCGCCCGAGATCTCGGCGAGGTACGCGTTCGTCTTCTCGGGCTCGTAGAAGAAGTTCTCGAAGTCCGCCGGGTCGTTGAACCCGTTGGCGAACCGGTCGGCGGCGGGCTGGAGCCGGCCGGCCGCGCCGATGAGGTTCAGGACGTGCTCCGGCGGCGGCGCGAGCATCGCGTTCGTCCACTTCACGACGTGCTGGGTGTTCTCCCAGTGGTGCTCGAACGTGGCCTCCATCCACTCCTCGTCGAACGGCCGGTCGCCGTGGGCCAGGATCGAGTGCAGGTAGGAGTGCGCGCACTTGGACGCGGTGTTGGAACCCTGGCCGGTGATCGGGTCGTTCGCGACGACCACGTCGCCCACGCCGAGGACCAGGCCGCCGCCGGGCAGCCGGCCGACGGGCTGGCGCACGGTGGGGGCGTAACGGCCCGCCAGTGTCGCGTTGGCGTCGGTCAGTTCGACCTTGGTGGCGCGTGCGTACTCCCACGGCGTGTACGTCTCCATGAGCTCCAGCGTCTTGGCCAGGTGCTCCGAGGGGTCCTTGATGCTCTGGAAGGCGTCGAGCGGCCCGCCGGGGACTCCCTCCCAGAACAGGATGTCCGCGCGGCCCGAGGTCGTGAGGGTCGGCATGACGAAGAGCTCGCCGACGCCCGGGACCAGGTTGCACCGCACCGCGTCGAAGTCCGGGTGCTCGGGCCGCGGGCCCAGGCCGTGGACGTAGGCGACGGCCAGCGCGCGCTGCGGGGCGTCGTACGGCGAACGGGAGGCGTCCCGGCCGAACATGGAGACCAGCTCGCCCTTGCCGGCCGAGACCATCACCAGGTCGTACGTGCGGGAGAAGTAGTCCAGGTCGGAGACCGCGGCACCGTGGATCACGAGCTGCCCGCCGCGCTGGGCGAAGGTCTCCATCCAGCCGGCCATCTTCACGCGCTGGTCGACGGACTGGGCGATGCCGTCCAGCTTGCCCACCCAGTCGATCACACGCGAGGAGTCCGGACCGGCGACCGAGACGCCGACACCCTCGATCCGCGGGGCCTGCGACTCCCAGAAGTTGAGCTGGAGGTCGCGCTCGTGCTGGAGAGCCGTGTGGAACATGCACTGCGTCGACATGACCCGGCCGGACCGGATCTCGTCCGCGGTGCGGTTGGACATCAGGGTGACTTCGTACCCGTTGGACTGCAGCCCGAGGGCCAGCTGGAGACCGGACTGGCCGGCTCCGACTATGAGTATCTTCCGCATCGCGGTTCTCCGTTACGTGTACTGGGCGCGTCTGTCTTGGACCGGCCGGCCCTACTCGGGGGCGACGTCGAGTGCGTGGCCCACCAGGGCGAGCAGCGCCTCGACGACGGTGATCCTCTTACGCGCGTCCATGATCACAACAGGCACGTGCGGAGCTACTGTCAGGGCCTCCCTGACATCGTCCTCCTCGTAACCGGTCGTTCCCTCGAAGTGGTTGACGGCCACGATGTAGGGAAGGCCGCAGCTCTCGAAGTAGTCGAGCGCGGCGAAGCAGTCGGCGAGGCGCCGTGTGTCGGCCAGGACGACCGCGCCGATCGCGCCGCGCACCAGGTCGTCCCACATGAACCAGAAGCGCTGCTGACCGGGCGTTCCGAAGACGTAGAGGACGAGGTCGTCGTCCAGGGTGAGCCGGCCGAAGTCCATCGCGACGGTCGTGGTGACCTTGTCGGGCGTGGCCGTGAGGTCGTCGGTCTCCTCGCCGGCCCGCGTCATCAGCGCTTCGGTCTGCAGCGGGGTTATCTCGGAGACCGAGCCGACGAAGGTCGTCTTGCCCACACCGAACCCGCCGGCGACCACGATCTTGGTCGCGATCGGCGCACGGGTGTGGTCGAGCTGCCAGGTCTGTGCCGGCTCGTCGGGCCGCTCCTGCGGCTCCCGCTGACGCGGAGTGAAGAGCGGCGCCTCAGAGACGGCGGAGTCCATTGAGCACCCTTTCGAGCAGCGCGCGGTCGGGCTGGCCGGTGCCGTGACCGGTTCCGTAGACGCGGATCTTTCCCTGGTCGGCCAAGTCACTGAGCAGCACCCGGACCACACCGAGCGGCATCTTCAGCAGGGCGGAGATCTCCGCGACCGTACGCATGCGGCGGCAGAGCTCCACGATGGCCTGGAGCTCCGGCATGACACGCGAGGCGAGATTGCCGTTCGTGAGCTCCCGGCGCTCCTCGGAGGCGTCCAGCGCGGCGACGAACGTCTCGACGAGCAGGACGTGGCCGAAGCGGGTGCGGCCGCCGGTGAGTGAGTACGGACGGACCCGTGCGGCCTTGCGGTCGGCACCCCGGACGGGGAGTTTTCGTACGGGTTCAGCAGCTGACGTCACTGGGTGCTCTCCATCGATTTGCGCAGCTCACTGCGGAGTTCGGGGGTGAGTACGTGTCCGGCACGGCCGACGAAGAGCGCCATGTGGTAGGCGACGACGCTCATGTCGCAGTCGGGGGTGGCGTGCACACCGAGCAGGGAACCGTCACTGATCGACATGACGAAGACGCTGCCCTCGTCCATGGCGACCATCGTCTGCTTGACGCCACCGCCGTCCATCAGCTTGGCGGCGCCGATCGTGAGGGATCCGATACCGGAGACGATCGTGGCGAGGTCGGCGCTGGAACCCCTGGGGCCCGTCTGCCGTGCCGCCTCGGGCGTCGCGAGACCGGGGTCCGAGGAGAGCAGCATCAGCCCGTCGGACGAGACGACGGTGACCGAGTGGACCCCTGGCACCTCCTCCACGAGATTGCTCAGCAACCAGTGCAGGTTCCGGGCCTCGGTGCTCAGCCCGAATGTGCTGGGCGCAGTCAACTGCGTGCCTCCTCGACTGTGTCCCCCGTCTCATCGATTCGACCGTCGGTACGGTCATGGTCGGTCTCTGGTCCGGTCTCGGCGATCTCCGCCTCGAATTCGCGGCGGCCGTCCTTCGCACCCTGGTGGAACCCGCCGAGCCGGCGGCGCAGGGCCTCCTTGTCCAGGCTGCCCTTGCGCTCGGCGGCCGGGGCCGACGGCGGTGCCGCGATCTTCGGGGTGCGCTTGGGCAGCCCCTTGTCCGTGACGCGGGCGGGCAGGGGCGCCGGGTCGGGCACCTCCTCGCCCAGTCCGGTCAGCGGCTGCCGGGGGCCCGGAAGGGCGGCGGCGGGCTCGGCGGCCGGGGCTGCGGGCGCGGGTGCAGGGCTCGTGTCGGCGGCGCGCTCGTGGCGGTCGGGCCCGATGGCGTACGGGCTCGGCGCGTCCTGCTGCGCGGGCAGCCGGACCTGCATCGTGGCCTCGGACTCGGACTCATCGCCGGTGGGGCCGGCGTCGGGCTCGGGCTCGGGCTCAGTGGCGGCCGGCGCGGCGGGCTCCGGCGCCGCAGGCTGCGGGGCCGCCGTCCGAAGGGTCCGCTCGGCGGCCGCGATCAGCGGGTCCTCGTCGGGGAGCGGCGAACGGGGCGGCAGCGCGTTGGAGTTCGCCTCCGCGACCGATCCCGGGAGATTCAGCGCGGGGGCGTCCCCGGGGCGGGGTACGGGCGGCGGAGAAGCGGCGGGCGGCGCCTTGGGCAGCAGCGCCTGCGGAAGGACGACGACCGCGGTCACCCCGCTCCCCTTCTGTTCGCGCAGCTGCACCCGTACGCCGTGGCGGGCCGCCAGCAGCGAGGTCACCTGAAGACCGAGACCGGCCCCGTCCGCGGCCTGTTCGCCCGCTTCGAAGGAGGCCGGGTCTGCCAGCCTGGCATTGAGCTCGCTCATCCGGACCGCCGACATGCCGATGCCCTCGTCCTGCACGGAGAGCATCACCTCCCCGGTCTCCAGCAGCCAGCCGGAGAGCTCGACATGGGAGTCCGGCGGGGAGAAGGAGGTCGCGTTCTCCAGGAGTTCGGCGACGAGGTGGCTCAGGTCGTCGGCCGCGAAGCCCGCGATCTGGGCGTGCGGCGGCAGGGACTGGATGGTGACCCGATCGTACCGCTCGATCTCGCTGACCGCGGCGCGCAGTACGTCGACGAGCGGGATCGGGCCCGCGTGCCCGTGGTTGTGATCGGTTCCCGCGAGGACCAGCATGTTCTCGCTGTGGCGCCGCATGACGGTGGCCATGTGGTCCAGCTTGAAGAGGGTCGCGAGGCGCTCCGGGTCCTGCTCGCGCTCCTCCAGGCCCTCGATGACGCCGAGCTGGCGCTCGACGAGGCCGAGCGTGCGCAGCGACAGGTTGACGAAGGTGTGATGGACGGTGTTCCGCAGCCGTTCGAGCTGTCCGGTGAGCTCCGCCACCGTGACCTGGAGCTCGGCCCGCTGGAGCGTGAGGGCCTCACGGCCGGCGACCAGTTCGCCGCGCTCGGTCTGCAGGCTCTCGAGCCGGCCGCCGACGTCGTGGTGCAGCCCGTGCAGCTTGCCGTGGAGTGCGTTGATGGACCGTACGACCTGGGCGAACTCGTCGTTGCGCCCGTTGTAGCGGACCGGTTCGGCGGTCTCCGGCTCGGCGGCGATGCGGCCGGCGCCGAGCCGCAGGACGGCGAGCGGCTGGGTGAGGGTGCGGGCGACCGCGGTGGAGACGCCGACGGCGATCAGGAGGCAGCCGCCGAGCAGGGCGAGGCGGAGTTCCAGCGCGGTGACGTCGTCGTCGCGCAGTCCCTCCAGCCGCTTGACCTGCGCGGTGCCCAGGGCGGACTCGACTCCGCGCATGCGGTCGATCCGTGCGGAGAGCGCCGCCCCGGCCTTCTTGGGGTCGGCCTCCCGGTCGGAGTCGGACAGTTCGGGGCGGTCGGTGAACCGGGTGAGGTACTTCTCCGCGGTGGCGACCTCGGGTCCGGTGACCGTGGAGGCGAGCCTGTCCCGCGCGGCAGGCCCGGCAGCCTGGTCGAACTCGGCGAGCGAGGCGAGCTCGCGCACCCGCGCCTGCTGGGCGGCGGCGCTCAGTTCGTCGCGGTTGCGGTCGTCCTCGCTGTCGCTCTCGCCCTGGGTCCGGACGGGAAGACCGGTGAACGGGTCGATCTGCTGCTGCGGCGGCTTCGTGCCGGGCACGGCGAGCGCGGCAAGGAGCAGTCCCCTGGCGGCGGAGGCCTGCTCCACTGCACCGCCGAGGGCGAGCGGGGCGCGGGTGGCGTCGGCGGCACGCGGCGGGGTCTTCTCGGCGAGCTCGCCGGCGAGGCCGTGGAGCTTCGCGATGACCTCGGAGTACGCCTGGTAGGCCTCCATCGCCGAGCCCTTGCCGGTGAGGGCGGTCCGGCGGAGCGAGGGGACAGTGGCGAGGTCCCGGCGCAGCGCCGCGGGGGCGGCCTCCCGGATCTCGTCCACCTGCTGGTCGACCCGGGCCGCTGGGCTCGTGGTGCCGCCCTTGCCGTCCTCGTCCTCACGGCCGCCCGCGATGAAGGCGGTCACCTCGTCGCGCTCGTCCGCGAGGGAGTGCGCGAGGGTGATCGCCTGCTGGTCCAGCTCGGCGAGCGTCACCAGCTGCTGGGACTCGTTGAGATCGGAGGACGCGCCGAGGGCCGCCGGGGCACCCGCGGCGATGACGGTGATCCCCACGACGGCAACGCCGGCGACGAGCCTGCTGCGCACCCGCACGGTCCGCCTGGAGGTACCCGCTGCCGGAGGCGTCGCCCCGGAATCCTCGCGCGTGCCGTCCTTGCTCCGAGGCCGCTTCTTCTGCACCGGTGCTCGCAATCTTGACTCGTCCGCCCTTGAAGCAGAGGTGACGCACAGTCACATGAGTGGGCACCCCACTCTGGTGTGCGCCGTACGGCTTCTGACCATTCCAGCGCTTTTGAGAGGGGGGCGCACATCAACCGCTCCGCCACTCGAAGGAGTGAACAACACTCCGGAGTTGGCGAACAAGTCTCCCCACGGGCGCCGCGGGCCATGCACGGTCCGCCGGGTGGAACTTCGGGCCAGGCTTTGGCAGTATGCCCGCCCGCATATGCGCGGACTCCCGGATTCCGCAGATGAGGGTCACCTGACCTGCTGGTACGGTCCAACCGCCGGATCATGCGAGGTCCGTGACGGCGTCGTGCAGACTGGCCGGATGCGCATCGAACTCGCCACCGAACCGGGCAGCCCCGAACGCCCCAACGAGGACTGGGTGTCGGCCGCCGCACCGGCGGCGGGCCTGGGCGGCACCCTCATCCTGCTCGACGGCGTCACGCCACCGCCGGGCAGCGACGGCTGCGTGCACTCGGTCCCCTGGTTCACCGCGCGGCTCGGAGGGGCCCTGGCCGAACTGTCCGCTTCGCGACAGGATCTGACGCTGTCCGAGATCCTCTCGATGTCCATCCGGCGCACCGCCGACACACACCGTCCCCTGTGTGACCTTTCTCACCCGCGTACGCCTCAGGCAACAGTGGTCCTGGCGCGTTGGGACGACGAACGGGTCGAGCACCTGGTGCTCTCCGACTCCGCTCTGCTCGTCGAGGCGCCCGACGGCACGGTCCGGCCGGTGCTCGACGACCGGCTCGACCGGCTCCCGCCAGGATCGCTCGCCTCGGAGGAGATCGCGGACGCGCGCGTACGGAACAAGGAGGGCGGCTTCTTCACTGCGGCCGCGGACCCCTCGGTGTCGTCACGAGCGGTGACCGGCGAGAGCCCGCGGGCGGAGGTCCGGGCGCTCGCGGCCCTGACCGACGGGGCGAGCCGCTGGATGGAGATGTTCCACCAAGGCGACTGGAAGGCCACCCTGATGCTGCTGCGCCAGGTGGGCCCGCAGGGGCTGATCAGCAGGGTCAGGAAGCTGGAACGGGCCGACAGCAACCGCCTGCACCTGCGCCGCGGCAAGACGCATGACGACGCGACAGCGGTCCTGGTGGAGCTGTGACGGCCACCCCCCGGCCCCTCAGTCCTCGGCGCGCTCGTTGAAGTGGTGCAGCAGTCGCGCCAGTTCCGCGATCTCGGCCCGGTCCCAGCCCGCGAGCTTGCTGGCATAACGCCCCCGGCGGGCGTCACGGACGCTGCGGAAGCGCGCGAGGCCCTCCCCGGTGAGGTGTACGAGCGAGGCGCGGCCGTCGGCCGGGTCGGTCTCCCGGGCCACCAGGCCGAGGCCCTCCAGGGCCCGCAGCTGGCGGCTCATGGTCGCCTTGCCCACCCCGAAGTAGGCGGCGAGATCGGTGGCGCGCTGCCGTCCTGCCGACTCCAGCCGTACGAGAAGCCCGTAGGCCGCGGCCTCCAGATCCGGATGGACCTCACGGGCCATCTCCCCCGAATTGGCCCGCGCCCGGCGCAGAAAGACGGCCAACTCCCGCTCCAGGGCGAGGAACTCATGGTCCACACCACTTCCGGCCGTCGCACCGGGTTCACCATCGCTTCCGCTCCCGTGCACGTCAGCACCCCTCATACGCTTTCCCGCCGATGAAAGTTTCTTTCAACTCCGGCCATCACCGCAGCTGGGCCAGTATTTCGCAGGCGTAGACCTCCGGCATCGACCAGGCCCCCTTCCGGAGCGCGGGTCTACGTGCGTAGCTTCGTGAGTGTCATCAGTGGCATGTCCACACCATGACGCATCTACCGCAGGAGTGTCCCGCACCCGCTCCTGGGGCCATCGAGCTCCCTACCGAGCCCTCGGAGGCACGCAATGCCCGTGCTCAGATCCGGAACCGCAGCAGCCCGACGTCCCCGTCTCCTCGCGGCGGGCGCGCTCCTGGCCGCCCTCGCCCTCCCGCTCACGCTGCCCGGCGCGGCGTCCGCGGCCGGCGCCGCAACCGTCCCCGAACGGGGTACGGCGAGGATGGGCCAGGGCGTGATCGCCCACGACGGCCAGGGGGCCTCCACCCCCACCGGGACGAACGCCGTCCAGACCGAAGGCGTGGACGTCAGCAGCCACCAGGGCGCCGTCGCCTGGCCGACCCTGTGGAACAGCGGCGTGAAGTGGGCCTACGTCAAGGCCACCGAGGGGACGTACTACAAGAACACGTACTTCACGCAGCAGTACACCGGCTCCTACGACGTCGGCATGATCCGGGGCACTTACCACTTCGCCACTCCGGACACGACCAGCGGTGCGGCCCAGGCCAACTACTTCGTGGACAACGGCGGCGGCTGGTCCAAGGACGGCAGGACGCTGCCCGGCGTACTGGACATCGAGTGGAATCCGTACGGCGCGCAGTGCTACGGCAAGACCCAGGCCGGCATGGTCGCCTGGATCCGCGACTTCGTGAACACCTACAAGGCGCGCACCGGGCGTGACGCGGTGATCTACACCGCGACCAGCTGGTGGAAGGACTGCACGGGCAACAACGCCGGCTTCGGCACCACCAACCCCCTCTGGGTGGCCCGCTACAACACCACCGTCGGCGAACTCCCGGCCGGCTGGGGCGTCCACACGATGTGGCAGTACACGTCGTCGGGCCCGACGGTCGGCGACCACAACCACTTCAACGGCGCGCTCGACCGCGTGGTGGCACTCGCGAACGGCTGAACCGGCACGACGAGTCGCCGGCTGACGGCCCCGGCGGAACCCGAGCCGGGCACGGTCTGCCGCCCCCGACCCGTGCCGCACGCGCGACGGCCCGCCTTCCGGGGAAGGCGGGCCGTCCGTACCGGCCGTCGGCGTGCTGCCACGCCCGTCACTGCATGGCGCCTACGCGGCGGCCGGGATCCTGTCCCGCACCCTGTCCGAGGCCGGCGCGAGCGCGATCTCCAGCACCTGGCGGACATCGGTCACCGGGTGGACATCCAGGGTGTCGAGGACCTCGGCCGGGACGTCGTCCAGGTCGGCCTCGTTCCGCTGGGGGATCACGACGGTGGTGATGCCGGCCCGGTGCGCGGCCAGCAGCTTCTGCTTCAGGCCGCCGATCGGCAGCACCCGTCCGGTCAGTGACACCTCACCGGTCATCGCCACGTCCGTGCGGACCAGCCGTCCGGAGAGCAGCGAGGCCAGCGCCGTCGTCAGGGTGATACCCGCGCTCGGGCCGTCCTTGGGGACCGCGCCCGCCGGGAAGTGGATGTGCACACCCCGGTCCTTGAGGTCGGCGACCGGCAGCTCCAGCTCGGCGCCGTGCGACCGCAGGAAGCTGAGAGCGATCTGCGCGGACTCCTTCATCACGTCACCGAGCTGGCCGGTCAGCGTGAGCCCGGACGCCCCGGTCTCCGGGTCGGCCAGCGACGCCTCGACGAAGAGCACGTCGCCGCCCGCTCCGGTCACCGCGAGCCCGGTGGCCACACCCGGCACCGCCGTGCGGCGCTCGGCGGGGTCCTGGGCGGACTCGGGCACGTGGTGCGGACGGCCGATCAGGCCCCGAAGGTCCTGCTCGGACACCGTGAACGGGAGGTCCCGATCACCCAGTTCGTGCTGGGCCGCGACCTTGCGGAGCAGCCGCGCGACGGCCCGCTCCAGATTGCGCACCCCTGCCTCCCGGGTGTACTCGCCGGCCAGCTTGCGCAGCGCGGACTCGTCCAGGCCGACCTCGTCCTTCTCCAGACCGGCCCGCTCCAGCTGGCGCGGGAGCAGGTGGTCACGGGCGATGACGACCTTCTCGTCCTCGGTGTAACCGTCCAGCGTGACGAGCTCCATGCGGTCGAGCAGAGCCTCCGGAATGGCGTCGACGACGTTGGCCGTGGCCAGGAACACGACGTCACTGAGGTCGAGTTCGACCTCCAGGTAGTGGTCGCGGAAGGTGTGGTTCTGTGCCGGGTCCAGGACTTCGAGCAGGGCGGCCGCCGGGTCGCCCCGGAAGTCCGAACCGACCTTGTCGATCTCGTCGAGCAGGACGACCGGGTTCATCGAACCGGCCTCCTTGATGGCCCGGACGATGCGTCCGGGGAGCGCGCCGACGTACGTACGCCGGTGGCCCCGGATCTCCGCCTCGTCCCGGACACCGCCGAGCGCGACCCGGACGAACTTGCGGCCCATGGCGTGCGCGACGCTCTCGCCGAGCGAGGTCTTCCCCACGCCGGGCGGACCGACCAGCGCCAGCACGGCGCCGCCGCGCCGGCCGCCGACCACACCGAGCCCCCGGCCGGCACGCCGCTTGCGCACCGCGAGGTATTCGGTGATGCGCTCCTTCACGTCCTGGAGCCCGGCGTGCTCGGCGTCCAGGATCTCCTGGGCGCCCTTGATGTCGTAGGCGTCCTCGGTCCGCTCCGTCCAGGGGAGTTCGAGGACGGTGTCCAGCCAGGTCCGGATCCAGGAGCCCTCGGGGCTCTGGTCGGAGGCGCGTTCCAGCTTCTCGACCTCCTTGAGCGCCGCCTCGCGGACGTGCTGCGGCAGGTCGGCGGCCTCGACACGGGCCCGGTAGTCGTCGGACTCGTCCTCCGGGTCGCCGTTGAGCTCGGAGAGCTCCTTGCGTACGGCGTCGAGCTGACGCCTCAGCAGGAATTCGCGCTGCTGCTTGTCGACGCCCTCCTGGACGTCCTTCGCGATGGACTCCGCGACATCCTGCTCGGCGAGGTGCTCACCGAGCCACTGGACGGCCAGCTTCAGACGGTCGACCGCGTCCACGGTCTCCAGCAGCTGCACCTTCTGGGTGATGGTCAGGAAGGGCGAGTAGCCGGAGTTGTCGGCGAGTGCGGAAATGTCCTCGATCTGCTGGACCCGGTCGACGACCTGCCAGGCGCCGCGCTTCTTCAGCCAGCTGGTGGCGAGCGCCTTGTACTCCTTGGCGAGCTCGGCCGCCGAGCCGGGGTTGGGGTCTCCCCGGCCGAGCGAAGCCGAGGCTGGGGAAGGGTCGGGCACGGATACGTCGATCCTGGTGCCCTCGACCCACAGCGCGCTGCCGGGGCCACTGGTCCCGGCGCCGATCCGCACCCGGTCACGGGCCCTGATGAGGGCACCCGGGTCACCGTCCGAGAGCCGGCCGACCTGCTCGACCGTGCCCAGGACGCCGGTCCCGGTGTAGTTCCCGTCGATGCGCGGCACGAGCAGCACCTCGGGCTTGCCGCCTCCGGGTCGTGCGACGGCCTGCGCGGCCTCGACCGCGGCCCGCACCTCCGCGTCCGAGAGGTCGAGCGGCACCACCATCCCGGGCAGCACGACCTCGTCGTCGAGCGGCAGCACGGGCAGGTCGACCGACGTGAACGCCTTCGACCCATTCGACTCAGTAGTCATGATCTCCCCTTCGGCAGGCAAGTTGAGCTATGTGGACTCAATGCTTGTGAGCCTGCGAATGTTCCCCGGGCCACGTTCGCTCTCAGCGATCACCCACATCGGCCGCCCCCGCCTGCGAGAAGCCGGACATGCACGTCTACGGCAGCACTCCGAGGAACACGCCCATTCCCTGGTGTCGGCCGTACCTGCCGGTGGTCCCGCACGACGGACACGGAAACCGCTGGTCCAGGGGCTCTCGGCGGGGGACAATGACCGGCTGGGACCACCCGCCGCCGACCGGAGACCGGAGACCGCACCATGCACGCCCCAGACACCCACCGCCCCGTCGTCCTCGACCGGCGCGAAGGGCCGTTCGGCGAAGTCGTCCTGCGGGAGCACGGCGACAACTTCGAGATCATCGCCAACGGATGCTTCCTGATGGACACCTCCGACGGGCGTTCCGAGCGGCTGCTGATCGACGCGGCGCTCGCCGCCCTGCCCGACGGCCGGCCGGACCCGTCGGTGCTGATCGGCGGACTCGGCGTCGGCTTCTCGCTGGTGCGGGCCGCGGCCGAGCCGCGCTGGGGCCGGATCGCGGTCGTCGAGCGGGAGCAGGCCATCGTGGACTGGCACCTCGACGGGCCGCTCGGCCGGATCTCCGGGGCGGCGCTCGCCGATCCCCGGACCGAGATCCTCCGTACGGACCTCGTCGCCCATCTCCATACGGCCACGGAGCGTTACGACGCCCTGTGCCTGGACATCGACAACGGCCCCGACTGGACCGTCACCCAGGACAACGGAAACCTCTACTCACCCCCCGGTCTCGCGGCCTGCCGGGCACGTCTGACGTCCGGTGGAGTTCTCGCCGTATGGTCCGCCCAGCCGTCCGCCGAGTTCGGCGAAGCCTTGCGGAATGCCGGATTCCACGCAGTAACGACCGAAGAAGTAGCCGTTGCCCGAGGTGTGCCGGACGTGGTCCATCTCGCACTGCGAACCGACTGAACCCCCACCCGGTATCCACATCCCTGCCGCACCATGGACCGGGCGGCACAAGTCCGCCGATCCGTCTCCTTTCCCGTGGGTAACACCTTCACGACGGACAACACCCTGCGTAGCCGAGAGGCACCTTGTGCCTTTACGCTCTGACCGGCACAAGGGATCACCGACGAAATCCACAAGCGATAACCGTGCCTCCGGGGGAATGGCCTCCGCGAGAACGGGCAGGGGCGGGGCGATGGAACAGACACACACCACCCACAACGGCGTCGCGGCCACCCCCGGGGCTCAGCGCCGGGTGCTGGTGGTAGAGGACGACGCAACAATCGTCGACGCCATTTCCGCCCGGCTGCGGGCCGAGGGCTTCCTGGTGCAGACCGCACTGGACGGGCCGGCGGCCGTCGACGCGGCCGAGGCCTGGCAGCCCGACCTGATGGTGCTCGACATCATGCTTCCCGGCTTCGACGGCCTGGAGGTCTGCCGCCGCGTGCAGGCCCAGCGCCCCGTGCCGGTGCTGATGCTCACCGCACGCGACGACGAGACCGACATGCTCGTCGGGCTCGGGGTCGGCGCCGACGACTACATGACCAAGCCCTTCTCGATGCGGGAGCTGGCGGCGCGGGTCCACGTCCTGCTACGCCGGGTCGAGCGGGCCGCACTGGCAGCGGTGACACCGCGCAGCGGCATCCTGCGCCTCGGAGAGCTGGAGATCGACCACGCGCAGCGCCGCGTCAGGGTGCGCGCCGACGACGTCCACCTCACCCCGACCGAGTTCGACCTGCTCGTCTGCCTGGCCAACACACCGCGCGCGGTGCTGTCCCGGGAACAGCTGCTGGCCGAGGTCTGGGACTGGGCGGACGCCTCCGGGACCCGCACGGTCGACAGCCACATCAAGGCTCTGCGCCGGAAGATCGGCGCCGAGCGGATCCGTACCGTGCACGGCGTCGGCTACGCCCTGGAGACACCCGCGCCATGACGCCGCCCGGCTCGGGACTGCGGCCCTTCTCGATCAAGGCCAAGCTGGGCACGCTCGTGGTGGTCTCCGTGTTCATCACGACCGGACTGCTGATCGTCGCCCTGCGGACCAGGACCGAGTTCCGGTTCATCACGGTCTTCTCGGTGATCGCCACTCTGCTGATCACCCAGTTCGTGGCGCACGGTCTGACCGCGCCGCTGGACGAGATGCGCGCCGTCGCCCGGTCGATCTCCCACGGCGACTACACGAGACGGGTGAGCGGCGCCGGGCGGCGGGACGAGCTCGGCGACCTGGCGCAGACGATCAACCGCATGGCGGACGATCTGGAGGCGGAGGACCGGCACCGCAAGGAGCTGGTGGCGAATGTCTCCCATGAGCTGCGCACACCGATCGCGGCGCTCAGAGCCGTACTGGAGAACGTGGTGGACGGGGTGTCCGCCGCCGATCCGGAGACGATGCGTACGGCGCTGAAACAGACCGAACGCCTGGGCAGACTGGTGGAGACGCTGCTGGACCTCTCCCGGCTGGACAACGGCGTGGTCGCGATCAAGGCGCGCCGCTTCGAGGTCTGGCCGTATCTGTCCGGCGTGCTGAAGGAAGCCAATCTCGCCGCCTCCCAGCGCCGACTCTCCTCCGGCTCGGGCAACCACTCCCGTACCGACGTCCATCTGCATCTCGACGTGTCGCCGCCCGAGCTGACGGCGTACGCGGACGCGGAACGGCTGCACCAGGTGGTCGCCAACCTGATCGACAACGCCGTCAAGCACAGCCCGCCGCACGGCCGGGTCACCGTGCTGGCGCGGCGCGGGGAGTGTCCCGAGTCGCTGGAGCTGGAGGTCGTCGACGAGGGGCCCGGCATCCCGGAGGCGGAGCGCCACCGGGTCTTCGAGCGCTTCAACCGCGGCCAGGCGCCCTCCCCGCACGGGCCTGGCTCCGACGGCGGCACAGGGCTCGGGCTCGCGATCGCACGCTGGGCGGTGGATCTGCACGGCGGCCGCATCGGGGTGGCCGAATCCGCCCGCGGCTGTCGAATTCAGGTCACTCTTCCGGGCAACTCCCAGACGCAGGGTTGACCTCGCGTTCGAAGCGGAGGGCCCGTTCTCCCTTCCGTTCGGGAAAGAGATACGGTCCAGGGGGCCGTAGCACTGGCCTCGCGTACCCGAAGGGCAGTGGAACCCTGCTTGTTTCCCGCCATTTCATGCGCCGAAACCCGGCTTCCGATGTGATGTGCACGACGAAGACCGGCCCGGCCTGCACGTAACGGCTCGGGAGGCGTAGCCTTGATTTCCGCTGTCCATCACCTTGTGAAGCGGAAGAGGGCGGTTGCCGCCGTGTCGTCTCAGTCCCCCAGTAACTCGAGCATCTCGACCGATCAAGAAGCAGGCTCCGGGTCCAACCCGGCGGCCGCTTTCGGCCCCAATGAGTGGCTCGTCGACGAGATCTACCAGCAGTACCTCCAGGACCCCAATTCGGTCGACCGCGCCTGGTGGGACTTCTTCGCCGACTACAAGCCGGGTACGTCCGGCACGGCGGACAAGCCCGTTCCCGCAGCCGCGGGAGCGGTGACCCCGGCCCCGGCCCCGGCCGTGAACACCGTGAACAACACGGCTCCGGCACAGGCCGCGGCGCAGGCTCCGGCCGCGCCCCCCGCCGCCCCGGCCAAGCCCGCGGCCGCCGCTCCGGCGGCTCCCGCCAAGGCTCCGGCCGCACCGGCGGCTCCCGCGAAGGCCGCACCGGCGAAGGCGGCCCCTGCACCCGCTGCCAAGGCGGATGCCCCGGCCGAGGCCCCCGCCGGCCCGGAGTACGTGACGCTGCGCGGCCCGTCGGCCGCCGTCGCGAAGAACATGAACGCCTCCCTGGAGCTGCCGACGGCCACGTCGGTCCGCGCCGTGCCGGTGAAGCTGCTCTTCGACAACCGCATCGTCATCAACAACCACCTGAAGCGCGCCCGGGGCGGGAAGATCTCCTTCACGCACCTCATCGGGTACGCGATGGTGCAGGCCCTCAAGGCCATGCCGTCGATGAACCACTCCTTCGCGGTGAAGGACGGCAAGCCGACCCTGGTCAAGCCCGAGCACGTCAACCTCGGCCTGGCCATCGACCTGGTGAAGCCGAACGGCGACCGTCAGCTGGTCGTCGCGGCCATCAAGAAGGCCGAGACGCTCAACTTCTTCGAGTTCTGGCAGGCCTACGAGGACATCGTCCGCCGGGCCCGTGTCGGCAAGCTCGGCATGGACGACTTCTCGGGTGTCACCGCCTCGCTGACCAACCCCGGCGGCATCGGCACCGTCCACTCGGTGCCGCGCCTGATGCCCGGACAGGGCCTCATCATGGGCGTCGGCGCGATGGACTACCCGGCGGAGTTCCAGGGCACCTCGCAGGACACCCTGAACAAGCTGGGCATCTCGAAGGTCATGACGCTGACCTCGACGTACGACCACCGGGTCATCCAGGGTGCTGCGTCCGGCGAGTTCCTCCGCGTGCTGTCCCAGCTGCTGCTCGGCGAGAACGACTTCTACGACGAGATCTTCAAGGCGCTGCGCATCCCCTACGAGCCGGTCCGCTGGCTCAAGGACATCGACGCCTCGCACGACGACGACGTCACCAAGGCCGCGCGGGTCTTCGAGCTGATCCACTCCTACCGGGTCCGCGGCCACGTCATGGCCGACACCGACCCGCTGGAGTACCGCCAGCGCAAGCACCCCGACCTGGACATCAACGAGCACGGTCTGACCCTGTGGGACCTGGAGCGGGACTTCGCGGTCGGCGGTTTCGCCGGACAGACGCTGATGAAGCTCCGCGACATCCTCGGTGTGCTGCGTGAGTCGTACTGCCGCACGACCGGCATCGAGTTCATGCACATCCAGGAGCCGAAGGAGCGCAAGTGGCTCCAGGACCGGGTGGAGCGCCCGCGCCCCGCACCGGAGCGCGAGGAGCAGCTGCGGGTCCTGCGCCGGCTCAACGCCGCCGAGGCGTTCGAGACGTTCCTGCAGACCAAGTACGTCGGCCAGAAGCGCTTCTCGCTGGAGGGCGGCGAGTCCGTCATCCCGCTGCTCGACGCGGTCATCGACTCCGCGGCCGAGGCGCGCCTCGACGAGGTCGTCATCGGCATGTCCCACCGCGGCCGGCTGAACGTCCTGGCCAACATCGTCGGCAAGTCGTACGCGCAGATCTTCCGCGAGTTCGAGGGCAACCTCGACCCGCGGTCGATGCACGGCTCCGGTGACGTCAAGTACCACCTGGGCGCCGAGGGCACCTTCACCGGTCTGGACGGCGAGCAGATCAAGGTCTCGCTGGCCGCCAACCCCTCGCACCTGGAGGCGGTCGACCCGGTCCTCGAGGGCATCGCCCGCGCCAAGCAGGACATCATCAACAAGGGCGGCACGGACTTCACGGTCCTGCCCGTCGCGCTCCACGGCGACGCGGCCTTCGCGGGCCAGGGCGTCGTCGCCGAGACCCTCAACATGTCGCAGCTGCGCGGCTACCGCACCGGTGGCACCGTGCACGTGGTGATCAACAACCAGGTCGGCTTCACCGCCGCCCCTGAGTCCTCGCGCTCCTCGATGTACGCCACGGACGTCGCGCGCATGATCGAGGCGCCGATCATCCACGTCAACGGCGACGACCCGGAGGCAGTGGTGCGTGTCGCGCGCCTCGCCTTCGAGTACCGGCAGACGTTCAACAAGGACGTCGTCATCGACCTCATCTGCTACCGCCGCCGCGGTCACAACGAGGGCGACAACCCGGAGTTCACCAACCCGCAGATGTACACCCTGATCGACAAGAAGCGCTCGGTGCGCAAGCTCTACACCGAGTCCCTCATCGGTCGTGGCGACATCACGCTGGAAGAGGCCGAGCAGGCCCTCCAGGACTTCCAGGGCCAGCTGGAGAAGGTGTTCGCGGAGGTCCGCGAGGCCACCTCGGCGCCGTCCCAGCCGCATGTCCCGGACGTCCAGGCGGAGTTCCCGGTCTCGGTGACCACCGCGGTCTCCTCGGAGGTCGTGAAGCTGGTCGCCGAGTCGCAGGTGAACATCCCCGACGGGATCACCGTTCACCCGCGTCTCCTGCCGCAGATGCAGCGCCGTGCCGCCTCCGTGGAGAACGGCACGATCGACTGGGGCATGGGCGAGACCCTGGCCATCGGATCGCTGCTCATGGAGGGCACCCCGGTCCGGCTCGCCGGCCAGGACACCCGTCGTGGCACGTTCGGCCAGCGCCACGCCGTTCTCGTCGACCAGAAGACCGGCGAGGACTACACCCCGCTGCTCTACCTCTCGGACGACCAGGCCCGTTACAACGTCTACGACTCGCTGCTCAGCGAGTACGCGGCGATGGGCTTCGAGTACGGCTACTCGCTGGCCCGCCCGGAGTCCCTGGTCATCTGGGAGGCCCAGTTCGGCGACTTCGTCAACGGCGCCCAGACCGTCGTGGACGAGTTCATCTCCTCGGCCGAGCAGAAGTGGGGCCAGACGTCCGGCGTCACCCTGCTGCTCCCGCACGGCTACGAGGGCCAGGGCCCGGACCACTCGTCGGCCCGCCCGGAGCGTTTCCTGCAGATGTGCGCGCAGGACAACATGACGGTCGCGATGCCGACCCTCCCGTCGAACTACTTCCACCTCCTGCGGTGGCAGGTGCACAACCCGCACCACAAGCCGCTGATCGTCTTCACCCCGAAGTCGATGCTCCGCCTCAAGTCGGCGGCGTCGAAGGTGGAGGAGTTCACCACCGGCGGCTTCCGCCCGGTCATCGGTGACGAGTCGGTCAAGGCCGAAGCGGTCCGCAAGGTCGTCTTCGTCTCCGGCAAGCTCTACTACGACCTGGACGCCGAGCGCGAGAAGCGCGGTGACACCGAGACGGCGATCATCCGTCTGGAGCGGCTGTACCCGCTGCCGGGTGCGGAGATCCAGGCCGAGATCGCCAAGTACCCGAACGCCGAGAAGTACCTCTGGGCCCAGGAGGAGCCGGCGAACCAGGGTGCGTGGCCGTTCATCGCGCTCAACCTGATCGACCACCTGGACCTGGCCGTCGGATCCGACGTCCCGCACGGTGAGCGTCTGCGCCGCATCTCGCGTCCGCACGGCTCGTCCCCGGCGGTCGGTTCGGCCAAGCGCCACCAGGCCGAGCAGGCCCAGCTGGTCACCGAGGTCTTCGAGGCCTGATCAGCGGCTGCACAGCATCCGAGGGCCCGGCCCCGCGAGCTTCTCGCGGGGCCGGGCCCTCGGGCTTTCCGGCCTCGTTATTCTGGTCGTATGTACTTCACGGACCGTGGCATCGAGGAACTGGAGAAGCGGCGCGGCGAGGAGGAGGTCACCTTCGAGTGGCTCGCCGAGCAGCTCCGTACGTTCGTCGATCTCAACCCCGACTTCGAGGTTCCCGTCGAGCGCCTCGCGACCTGGCTGGCACGGCTGGACGACGACGAGGACGAGTAGTCACCGTCCAGGGCCTCCGCCAGCCGCTCCCCTGAAGCGGTTGTACGCGAGCCCCAGCAGTCCCTGTACGAGAAGGACCAGGCCCGCGGCGATCCAGCCTCCGCTGCGCCGGCGGGCACCCCACAGGGTCAGCGGCAGTCCCGTGGCGACCTGCGCCGTCGCCACGGCGCGGGCCCTCGGACCGAGCATCCAGGGTCCGAGGCTGCTGCTCTCGACGGCGTCGAGCTCCACGCGCACGGCGTCGCGCCAGCCGGCCCATTCGATCTGTTCCGCCTCCGGGTGGATCCCGGCGACCGAGCGCAGCCGGTCGGCGGGCTCGCCGGGCGTGAGGCCGGGCGGGAGGTCCACCCCGGCGCGGGTGAGCACGGCGAGCAGTCCGCGCAGCCGGCCGTCGGCGTCCGTCCCCGGTTCCTCGCGGGTGAGGGCCTCCAGCGCCTCTACGTCCATGACGGGGTCGAGGCCCAGCCGGATGGCGGACGTCCGCATGGCCTCCTCCTCGGCGGCCGGGGTGCCGTCGGCGAGCCAGATGTAGCCGACAGGGCGGCGGAATCCCGAGGCGAGGGTGTAGCCGGACCGGTCGCCGTCCCACCACAGGGCGAGCACCGGCCAGGTGGAGCCCACGGCGAGGGCTGTGGCCCAGCCGCCGACGACACGGTCGACGGGCTCGGCTCCTCCGTCGGCCGCCGTGGCCCCGCCGGCCGGTGCTTCCCCGTTGCCCCCGTTGCCCACGATGCCTCCGTGGCCGTCGCGGGCGTCCTTCCGCCAGGGCTTCCCCTCGGGGACGAGCACGCTCCAGCCCTCCCCGGCGGGCACGAGCAGCATGCGCTCCTGCAGCAGATGGGCCACGGGCCGTACGGTCTCGGGGTCGGCCCGGCACAGGAGCAGGGCGCCCACGGATGTCGCGGTCATGCCCCACACGCTAGGGCAATTTGCCCCCGTGTGAACCATTTACGACTCCCACCGGCCTTCCGCGAGCGGCCTTTCCAGTTTCATCTTGACTTCTCCTATCCGCGATATATCGTGTTCTCAAGAAGACGCGATATGTTGCGTCGTACCACCCAGTGGGAGGTCAGATCCATGCCCGAGTCGACGTGGACCGTCACCGAGCCCCAGAAGCTCACTTTCGACGAGCCTGTGACCGCGCTCAATGTGCGCATCGTCGACGGCGTGATCAATGTCGTCGGCACCGACGAGCCGGCCGCCCGGCTGGAGGTGTCCGCGATCGAGGGCCCGCCGCTGGTCGTGACCCTGGAGGACGGCACCCTCACCGTCACCTACGAGGATCTGCCGTGGCAGGGCCTCATCAGCTGGCTCGACCGCAGGAGTCCGCGCCGCAGCGCCGCGGTCTCGCTCGCCGTGCCGGCCGCCGCGACGGTGGAGGTCGGCGTCATCGGCGCCGAGGCCGTCGTCTCGGGGATCCAGGGACGCACCGAGGTGCGGGGCATCTCCGGGGACAGCACCCTGGTCGGCCTCTCCGGCGCCGTCCGGGCCGAGACCGTGTCCGGCAGCCTGGAGGCCCAGACCGTCACCGGCGACCTCCGCTTCCAGTCCGTGTCCGGCGATCTCACGATCGTCGACGGCGCCGGCACCTCGGTCCGCGGGGAGACGGTCACCGGCCACATGGTGCTCGACCTCGACACCTCACCGAAGCCGACGGACATCAGGCTGACCTCGGTGTCCGGCGAGATCGCCATCCGGCTTCCGCACCCTGCGGACGCGAAGGTCGAGGCGAACACCGCGAGCGGCACGGTCTCCAACGCCTTCGAGGACCTTCGGGTGGGCGGCCAGTGGGGCGCCAAGAAGATCACCGGAACGCTGGGCGCGGGCACGGGAAAGCTGAAGGCGACCACCGTCTCGGGTTCGATCGCCCTGTTGCGCCGCCCACCCGCCCAGGACAACACGCATGACGCCGAGCCGACCGGAAAGGTGCTCTGACATGGCCCCCGTATTCGCCCACGGCCGTCTGCGCCTGTACCTCCTCAAGCTCCTGGACGAGGCCCCCCGCCATGGATACGAGGTGATCCGGCTCCTGGAGGAGCGCTTCCACGGGCTGTACGCCCCCTCGGCGGGCACCGTGTATCCGCGGCTGGCCAAGCTGGAGGCCGAGGGCCTGGTCACTCACGCCACCGAGGGTGGCCGCAAGGTCTACTCCATCACCGACGCCGGGCGTGCCGAGCTGGCGGGCCGCGGGGGTGAACTGGCCGATCTGGAGCTGGAGATCCGCGAGTCCGTCTCCGAGCTGGCGGCCGAGATCCGTGACGATGTGCGGGGTGCGGCCGGCCAGCTCCGCAGCGAGATGCGCGCCGCGGCCTCCGAGTCCCGTCACACCTCCGGCAGCGGAAAGGGCGGCTGGGACGCCGGCCTGGGAGACAAGGAGGCGTGGCGCACGGCGAAGGAAGAGCTGCGCAAGGCCAAGCAGGAGTGGAAGGAACAGGCCCGCAGGGCGAAGGACGAGTCCCGCAGAGCCCGTGAGGACGCCGAACAGGCCCGCCGTCAGGCCCAGGAGGCACACGAGAAGGCGCGGGAGCAGATGCAGAACGCAGCCCGTCAGGTCCAGGAGCACTTCGCGCGCGGCGACTGGCCGGCGGGTGTGCGGGACGGGCTGGCCGAGATCACCGGCCAGCTCGGCGGCTTCGCCAGGACCGGCAGCTGGCCCTCGTACAGCCGTCCGGCGCCCGAGGAGCCGGATATCGAATGGGCCGCCGACGCCACGGCCACCGGTGATCCGGCCCGCGATCTGGACCGCCTGCTGGACCGCTTCCGCGACGACATCCGCGACGCGGCCCGGGACCGTGGTGTCACCGAGGCGCAACTCTCGGAGGCCCGCCGCCACCTGGCCACAGCGGCGACGCACATCGACGCGCTGCTGCGCACACCGGCCGACGAGGCGAAGGGCAGCTCAGGTCCGTCCTGATCCCAGGTGCTGTCCGGCCGGAGAAGCCCCGGCCGGACAGCGACCGCCAGGTCAGTTCGCCTGGGCCCGGCCCCGCCCGTCATTGACATCATCGGTGGCGAGGCGCGCGTGACGCTCCACGTCGTACCGGACGTCCCCGTAGCGGAGCTTCTGCCGGTCGATGCCCTCCGGGACGAAGCCGGCCCGCAGGGCGACCGCGCAGGAGGCGGGGTTGTTCGTCCTGTGCCCGAGCTCAAGACGGTGGAGGCCCAGTTCGTCGAAGGCCCAGCGGGCCAGAGCCCGCACGCCCGCGAGCGCGACGCCCCTCCCCCGCGCGCTCTCGACGGTCCAGTACGAGACCCAGCCGGTGTCGTGGACGTGGTTCACCGCCGCCACGGCCACCGAGCCGAGCGCGGCGCCGTCGCGGACAACGGCCCATGTGTACGCGCTGCCCGCCGCCCGCTCGCTCTCTCGGGCGGCAATCCATTCCTGCGCCTCGGCGGCGTCCGTGACGGGCCGGCCTGCCTGACGCGCCATCTCCTCGGGCACGAAGGCGCGGAGTACCGCCGGAGCGTCCTCGGCCCGCCAGGGCCTCAGCGACATCCCTTCCGGCGTCAGCAGTTCCGTGACCGGCCGCTTCATGACGTGGTGAGCACGATCTTCCCGAACAGGTCTCCGGCGGCGAGCCGCTCGAAGCCCTCACGGGCCCGGTCCAGCGGCAGGGTCTCGTCGATCACGGGCCGCACGCCGGTGGCCGCGCAGAACGACAGCAGGTCCTCCAGCTCGTCCTTCGAGCCCATCGTCGAGCCGACGATCCTGAGTTCCAGGAAGAAGATCCGGGTCAGTTCGGCGTGCGAGGGCCGGTCGCCGCTGGTGGCACCGGAGATGACCAGGGTGCCGCCGGGCCGCAGCGACTTGACCGAGTGGGACCAGGTCGCAGCTCCGACCGTCTCGATGACGGCGTCGACACGCTTCGGCAGCCGGGCGCCGGGCGCGTACGCCTCGACGGCTCCCAGTTCGACGGCCCGCTCGCGCTTGGCCTCGTCGCGGCTGGTGGCGAACATCCGGAGCCCGGCGGCCTTGCCGAGCACGATCGCGGCAGTGGCCACACCGCCGCCCGCCCCCTGCACGAGAACGGAATCCCCAGGTCGCACACCGGCGTTGGTGAACAGCATCCGGTACGCCGTCAGCCAGGCGGTCGGCAGGCAGGCGGCCTGCTCGAAGGTGAGTTCCTTCGGCTTGGGCAGCACGTTCCAGCTGGGCACGGTGACCTGCTCGGCGAACGTGCCCTGGTAGCGCTCGGTGAGGATGGAGCGCGGCTCGTCCGGGCCGACGCCGTGTCCCGTCTGGCCGATGACGGAGTGCAGGACCACCTCGTTGCCGTCCTGGTCGATGCCGGCGGCGTCGCATCCGAGGATCATGGGCAGCTTGTCCTCGGCGAGGCCCACACCACGCAGGGACCAGAGGTCGTGGTGGTTGAGGGAGGCGGCGCGGACGTTGACGGTGGTCCAGCCGGGCCGGCTCTCGGGCGAGGGGCGTTCGCCCAGCTCAAGGCCGTCGAGGGGCTGGTCGCGGTCGATGCGTGCGGCGTAGGCGGCGAACATGGCCATGACGATAGGCCGTGACGCGACGTGACGTAACCGTTCGGGAGTGTGACACGCGCCGCGCCGCGGGCGAGCCTGGGCGAAACCCGGCCCGCCCGGCGTTCGAGGGCCGGGGTCCGGGGCGGAGCCCCGGTTTCGGGAAGGGGCGGGGCGGGGAACAGGCCCCGCGCAGCGGCCCCGCCTCCCCACCTCGCCCCGCACGGCGTCAGCGCCGCGCGACACCCTCCGCACGAGCGGCCGCGGCCACCGCCGCGGTGACCGCGGGAGCGACCCGCTCGTCGAACGGCGACGGGATCACGTAGTCCGCGGCCAGTTCGTCGCCGACGACGTCCGCCAGGGCGTTCGCCGCGGCGATCTTCATGCCCTCGGTGATCCGGGAGGCGCGCACCTGCAGCGCGCCCGCGAAGATCCCGGGGAACGCCAGCACGTTGTTGATCTGGTTCGGGTAGTCCGACCGCCCGGTCGCCACCACTGCCGCGTACTTGTGCGCGACGTCGGGGTGGACCTCGGGGTTCGGGTTGGCCATGGCGAACACGAACGCGCCGGGTGCCATCGAGGCCACGGCCGGCTCGGGGACCGTACCGCCGGAGACTCCGATGAAGACGTCGGCGCCGGCCAGCGCCGTCTCCAGGGAGCCGGTGATGCCGGCGCGGTTCGTCAGCTCCGCCAGCTCGCGCTTGACCTCGGTGAGGTCGTCGCGGTCGGCGCTGACGATGCCCTTGCGGTCTGCCACGGCGACATCGCCGATGCCCGCCTCCAGCAGGAACTTCGCGATGGCCACACCCGCGGCGCCGGCGCCGGAGATGACGGCGCGCAGATCGCCGAGCGTGCGGCCGGACAGCTTCGTCGCGTTGCGCAGGGCCGCGAGGGTCACCACGGCCGTGCCGTGCTGGTCGTCGTGGAAGACCGGGATGTCGAGACGCTCCTGGAGCTTGCGCTCGATCTCGAAGCACCTGGGCGCCGAGATGTCCTCCAGGTTCACCCCTCCGAAGGAGGGCGCGAGACGAACGACGGTGTCGACGATCTCGTCCGCGTCGGTCGTGGCGAGCGCGATCGGAACCGCGTCGACCCCGCCGAACTGCTTGAAGAGGATCGCTTTGCCCTCCATCACCGGGAGGGAGGCCTCGGGACCGATGTCCCCCAGGCCGAGGACGGCCGTGCCGTCCGTCACGACGGCCACGACCTGCGACTTCCAGGTGTAGTCGTGGACGAGCTCGGGATTTTCGGCGATGGCGCTGCACACCTTCGCGACACCGGGCGTGTACGCGAGGGACAGGTCGTCCTTGTCGCGGATCGGGACGGTGGCCTGCACGGCCATCTTCCCGCCGCGGTGGAGCGCGAAAGCCGGATCGAAGGGCTCGTCCGCACTGCTGAGCCCTTCCGCAGCGGCCGTGCCGTGCGTCTTGCTGTCGCTGCGAGGATTGACGATCTCCGCTGCCATTGTGTTGACCCCTTAAGTCTTCATCAGTTGAGGGTGGCCACTCCTGGTTGAGGAGGGGTGGGCGGGCACCGCGTACGTTCCCGGCGCTGAGCGGTTGGACCGCTCCGGCAGGGGAGACACATACGCGCGGGCGCGCCGCACACGCGCCCTGAGCCCCGGATGAGGGGTGTAAAGGTCTTTCTTACCGGACGGACCGGGCCTCTTACGAGTCGGTATCGACTCGGTGACATGACTCATAGCCGAATATCTGGACAAGTCCACTAAGGCCCACAAAGGCCGTCCGTAGGTCGAGACGCACCGGAGATTCTCCGGAGGGGCACGCACTTTCCAGCAGATGGTCCGGCCTTGCGGTACCGGCCCGTTGAGGTTCGGGGGTCGCCCGTTACCCGATTTTGACATGACCGGCCCCCTGGTTGGGTGAGTCCGAATGGCAAGATGCCCTAATCACACAAGGTGGCGTCATTCGAAGATGCGTGCGCGCCCCGCCTGACCAGCATTCCCTCACCGCCGGAGGACTCCGATCATGACCGCAAGCACCCTCTGTCGTACGACCGCGAAGTCCCGGATTGCCGCGGCCTGCGCAGTCGCGGTCGCCGGCACCCTGCTGCTGACAGCCTGTGGCGACCAGACCGACAGTGGTTCGAAGAAGACCGGCGGCGACACCTCCGGGAACAGCGCCCCGCTCTTCGACAAGCTTCCGGAGAAGTACCAGAAGTCCGGTGTCATCAAGGTCGGCACGAATGCCGAGTACGCCCCGATGGAGTCCGTCGAGAACGGCACGATCGTCGGTGTCGACCCCGACCTCGCGTCGGCCCTCGGCAAGCAGCTCGGCGTGAAGTTCGAGTTCACCTCCGGCTCCTTCGACGGCCTGATCACCGCGCTCAACACGGGCCGCCACGACATCGCCATGTCGTCCATCACGGACAACAAGCAGCGTCAGGAAGGCCTGGACGACAAGGGCAAGAAGCTCGGCAAGGGCGTCGACTTCGTCGACTACTTCCTGGCCGGCACCGCCGTCTACACCAAGAAGGGCAACCCCGAGGGCATCAAGTCCATCGAGGACCTGTGCGGCAAGGTGGCGGCGGTCCAGCGCGGCACCACGTACGAGGAGGCCCTGAAGAAGCAGTCCGCGGCCTGCACGGACGGTGGTGAGAAGGCCGTCAAGATCGAGTCCTTCGAGAACGACACCGAGGCCCAGACGCGTGTGAAGTCGGGCGGCGCCGTCGCCGGTGTCAACGACTACCCGGTCGCTGTCGACCTGGCCCTCAAGGCCGGTGGCGGCAAGGACTTCGAGGTCGTCGGTGAGCAGGTCGACGCCGGACCGTTCGGTATCGCCGTGAACAAGGACAACACCGAGCTGCGTGACGTGCTCAAGGAGGCCGTGGACGCGATCATCGCCGACGGCTCCTACAAGAAGGTGCTCGACAAGTGGGGTGCCGGCACCGGCGCGATCGACAAGGCCGCCGTCAACGGCGGCAAGTGACCGGCGCACCACCGAAGGGCAGTCACCGTGACTGACAAGTTCGACAAGGTGCCCGGCGGCCCATCGGCCGCCGCCGCACCCGTCTCCAAGGCCACCACCGTCGCACCGGAGACCATCAAGGCCATCCCCGTCCGGCACGTCGGCCGCTGGATCAGCGGCGTGGTCGTGATCGCTCTGCTCGCCGCCCTGGTATACGCCTTCTCGCAGGGCGACATCCAGTGGCAGGCGGTCCGGGACAAGCTGTTCGACGACACCGTCCTGGCCGGCGCGGGACGCACGCTGATGATCAGTGTGCTCTCCATGGTCCTCGGCGTGATCCTGGGCGTGGTGCTCGCCGTCATGCGGCTCTCCAGGAACCCGGTGACCAGCTGGGTCGCCTGGCTCTACATCTGGTTCTTCCGCGGCACTCCGGTCTACGTGCAGCTGCTGCTCTGGTTCAACCTGGCCCTGATCTTCCCGGTCCTCAACATCCCGTTCGTCTACAAGGACGAGATGACCGATGTGATGACCCCGTTCATGTGCGCCCTGCTGGGACTGGCCCTCAACGAGGCCGCGTACATGGCGGAGATCGTCCGGGCCGGCATCCAGTCGGTGGACGAGGGCCAGACCGAGGCCTCGCACGCCCTCGGCATGACCCAGGCCAAGACCATGCGCCGCGTGGTGCTCCCGCAGGCCCTGCGGGTGATCATCCCGCCGACCGGCAACGAGTTCATCAACATGCTGAAGACCTCGTCCCTGGTCTACGCGGTCACCTACAACGAGCTGCTGCGCTCCACGTCGCAGATCGGCTCGACCAGTTACGCGGTGATGGAGATGCTCTTCGTCGCCTCGATCTGGTACATCGTGATGACCAGCGTGTTCAGCGTGGGCCAGTACTACCTGGAGCGGCGCTACGCCCGCGGCACCCTGCGGAGTCTGCCGCTCACGCCGTTCCAGCGGGTCAAGGTCAACCTCGCCTCCTTCAGTAACCGCCCCTCGGGAGGTGTCTCCGCATGACCGCCATGGTGAAGGCCGAGGGCGTCCACAAGTCCTTCGGCGCCGCGCACATCCTCAAGGGCATCGACCTGGAGGTCGCCCCGCGGGAGGTCTTCTGCCTGATCGGCCCGTCGGGCTCCGGCAAGTCGACGTTCCTGCGGTGCATCAACCACCTGGAGCAGATCAACGCCGGGCGGCTGTACGTCGACGGCGAACTGGTCGGCTACCGGCAGAAGGGTGACAAGCTCTACGAGCTCAAGGACAGCGAGGTCGCCCTGCAGCGCCGGGACATCGGCATGGTCTTCCAGCGCTTCAACCTGTTCCCGCACATGACCGCCGTGGAGAACGTCATGGAGGCTCCGATCCAGGTCAAGGGCGAGGCCAAGGCCGTCGCCCGGGCCCGCGCGGAACGGCTGCTGGACCGGGTGGGTCTGTCCGACAAGGCGAAGACCTACCCGTCCCAGCTCTCCGGCGGGCAGCAGCAGCGCGTGGCCATCGCCCGCGCCCTGGCCATGGAGCCGAAGCTGATGCTCTTCGACGAGCCGACGTCGGCTCTCGACCCCGAGTTGGTCGGCGACGTCCTGGACGTCATGCGCGGGCTGGCCGAGGACGGCATGACGATGATCGTCGTCACCCACGAGATGGGCTTCGCCCGCGAGGTCGGCGACGCGCTGGTCTTCATGGACGACGGCGTCGTGGTCGAGTCCGGCCACCCGCGCGACGTCCTGTCGAACCCGCAGCAGGACCGGACGAAGTCCTTCCTGTCGAAGGTGCTGTAGCGGCGGCGCGAACTCGTGCGGCGCGAACGAGGGGCGGCCCGGGCCGCCCCTCGTTCGCGCCGTGCGCGCCCTACTTCACGGCGAGGACCATGGTGTCCGACGGTGACGCCCAGACCGTGCGGGCCTCGCCGAAGCCGGACTCCCGCAGGGTGCGGGCGTGCCACTGCGCGGAGGGCATGTCACCGTCCGCGTGCTCACCGTAGATGCGGTACCGCTCGGCGGTCGGTTCCGCGAGGACCGGGTCCTTCGCCATCAGGGCCCACCACTCACTCCAGTCCACCGCGCCCGCGGCCCTGGCCCGGTCCATCGCCGCGTGCCGGTGGGCGCGCTCGGCGGCGTTGATGCGGGGGGTGTCGGTGTCGATCATGTGGTCCGCGTTCAGGAAGACCCCTCCGTCCCTGACCACTGCGCCGATCTGCCCGTACAGGGCGGCCAGCGGTTCGCTGTGCAGCCAGTGCAGGGCGGTGGCGGTGAGCACGGCGTCGTACGACGCGTGCGGGAGCCTCTCGGTCCAGGTGGCGTCCTTCAGATCGGCGCTCACGAAGGTGACCCGGTCGTCCCCCTCGAAGGTGCCACGCGCGATGGCGAGCAGCGCGGGGTCGAGGTCGACACCGGTGCTGGTGGCACCGGGGAACCGCCTGAGGAGCCGGTCGGTGATACTGCCCGTACCGCACGCCAGGTCGAGCACTCTCGGTTCGGGCCCCACGACGGCCTCGACCATGTCCAGCATCACCCGGAACCGCTCCTCGCGGTCCGGCATGTACCACTCCTGCTGCCGGTCCCAGCTCTCCTGCCAGGACCGCCAGTCGGTGCCCGCAGCCGCCTCTGTCATCCCATCCTCCATGTAATACTCAGCGTTCGCCATCGACCATTACACTGGTCGGCACAGCGACCATAGACCGACGCCGTAAGGACTACAAGTGGAACTGGCCTATTACTCGGACTACGCCGTGCGTCTGGTCAACACCGAGGAGCCGGCCCGCAACAAGGACTCCCTCACCACCGTCGAGTGCATCCGCGAGCTGTTCGGCCCCAACGCCCAGGCGGCCCGGCGTGCCACGGACGCCGATGTGACGCGCTTCCGCTCCGTGCGCGCCCGGCTGCGCGCGGTCTTCGAGGCGGCCGACGGCGGTGACGAGACACTCGCGGTCGCTCTGCTCAACTCGCTGCTGCTTGAGTTCCCGGTCAGCCCGCAGATCTCCGGCCACGACACCCGTGACGACGAGGGCAATCCGGACTGGCACATGCACCTGGCCGACCACCCGTCGAACGCGACGGCCGGCTTCGCCGCCATCGCCGCGATGGGCCTGGCCTTCCACCTCACCACGCACGGCGTGGACCGGCTCGGCCTGTGCGAGGCCGCTCCCTGCCGCAACGCCTACCTCGACACCTCGACCAACCGC
Organism: Streptomyces sp. NPDC102441; assembly: GCF_044765585.1. Lineage (NCBI taxonomy): Bacteria > Bacillati > Actinomycetota > Actinomycetes > Kitasatosporales > Streptomycetaceae > Streptomyces > Streptomyces sp. NPDC102441. Next base: position 529,316 of record NZ_JBIWKH010000001.1, read on the forward strand.
TCACGGCGCTACTGCTCGGACCGCTGCGCGACCCGGGCCAACGTGGCCGCCTACCGCGCCCGCAAGCGCCTGGAGGCGGACCGCTCCGGCGAGACCCTGCGCACCGCGGACACCGCCCAGCCCAGCAGCCCGAGCACCGACCGCTGATCCTTCCTCAGCGGCCGGTAGCGGGCCCGCACCCTGGCCAGCACGAGCTCTTCGGGCACCGCCCCGTAGTCCGTGCTGTCCCCGCCGGCGTACGAGTTGTCGCCCAGCACCCACCAGCCGCCGCCGCGTCGCTCGGTGGCCCGTTTGACGATCAGCAGGTCCTGCTGCAACGGGTGACGCAGGATCACCACGTCCCCCGGGCGCACCGGCGCTCCGCGCTGCACGAGCAGCACGTCCCCGTGGTAGAGCGTGGGCACCATCGACGGTCCCGTCACCTCCACCACCTGGAACGGCTTACGCGCCGCCCGTCCGCTCCACGGTTCCTGTGACGGCTCCGGCATCTGTGGCACCTCCCGGTCCATTCTCCGGTACACGGCTGCGCGCACCGCTCCGTATTTTCGGCCAGCGGTCCCATCCTCACCCCGGACTTTTGGCCTAAGCCCTAGGGGGCAGCCGCTGAAACAGGCTCCCTACGGAGTAATGTCCCACCTGAGAAGACGATCACGAGGAAGGACAGCTCCATGCTTTCCCGCCTGTTTGCCCCCAAGGTGAAGGTCAGCGCCCACTGCGACCTGCCCTGCGGCGTGTACGACCCGGCCCAGGCCCGCATCGAGGCCGAGTCGGTCAAGGCCGTCCAGGAGAAGTACCAGGCCAATGAGGACGCGGACTTCCGCACGCGCGCCGTTCTGATCAAGGAACAGCGCGCCGAGCTCGCGAAGCACCACGTCTCGGTGCTCTGGAGCGACTACTTCAAGCCCCCGCACTTCGAGAAGTACCCGGAGCTGCACCAGCTGGTCAACGACACCCTGAAGGCGCTCTCCGCGGCCAAGGGCTCGAACGACCCGGCCACGGGCCAGAAGGCTCTGGACCTGATCGCCCGGATCGACACGATCTTCTGGGAGACCAAGAAGGCCTGATCTGCGGTCCCGTTCCGCAAGGTCAGCAACGACCGCGCCCGGCCCGCCGCTTCCCCTCCGGGGAGCAGGCAGGCCGGGTGCGGTCGTTTCCGGAGCGTGCCGCCGGGCTCAGGAGCCCGGCAGGAGGTGGCTGTAACTGTCCGGGTGCGCCTGGAGGTAGGCCGCCAGGTTCTGGGCCGGACGGCCCGTGAGGGTGGGCACGGCGTCCGAGACCTTCGCCAGCTCGCCGGCCGCGATCGCCTCGTACGACGTGACCCAGCCGGCCACTTCCCAGTCCTCGGCGCCGTAGTGGGCACGGGAGGCGTATGCCTCCTCTCTGGTCTCGGCCACGTACCGGATCGCGCGGCCGGTGCGGCGGCTCAGTTCGCCGGCCGCCTCCGCCAGCGTGAACGCCTCGGGGCCGGTGAGGTCGTACGTCGCGCCGTCGTGGGTGGTCCCCTCGTCCAGCAGTACGGCTGACGCCGAGTCGGCGATGTCGTCGTGCGAGACGGCCGAGACCCGCCCGTCGCCGCCGGGGCCGCGCAGGACTCCGTCGGCTCCGGTCATCGCGGGGATTCCCGCGAGATACCAGCCGTCCCGCAGGAAGGTGTGGCGCACACCGGTCATCCGGATGTGCGCCTCGGTGTGCCAGTGGTCGCGGGCGAACGTGAACGTCGCGTCCGGTGACGCGCCGAGGAACGACACGTACACGATGCGCTCGACGCCCGCGGCCAGCGCCGCGTCCACCGCGGTGATGTGCTCCGTCACCCGGTCGGCGCTCTCGTGCGCCGAGACGAGGAACAGGGTGTGCGCGCCGTCGAGCGCGCGGTGCATAGCCTCGCCGTCCCCGTACGCGGCGGCCGGTGCGGCGACCGTGCCCGGCAGCCGGGGCAGCCGGGAGGGGTCCCGGCCGAGGAGACGCACGGGGACGCCCGTCCGGGCCAGCCTCGCGGCCACCCGGCCGCCGACGGATCCGCTCGCGCCGGTCACCGCCACCAGTGGACTGATCATCCCGCCTCCCCCTCCGGCGCCATGGGCTCGGCCCAGGGGCGCACCTCCACGACCGCGCTCGCCGGCAATGGTCCGTAGATGTGCGGGAACTCCTCGCCGCCCGGCTCCATGGCCTCGTACCTGACGGGTGCCGGGAGCAGGCCGGTGTCGATGACCAGGACCACCAGGCCCTCGCCGTCGGATCCGTACAGCGCCCGGGCCACGGCGGGCAGCTGGTGAGGGAGCGAGCAGTGGATGAAGCCCTCCTCGCGGAGGGTGCGGCCCCTGGTGGACATCTCGTACGTCCCCGCTCTGCGGGCGGCCTCCCACAAGGGCTCTTCCGTGAGGTGCAGCAGCTGTTCGGTCATCGGGCCACGCTAAGGGCTGCGGGACGCCGTTCAGGAGATGCGCGCCAGAGGACTGCTGTGGCGCAACAGCCACCGGTGGTACTCCTCGGCGCGCCGTGCCGCGTCGCGGTAGGCCGTCTCCAGTTCCTCGTACACGGCGTCCACGTCCGCTCCCGGCCGTGAGACCAGCAGCAGACGCACCGCCAGCGGGTCGCCGCGCAGGGGACGGATCGCCATGTCGTCACGTGGGCCGGAGGTCGGCTGGCAGGGGGCGACCGCCTCGCCGAGGACGACGAGCGAGGCCGCCGTGAGGTAGTCGCCGTGCAGGACGGTCGGGTCGAGGCCCGCGGCGCCCAGGACCCGGCGCACGCCGTCCCATTCACCGTCCACCGAGGGGTCGACCATCCACCGGTCGCCTGCCAGGTCGTCGAGGTCCACCACCGGCCGCCCTGCCGCCGGATGGTCCCTGGCCAGGGAGATGAACTGCGGTTCGCGCTCCAGGAGTACGCGCTGGCTCAGACCGTCCGGTACGGCGAGCGGAGAGCCCTCCACCTCGTGCACGAAGGCCACGTCGAGCCGGCCTGCCGCCACCGATCCCAGCAGCGCCCGGGCCGACACGTCGACCCGGAGAGAGATGTCGGTGCCGGGCAGACGCACCCGCAGTCCGCGCAGCCAGCCGCCGATGACCCGGCTCGCGGTGGATCCGATCCGCAGTCCCGGGCCACCGGCCCGGGCGGCAGCGGCCTCCGCCGTCGCCGCGCCGACCAGGGCGGACATGCCGTCCACCAGAGGCCGGGCGCGGCTGAGGACGGCACGTCCCAGGAGGGTCGGACGGCAGCCCGTCCGCCCGCGGCGGAACAGCTCCGAACCCAAGGTCTTCTCGATCCGCTGGAGCTGGGTGGTCAAGGAGGGCTGGCTGACGCCGAGCCGCCGTGCGGCCTGGTGCAGGCTGCCCGTGTCGGCGATGGCGCAGAGCGCCCTGAGGTGCCTCACCTCGAGCTCCATGACGGTGAGCGTATGGCTGTTCGCATGCCGAGCACCAGATGTCCCAACCACCACCAACCGGGCCTATTCAGAGGGTCTCGGTCCACCGGTACGTGCTGATTCTGTGTGCTCCCTGTCCGGGGGATAGGGCGGCGCTATCGCCGGTTGACATCATCCGCTGCGGGCCCGGCTGCCCTGACACTCTCTCCGTACCCCCCACCCGTTCCCCGTCCGGCCTCCGGACGGGGTTCTTCGGACAGGTAGGAGACACCCCCCATGAGACACCCCAGGACAGCCTTCATGTCGGCCGTGGCCGGACTCGGCCTCGCCGCCGCGCTGGTCGCCACTCCCGCGGTCGCAGCCGCTCCGTCCCCCGCGTCCACGGACACCGTGGCCACGGCGCAGTCCGGCTATGCCGCGTACGCCGGTTCGAGCGAGAACGCCGCTGCGAACAAGGCGTTCTTCGAAGCCGTCATGAAGTCGGTCGCCGAGAAGCGGGCCGCGAACCCGGGCGCCCAGGCGGTCACCGTGGTCTACAGCGCCGCCAACGCCCCGAGCTTCCGCAGCCAGATAGCCGGCAGCGCCAGCATCTGGAACAGCTCGGTGAGCAACGTCAAGCTGCAGGAGGGCTCGAACGCGGACTTCACCTACCGCGAGGGCAACGACTCCCGGGGCTCGTACGCGAGCACGGACGGGCACGGCAGCGGCTACGTCTTCCTCGACTACGCCCAGAACCAGCAGTACGACTCGACCCGGGTCACCACTCATGAGACCGGACACGTGCTGGGGCTTCCGGACCACTACACCGGGCCGTGCAGCGAGCTCATGTCGGGCGGCGGCCCCGGCCCGTCCTGCACGAACGCCTACCCGGACACCACCGAACGGTCGCGGGTGAACTCCCTCTGGCAGAACGGGCTCGCGGCGGCGCTCGCCACGTCCTGACGCACCTCGACGCACGAGACGGGGGCCGTTCCGCGGGAGCGGAGCGGCCCCCGGGTGCGAGGCGGGACGATCAGGCGACTTCGAGCGGGAAGGCACCCCGGTGGCCGGTGCCGGCGCCGTGCGCCGGACGCGGTTCGAACTCCCGGCAGCTCCATATCTCCTGGACGAATCCCGTACGCCGGTCCCAGAGGTCCGCGACATCGGCCCCGCCCGCCACGTCGCGGTAGGCGGCCTTCGCGCCACGGAAGCAGGCGAGCCCGCCGGACAGGCCGCGGACCGGGGCCGGGAAGTAGTCGGAGAAGGCGCAGGCGATGCACGTCTGCAGATGCATGTCCGGCGGCAGGATCCGCTGGACCGTGGCCAGCGCGGCGGCGAAGTCGCCCTCGGCGCGGTTCGACTCGTACACCGCCCCGTCCAGATGGAGGGCGAGATACAGATCCGGGTCCGCCCTCCGCAGGGACAGCAGACAGCTGAGCGTCGCCTGGCGGACCGTGCCGGACACGAGGACCGGGAGCGGGAGGTCCCACTCCAGGACACAGTCGTCGAGCGCCCCTTCCGCCAGGCCGAACAGGCCCTCGGGAACCGGCACCCCCGCCACGGGAGCCAGGCCGTCGAAGCTCGCGCCCTCGAAGTCCGTGCCCCGTACGCGGACACGGAGCTGCTGTCCGTCCGTGGTGAGAATGACGGCCTCGGAACCATGACGGTCCCGGTACCAGCCTGCCCACGACTCATCTGTCATGAGCAGGGACTGTAGCCCGTACCCCCCGGACCGCCCTGTGGCGCCCTCCCCTTCCGTGCCTCCGGCGGCCGGGCCCCGCTCATCCGGTCCGGGGCTCACGCCACATGGGCCACATCGACGGGCCCTGGGGAAGGTCGACGGTCTGTCCCATGAAGGTGAAACCGAGCCGCTCGTAGAGGCCGCGGCTGCGCTCGCTGCTCGCCTCCAGATAGGCGGGGGTCCCCTCCCGGTCGCACCGCTCCAGCACCCCCCTCATCAGCGCCTCGCCGATCCCCTCCCCCTGGCGCTCCGGAGAGACTCCGATCATCAGCAGGTACTCGTGGGCACGGTCGTGGGGATGGACGGCACCGGTCAGCCTCCCCACCAGCTCGGCCCGTTCGTTGTCCGGGTCCGCGGTCTCCCGCATGAGCGCGGGGGTGTCGTCCTCCTCCGGCAGACCCGCCGGCACGGAGAGCCAGAGGGCCGTGGCGGTGCCGTCCTCCAGCAGGTCGATACGGCCTCCCTCCAGCGTGATGTCGGCGAAGACCCCGAGGAACTTCCCGTGCACCGCGCGCCGGTGCTCCTCGTCGGGAAAGACCCAGCTGCTCACCGGATCGTGATGGAACGCCTGTTCCAGGAGTCGTACGACCTGGCCCCTGTCCTGCTCGTCCGCCCGCCGTACCCGTACGCCCATGACCGGCCCCGCTCTCTTCGTCCCGTGGTGTTGGTCCCGACCGACGCACGGAATCCTAGAGTTGGCCTCGGGGGCCGGTCACGGGCAGTCCGGCTCAGTGGCTTCTGCGGGTGACGAATTCGGCCAGGGCGAGCAGATCTCCGGCACCGGCCGGTACGGGCACCGCACGGGACAGGTGGTGCACGGCCCTGGCCATTCGGTCCGCCGCGGCGGTCTGGGCCCAGTCGCGCCCGCCGGCCCGGTCGACCGCGTCGGCGGCGCTCCTCACCTCCCCCGGTGTGTCCATGGCCCCCCGGTAGAGGGCGGCGAGCTCGGCGGCGGCCGGGGTGTCCGAGGTGAGCGCGGCGACCACCGGAAGGGACTTCTTGTGCGCGCTCAGGTCCGCACCGGCGGGTTTGCCCGTGCGGGCTGTGTCCCCCCAGATGCCGATCAGGTCGTCGATGAGCTGGAAGGCGAGGCCGGCTTCCCTGCCGAAGCCGTCCATGGCGCGGACCACCCGGTCCCCCGCACCGGCGTAGAGCGCCCCGAGAGCGCAGGCGCAGCCGAGCAGGGCGCCCGTCTTGGCCATGGCCATGGCGAGGCACTCGTCCAGCGTGACGTCGTCGGGACCGCGGTCCTCCAGGGCGCAGTCGGCCTGCTGCCCCGCACAGAGCTCGATGACACAGGTGGAGAGCCGCACCGCGGCGGGCGCGGACGCGGGGTGCGGGTCGTCGGCCAGCAGTCTCAGGGCGAGGGCGAGCATGGCGTCGCCCGTGATGACGGCGTCCGGCACACCGAACACCGCCCAGGCCGTGGGCCGGTGCCGCCGGGTGGTGTCCTCGTCGATGACGTCGTCGTGGAGCAGGGTGAAGTTGTGAGCGAGTTCGACGGCGACGGCCGCCCGCATCGCCGCCTCCGGGTCCCCACCCAGCGCTCGGGCGGCCGCCAGGACGAGCGCCGGCCTGATGGCTTTGCCTGCCTGCCCCGAGGCCGGCGTCCCGTCGGCGTTCTGCCAGCCGAAGTGGTACATGGCGACCCGGCGCATCCCCCCGGGCAGTGTTTCGACCGCCGCCCGGAGGTGGGGGTCGACGGCGCTGCGGGTGTGCTCCAGGAGCGCGGCTGCCTTGTGCCCCTCCATCGCGGCATCCGTACTGGTCATGGTCACGGTCACTCCTTCCGGGCGCCACGGGCGCCTTGGTCGCGGCCTCGGCCTGCCGGGGCCCGGGCGGGCGGTCCCGCCGCCCGGGTCCGGGGAGCGTCACCGCCAGCGGCTCACCTCCACGTTCTCCAGGACGCCGAGGGCGTCCGGCACCAGTACGGCGGCGGAGTAGTACGCCGTCACGAGGTACGAGATGATCGCCTGCTCGTCGATGCCCATGAAGCGGACCGAGAGGCTCGGCTCGATCTCGTCCGGGATGCCGCTCTGCTGGAGCCCGACGACGCCCTGGTCCGCCTCACCGGTCCTCATGCAGATGATCGATGTGGTGCGGGCGTCGGTGACCGGGATCTTGTTGCACGGGAAGATCGGCACTCCCCGCCAGGCGGGCACATGGTGCCCCCCGACCTCGACGCTCTCCGGCACCAGGCCTCGCTTGTTGCACTCGCGGCCGAACGCGGCGATGGCCCGCGGATGCGCGAGGAACAGCTTCGATCCGCGCCGCCGCGAGAGGAGTTCGTCCATGTCGTCGGGGCCGGGTGCCCCGTCGTGGGGCTGGAGGCGCTGCCCGTAGTCGCAGTTGTTGAGCAGGCCGAACTCCCGGTTGTTGATGAGCTCGTGTTCCTGGCGCTCGCGCAGTGCCTCGACCGTGAGCCGCAACTGCTGCTCGGTCTGGTTCATCGGCTGGTTGTAGAGGTCGGCCACCCTGCTGTGGACCTTCAGCACGGTCTGGGCGACGCTCAGTTCGTATTCACGGGGCGCCGACTCGTAGTCGACGAAGGTGTGCGGGACGACGCTCTCCCCCACGTGTCCCGCGGACAGATCGATCTCCGCCTCGCCGTACTGGTTGGTCCTCTGGTGCGGGATGGCGAGCAGCCCGGCAAGATGGTCGCGGAGCGAGTCCGCGCGGGCGGCGAGGTTGAGCACGTCCGAGCGACGCAGAGTCAGCAGCGTGCAGGCGGTCACGGCACGGGCCGTGTACTCCCAGGTCGCGTCACCGTCGAGCAGGACGTGGTCGCCGAAGTAGGAGCCGTCGGCGAGGACTCCGAGCACCGTCTCGTCGCCGTACTGCCCGGTCCCGATCTTCTCGACCTTGCCGTGGGCCAGCAGATGGACACGGTCCGCCGCTTCACCCGCCGCGACGAGCACCTCACCGGCCGCGACGTCGCGCTGTTCACACCGGCGCGCCAGCTCGGCCAGCACCTCCTCGTCGCCGAAATCGCGCAGGGCGGGGAGTTCGCCGAGCTCTGCGGGGATGACCGTGACCCGGTCGCCCGTCTGGACGAAAGTCACCCTGCCGTCGCCGACCGAATAGCTCAGCCGCCGGTTCACCCGGTACGTGCCGCCCTGCACCTGCACCCACGGCAGCATGCGCAGCAGCCACCGGGAGCTGATCTCCTGCATCTGCGGGGCGGACTTGGTCGTCGTCGCGAGGTTCCGCGCAGCCGCTGTGCCGAGACTCTGCTGCGGCGGCTGCGTGTCGCGAACCTCTTCACCAACGGACATCCGACATCCTCTCGATCATGGGCTGACCTGCGAGAGGAAGACTTGCAGGAGGAGGACACGGCGCGCTATTACACAAAAGAGTGTGACTATTCGGGCCCGGGTCGGGGCACATTGCCCGCACCCGGGCGCCCGGGGACAGGCCGGAAGGGCTCGGGCCGGCCGTGGCGGCGTACCGGAACCGGGCCTCAGGACCTAGGACTTCAGCCCGCTCCGCGACCGGGACTTCCGCCCGTTACGGCGCCGCGCACGGCCGCCTAGCGTTCCCGCCATGGATACGACAGGCACCCTCGACGAGGCACTCCAGCGACTGCACACCTCGGGTCCCGAGCGGCTCGGGCGGCTCACCAACCACGCGCCGATGGCCGTCGAGGCGCTCGCCGCCAACGGCCAGGCGGCGGCCGTGCACCGCTGGCTCGACCTGTACGCGCCGAGACTCGAGGAGTTCCCGGCCGGCGTCGAGCCGGTCACGGACGCCGACTGGCGCTCCGCGCTGGGCGATCCCCGCCGCGCCGCCGACTGGATCGCCTACTTCGGCCGGGAGCTCGCCGAGCATCCCTGGCGCGAGGTGCTCGCCCTGTGGTGGCCGCGCCTCCTGCCCGGCATGTACGGCGGATCGACGCATCCGGTGATCCGTGTGGGCCATGCCGTGCGCACGCTCCTGGCGGACGACGCGACCGGACCGCGTCTGACCGAACTCGCCCACGGCCTCGGTTACTGGGCCGCCCGCCACCACCCCGTCGCCGGGCTCGTCCCCGTGCCCGGCGCCGGCAGCGCCGCGGCGGCTCTCGACGCGGTGGAGCCCGTCGCCGAACGGGCAGGCGGCTTCCCCGCCCGGCTCGGCCAGGTCAGGAGCGTGCCGGTGTGGGCCGCCACGGTCACGGACCCGGCCGAGGCGCACAGTCGGCTCACCGAGCTGGTCCGGGCGGCCACCCACCGGTACGCGACCCACGGCCACGGCAACGAGACCATGCTGGTTCACGCGGCCACGGCGCCCAACGCCGTCCTTCGCACCCTCCCCGCGCTCCCGCACGCCCTGTGGGTGCCGAGCCTCCAGGCGGCCTGGACCGCCTCCGCGGCGGTGACCGCCATGTACGCGCCGGGCGCCCCGGTGGCCTACGTACCGCCGGGCCGGATCACGCCCGAGGAGGTCGTGGAACGGGCCCTGGCCCACGGCGACGAGCACGTCATCAAGCTGACCGACACGGCCATGGACTTCGGCGACGAGCAGTCGCTCGCGGCGGCCCTGCGCGCAGTCGAGCTCAGCGAACCGCTGCGGTAGGGAGGACCCGCTCAGTACGCCAGGGGCGCTCCCGACACGACGACCTTGCCCGGGTTGAGGATGCCGTGGGGGTCCAGGGCTGCCTTGACCGCTCGCTGCATGGCGAGGTTGACAGGGCCCACCTCGCGGTCCATGCCGCCCATCTTCAGCAGCCCCACGCCGTGTTCACCGGTGACCGTGCCGCCGAAGGAGATCGCCGCGTCGAGGATGTCCTCGAAGGCGAGCTGGGCGCGTGCCCTTGCCGCGTCGTCGCCGGGTTCGGTGATGATCAGGGGGTGCAGGTTCCCGTCGCCCGCGTGAGCGATGTTGGCGATGAGGACGTCGTGCGCGACGGAGATCTCCTCGATGCGCGCGAGCATCCGCGGCACCTGGGACCGGGGAACGACGACGTCCTCGGTGAGCACCGGCCCCAGCCGCTCAAGCGCCGGGTAGGCGAGCCTGCGGGCCTGGAACAGGGCGTCCGCCTCTGCCTGGTCGGTGGAGACCTCGGCCCAGGCCGCGCCGGCCTCCGCGAAACAGGCCCTTACGGCCTCGGCCTCGGCGTCACCCGCGGCTCCCGGGGTGTCCACGCGGCCGAGCAGGATGGCGTTCGCGTCCGACGACAGGCCCATGTTCTTCCACTCGTCGACGGCCTTGAGGCAGTGCCGGTCGAGGAGTTCGAGTGCCGAGGGCACGATGCCCGCCGCCGTCACCCGGCTCACCGCGTCGCCCGCCGCGACGACCGAGTCGAAGAAGCCGGCCACCGTGCGCTCCGCGGGCCGCGCACCGCGCAGCTTCACGGTGATCTCGGTGATCACGCCGAGAGTGCCCTCGGAGCCGACGAACAGGCCGCACAGGTCGTAGCCCGCGACGCCCTTGGCGGTCTGCCGGCCCACCCGCACGGTCTCACCGAGGCCGTTGACCACCTCGAGCCCGAGAACGTAGTCGCGGGTCACGCCGTACTTGACGCAGCACATGCCTCCCGCGTTGGTGGCCGTGTTGCCGCCGATGGTGGACCAGGGCGAACTCGCCGGGTCCGGCGGGTACCAGAGGCCTTGTGCGGCGCACGCGGCGCGCAGATCGTCGTTGACGACGCCCGGCTGGACGACGGCGAGGCGTTCCACCGGGTCGATACGCAGGATCCGGTTCATGTCCTCGAACGAGAGGATGACGGCGCCGTCCACCGCGTTGGCCCCGCCCGACAGGCCCGTACCGGCGCCGCGCGGGATCACCGGAATCCGGTGCTCGACGCAGTACGCGACGACCGCCCGCACCTCATCGGTGTCCTGTGGCCGCACGACGGCCAGTGGCTGCCCCGCCGGGGCCCACTCCGCCTCGTCGTGCGCGTAGCGGCCCAGGCTGTCCGGGTCGGTGATGACTTTGGCCGCCGGTATCCCGTCGGCTGCGTTCGGCTTCGGCACTGCCGCTGACCGCCTCTCTCGTCCCACACACGTCCCGCATCCGTCACGGGTCCGCACCTCCCATGATGACGCGGCCTCCCGCGCGACGGACGGGCGCCCTAAGTTGCATCCCGGATGCAACTTACCTACGCTGCCGCCATGCGGCTGACGCGATTCACCGATGTGGCGCTCCGGGTGCTCATGCGCCTGACCGTCACGGCGGAGGACGAGGCCCCCCCGACCACCCGCGAGGTGGCGGCCACCATGCAGGTGCCGTACACCCACGCGGCGAAGGTTGTCGCCCGCCTCCAGCACCTCGGCCTGGTCGACGCGCGGCGGGGCCGGGGCGGAGGCCTCTCGCTCACCACCGCCGGACACTCCGCGTCGATCGGCGCCCTGGTGAGGCAGCTGGAAGGGCCCGGTGAGGTCGTCGACTGCGAGGGCGGCACCCCGTGCCCCCTGCGTTCCGCCTGCCTGCTCCGCTCCGCACTGCGCAGGGCCGAGGAGGCCTTCTACGCCTCGCTCGACCCGCTCACCGTCGGCGACCTCGTCTCCTCCCCCACCGGTCCGCTGCTGCTCGGCATCAGCCGCGGCCGCCCCGCGCCCGGCTGATCCGCCCGCACCCGCCCCCACGCACCCCTCCGCGCGCCACGCGGCTCACGCCGGTCAAAAATACGCATCTCATATACCAGTTACCAGGCCGGCCGCCGCACGGCCCGCCCTCACACCCCAGGAGTCACCCGATGCTCTCCGAGACGTCGACCGCCACTGTCCGAGCCACACTCCCCGCCGTGGGGGCGGCCATCGGGGACATCGCCGATCTCTTCTACCGGAAGCTGTTCGACGCCCGTCCGGAGCTTCTCCGGGACCTGTTCAACCGGGGCAACCAGGCCTCGGGCACCCAGCGTCAGGCGCTCGCGGGGTCGATCGCCGCCTTCGCCGCCCACCTCGTGGAACACCCGGACACCCGGCCCGACGTGATGCTCAGCCGTATCGCCAACAAACACGCCTCACTGGGCATCACCGCCCCGCAGTACGGGATCGTGCACACCCACCTCTTCGCCGCGATCGCCGAGGTGCTCGGCGACGCCGTGACCCCCGAGGTCGCCGAGGCCTGGGACGAGGTCTACTGGCTGATGGCCAACGCCCTGATCGCGATCGAGGACCGGCTCCACGCGCAGCAGGGTGTGACGGCGGACGACGTGTGGCGCGAGTGGACGGTCGCCTCCCGGGTCGAGGACACCCCTGACGTGGCCACCTTCCGGCTCACCCCCTCCGACGGCACACCGGCCCCCGCCTTCCGGGCGGGCCAGTACGTCTCCGTCCAGGTGGACCTCCCCGACGGCGCCCGCCAGATACGCCAGTACAGCCTCACCGGAGCGCCCGGTTCCGGTCTGCGTTCCTTCTCGGTCAAGCGGGTACGGGGCGGGGCCGGCCCGGAGGGCGAGGTCTCCGCCCACCTGCACGCACGGCTGCGCACGGGCGACCGGCTGCGCGTCTCCGCACCGTACGGCGACCTGGTGCTCGACGGCTCCGAGGGCCCACTGCTCCTCGCCTCGGCCGGCATCGGCTGCACCCCCATCCTGTCGATGCTGGAGCACCTGGCGGAGGAGGGGCACCGTTCGCCCGTCACCGTGGTGCACGGCGACCGGTCGCCGGCCGACCACGCGCTGCGTGCGGAACACGAGGCGCTCACCGGAAAGCTCCCCGACGCCTCGGCCCACTTCTGGTACGAGAACCCGGAGCCCGGCCGGACCGCCGAGCGCACCGGCACGGTCGACCTGAGCGGCCTTCCCGTCGCCCCGGACACCCGCGCCTACCTCTGCGGTCCGCTGCCGTTCATGCGAGCCGTCCGCTCGCAGCTCCTCGCGAAGGGAGTGCCCGCGGCAGACATCCACTACGAGGTGTTCGGCCCCGACCTGTGGATCGCCCAGGACTGAGCACGACCCCCCGGGGCACTCGGACTGTCCGGATCAAATCGCACACGCCGCGAACAGCGCCCGAACAGGTTTGCCGGAGCTGTGTGTTCCGGTACAAGCGCTGTACGGACACGCTCGCCCGCTAGCGAAGGAGTCGGCCATGTCCTCACCCATGTCCGCCAGCAACTTCCTCAAGGCCCTCAAGGACGAGGGGCTCACCGTCGTCCAGGTGGGCGACTGGCGTACGCACAACCGCAACCACAAGGGCCCCTGGGGGCCGGTGCACGGTGTGCTGCTCCACCACACCGTCACGAAGGGCACCGCCCGCACGGTCGAGATCTGCCGTGACGGCCACTCCGGGCTGCCGGGCCCGCTCTGCCACGGCGTGATCGCCAAGGACGGGCGGGTCCACCTGGTCGGCTACGGCCGCGCCAACCACGCCGGCCTCGGCGACGACGACGTCCTGCGCGCCGTGGTGGCCGAGAAGCGCCTGCCGTCGGACAACGAGGCCAACACCGACGGGAACAGGCACTTCTACGGCTTCGAGTGCGAGAACCTCGGCGACGGGAAGGACCCCTGGCCGGCCGTCCAGCTCGAGGCCATCGAGAAGGCGGCGGCAGCGGTCTGCCGCTTCCACGACTGGGACTCCCCCTCGGTCATCGGACACCTGGAGTGGCAGCCCGGCAAGGTCGACCCACGCGGCTTCTCCATGAACGGGATGCGCAACCGCATCCATGACCGGCTGAAGTAGGGCGGCACCGGGCGGCACACAATGAGGGCATGACCGACGAAGCACTCGACCTCTCCCGGCTGCAGCCGGCGCTCCCCTCGCCCCTGCAGCCGGTCGAGGACGAGCGCTTCGCCCGGTACGGCGTGACGCTGCTGCTCAAGCGCGACGACCTGATCCACCCGGACCTGCCGGGCAACAAGTGGCGCAAACTCGCCCTCAACCTCCGGGCCGCCGGCAGCCGTACCGTACTGACCTTCGGCGGCGCCTACTCGAACCATCTGCGGGCGACGGCCGCAGCCGGACGCCTGCTGGGCTTCCCCACCGTCGGCGTCGTACGGGGCGACGAGCTGGCCGGGCGCCCGCTCAACCCCTCACTGGACCGGTGCGCGGCCGACGGCATGCGTCTGCACTTCGTGGACCGGACGACCTACCGCGCGAAGGCCTCTCCCGGCGTCCTGGACGGCCTGCTGAGCCTCTTCGGGGACTGTCTGGTCATCCCGGAAGGGGGCAGCAACGCGCTCGCCGCAGAGGGCTGCACAGAGCTCGGCCGTGAACTGCGCGGCCTGACCGGCACGGTGGCGGTCGCCTGCGGCACCGGCGGCACCCTCGCGGGGCTGGCCGCCGGGCTCGGCCACGGGCAGCGCGCCCTGGGCGTCCCGGTCCTGCGTGGCGGCTTCCTGGGAGCGGCGGTGCGCGATCTGCAGCAGGAGGCCTTCGGCGCCCCCGCCGGGCAGTGGTCCCTGGACGAACGTTTCCACTTCGGCGGGTACGCCCGCACGCCACCGGAGCTGCACGCCTTCGCCGACGACTTCGAGGACCGGCACGGCCTGCCCGTCGAGCGGCTCTATGTGGCCAAACTCCTGTACGGGCTGACCGTGCTGGCCGGGGAGGGCGCCTTCGCCCCGGGGTCCACGGTCACCGCGGTCGTCACCGGCCGGCCCTGAGAGGCCACCCGGCCGCCTCCGAGGCGGCCGGGTCGCCGTCACCCGCCGTCCGGCTCCCGGTACGCGGCGGCCTCCTCCAGGTCCAGCCGCCGAAGCAGGGCACGCAGCATCTCGTCGTCGATCCGCCGCTCGTCCCTGAGACGCACGAAGACCTCGCGCTCGGCGGCGATCATGTCCCTCGCCAGCCGCCGGTAGGTGTCGTCCGCCGACTCCCCGGTGACCGGATTGGCCGCCCCGAGCCTTTCCCACACGGCGTTGCGGCGCCGCTCCATGACGGCGCGCAGCCGCTGGAGGAGAGGGTCGGGCAGCGCGTTGCGCGGGTCGGCCAGCAACGCCTCCAGCGAGGCGTCGGCGGCCGTGGAAGCCTCGCTCTGCGCCTGCGCCTCGGCCAGCGTCTCGTCACGCGCGCTGCGTGTGGGCAGTCTCAGGACCCGCACCAGGAAGGGCAGGCTCAGCCCCTGGACGACCAGTGTCCCGATGACCGTCGTGAAGGTCAGGAACAGCACCAGATTGCGCGCGGGGAAGTCGCCCCCGTCGTGCGTGACCATGGGGATGGAGAAGGCGATGGCGAGCGAGACGACGCCCCGCATCCCGGCCCAGGAGACGATCAGGGGCGAGCTCCAGGAGAGCGGGCCCTCGCGCTCCCTGACGCGCCTGGACAGCCAGGAGGGCAGATAGGTCGCCGGGTACACCCAGACGAAACGCACCACGACCACGGCCACGAACACGAGGACCGCGTAGCCGAGGGCCTCCGCCACGCCGTACGAGCCCAGCCCCCGGAGCACGAAGGGCAGCTGCAGCCCGATGAGCGCGAAGACCGCGGACTCCAGGACGAACGCGACCATCTTCCAGACCGCCGCCTCCTGGAGTCGCGTCGCGAAGTCGACCTGCCAGGAGCGGTGTCCCAGGTAGAGCGCGACGACGACCACCGCGAGCACCCCGGAGGCGTGCACCCGCTCCGCCGCCGCGTACGCGACGAAAGGGATCAGCAGCGACAGGGTGTTCTGGAGCAACGCCTCCTTGAGGTGCGTACGCAGCCAGTGCAGCGGAACCATCAGGAGCAGGCCCACGCCGATGCCCCCCACCGACGCCAGCGCGAACTCACCGATCCCCGCGCCCCAGCTCATCCCCTCACCGACGGCCGCCGCGAGGGCCACCTTGAACGCGGTGATCGCGGTGGCGTCGTTCACCAGGGACTCGCCCTGGAGGATCGTGGTGACCCGTGCGGGCAGTCCCACCCTGCGGGCGATGGCCGCGGCCGTGACGGCGTCCGGCGGGGCGACCACCGCGCCGAGCACCAGGGCGGCGGTGAGCGGCAGATCGGGCACGAGGAGATAGGCCAGCCATCCCACCGCGACCGTGGCGAAGAGCACGTACCCCACGGAGAGCAGGGCGACCGGCCGCAGATTGGCCCGGAGGTCGAGGTACGAGCTGTCGACCGCCGCCGTGTACAGCAACGGCGGCAGCAGCAGGGGCAGCACGATGTGTGCGTCCAGCGTGTAGCTCGGCACGCCCGGCAGGTACGCGGCCAGCAGGCCGGCGGCGACCAGCAGCAGCGGCGGGGGCACCGGTGTGCGGCGGGCGGCCCCCGCGACCGCCGCGCTCACCGCGACGAGCGCCACCAGCTGCAGTGCGTCCATCTCGCTGTCCTCACATCCGACGCGACGGCCCCACCCGGCCGTAACCTGGCCATCATGAGTGAGTGCCTCCACGTATCCGAACTGCCGCGCCCCGAACCCGCCCCGCTCAGCGACACCTGCCGGGAGTGCGTCGCGGCCGGCACCCATCCCGTGCAGCTGCGGCTCTGCCTCGTCTGCGGACACGTCGGGTGCTGCGACTCCTCGCTCCTGAAGCACGCCACGGCGCACTTCGAGGCGACCGGCCATCCGGTGATGCGCAGCTTCGAATGCGCCGAGAGCTGGCGCTGGTGCTTCGTGGACGGTTCGATCGTCTGACGCCTGGGTACGTCAAACCGGCGCCGGTTCTTCGCAATTGACCACCGCAGACCTCTAGCCACTGTGTGTACTCATGTGCTTACCATGAGTAATCAGCGGGTTGCGGTCTCGGCGACACGGCATCATGGGTCGCGACAGCGTCGCCGAACCACAGAACCGACGACGGACCGCATGGCCCCGGGCACCCGTCCCGGAGCCTCGAACGAGTTTGTGCCACCTTGGAGGTGAGGGTGTCCCAGATCGCAGGCGAGCCCGGGAACCAGGACTTCGTAGAGGTCCGGCTGCCCGCTGCGGGTGCCTACCTGTCGGTGCTGCG
The DNA here is from genome assembly GCF_044765585.1 of Streptomyces sp. NPDC102441. Taxonomy (NCBI): domain Bacteria; kingdom Bacillati; phylum Actinomycetota; class Actinomycetes; order Kitasatosporales; family Streptomycetaceae; genus Streptomyces; species Streptomyces sp. NPDC102441. Next base: position 546,197 of record NZ_JBIWKH010000001.1, read on the forward strand.
TACGGCCACGGCCGGCCTCGCAGCGCGCTTGGACTTCACTCTCGACGAGATCGAGGATCTTCGCATCGCGGTCGACGAGGCCTGCGCGATCCTGCTCCAGCAGGCCGTGCCCGGCTCCGTCCTCAGCTGCGTCTTCCGGCTCGTGGACGATTCCCTCGAGGTGACCGTCTCGGCCCCCACGACGGACGGCCGCGCCCCTGAGCGCGACACCTTCGCCTGGACGGTGCTCTCCGCGCTGGCCGGCAAGGTCGACTCCACGGTCGCCGACGACCGTACGGTCAGCATCAGCCTCTACAAACAGCGCGGCGCGGGACCCGGGCCGGCGTGAGCGACGGGAACGGGGACGGTCCTGTGCGGGACGAGACGATCCGGTCGGGGCCGGTGCGCCCGGCAGCCCTTCCGGAGCAGCAGGCCCGGCCGCATCCGGAAGGCGGGGCGGACGGCGTGGACGGCGCGCAGGGACGTCCGGCCGCGCCGGAGGAACAGGTGCAGTCGGAGCGGGCGGGCCGGATGAGCGAGCACGGGCACCACGATCCACATGACCGCAGCGGGGCACGGGCGCTCTTCATCGAGCTCCGGGAGCTTCCCGACGGCTCGGTGGAGAAGGCCGAGCTGCGCAACCGGCTCGTCCGGATGCATCTGCCGCTCGTGGAGCACCTGGCCCGCAGGTTCCGCAACCGCGGCGAGCCGCTGGACGACCTGACGCAGGTCGCCACGATCGGCCTGATCAAGTCGGTCGACCGGTTCGACCCGGACCGCGGCGTCGAGTTCTCGACGTACGCGACGCCCACGGTCGTCGGCGAGATCAAGCGCCACTTCCGGGACAAGGGCTGGGCGGTGCGGGTGCCCCGGCGCCTCCAGGAGCTGCGGCTGTCGCTGACCACGGCCACCGCGGAGCTCTCCCAGCAGCACGGCCGCTCCCCCACGGTCCACGAGCTGGCGGAGCGCCTGGGGATCTCCGAGGAGGAGGTCCTGGAGGGGCTGGAATCGGCCAACGCCTACAGCACCCTCTCGCTCGACGTCCCGGACACGGACGAGGATTCGCCGGCGGTCGCGGACACGCTGGGATCCGAGGACGAGGCGCTGGAGGGTGTCGAGTACCGCGAGTCGCTCAAGCCGCTGCTGGAGGATCTCCCGCCGCGCGAGAAGCGGATCCTGCTGCTGCGCTTCTTCGGCAACATGACCCAGTCGCAGATCGCCCAGGAGGTCGGCATCTCCCAGATGCACGTCTCCCGGCTCCTGGCGCGCACGCTCGCGCAGCTGCGCGAGCGACTGCTCGTCGAGGAGTAGCCGGGCGCCGGACCACCGCCGGCCGGAGAGCCGGCGGTGGCCGGTCCGGGACGGATCAGGTCAGACGGATCAGGTCAGACGGATCAGGTCAGGCGTCGGGGGTCGTACGCGGCCCCCGACGGATGCCCAGCGCCTCCGTCGTCGCAGGGTCGAACAGCAGCACGAGTGCCGTCACGGCGACCGCCGCGAGGACGATGCCCGCGGGGATGAGCGCGCCCTGGGACCGCAGCAGCGTCCAGGCGACCGGCAGCGCCATCAGCTGGGTGATGAGCGCCGGCCCGCGGCTCCAGCTGCGCCTCCGCAGCAGTCCACGGGCGGCGAACAGCGGGATCAGGCCGAGTGCCACCAGCGTGAGTCCGCCCATCTCGGCCTGCTGGATGCTGTCGGGCCGCCCGAACAGTCCGACGGCCAGCATGTAGATCCCGCCGACGGCGAGCGCCGCGCCTTCGAGCGCGTTGAGTACGGCCAGTGCGGCGATCCGACCCGGCTTCTCCGGGCCGGCCGAGGGCGACGGAGAGGGCGTGTTCTGCTGAGTGCTCACGTCTTTCAGATTCGCATCCTGACTTCCGGAACGCGAAGCCGGGGCAGCGGCGGACACGGGCCACGGGCAGGAGGTCACGCTGTGTGACCACCCATGGACCCGGCGGATCGTGACTTCAGGGCGGTACCGCGCGGTAGGTACTCTGGCGGACATGCGCGCACTCCTCGTGGTCAACCCAGCTGCCACCACTACCAGCGCGCGCACGCGTGACGTGCTGATCCACGCCCTGGCGAGCGAGATGAAGATCGAGGCCGTGACGACGGAGTACCGCGGGCACGCCCGGGACCTGGGGCGGCGGGCAGCCGACTCCGACGACATCGAGCTGGTGGTCGCCCTCGGCGGCGACGGCACGGTCAACGAGGTGGTCAACGGGCTGCTGCACAACGGCCCGGACCCCGAGGGCCTGCCCAGCCTGGCCGTGGTTCCCGGCGGTTCCACGAATGTCTTCGCCCGCGCCCTGGGCATCCCCAACGACGCCGTGGAGGCGACGGGCGCCATCCTCGACGCCCTCGAGGCCCGCAGCGAGCGCACGGTGGGCCTCGGCCTGGCGGCCGGCACCCCGGGTACGCCGGACGAGGCCGTTCCCGGCCGGTGGTTCACCTTCTGCGCGGGGCTCGGTTTCGACGCGGGCGTCATCGGCCGGGTCGAACAGAAACGCGAGCGGGGCAAGCGGTCGACCCATGCGCTGTACGTGCGCCAGGTGCTCCGGCAGTTCATGGACGACCCGCACCGGCGGAACGGCATGATCACCCTGGAGGTGCCCGGCCAGGACCCGGTCACCGACCTCGCGCTGTCGATAATCTGCAACACCGCACCCTGGACCTACCTGGGGAATCGTCCGATATACGCCTCCCCGAAGGCCTCCTTCGACACCGCCCTGGACGTCCTCGCGCTCAAGCGTCTCTCCACCCCCGCCGTGACCCGGTACGCCACCCAGCTGCTCACTTCGAGCCCGGAGAAAGGCCCTCACGGCAAGCACGCCGTCTCCCTGCACGACCTCACGGACTTCACCTTGCATTCAAAGGCTCCACTGCCCTTCCAGATGGACGGTGACCACCTGGGACTGCGTACGAGCGTGACGTTCACAGGCGTACGCCGTGCACTGCGTGTGATTGTGTGAGTAGAAGGGGCGAAAGTCCTTTAACTCGAACGTTTGGGCTGGCCCCCACCCCTTAGAAGTACGGCTGTGACCTAGTCGACACCGAGGAATCAAAAAAAACTTTCCAGAAGGGGTTGTATCCGCCGCCGAGGTTTGCGAATCTCTACATGGCGATCGGGACGGCCCGCAACATCGGCCTCCACTGAGAGCCAGAACCCCTCCTCACCACAACAGGACCACATCCAGTTCGTCTGGGCGTCGGACCTTCGTCTGCGGGGGGATTCGTGAAAGCGTTCACATTCACAAGCATCAGCATGTAATACCAAGGAGAGGTAGCAGCCATGGACTGGCGTCACAACGCCGTTTGTCGTGAGGAAGACCCCGAGCTGTTCTTCCCCATCGGCAACACCGGTCCTGCGCTGCTGCAGATCGAGGAAGCCAAGGCCGTCTGCCGTCGCTGCCCCGTCATGGAGCAGTGCCTGCAGTGGGCGCTCGAGTCCGGCCAGGACTCCGGCGTCTGGGGTGGCCTCAGCGAGGACGAGCGCCGCGCAATGAAGCGCCGTGCCGCTCGCAACCGGGCGCGTAACGCCAGCGCCTGACCGACGCCACCCGCACGACGAGCCTCAGCCAGGCGGCGCGTACAGAGCGTACGCACAGCCCCGCCTTCGAGTCGCAGCGCGCAGTACCCCCGAAGCGCATCGCACCGTGAGCACGACGCAGTGGGCCCGGACCGTCACAACGGTCCGGGCCCACTGCTGTGTGGCGACGTCGGTCGCTACTTGTCGTTCTGTACGGGGATGTCGAGCACCACCTGTGTGCCACGCACCGGGGCCGGGACCATGCCGAAGGTGCCGCTCAGCTCACCCTCCACCAGTGTCCGCACGATCTGCAGCCCCAGATTTCCGGTCCGCTGGGGATCGAACCCCTCGGGCAGTCCACGCCCGTCGTCGGTCACGGTGATCCGCAGCCGGCCCTCGGCCGGAGAGCCACCGCGCACCGCGGACACTTCCACGGTGCCCTGCTCGGCCACGGTGAACGCGTGCTCCAGGGCGTTCTGCAGCACTTCGGTGAGCACCATCGAGAGCGGAGTGGCCACCTCCGCGTCGAGGATCCCGAAGCGGCCCGTGCGGCGGCAGGTGACCTTTCCGGGCGAGATCTCGGCGACCATCGCGATCACCCGGTCGGCGATCTCGTCGAACTCGACCCGCTCGTCCAGATTCTGGGACAGCGTCTCATGGACGATGGCGATCGAACCGACGCGCCGCACGGCCTCGTTGAGCGCCTCACGGCCCCGCTCGGAATCCATCCGGCGCGCCTGGAGCCGCAACAGGGCGGCCACGGTCTGGAGGTTGTTCTTCACCCGGTGGTGGATCTCCCGGATGGTGGCGTCCTTGGTGATCAATTCGCGCTCACGGCGCCGCAGTTCGGTGACGTCGCGGAGCAGCACCAGCGAACCGATACGCACACCCTTGGGCTTGAGCGGGATCGCGCGCAGCTGGATGACCCCGCCGGCACCCTCGACCTCGAACTCCCGGGGGGCGTACCCGCTCGCCACCTTGACCAGGGCCTCGTCCACCGGGCCGCGCGAGGGCGCGAGTTCGGCGGTCGTCGCGCCGAGGTTGTGGCCGACGAGGTCCGAGGCCAGACCCAGCCGGTGATAGGCGGAGAGGCCGTTGGGGCTGGCGTACTGCACGACACCGTCGGCGTCGAGCCTGATCAGCCCGTCACCGACGCGCGGCGAGGCGTCCATGTCGACCTGCTGGCCGGGGAACGGGAAGGACCCGGCGGCGATCATCTGGGCCAGGTCGGAGGCGGACTGGAGGTAGGTGAGCTCCAGCCTGGACGGCGTACGCACGGTGAGCAGGTTGGTGTTGCGGGCGATGACCCCGAGGATCCGGCCCTCCCTCCGTACGGGGATCGACTCGACCCGGACGGGCACCTCCTCGCGCCACTCCGGGTCTCCCTCACGCACGATGCGGCCCTCGTCCAGGGCGGCGTCCAGCAGGGGCCGGCGGCCTCGCGGCACGAGGTGGCCGACCATGTCGTCCTGGTAGGAGGTGGGGCCGGTGTTGGGCCGCATCTGCGCGACGGACACATAGCGGGTCCCGTCGCGGGTGGGTACCCACAGGACGAGGTCGGCGAAGGAGAGGTCGGAGAGCAGCTGCCACTCCGAGACCAGCAGATGGAGCCACTCGAGGTCGGTGTCACTCAGGGCTGTGTGCTGGCGGACAAGGTCGTTCATGGAGGGCACAGGTGCGAGCGTACCTGTGAAGACGAGGAGGTTCCGAACCGATGGGTCCCCGCATACGTGACACTGTGAGCGGGCGCGGTCCGGACCGGAGAATGTCCGCGCACATGGATGGACACAGGCTATTGGTCTAGTCCACAATGCACCACGTAGGGGTGCGACTGGCAGGACATGCCCCCCGCGAGACGAACCTCCGCTCTCCCCGCACAGGAGAGCGGACCGAGGCACCCGGCGCTCTCTGCCCTGACTGCGCCGGTGCCTCCAGTGGCCGGAGGCACCGCACACCGCCGGCCAGGCAGGGCCTGCCGAAAGGCGGGCCCCTAGCTCCGGGCTGCGGTGCCGGACGGGCTGAGGGTCCCGTCCTGGCGCCGCGGCCCGCGGGTGTTTCCGGGGGCCGCGCCCCGCGGGTGTTTCCGGGGGCGTTCCCCGCAGGTGTTTCCGGGGACGCTCCCCCGAGGGTCGGGACCGTCCGCCGACAGGGCGACAACCGGCGGCGCACACGCGGACGGTTCACCTCCGGGCCGCGCCGTTCTGCTAGATTGGGGCCAGATTGGTCTATACCACATGACGCCACTCTTCAGATCGGCAGGCACAGCGTGGAAGTTGTCATCGTCCCGGACGCCACGGCAGGCGGCGAACTGATCGCGGAGGCCATCGCGGCCCTGCTGCGCGGCAAGCCCGACGCCCTGCTCGGCGTGGCCACCGGCTCGACCCCGCTGCCCATCTACCAGGCCCTCACCCAGAAGGTCCGCTCCGGCGCCGTGGACGCCTCGCGCGCCCGCATCTGCCAGCTCGACGAGTACGTCGGGCTGCCCGCCGGCCACCCAGAGTCGTACCGCTCGGTCGTGCTGCGCGAGGTCATCGAGCCGCTCGGCCTGTCCGAGAAGTCCTTCATGGGCCCGGACGGCGCCGCCGAGGACGTGCAGGCGGCCTGCGAGGCCTACGACAAGGCGCTCGCCGAGGCGGGCGGCGTGGACCTCCAGCTGCTCGGCATCGGCACCGACGGGCACATCGGCTTCAACGAGCCGTGCTCGTCCCTCGCCTCCCGCACCCGCATCAAGACGCTCACCGAGCAGACGCGGATCGACAACGCGCGCTTCTTCGACGACGACATCGAGCAGGTGCCCCGCCACGTCATCACCCAGGGCATCGGCACGATCCTGGAGTCCCGCCACCCGGTCCTGCTGGCCACCGGCGAGGGCAAGGCCGACGCGGTCGCCCGGACGGTCGAGGGCCCCATCGCCTCGATCGTGCCGGCCTCGGCGCTCCAGCTGCACCCGCACGCCACGGTGGTGGTCGACGAGGCGGCGGCGTCGAAGCTGAAACTGGCGGACTACTTCCGCGCCACGTACGCGGCGAAGCCGCAGTGGCAGGGCCTGTAAAGACCCCGTACGCGTGAGGGCCGGGCACCTGTGACGGTGGCCCGGCCCTCGTGCGTCCGCTCCCGCGGTCTCAGGAGACCGTGCCCGTGATCGCCTCCGCGGCCGCGGCCCCGCACACCCGCGCCGCGCCGTACGTGGCGACGTGCAGGGCGCCCCGGGGCGGCGCGTGGGGCAGGCCCATCTCGACCACGACCGTGTCGGGACGCGCCGCCAGCACGGCGTCCAGCGCCTCGCTCATCCAGGCGTGCCGGTGTGCGTCACGGACGACGGCGACGATGCGCCGCTCCCCCGCCGCCCTCAGCACCTCCGCGGCCGGCGAGGCGCTCGCGGTGCTGTAGGTGCCCGTCTCCGTGCCGGGCAGTATCCGGGCCAGCTCGGCCGCGACACCCCACGGCGTCTCGTCGCCGACGGCGATGTTGGCGACCGGGGTGAACGCCGCGACGTACGCCGGCTCGCCGACCGGCGCGGCGGTGCCGGTGACCGTCACGGCCCGCCGGGCCGCGACGAGCCCGATGTCGGCTCCGGAACCGGGCGCGGTCCCCTCCTGCGTGTCCGCGCCCGGCCCCGGTGCGGCCCCCCTGGCCCCCTGCGTCCAGGACGCGAGGGCCCGTACACGTGCGGCCGCGTCGGCCAGCCGCTCCTCGGGCAGTTCACCGCTCCGCACCGCCGCCACCAGCGCGTCGCGCAGCCGCAGCACGGTGTTCTCGTCGGCCAGTCCACCGCCGACACAGATGGCGTCGGCGCCGGCGGCGATGGCGAGGACTGATCCGTGCTCGATGCCGTACGTACCGGCGATGGCGTCCATCTCCATGCCGTCGGTGACGATCAGCCCGTCGTAGCCCAGCTCCTGGCGCAGCAGACCAGTGAGGATCTGGGGGCTCAGAGTCGCGGGCCGGGTCGGGTCGAGTGCGGGAAGCAGGATATGTGCACTCATCACTGATTTGGAACCCGCCGCGATGGCCGCCCGGAAGGGCACCAGCTCACGGGCGTGCAGGGTTTCCAGGTCCACATCGATGCGGGGCAGCGAGTGGTGCGAGTCGACCGCCGTGTCGCCGTGCCCCGGGAAGTGCTTGGTGCAGGCGGCGACGCCGGCGGACTGGAGGCCCTCGACGTACGCGGCGGTGTGGCGGGCGACGAGCCCGGTACCGGCCCCGAAGGAACGTACGCCGATGACGGGATTGCCCGGATCAGAGTTGACGTCGGCGGACGGCGCCCAGTTCAGGTTGACCCCGCACTCGGCCAGCCTGCGGCCGAGCTCCCGGGCGACGGCCCTGGTCAGGCCGGTGTCGTCGACGGCGCCGAGGGCGAGGTTGCCGGGGAAGGACGAGCCGCTGCGGACCTCCAGCCGGGTGACGTCGCCGCCCTCCTCGTCGATCGCGACGAGTACGTCGTCGCGCTCGGCCCGCAGCTGGGCGGTGAGCGCGGCGAGCTGCTCGGGCGAGTGGATGTTCCGGCCGAACAGTCCGACGGAGGCCAGGCCTTCGCCGACTCTGCGCAGGAGCCAGTCCGGGGCGGTCGTCCCGGTGAATCCGGGCTGAAGGACGGCGAGCGCGTCGCGGGTGAGGGTGTCCGTTGTGGATACGAGGGTGGTCATGACAGCCGTGTTATCCCTTCACTGCGCCATCGGTCAGACCGCTGACGGCCTTGCGCTGCAGGAAGACGAAGAGGACGAGGATCGGGATGGCGAAGATCGAGGAGGCGGCCATCGTGGCGCCCCAGTCGTCGCCGAACTGACTCTGGAACTGGGAGAGCCACAGGGGCAGGGTCTGCGCCTCGGCCTGCTTGTTGAGCACCAGGACCAGCGGGAATTCGTTCCACGCCGTGATGAAGCCGAACAGCGAGGTGGACATCAGCCCAGGAGCCAGCAGCGGGAGGATCACCTTGACGAAGGCCTGGGGCCGGGTGCACCCGTCGACCATGGCCGACTCCTCCAGCTCCCTGGGCACCGCGGCGACGAAGCCGCGCAGCGTCAGCAGGGTGAAGGGCAGGACCATGACCATGTAGAAGAGGGTCAGCGGGATCAGGCTGTTGAGCATGTCCGTGTCGCGCACGATGAAGTAGATCGCGATGACCATGACTTCCCAGGGCGCCATCTGGGCGACCATGAAGCCGATGATGAAGCCCCGCCTGCCCTTGAAGCGCATCCGGGCGAGGGCGAACGATCCCGCGAGCGCCAGGATCAGGGAGAACGCCACGGCGAGCACGGTGACCGTGAGCGAGTTCCGGACCATCGTCCAGAAGTTCTCGGCGTCGATGGCGGTCTGGAAGTGTTCGAACGTGATGTCGGTCGGGAACCAGACCGGGTCCTCGGAGACGATGTCCGGCGTCGGCTTGAAGGCCGTCGCGAACATCCAGTACACGGGGAACACGAAGCCGATGACCAGCAGGATTGCCGTGGCGTTGGGCCAGATGCGGCGGAACCGGGACGAAGCCGAGCGCTTCACAGCTCGTCCTCCTCTTGCTTGGAGACGAGCCTGAGGTAGTACGAGGTGAGGACGAGCAGGATCACGATGGTGAGCAGCGCGATCGCCGATCCCATGCCGTAGTGCTGGTTGCCGATGCCCTCGATGTACGCGTAGACGGGGAGGATCTCGGTGAGCCGGTCCGGGCCGCCCTCGTTGATCGCGAAGACCTGGGCGAAGGCCTTGAAGACCCAGATGACCTCGAGGAACGTGGTCGCGAGGAGGAACGGCTTCAGGAACGGCATGGTGACCGAGGTGAAGCTCTTCCAGGGGCCCGCGCCGTCCAGCGAGGCGGCCTCGTAGAGCTCCTTGGGGATCGTCGTCGTAGCGGCGTACAGGTTGATCGCGACGAACGGGATCGACTGCCAGACGATGAGGACCGTGATCACGAAGAAGGTCGAGAACTGGCTGCCGGTCCAGTTGAACTCCGCCATGGAGTGGAAGCCGATGGCGTCCAGCACCCAGTTGACGACTCCGAACCGCGAGGCGAAGAGCCACTGGTAGACGGTGGTCGCGGCGATGACCGGCATGGCCCAGGCGAGAACCAGCCCGACGAGCAGAGTGACGCGCATGCGCTTGCCCAGACGGGCGAGCAGGAGGCCGATCAGGGTGCCGAACAGCATGATCAGGACGACGTTGGTGCCGGCGAAGACGATCGACCTGCCGGTGACGTTCCAGAAGTTCTCGCTGCCGAGGATCTCCGTGTAGTTGTCGATCCCGTTCCACTCGGTGAGGTGCTGGATCAGCTGCCTCATGTTGAGGTTCTGGAACGACAGCAGGGTGTTCTTGACCACGGGCCAGCCGAGGAACACCAGGGTCACGGCCACGGGGGGAAGCAGAAGCAGATACGGGGCCAGGGGCGGTCTGCCCGCCCTGCGGCGGCCCGGTCCGGTCTCGGCCCGCTTCGTGACCTCCGTAGGCCCGGAGGGCGGCCGTTCGGTCTGCACGGTCATGCTCGCCATCTCTTTCTCGGCACCATGGGACACAGCCGGGGGCCGGGCTCCGTCATGGAGCCCGCCCCCGGCGAATCGGCCTGCTTACTGCTTCTGCGCGAGGCGCTTGTTGAACTCTTCCTCGACCTGCGCGGCGGCCTCGGCGTTCGACTTGCCGTTCAGGACCGCCGTCATGAAGGTCTTGACCGGGTTCGGCGCGTTCTCGACCGCGGCCCACTCGGGGATCAGCGGCGTGGTGCCACCGAACTTCGCGGACGGGGCGGCGGCCTCGGCGACCGGGTTACCGGTCAGGTTCGAGTTCAGCGACTCCTTGTTGGGGATGACGCCGTTCATCTTGGCCAGCTGGCCCTCGTACTTGTCGGAGAGCGCGAGCTTCAGGAACTCCTTGGCGAGGTCCTGCTTCGCGCTGCCCTCGGCGACGGCGAGGTTGGAGCCACCGAGGAAGACACCCTCGGGCTTGTCGGCGGTCTCACCCGGAATGGTGAAGTAGCCGATCTCCTTCTCGATGGCCGGGTTGGCCTTGATCGCCGTGCCGGCCTCCCAGCCCATGCCGATGAAGGCGCCGGTCTTCCCCTTGGCGAAGACGTCCGCCTGCTGCGGCGTCGCCTCGTCCTTGTCCTTGGGGGCCTTGGAGTAGCCCTGGAACTTCTTGTACAGGTCCATCGCCTCGCCGATCTTCGGGTCGGCGAGGTTGGAGACCCACTTGTCCCCGTCCTTCTTGATGAGGTCGACACCCTGACCGATGGTGAGACCGTCGAAGAAGTACCAGTTCTGGCCGGGCAGGTAGATCGGCTCGGCCTTGCCCTTGGCCTTGATCTTGTCCAGCGCCGCGAAGAACTCGTCACGGGTCTTGGGGGCCTCGGTGACGCCGGCCTCCTTGAAGACCGACTTGTTGTAGACCACGACGCGGTTGGCGAACCACCACGGGGCCGCGTACTGCTTGCCGTCGACGACGGACGCCTCGTTGAAGTTGGCGGCCCAGTCGCCACCGATCTCCGACTTGAGGTCGCCCAGGTCCGCGAGGCCCCCGGTCTTGGCGTAGGCCGCGGTCTGCGTGTTGCCGATCTCGAAGACGTCGGGAGGGTTCTCCTCGGAGAGAGCGGTCGTCAGCTTCTGCTGAATACCGTTCCAGACCTGCACCTCGAACTTGACCTTGGCGCCGGTCTTCTTCTCGAACTCGGCGGACAGGTCCTTCTGCCACTGCTCGGGCGTCGAACCGTCCATGGCCCAGACGGTCAGGGTCTCCCCCTTGTAGCTGTCCGGACCGGACTTCTTGCTGTCGCTGCCGCCGTCGTCGGAGCCACACGCTGCCATGCTGACCATCATGCCCGCGACGCCGATCGCCGCGATGAGCTTGCGCTTCACGCCAAACCCTCCTCAGGGTGCTGCAACCCCCCGCCCACCGCGAAGACGTACGCCTGGCGCTACCTGTGGGGCTGGGACCTGGTCTTTAATGGTTTAGACCAGTACCGGGAGCTTGGCCTAGACCTTTAGGGGTGTCAAGGGTGTATAAGAAGTGCACTCGCGTCCGTTACAGGACCGACACCTGAGGGAGGGCGACGACCCGTGACCGGACCGTGCCACCATGTGAGCCGCGACAGACGGAGGAGCCGGTGACGGCAGCAACGCAGCAGTCGGGAAGGCGGGCCATGGGTGCCGACGGGGGCAGCAGCACGAGCGAGACCGGTGCGGGTGTGCGTACGGCACGCGTCCCCAAGTACTACCGGCTCAAGCGCCATCTCCTCGAAATGACGGACACCATGCCGCCCGGCACCCCGGTGCCGCCCGAGCGGACCCTGGCCGCCGAGTTCGACACCTCACGCACCACGGTGCGCCAGGCGCTCCAGGAGCTGGTGGTCGAGGGGCGGCTGGAGCGCATCCAGGGCAAGGGGACCTTCGTAGCCAAGCCGAAGGTCTCCCAGGCCCTGCAACTCACCTCGTACACCGAGGACATGCGCGCCCAGGGCCTGGAACCCACCTCCCAGCTGCTGGACATCGGCTATGTCACGGCGGACGACACGCTCGCCGGGCTGCTGGACATCACGGCGGGCGGCCGGGTGCTGCGGATCGAGCGGCTCCGGCTCGCCAGCGGCGAGCCGATGGCCATCGAGACCACCCACCTCTCGGCCAAGCGCTTTCCCGCACTGCGCCGTTCGCTGGTGAAGTACACCTCGCTCTACACCGCTCTGGCCGAGGTGTACGACGTCCGGCTCGCCGAGGCGGAGGAGACCATCGAGACCTCGCTCGCCACGCCGCGCGAGGCAGGACTGCTCGGCACGGACGTCGGCCTTCCGATGCTCATGCTGTCCCGGCACTCGATCGACGGGGAGGGCGAACCGGTGGAGTGGGTGCGCTCGGTGTACAGGGGTGACCGGTACAAGTTCGTGGCGCGCCTCAAGCGCCCCACCGACTGAGACCGTTCCGGGCCCCACCGGCAGCCGATCCCCCTGCGCCCGCGGGGGGATCAGGCATTTCGGGCGACACCGGACCGTTGCACGACCGCAATGCGGACAGGGGTGACGGTGGACGGGGCATTCGCTTAGATTTCCTGCGCGTTACACCAGGTGATCAGCGAGGGGACGGAGTCGCCACATGCCAGAAGATACCGATGCGAACCCACCAACAGCGCCGACAGTGACACCCGTCAGGGTGGTCATCGGGCTCTGCCTGATAGCCCCGTTCGTGGCGATGCTCTGGGTCAGCTCGTACGCGAAGGTCGAACCGACCTTCATCGGCATCCCGTTCTTCTACTGGTACCAGATGCTCTGGGTGCTCATCTCGACCGCTCTCACCATGATCGCGTACAAGCTGTGGCAGCGTGACCAGCGCGCCCGCAAGGGGGGTGCGTCAGCATGACGGACAACGGCGTGAACGGCGTCGCACTCGCCGTGTTCATCTTCTTCTTCCTGGCCGTCACGGTCATCGGGTTCATGGCGGCGCGCTGGCGCAAGGCCGAGAACGAGGCCAGCCTCGACGAGTGGGGCCTGGGCGGACGGTCGTTCGGCACCTGGGTCACCTGGTTCCTGCTCGGCGGCGACCTCTACACCGCGTACACCTTCGTCGCGGTGCCCGCGGCGGTCTACGCGGCGGGCGCGGCCGGCTTCTTCGCCGTGCCGTACACGATCCTCGTCTACCCGCTGATCTTCACCTTCCTGCCGCGTCTGTGGTCGGTGTCGCACAAGCACGGCTACGTCACCACCTCGGACTTCGTCCGTGGCCGCTTCGGCTCGAAGGGGCTCTCGCTGGCGGTCGCCGTCACCGGCATCCTCGCCACGATGCCGTACATCGCGCTCCAGCTGGTCGGCATCCAGGCCGTGCTGGACGTCATGGGCGTCGGCGGCGGCGAGACCACGCACTGGTTCATCAAGGACCTGCCGCTGCTGATCGCGTTCGCCGTCCTCGCCGCGTACACCTACTCCTCGGGGCTGCGCGCGCCCGCGCTCATCGCGTTCGTCAAGGACGGCCTGATCTACCTGGTCATCGTCGTGGCGATCATCTACATCCCCATCAAGCTCGGCGGGTTCGACGACATCTTCGCCGCGGCGGACGAGAAGTTCTCCGCCGCGAACGAGGCGGCGGGCAAACCGGTGGCCGGACTCGCGCCAGGCGTCTCCGGTCAGTGGGGTTACGCCACCCTGGCCCTGGGCTCGGCACTGGCGCTCTTCATGTACCCGCACTCGATCACGGCGACGCTCTCCAGCCGCAGCCGTGAGGTGATCCGGCGCAACACCACGATCCTGCCGCTGTACTCGCTGATGCTCGGTCTGCTGGCGCTGCTCGGGTTCATGGCCATCGCCGCCGGGGTCAAGGTGGACAACGGCCAGCTGGCGATCCCGCAGCTGTTCGAGAACATGTTCCCGGACTGGTTCGCCGGCGTGGCCTTCGCCGCGATCGGGATCGGCGCCCTGGTGCCCGCCGCGATCATGTCGATCGCCGCGGCGAACCTCTTCACCCGCAACATCTACAAGGACTTCCTCAAGCCCGACGCGACCCCGGCCCAGGAGACCAAGGTCTCCAAGCTCGTCTCGCTGCTGGTCAAGGTGGGCGCGCTCGCCTTCGTCCTCACCATGGACAAGACGGTCGCGATCAACTTCCAGCTGCTGGGCGGTATCTGGATCCTCCAGACGATGCCCGCGCTGGTGGGCGGCCTGTTCACCCGCTGGTTCCACCGCTGGGCCCTGATAGCGGGCTGGGCGGTCGGCATGGTCTACGGCACGGTGGCCGCGTACGGGGTCGCCAGCCCGACCCAGAAGCACTTCGGCGGGTCCTCGAAGGAGATCCCGGGCCTCGGCGAGATCGGTTACATCGGTCTCACCGCCTTCGTGCTGAACCTCGTGGTCGTGGTCGTGCTGACGTTCGTCCTCAACGCGGTGAAGGCTCCGGCCGGCGTGGACGAGACCTCGCCCTCCGACTACACGGCGGACTCCGGCGACCCGGGCGTCAAGGTCGAGCTCCCGCCGGCCACGGCGGGCTCCCCGGGCGGTCACTGACCTCCGCGGCAGCCGCCGTACGGCAACGACGTCCGTCCCGGCAGGGTCCGCCCTGCCGGGACGGCGTCGTTCCCGGCCCCGTCCCCGTGGCCGTCGTCGCCCGGAACCGGGGCGCGCCCCACCCGTTGCCTGCGGCAGACTTCCTCCCATGGACGTATCGATCAGGCCGGCTCTGCCCGCTCAGTTCGAGGAACTGGGCGAGATCACCGCGCAGGCGTATCTCGGCGACGGACTCCTGGACTTCGGCGCCGTCGACCCCTACCTGGAACACCTCCGCGCCGTCGGACGCCGGGCGGCCGAGGCCGAGGTGCTGGTGGCCGTGGACGCCGACGGCCGGTTGCTGGGTGGTGTCACCTATGTCGCGCCCGGCAGCCCCTGGGCCGACATCGCCGGCGAGGACGAGGCCGAGTTCCGGATGCTGGCCGTCTCGCCTGACGCCCGTGGACGGGGGGCGGGCGAGGCGCTCGTACGGGCCTGTATCGAGCGGGCACGGGCCACCGGAGGGCTCTCCGGGATCGTTCTGTCGACGCAGTCCGCCATGCTGGACGCCCACCGGATCTACCGCCGGCTCGGCTTCGGACGAACGCCGGAACGGGACTGGTGCCCCCTGCCCGGCCCGGCACTCCTGACATTCCGGCTGGAGCTCTGACCCCACCACGACACAACATGTGGGGGCTTCTTCAATCAGCAGCCCCCACATGTATGCTCAACCTCGCTGTCGCCGCAGGGGAATCCGGTGCGAATCCGGAACTGTCCCGCAACGGTGTGATCGGTGTGCTTTCGCGTACCCCGAAGTCCGAAAACCTGTCGACAGTGCGTCCGGCTCGACCGAACCGGGCGCCGAGACGTCCGGGCCCCGCGGAGGGCCGGTGGACGCCGTGCGCCGTGCCGCCCTTTCCCGGGCGCCGCCGTGCCCGGCTGCCCCGCTCCCGCAGGCCCTGAGCCGAGCGAGGGATAGCCCCAGTGACCATCGCGCCAGCCGACCCGGTTTCAGCCACGGAATCCGAAGGCCGTACGACCGACGCGCCCGGGACCGCACTGCTGCGGACCCTGACCGGTCTCACCGCCGATCTGCCCGACACCGACCCCGGACGCGTGGCCGCCGCCGCACTGCGCGGCCGCAACGCCCGGTCGGACGAGGCCGAGCTGCGCTCGCTGGCCACCGAGGCCGCCGCCGGCCTGATCTCCGAGGACCCGGCCTACTCCCGGCTCGCCGCCCGGCTGCTCACCCGGGCCATCGCGGACGAGGCCACCGGCCAGGGTGCTGTCTCCTTCTCGGCGTCGGTCGCCGTCGGACATCGCGAGGGCCTGATCGCGGACCGTACGGCCGAGTTCGTCACGCTGCACGCCGCCACGCTCGACGCCCTGGTCGACCAGGCGCTCGCCGACGGTGCCGACGACCGCTTCGGCTACTTCGGGCTGCGTACGCTGCACAGCCGGTATCTGCTGCGCCACCCGCTCACCCGCGACGTCGTCGAGACCCCGCAGCACTTCATGCTGCGCGTCGCCGCCGGGCTCGCCGAGGACACCTCCGAGCACGCCCTGGCGGAAGTGACCGCGCTGTACGGCCTGATGAACCGGCTCGACTACCTGCCCTCCTCCCCCACCCTCTTCAACTCCGGCACCCGGCACCCGCAGATGTCGTCCTGCTATCTGCTGGACTCGCCGCTGGATGAGCTGGACTCGATCTACGACCGCTACCACCAGGTGGCGCGCCTCTCGAAGCACGCGGGCGGCATCGGGCTCTCGTACTCCCGAATCCGCGCCCGGGGTTCGCTCATCCGTGGCACCAACGGGCACTCCAACGGGATCGTGCCGTTCCTGAAGACGCTGGACGCCTCGGTCGCCGCGGTCAACCAGGGAGGGCGCCGCAAGGGTGCCGCCGCCGTCTACCTGGAGACCTGGCACGCGGACATCGAGGAGTTCCTGGAGCTGCGCGACAACACGGGTGAGGACCAGCGGCGTACGCACAACCTCAACCTGGCGCACTGGATCCCGGACGAGTTCATGCGCCGCGTCGACGCGGACACGGAGTGGTCGCTGTTCTCCCCGGCCGACGCCCCCGAGCTGGTGGACCTGTGGGGCGACGAGTTCGACGCCGCGTACCGCGCCGCCGAGGCCAAGGGGCTCGCCCGCAGGACGATGCCGGCACGTGAGCTCTACGGCCGGATGATGCGGACCCTCGCCCAGACCGGGCAGGGCTGGATGACGTTCAAGGACGCCTCCAACCGCACGGCGAACCAGACCGCCGAACCGGGCCGTGTCGTGCACTCCTCGAACCTGTGCACGGAGATCCTGGAGGTCACCGACGACGGCGAGACGGCGGTCTGCAACCTGGGTTCGGTCAACCTGGGCGCGTTCGTCGCCGACGGCACCATCGACTGGGAGCGGCTGGACTCCACCGTCCGTACCGCCGTGACCTTCCTCGACCGGGTCGTTGACATCAACTTCTACCCGACCGAGCAGGCCGGCCGGTCCAACGCCCGCTGGCGGCCGGTGGGTCTGGGCGCGATGGGCCTCCAGGACGTCTTCTTCCAACTGCGGCTGCCGTTCGACTCCCCCGAGGCACGCGCCCTGTCGACGAGGATCTCCGAGCGGATCATGCTGGCCGCCTACGAGGCCTCCTGTGAACTCGCCGAGCGGTCGGGTCCCCTCCCCGCCTGGTCCGAGACGCGTGCCGCCCGCGGCGTGCTGCACCCCGACCACTACGACACCGAGCTGAACTGGCCGGAGCGCTGGGAGGCGCTGCGCGCCCGGGTCGCGAGGACGGGGATGCGTAACTCGCTGCTCCTGGCCATCGCGCCGACGGCGACGATCGCCTCCATCGCGGGCGTGTACGAGTGCATCGAGCCGCAGGTCTCCAACCTCTTCAAGCGCGAGACGCTCAGCGGTGAGTTCCTCCAGGTCAACGCCTACCTGGTCGACGAGCTGAAGAGGCTCGGCGTCTGGGACGCGCGGACCCGTGAGGCGCTGCGCGAGGCGAGCGGCTCGGTGCAGGGCTTCGCCTGGATCCCCGAGGAGGTGCGGGCGCTGTACCGCACGGCGTGGGAGATCCCGCAGCGTGGCCTGATCGACATGGCGGCGGCCCGTACGCCGTTCCTCGACCAGAGCCAGTCGCTCAACCTGTTCCTGGAGACGCCGACGATCGGCAAGCTCTCCTCGATGTACGCGTACGCCTGGAAGCAGGGGCTGAAGACGACGTACTACCTGCGGTCGCGCCCGGCGACCCGGATCGCCCGCGCGGCGTCCGGCAAGGCCGCCGCCGCAACCGTTCCCGTACAGCAGGCGACGGCTCCCGACGCAGACGCGATCGCCTGCTCCCTCGAAAACCCCGAGTCCTGCGAGGCCTGTCAGTAATGACGACATCCGAGAACAAGAACCTGCTCGACCCGGGCTTCGAACTGACCCTGCGCCCCATGCGCTACCCGGACTTCTACGAGCGCTACCGGGACGCGATCAAGAACACCTGGACGGTGGAGGAGGTCGACCTGCACTCCGACGTCGCCGATCTCGCCAAGCTGTCGCCGGGTGAGCAGCACATGATCGGCCGGCTCGTCGCGTTCTTCGCGACGGGTGACTCGATCGTCTCCAACAACCTGGTGCTGACGCTCTACAAGCACATCAACTCGCCCGAGGCGCGGCTCTATCTGTCGCGTCAGCTGTTCGAGGAGGCCGTGCACGTCCAGTTCTATCTGACGCTGCTGGACACCTATCTGCCGAACCCGGAGGACCGTGCGGCGGCCTTCGACGCGGTCGAGGAGATCCCCTCGATCCGGGAGAAGGCGCAGTTCTGCTTCCGGTGGATGGACTCGGTCGAGAAGATCGACCGGCTGGAGACGAAGGCCGACCGCCGGCGTTTCCTGCTCAACCTGATCTGCTTCGCCGCGTGCATCGAGGGGCTGTTCTTCTACGGCGCCTTCGCGTACGTGTACTGGTTCCGCTCGCGCGGTCTGCTGCACGGGCTGGCCACGGGCACCAACTGGGTGTTCCGTGACGAGACGATGCACATGAACTTCGCCTTCGAGGTCGTGGACACCGTCCGCAAGGAGGAGCCCGAGCTCTTCGACGACGCCCTCCAGCAGCAGGTCACCGACATGCTGAAGGAGGCTGTCGAGGCGGAGCTCCAGTTCGGCCGCGATCTGTGCGGCGAGGGCCTGCCGGGGATGAACACCGAGTCGATGCGCCAGTACCTGGAGTGCGTCGCCGACCAGCGGCTCACCCGGCTCGGTTTCCCCGCGCTCTACGGCTCCGAGAACCCGTTCTCCTTCATGGAGCTCCAGGGCGTGCAGGAGCTGACGAACTTCTTCGAGCGGCGCCCCTCCGCCTACCAGGTGGCGGTGGAGGGGTCCGTCGGCTTCGACGACGACTTCTAGATCCGCGCCCAGGACCTGACGTACGGGCGCCGCGTGGCCGTGAGCGGCTGCGCGGCGCCCGCCGTTTCCGGGGGCGCTGTCTCCCTGCGCCGTTCCGCGTCACGCAGCTCGCGGTCGATCCGGCGTTCCCGCGCGAGCCCGACGAGGGCGGGCAGCAGAACGAGGGCGAAAAGGGCGGCTATGGACAGGTAACTCAGGAATGTGTTCATGGCTCTACTGTCGTCCGGGCGGACGAATTCCGGCAGTGGCAGGACTGTCACACACCATCGAATTGCTGCCACACTGGCGCCATGCTGAAGAATGTCGCCGCTCTGCTGCTCGACGAGGTCAACCCTTTCGAACTCGGCGTCCTGTGCGAGGTGTTCGGGCTGGACCGCTCCGACGAGGGCCTGCCCAACCACGACTTCGCGGTCGTCTCGGCGGAGGGCCCGGTCCTCCAGACACACGCCGGGTTCTCCATCAGCACCCCCTACGGTCTCGACCGTCTGGAGGAGGCCGACCTCATCGCCGTACCGGCCGGGACCCACTTCGTGGAGCGCACCTACCCCGAGGAGGTCCTGGACGCCCTGCGCAGGGCCGTGGACCGCGGGGCGCGGGTGCTGAGCGTCTGCTCCGGCGCGTACGTCCTCGGGGCGGCCGGCCTGCTGGACGGCCGCCGCTGCACCACCCACTGGCGGCACGCCGACGAGCTGGCCCGCCGCTTCCCGAAGGCACGCGTGGAGCCGGACGTGCTCTACGTGGACGAGGGGCCGGTCATCACGTCGGCGGGGACGGCCGCGGGCATCGACGCCGCCCTGCATCTGGTCCGCCAGGCGCACGGGCCCGCCGTCGCGAACGCCGTCGCCCGCCGCATGGTGGTCCCACCGCACCGGGACGGAGGCCAGGCGCAGTACATCAAGCGCCCGCTGCCCCGCACCCGGTGCGACACGGTCGGGGACACCCTCGCGTGGATGGAGCGCCACCTCGACCAGGAGATAACGGTCGAACAGCTGGCCGATCAGACCCATATGTCGCCCCGGACCTTCGCCCGCCGCTTCCAGCAGGAGACCGGCACCACGCCCTACCGCTGGCTGCTCCGGCAGCGTGTGCTGCTGGCTCAGCATCTGCTGGAGACCTCGGACGAGACCATGGACACGATCGCGGGGCGGACCGGCTTCGGGAACGCGGCGGCGCTGCGCCATCAGTTCGTACGTTCGCTGGACACGACCCCGAACGCCTACCGGCGCACGTTCCGGGGGCCGGTAGGCCTGACCGAGGTGGCCTGACGGGGAAGGCCCCGCCGGGGTGATCACGCGATCGTCCCGGCGGGGCCCGGTCACCAGGGGCGTGCGGTCAGATGCCGCACTGCGAGGCGGACCAGAAGTGACTCGGCCCCTGGTTAACGTGGATGTGGTCGCTGTGGCCCGCGTAGCCGGGGCCGAGGATCCCGTTGAATCCGTGGTTGCGGGCCTGCTGGGCGATGGTGCACAGGGAGTGCGGCCCGGCGCCGAGGTCGACGGCGTCACCGTAGAGGTGGCGGCTGTTCGTCGCTCCGCCCACCGCGGAGTTGCAGGACGTGGAACGGAAGCCACTGGTGACCCGGAGGGGCTGGTCGCCCAGCGCGTGCCGCAGGGCCTGGAGCTTCCACATGCTGCTCAGGGCGTTGGCCTTGGCCGTACCCGCGGCGACCGCTCCGCCCGCCCAGGTGCTGTTGCACTTGTTGAGCTCGGGGTAGGTGAAGTTCACGGGGGTGCAGTCGTTGTCCTGGAGCGCGTAGAGCTTGGCCTGCGTGTCCGGTCCGGCGACCCCGTCCGCCGCGAGTCCGTACGCGGACTGGAAGCGCTTGACCGCGGCCGTGGTGGCGGGGCCGTACGAGCCGTCGACGGCCAGCACGGAGTTGTATCCGGGATAACCGGCCACCCTGATCTGGAGCTGGGTGACGTCGTTGCCGGTGGCACCGGACTTCAGGGTGCGGGTCCAGGTGAAACAGCCGTCGGCCTGTGCGGTGCCCGCGGTGACGACGGCACCGCCGATGGCGAAGGCCATGGTCATGACAAGGCCGAGCAGCAGATGTGCGGTACGTCTGAGCATGGGGATCTCCCTGCACGTGAGGCGTGGTGGTGCGGCGTGGGGACGAGCCTGGCGGACGGGTCGACGCGCGTCAACTACGCCCCGGAGAACGCTGGTTGACGGAGCCGAACCGTCCGCCCGCGCCGCCGGGCACGGAGCGGGGGCCCCGCCCTGCGGCGAGGCCCCCGCTCCGTACGGCAGGGGAGATCAGTCGTTCGGGACGATCTCGTAGCGCGGGGTGCCTTCCGCCATCTCCTTCAGCGCGTCCTTGCGCTCGCGCTTCGAGAGCCGGTCGATGTAGAGGTAGCCGTACAGATGGTCCGTCTCGTGCTGGAGGCAGCGCGCGAAGTAGCCGTCGCCCCGCACCTTCACCGCGTTGCCCTGGGCGTCCTGGCCGCGCACGACCGCGTAGTCGGGGCGCGCGAGCGCGGCGTACGCCGTGGGCACGGAGAGGCAGCCCTCGTTGGAGTCGTCGAGGTTGCGCTGCTCCGGCGCGAGGTCCTCCAGCACCGGGTTGCAGATCGCGCCGACGTGCCGCACCCCGTCGTCGTCAGGGCAGTCGTAGACGAAGACCTTGCGGTCGACGCCGATCTGGTTGGCGGCCAGGCCCACGCCCTGTGCATTCCGCTGGCTGGCGAACATGTCGTCGATCAGCTGCGCGAGCTCGTCGCCGAACTCCGTGACGTCCCGGCACTCCTTGTGCAGCACCGGGTTGCCGACCACCGTGATGGGGCGGGACGTGCCGCGCTCCCGGTGCGCCGCCTCACGCGCCTCGCAGTCCTCGGTGTCCACGAGGAATCCCTCGTCGTCCACACCGGTCTGCTCGTCCGTCTCCTGCTGCGACATGTCCGCCGTACGCCTTCCTGCAAACCTGAAAACCGTGTGTACCCGCACCGGAATCGATGCGCGTACAGCCTACGGGCACCGGTCAGCAGACTTCTTCCAGATCCCGCCACTCGCGGCTGTCCGGGCTGTCCGCCACCCAGCCGTCCAGCAGACCGCGCACCAGCCCGGCCGGGGCCGCTATGCCGCACTCACGCTCCGGCACCCACAGGTCACCGGCGGTGCGGTGGCCCAGGGGCCCGGGGTGACCCGGCTCACTGTGGTCGTGCGGGTCCAGGTGCTCGCCGTCGCCCTCGTCGCTCTCCATCCGGCTCTCCGAACAGGCGCGGCAGAGCAGCCGCACGGAGGACGACCAGTCCTCGGCGGCGAATCCGGCATCGGAGGCGAGCTGCTCCAGCGCGTCCCGGTCGGCCTCGGTGGCGGCCTCCAGGAGGACCACCCAGGTGGGCACGGGAGAGGGCGCCCACAGCTCGATCTCGTCGAACACCGGGTAGGACGGCCCGGCCACCGTGATCCGCTCGCCGTTCGGCACCCCGTCGTGCAGGACGACCTCGCCCCAGCGCCGCCCCGAGGACGGCAGCGGGATCGACAGCACCTCCAGCCGGGCAGGATCGAGCCTGCGGCCCCAGACGACCTCGGCCTCGCCCTCGGGCGAGAGCCGCACGGCCGCGCTGCCCAGCTCCATGCCCGTGGGCTCGCTGTTGGCCGCCGCGTTGTGCTGGCCGTTGCCCGGCACTCTCAGCCCGTAGGCCTGCCAGGCCCGGCGCGCCAGCGGCCAGTCCTGGAGCGCGGTGGCCGCGATCCCGACGTTCCACCAGTCCGGGGCTCCGGACTCCCGGTCGAGCAGGGCGACGGCGCGCAGGCCGGCGGCCCTCGCCTGTTCCCAGTCGTGCCGGAACTTGTGCAGCAGCGCGAGATTGAACCAGGACTCGGAGAGCCAGGGCTCCAGGTCCACCGCGCGTGTCAGCAGCGCCCCCGCGTCCTCGTACCGGCCGTCGCCGATCAGCGTGAACGCGCGGTCCGTGGCCTGCCGCCAAGAGGCGGACGGCCGATGCCGTACCTTCCCGAAGATCCTCACGATTCCCGCCTGTCCCGACTGGACACCCTCGTTTTCCGCTCTCCTTCGCATCCAACCATGCCCGGCCGGACGCTCGCTCATTACCCATGGGTTACCCAGTCCCGGCCCGGGTCAGACCGCCCCGCGCCAGGACTCTGGCCAGTGCCTCCACCACCCGTGGCTGGTAGTCGCGGCCCGTGCCGAGCCTGAGCTGCTCCAGGGCCCCAAGAGACCCCTTGACGCCTTCCCCGCACAGGTCGTCGTACGCGTTGACCGCGCGGACGATCCTCGCGGCGGTCTGCTGTTCCCGGTACGGATCCGCCTGCTGCTCCACCACCACGGCGACCGCGGTGTCCACACCGGTCTGCCGGACCACCGCTCCTCCGAGCAGCGCGATCCGCCGCTGCTCGGCGGCCGGGAGCACGGCGGTCGCCCCGTCGGCCACCGGGTCGACGAGCGAGAGCTGGCCGATGTCGTGCATCAGCGCCGCGTACTCCAGCACGGTCAGCTCGGGGCCGGTGAGCCCCAGCTCACGCCCGACGGCCGTCGACAGTCCGGCCACCCTGCGGGCGTGCCCGTGCGGGGTGTAGCCCGCGATCTCGGTGGACCGGGCCAGCGACGCGATGGTCTGCCGGTACGTCGTACGGACGGCGGCGTACCGGCGGAACGACACCTGGGTGAGCAGCAGCGGTACGCACAGGACGGGCAGCGCCCACAGCCCCGCGACGGCGACCCCCAGCGCCATCACGGCACCGGTCGCGCAGACCGCCGAGCCGATGCCGCTGAGCGCGCGGAGTTCGTCCCGGAGCTGCGGCCCGTACGGACGGGAGGTCCCGGCCGCGAGGGCCGCCGCGAGGACGGCGTCGCAGAGGGCGGTGAGCACGAGCAGGACGAGCAGGAAGAGAGCGAAGTACGGCCCCTCACCGAACCAGCGCTCCGTCCGGCCCGCATGGTGGAGCGGCTGGAAGCACACGGCGGCGAAGG
Organism: Streptomyces sp. NPDC102441; assembly: GCF_044765585.1. Taxonomy (NCBI): domain Bacteria; kingdom Bacillati; phylum Actinomycetota; class Actinomycetes; order Kitasatosporales; family Streptomycetaceae; genus Streptomyces; species Streptomyces sp. NPDC102441. Next base: position 569,968 of record NZ_JBIWKH010000001.1, read on the forward strand.
CCACGGCCAGCACACGGCGGGCCGCCTGGTCAGGCCCGGGGCCGCTGCCCCGTGCCATATGGGGCACGGAGGCGAGCAGCTGCGCCGCGACGACGACGGTGATCACCTGGAGCACACCGTGCGCCGTCTCCTGCCCTGCGCTGCGCCCCAGCAGGGCGTACGCGAGTGCCCCCGCCGCCCCCAGCGGCGCGGGCTCGCGCTCACCGGGCAGCGCGCCCCAGCGGGCCAGCTCACCGACGGTGACGAGGACTCCGAAGGCGAGGGCATGGCCGGGCTCGACGACGCCGTTCCACAGGGTGTGCCCGAGCGCGACGAGCGCGACGGCGAGCGCCGCGCCACGGACCGCGAGGACGGCCGGCGGCAGGTGGGCCGGGGTCACCTGGGCTGTCCCGGCCGGTCCTTTGCCCCGGTGGCGGGCTGCTGTGCGCCGGCCCGCCGGCGCGGCAGCCCGGCGGGTTCCTCGTCCGAGGTGACCGTGTTGGCCGCGGCGGACCAGCCGTGGCGGTCCAGGGCGCGCGCCAGCGCGCGGACCATGCGCGGGTCGAACTGGCTTCCCGCGCAGCGCCTCAGCTCCTCGACGGCCACGGGGACGGGCCGCCCGCGTCGGTAGGAGCGCGTCGAGGTCATGGCGTCGAAGGCGTCCGCGACGGCGACGACCCGGGCGAACTCGGGGATCCGGTCCCCGGCGAGGCCGTACGGATAGCCGCTGCCGTCGAGCCGCTCGTGGTGGTGCAGGATGGCGGCGCGCGCCTCGTCCAGGAAACCGATGCCCCGGACGATCTCGTGGCCGTACTCCGGATGGAGCTCGATGACACGGCGCTCCTCGGGGGTGAGCGGCCCCTCCTTGCGCAGGACCCGTGTGGGGACGCCGAGCTTGCCGACGTCGTGCAGGATGCCGGCGAAGCGGAGGGCTTCCATCCGCTCCTCCTCCATGCCCAGTTCACGGGCGATCAGCTCGGAGGCACGCCCCACCCGCTCGCTGTGCCCCCGGGTGTATCCGTCCTTGATGTCGACCGCCTGGACGAGCGCCCTGATGGTGGCGCGGTGGGCGGCTTGCTCGCGGTGGTACTGCGCGAAGACCCAGCAGGAGATGTACATCGGCAGCAGGACGACCAGCGCGGACAGCGGACCGTAGGAGCTGTGCCAGAGGACGGCCATCATCAGCCCCGCGAGCGCGTGCACCAGATGGGGCCCGACCGAGCGGCCCGGCAGCCCGCGCCAGGCGTGCCTGACGGCCACGCGCTCGGCCGTGACGAGGATTCCGCCGTCCAGCGCGGCCAGCACCAGGCTGAAGACGAGCGCCGTCGCACAGGCCGGGAGGAGGGCGTACGGAAGATCGGGCGCGGCGTCTCCCGAGGATCCGCCGAGCGTGGCGGGGCCGCCCAGGAACGCGTAAGTCCATGAGGCGGCCCCCACGGTCAGTGAGAGCTGGGCGGCCCGCCAGACACGGCGGGCCGTCGCCGGCGGGCGCTCCACCCTCCCCGCGAGTGCGCCGGGTACGGCCACGAGGGCGGCGGCGGAGGGAGGCAGCAGGAACGCCGCGGCGAGCAGCAGGGGAAAGAACGATCCGGCACTGAGCGGCACGGAGCTGCCGAAGAAGGGACAGCGGCCCGGAAGTTCACAGGCGAGGTAGAGCACGGCGAGGAGCGCGAGTGTGCCCCAGGGTGTCGCCGCCCCGGGAGACAGTGCCGGAAGGGCGCAGAGTGCGGCGCAGAACGCCGCACACAGGATGTGGAAGCGCGCTGCCCCCGGTGTGCCCCTCACCCGTACCGCCCGCCCCCAGCCTGGTCAATGGAGGCGCCAGGCTAGCGAGTTGGGGGTCGGCCAGGGCCCGAACGGGCCGGATTAGCACATTCGGGTGACACAGCCGGGGTTCCGGAGCGCGGGTGGAGAACCGTCACTCGGCGGTGGCCGGGCTGTCGGCGCTGTCCACCGCCACGTCCTGCTCGGGCACGGCGTGCCCGGAGCGGATCAGGTCGATCCGCCCCATCACCTTCGAGCGCAGGTCGGCCGGGACGTCGTCCTGTCCGCAGCAGCGCTTGACCAGCTTCTTCACGGCCTGCTCCAAGCCGTACTTCTCCAGGCACGGGGAGCACTCCTCGAAGTGCACCTCGAACTTGGTGCAGTCGCCCTCGGGCATCTCATGGTCGAGAAACTCGTAGAGATGATCGAGAACCTCTGAGCAGTCCGTCTCGTGCGGCTCTCCGCAGCTCATGAGGCCGAGCCTTTCCTGTCGTCCGACTCACCGGCTCCGGCCGGGACGAGTCCGCGCTCACGCGCGTAGTCCTCCAGCATGCCGCGCAGCTGACGGCGTCCCCGGTGCAGCCGGGACATCACCGTACCGATGGGTGTCCCCATGATGTCCGCGATCTCCTTGTAGGCAAAGCCCTCTACATCGGCCAGATACACGGCGATGCGGAACTCTTCGGGGATCGACTGCAGCGCGGACTTCACGTCGGAGTCCGGCAGGTGGTCGAGTGCCTGGGACTCCGCCGAGCGCAGACCGGTCGACATGTGCGACTCCGCACGCGCCAGCTGCCAGTCCTCGATCTCCTCTGCGGCGCTCCGCTGGGGTTCACGCTGCTTCTTGCGGTACGAGTTGATGAAGGTGTTGGTGAGAATGCGGTACATCCACGCCTTGAGGTTCGTGCCCTCACGGAACTGGTGGAAGGAGCCGTACGCCTTGGCATACGTCTCCTGCACCAGGTCCTCGGCATCCGCGGGATTGCGCGTCATGCGCAGCGCGGCCGAGTACATCTGGTCCAGATATCCGAGGGCGTCCCGCTCGAAGCGCGCGTTGCGCTCGGCAGTCGTCTCCTGCGCACGGCCGTCGTCGGTCCCTGTGTCGGTCCCAGTGACCGGACCCACCTCCTCCAACGATGTGGCGGAACCGAGACCGGACCCGCTCGCATCGGAGAATAGTCGACCTTGCTTCTGCGCGTGCTGTCGATCGGCTCCGACCGGGGCGCGCGCCGGAGTGCTCTTGGCCGCGTGAAGCACCGTCCACTCCAGTTCGGCGGCGTTCGAGCGGCTCGGGCAGATGGTCGAACCCATGCGACGGACTCCCTCTCCACGTAGGTCGGTGCTGTACCGACACCACGCACAACAGCCACCCCGCACGGCGCATTCCCAGGCCTGCCCGGGTGCCGGGACTACGTGGTCGGAAGCCCGTCCAGCCACTCCCCCACCGCGCCGGCGAGGAGATCCATCGCCTGATCCCCGGTCAGCGGCGCCTTCTTCGGCACGGCGAAGCCATGATCCGCGTACGGCACCTCGACGAGCCGGTGGTCCCCCGGAGGGAACTCCTCCGGGCGCCCGAACGGGTCGCGGCCGCCCTGCACCACGAGGGTGGGGACGCCCGCGCCCAGCAGCTCGTCCGCGCGGGACTTCTCCGGCTTGCCCGGGGGATGGAGCGGGAAGCTCAGGGCGAGCACCGCGTGGGCGCCCAGCTCCGCCGCCGTACGGCAGGCCACCCGGGCCCCCGCGCTGCGTCCCCCGGCGACGACGGGGAGCCCCGGGGCCTCCAGCGCCGGCCAGAGCCCCCGCCAGCCGGTGTCCAGGGTCCGGGGCGCGGGCGCCATCTTCTTCCCTGCCACCCGCCAGGGCTGCTCCACCAGGGCCACCGTCACCCGCCGGCCCGGCAGCACGCCGGCCAGGGCCTGGAGGTCCCGGGCCTCGATGCCGCCGCCCGCGCCATGGCTGACGGCGAGCACCAGACGGGCCCCCTTCGCGGGGATCCAGGTGATCCTGGCCACTCCGGCGTCCGTTTCGACGCTCTCGGTCTTCCGCGCTGTCCCTGTCGTACGGCTCACAGTGCCCATCCTGCCGGGTCAGAAGAGCGTGCTCACCTCCGGCGCGGCCAGCTCCTCCAGGAGTTCCGGGCCGTTGTTGCGGACGTTGCTCACGGAGGTGGCCACCGGGTAGGCCCTCATCAGCCCGCCTGGCGGCGGCTCCAGCAGCGCCTTGAGCTCCTCGATGCCGGTGTGCGAGGGGTCGAGCCAGTCGTCCCAGCGGTCCGGGGTCAGCATCAGCGGCATCCGGGGGTGGATGTCGGAGAGCGAGGCGGGCCCCTCCGCGGGGGCGACGGCGAGCGGGGCCGTCTCCGCCTCGGTGGTGATCACCGAGCAGGTCACCCACCAGGCCCCCGGGTGGGCGTCGGGGAGCGTCCGGTCGCGCCAGAACTCGTACAGGCCCGCCATGGCGAAGACGGAGCCGTCGGCGGGCGTCACGAAGTACGGCTGCTTGCGGGGCCGCTTCTTCTTCCCCTTCTCCTCCAGCCGGCGCTCGTCGGTGCCCGTGACCCACTCGTAGTAGCCGTCGGCGGGCAGGATGCAGCGCCTCGACACGAAGGGACGGCGGAAGGACGGCTTCTCGTGGACGGTCTCCGCGCGGGCGTTGATCATGCGGGCGCCGCCTTCCGGCGACTTCGACCAGGACGGCACGAGTCCCCATTTCAGGGCACGCAGCTGGCGAACCGGCCGCTGGTCGTCCGCGTCCTTCACAGGACGGTCCAGGACCGCGTAGACCTCCTTGGTCGGCGCGACGTTCCAGTCGGGCTCCAAGGTCTCCGTGGGTTCCCATTTCTCCACGCCGAAGAGCCCGGTCAGATCCTCCGGCCGCCGACTCGCTGCATACCGTCCGCACATAAGTGCCAGACTGCCACGACCCGCCACTCGAGTGGATGCCCATCCGCCGAGCACCTCAAGGAGCCGCCCGCACCATGGACAGCACCGACCTCGGCGATCTGTGGGATCGCGTCTTCGGAACCCAGCCCGCACCCGAGCAGTGGCTGGTGGTCGTCACGGCCACGGTGGCGCTCGTCGTGGTGGTCCCGAACCTCATATGGCGGCTCTCCCGCAACGCGATCACCATCGCGCACGAGGGAGGGCACGGCCTGATCTCCCTGCTCACCGGACGCCAGCTGTCCGGCATCCGGCTGCACTCGGACACCAGCGGCCTCACCGTCAGCCGCGGCAAGCCCACCGGCATCGGCATGATCCTCACCGCGGCGGCCGGCTACACAGCGCCACCGCTGCTCGGTCTCGGCGGCGCCTGGCTGCTGACCAACGGCCGCATCACGCTCCTCCTGTGGCTCGCGACCGCGCTCCTGGCGGTGATGCTGGTGATGATCCGCAATCTGTACGGGGCGCTGACCGTCATTTTCACGGGTACGGCCTTCCTGCTGGTGTCCTGGCTGACCTCGGCCGACGTCCAGTCGGCGTTCGCGTACACCGTGGTCTGGTTCCTGCTGCTCGGCGGCGTGCGCCCGGCGTTCGAGCTGCAGTCCAAGCGGAGGCACGGCGGTGCTCCCGACTCCGACGCCGACCAGCTCGCCCGGCTGACGCACGCACCGGCCGCGATCTGGCTCTTCCTCTTCCACGCGGTGTCGCTCTGCTCGCTGATCGGCGGCGGGCGCTGGCTCCTCGGGCTGTGAGGGTGCGTGACGGGGCCCGGGCGCCGGACCGCCCGTACCACCCTTGTATTACGTCCTGGTTTCGGCACTTTTGTTCAGGATCTGGGATTGCGCTGAGCCACTAAAGTGAGGGGCATGACCGAAAGTTCCGTGCACCCCGCCCTCTGGCCCGCCCCCCGAGCGACCGGGGCCGTCGACGCGACCGTCACCGTGCCCGGATCGAAGTCGGTCACCAATCGCGCCCTCGTCCTCGCCTCGCTCTCCTCCGAGCCGGGCTGGCTGCGCCGCCCGCTGCGCTCCCGCGACACCCTGCTGATGGCCCAGGCACTCCGCGCGATGGGCGTCGGCATCGAGGAGGGCGTGGGCCCGGACGGCTCGGGCGAGGCCTGGCGGGTCATCCCCGCAGGTCTGCACGGCCCGGCCCAGGTGGACGTGGGCAACGCGGGCACGGTGATGCGTTTCCTGCCGCCCGTGGCCTGCCTCGCGGACGGCCCCGTCCACTTCGACGGGGACCCGCGGTCCTACGAGCGGCCCCTGAACGGCGTGATCGGCGCGCTGAAGTCCCTGGGTGCCCGGATCGACGACGACGGCCGGGGGACGCTGCCGCTGACCGTGCACGGCGCGGGCGCGCTGGACGGCGGCCCGGTGTCCATCGACGCCTCCTCGTCCTCCCAGTTCGTCTCCGCCCTGCTGCTGTCCGCACCCCGTTTCAACCAGGGCGTCGAGGTGCGCCACACCGGCTCGGCGCTGCCCTCGATGCCCCACATCCGGATGACCGTCGACATGCTGCGCTCGGTCGGCGCCCAGGTCGACGAGCCGGAGTCGGGCGGCGAGCCCGATGTCTGGCGGGTCTCCCCCTCCGCTCTGCTGGGCCGCGATCTGACCGTGGAGCCCGACCTCTCCAACGCCCAGCCGTTCCTGGCCGCCGCGCTGGTGACCGGCGGCCGGGTCACCGTCCCCGACTGGCCGCTGCGGACCACCCAGCCGGGTGACGCGCTGCGCGAGATCTTCACCGCAATGGGTGGCGCGTGCGAGCTGACCGAGCACGGTCTCACCTTCACCGGCTCCGGCTCGGTCCACGGCATCGACGTCGACCTGAGCGAGGTCGGTGAGCTGACACCGGGCATCGCGGCCCTCGCCGCCCTCGCGGACTCCCCGTCCACCCTGAGCGGCGTCGCCCACCTGCGACTGCACGAGACGGACCGGCTGGCGGCCCTCACCAAGGAGATCAACGGACTCGGCGGCGACGTCACGGAGACCGCCGACGGCCTGCGGATCAACCCCCGTCCGCTGCACGGCGGCACCTTCCACACGTACGACGACCACCGCATGGCGACAGCGGGCGCGATCATCGGTCTCGCCGTGGCCGGGGTCGAGATCGAGAACGTCGGCACGACGGCCAAGACCCTGCCGGACTTCCCGGCCATGTGGACCGGCATGCTCGGGGAACCCTCCGGCGCCGTCGGCGTCTCCCCCGGGGCGCCCGGCGCACCGGCCGGCAGGCGCGGGGTCTGAGGACATGCGCCGCTACGGGAAGAACCCCGACGAGGACGACATCCGCGTCCGCCCCAACCCCAAGGGCAACCGGCCCCGTACGCACACACGTCCCAAGCACGAGGACGCCCAGGACGGCATGGTCCTCACCGTCGACCGGGGCAGGCTCACCTGCCTGGTCGAGGACCGTACGGTGATGGCCATGAAGGCCCGCGAACTGGGCCGCAAGGCCGCCGTGGTCGGCGACCGGGTCTCCCTGGTGGGTGACCTCTCCGGCGGCAAGGACACCCTGGCGCGCATCGTGCGGATCGGTGCGCGCACGTCGGTGCTCCGCCGTACGGCGGACGACGACGATCCCTTCGAGCGGGTGGTCGTCGCCAACGCCGACCAGCTGGCGATCGTCACCGCGCTCGCCGATCCCGAGCCCCGCCCGCGCATGATCGACCGCTGCCTGGTGGCGGCGTACGACGGCGGCCTCACGCCGCTCCTGGTGCTGACCAAGTCCGACCTGGCCTCGGCGGACGAGCTCCTGGAGGCGTACACCCCACTGGGCGTCCCGTACATAGTGACCAGCCGCGAGGAGCTGGAGAGCGGAGATGCCGCCGATCAGGTGCGCGAGCTGCTGAACGACCGGGTCACCGCCTTCGTCGGGCACTCCGGGGTCGGCAAGACCACGCTTGTCAACGCGCTGGTGCCGAAGGACCGGCGGCGGACGACCGGAGTGGTCAACGCCGTCACGGGGCGCGGCAGGCACACCACCACGTCGGCCCTCGCCCTGCCGCTGCCGGACGGCCGTGGCTGGGTGGTCGACACCCCGGGCGTGCGGTCGTTCGGGCTGCACCACGTCGACCCCTCGCGGGTCATCAACGCCTTCCCCGATCTTCAGCCGGGCACGGAGGACTGCCCGCGCGGCTGCACCCACGACGGCCAGGAGCCGGAGTGCGCCCTGGACGCGTGGGTCGCGGAGGGGCATGCCGATCCGGCACGGCTCGACTCGCTGCGGAGACTGCTGGCGACGCGGGAGCGGCGCGAGGGCGACTGAGCCATGGCGGCGGACGCCGCTGCCCGACTCGCGCACGTTTGCGGGCTCCCACGACTGGTAAGGGCATAATCGCGCAAGCGAGACGAAGCGTCACCTACGTGGGAGGCACCTGACGATGCCGTGGTTGCTGGTCGTGGTCGCTGGACTGCTCGAGACCGGCTTCGCCGTGTGCCTGAAGCTTTCGCACGGATTCACCAGGCTCTGGCCGACGATCGCGTTCTGTGCGTTCGCCCTCGGCAGCTTCGGCCTGCTGACGCTGGCGCTCAAGAAGCTCGACGTCGGCCCGGCCTACGCGGTGTGGACCGGTATCGGAGCGGCGGGGACGGCGATCTACGGAATGATCTTCCTCGACGACGTGGTCTCCGCGCTCAAGCTGGTGTCGATCTCGCTGGTGATCATCGGTGTGATCGGTCTGCAGCTGTCCGGCTCCGCGCACTGAGCCCGGGCTCCGGCACCAGCGTGTAGGAGAGTGCGAGCCGGAGCGCGATCTCGCAGCTCAGCTCCAGCTCACCGGGGTCGCGCGGCGAAGGCCCGTCCTCCAGTGCGGCCACGGCCCGGTCCCGGACAAGGGTGAGCAGCTCGGTGGGCGTGGGCAGCGCTCTCTCCGCGCGCCTCCCGGCCGGGGGGTCCCCCGGTCTGGGTAAGCCTTCTCCCCAGACACCCGTGAGCAGAGCCTTGACCAGGACGTCCGCACCGGCCGCCCGGACCGTCCAGCGAGCGAGCTCCGCCGGCCCCTCCCCCCGGGTGCGGCCCGTTCCGAGCGTCTGTTCCACGCCGGCGAGATAGTCGTCGGCCGCGCGCCGGATCAGCGCGCGGGCCAGACCGTCCTTGCTGCCGAACTCGTTGTAGAGCGTCTGCCGGGAGACTCCCGCCCGGGCCGCCACGTCGACCATGCGCACGGCCGTCCAGGGCAGGGTGGAGAGCGCCGAGTGTGCGGAGTCCAGCAGTGCTTCTCGCGCCGATGGCATCGTCGCCTCCCACGCCGGGGACCTGCGCATCAGAGTTGACGCGCTCGGAGGCACTGTCAAGGGTCCGCGCGCCGTGGACGCGGCCCGGCGCACCGTGCGGGGCCGTGTAGCCCGGACGGGTGGCTGTGGATACTGTGACGGCATGCCCGACTACCACGATGATCTGCGCCTTGCCCATGTACTCGCGGACGCCGCCGACGCGGCGACGATGGACCGGTTCAAGGCTCTGGACCTCAAGGTCGAGACCAAGCCGGACATGACCCCGGTGAGCGAGGCCGACAAACACGCGGAGGAGCTGATCCGGGGGCACCTGCACCGGGCACGCCCGCGCGACGCGATCCTGGGCGAGGAGTACGGGATCGAGGGCACGGGTCCACGGCGCTGGGTCATCGACCCGATCGACGGCACCAAGAACTACGTACGCGGTGTCCCCGTCTGGGCGACGCTCATCTCCTTGATGGAGGCGGGCGAGGACGGTTTCCAGCCGGTGGTCGGCGTGGTGTCCGCCCCCGCGCTGAGCCGTCGCTGGTGGGCGGCGAAGGGCGCCGGGGCCTTCTCCGGCCGGAGCCTGACGTCCGCGACGCGGCTGCATGTGTCGAAGGTCGAGCGGATCGCGGACTCCTCGTTCGCCTACGCCTCGATGACCGGCTGGGAGGAGCAGGGCCGCCTGGACGGCTTCATGGACCTGACGCGGGCCGTCTGGCGCACGCGTGGGTACGGGGACTTCTGGCCGTACATGATGGTCGCCGAGGGTTCGGTGGACATCTGCGCGGAGCCGGAGCTCTCCCTGTGGGACATGGCGGCGAACGCGATCATCGTCCAGGAGGCTGGCGGGCAGTTCACCAGCCTGGACGGTGTCTCCGGGCCGGGCGGTGGCAACGCGGCGGCGTCCAACGGTCTGCTGCACCACGAGCTGCTCGGCTATCTCAACCAGCGCTACTAGCCACGGCGCACACCCCCTTGTTGAGTTCCCTCCTGGGTGCGACTCTGAGAGTCCCCCCACTTGTGAACTTGTGAATCGCCTCACGAAGGCCTTCACAGCTCACTTCTCGAAGGAGGTGGCTCCCCGCATGCTTGTCCGTGACGCCATGAGCACCCTGGTCCTGACCATCGGCCCGGCCCACACGCTCCGGCAGGCGGCCCGGCTGATGTCGGCCCGCCGTATCGGAGCAGCGGTCGTCCACGACCCGGACACCTGCGGTCTCGGCATCATCACCGAGCGCGACATCCTCGACGCCGTCGGCGCCGGGCTGGACCCCGATGTCGAGACCGCGTCCACCCACACCACCACCGACGTGGTCTTCGCCTCCCCCGCCTGGACCCTTGAGGAGGCCGCCGAAGCCATGACGCACGGCGGCTTCCGGCATCTGATCGTGCTGGACGGCGACGGCCCCGTCGGCATCGTCTCGGTGCGCGACATCATCAGGTGCTGGGCGCCGGTCCGGCGTTCCCGCGCCGAGATGGCCCTCTGACCGGCGCCCGCGTACGACAGCGGACCGGACCCCCCGGAACAATCCGGGGAATCCGGCCCACCACCGACGGCAAGGGCTACTGGCCGCGCAGGGCCTGGACCGCGACCTCCAGCCGCTTGCCGAAGTCTCCGTCGGCCTGACGGAAGTTGTTGATCGCGCGCTCGGCGATCTCGTCGCGCGAGACCTTGGAGATGAATCCGGCGAGGTTGTCGATCAGCCTGGCCTTCTCGTCCTCGGACAGGAGCCGGTAGAGGTTGCCGGCCTGCACGAAGTCGTCGTCCTCGGCGTGGAGCGGCGCCTCGTGGGTGCCTGTGCCGCCTGTGACGGACACGGGCTGCCAGAGCGGCCGGTCCGTCTGGGCGGGGCCGCCGAAGCTGTTCGGCTCGTAGTTCTTCGCGCCCTTGTGCCGGCCGTCGTACAGATAGCCGTCACGGCTGTTGGTACGCGCCTCGGCGGCGTGCGGGCGGTTCACCGGCAGGTGGTCGGCGTTGATGCCGACGCGGTAGCGGTGGGCGTCGCCGTACGCGAAGAGACGGCCCTGGAGCATCTTGTCGGGGGACGGTCCGATGCCGGGCACGAAGTGCGCCGGACTGAAGATCGACTGCTCGACCTCGGCGAAGATGTTCTCCGGGTTGCGGTTGAGCTCCAGCTTGCCGATCTCGACCGGCGGGTAGTCCGCGTGCGGCCAGACCTTGGTCAGGTCGAACGGGTTGAAGCGGTACGTGGCCGCGTCCGCCGCCGGCATGATCTGGACCTGCACCGCCCAGGACGGGAAGTCGCCGCGCTCGATGGACTCGCGCAGGTCACGCTGGTGGCTGTCCGGGTCCACCCCGGAGAGGCGGACGGCCTCCTCGGTGGTGAGGTTCTTGATGCCCTGGTCGGTCTTGAAGTGGTACTTGACCCAGAAGACCTCACCGGCCTCGTTGTTCCACTGGAACGTGTGCGAGCCGAAACCGTCCATGTGACGGTACGAGGCAGGGATGCCACGGTCGCCGAAGAGCCAGGTCACCTGGTGCGTCGACTCGGGCGACAGCCCCCAGAAGTCCCAGACGTTGTCCGCCTCCTGCGAGCCGGTGTACGGGTCGCGCTTCTGGGTGTGGATGAAGTCCGGGAACTTGATGGCGTCCTTGATGAAGAAGACCGGGGTGTTGTTGCCGACGAGGTCGTAGTTGCCCTCCTCGGTGTAGAACTTCAGCGCCCATCCCCGGGGGTCCCGTGCCGCGTCGGCGGAGCCGAGGTTGCCCGCCACGGTCGAGAAGCGCAGGAAGGTCTCGGTCTGCTTGCCGACCTGCGAGAGGAACTTCGCGCGGGTCCACTGCGAGACGTCCCTGGTCAGCGTGAAGGTGCCGTAGGCACCGGCGCCACGGGCGTGCACGACACGCTCCGGGATGCGCTCGCGGTTGAAGTGGGCGAGCTTCTCGAGAAGCGCCTGGTCCTGGACGAGAACCGGTCCACCCGGGCCGGCGGTCTCGCTGTTCTGATTGTCGGCCACCGGAGCGCCGGCCTCCGTGGTGAGCGGTCCCTGAGTCACGCGCGCCTCCTGCGTCATGTCCTGCACAGCGTCGTTCCCTGTGCAGCCTGTTCTCGGCCGCAGCCTGTCCTTGGCCAGTACGCTACCGATCCTACAATGGACTTTGTCCAAGTCAATCAGAGATCTAAAGTCACACCGACTCGGAACTCGGGCCCCTCCGCTGTTAGGCTGGGCCCCATGAGTGACCTCTTGGAACGACTTCGTGGACGCGGCTGGCGCATGACGGCACAGCGGCGCGTGGTGGCCGAGGTTCTCGAAGGGGACCATGTGCATCTGACGGCGGACGAGGTCCACGCGAGGGCCGTCGACCGGCTGCCCGAGATCTCCCGGGCCACCGTGTACAACACGCTGGGCGAGATGGTGTCCCTCGGAGAGGTCATCGAGGTCTCCACCGACCGCCGGGCCAAGCGGTACGACCCGAACGCCCACCGCCCCCACCACCACCTGGTGTGCGGGCGCTGCGGAGCGATCCGGGACGTGCACCCGTCCGGCAACCCCCTCGCGGACCTGCCGGACGACGAGCGGTTCGGCTTCACCGTCTCGGACGTCGAGGTGACCTACCGCGGCACCTGTCCGAACTGCGCCGCCACGGCCTGAGTCCGCTCCGCGTGCCCGGACGGCCTCCGTCCGGGCACGAACACCCCTCGGAGTGGGCTTTGCATGGGCATACGACTGAGGCCCGGATCCTTGGAAGGATCCGGGCCTCAGTCTTTTAGTAGCGGGGACAGGATTTGAACCTGCGACCTCTGGGTTATGAGCCCAGCGAGCTACCGAGCTGCTCCACCCCGCGCCGTTGTGATTGCAACTCTACGACACTCATGCCCGCAGGAGCAAATTCATTCCCCGGACACCCGCGCGCACCGTGAACCGGCCGGCCCGGGTCACGGACCGGCCCGCCCCGTCATCACGCGGTGAGCTCCTGGTGCAGTGCTTCCAGCAGCCTTGCGGCCCGCTCGGCCACCTCCGCCGGGCCCAGCTCGACCGCCCGGGCACACCAGCGCTGCCCCTCGGTGAGCTCACCCCGGCGGGCGGCGAGCAGCGCGAGCCGCAGGGCCGCCCGGCCGTGGCCGTCGTTGGCGGCGCGGCTCCACCACAGGGCCGCCTCGCGCTCGCTGCCCTCACGAGCGAGCAGCAGCCCGAGGTTGAAGGCCCCGTTGCGGCTGCCCGACTCGGCGGCCTCGCGGTACCAGCGCGCGGCGCTCGCCATGTCCCCGCGCGCGGCCGCGAGCATCCCGGCCCTGACCTGGGCGCGGCGATGGCCCTGCTCGGCAGCCCTCTCGTACCACTCCTCGCACTCGGTCTTCTCCGGCATCGGCTCTCCCAGCGCGGGAGGTCCCGGTGCCGGCTGGCGCAGATCGAGCACGCCCGCCAGCCGGAAGGCGGCCTCGGCGCTGCCGCCGCCCGCGGCGCAGCGCAGATGGCGTTCGGCCTCCCGCTCTTCGCCGTCCCTCAGCAGGGCCATGCCCACCTGGAGCGCGGCATCGGTGTGCCCGGCCGCCGCCGCCCGCTGGTACCAGCCGAGCGCGGTGCGGTCCTCGTCCCGTCCGGCGTGCAGGATGCCGAGGTTGAAGGCGGCGTCCACGCTGCCCGCCTCCGCCGCCTTGGAGAACCAGGGCTCGGCCCCGGTCGCGTCCCCTGCCTGGAGGAGCAGCACGGCCAGCGCGTTCGCCGCCTCACGGTGCCCGGCGTAGGCGGCGCGGCGGTACCACTGCTCGGCCTGCGGGATCCGGTCCTGGGCGGCGCAGAGCAGGCCGAGGTTGTACGCCCCGTTGACGTCACCGGCGTCCATGGCGGCTCGGTACCAGCGCTCCGCGGTCTGCTGCTCGCCTCTGGCCGCGTGCAGGGCGCCCAAGGCGTTCGCGGCGTTGCCGTCGCCGTCCTGGGCCGCTCGCAGCCACCACACGGCGGCGCTCTCCTCGTCGCCCGCGTCACGCAGCAGGAAACCCAGGGCGCAGGCCGCCCGGGGCTCACCGTCCTTGGCGGCGGTGAGATACCAGCGGCCGGCCTCCTTCAGCTCGCCCCGCTGTTCGAGGATGGCGCCGAGGTGCAGGGCGGCACGGCGGTGCCCACGCGCGGCGGCCTGGCGGTACCACTGCTCGGCCTCCCCGACGCGTCCGGCGTCGGGGCCCGCGACGGGGCCGTCCGGCTTCGCCGGTGCGGCAGCGGCCGGCGCCGGGCGGTCCTCGCCCACGACGCGGCCCATGCCGAACGCGTCGTGCGCGTCGCCGACGGCCTTGCGTTCGATCGTCCGTGCCAGGCGGTACGCCGCCTCGCGGTGCCCCTGCTCCGCGGCGGCACGAAGCCAGCGCTCGGCGCCGGCGTCACCGCGGTGCTCCAGCAGGTCGGCCAGTGCGTACGCACCGAGCGCGTGCCCCTGCTCGGCGGACTGGCACAGCCAGTACTCGGCGCCGGGCTCGTCCCCGCGCTCCCTGAAATGGCGCCCGAGGGCGTGCGCGGCGGCGGCGGAGCCGGCGACAGCGGCGATACGCCACCACCCGGCCGCCTCGTCCGTGTATCCCCTCTGGTGAAGGAGCACGCCGAGGTTGTTGGCCGCGGCCCGGTCGCCCTCGGCGGTGGCCGCGCGCAGGTAGGCTTCGGCGCCGTCCAGGTCGCCTCGGCGCAGCAGGAGTGCGCCCAGGACGCTCATCGACGCCGTGTCCCCGGCTTCCGCGGCGCGCCGGTGCCGGGCCTCGGTCTCGTCGCCGTGGTCCGTGGTGTCCGTGGTGTCCGCGCTCCCGGCTGTGTCCGTGCTCCCGGTCGCCCCGGCGCTCTCGACGGCATCGGCCGTGTAGGTGATGTCCACGGTGAAGACGGGGTCCTCGCGGTCGCCGTCGGCGGTGTCAGCGGTCTCGGCCAGGGCAGCGGCGAATGCCACATCTGCCATGTTTTCCGTCGTCCGGCCGCGTCGCTGCACAAACCGCCCTGTCTCCAACAGAGTTGCCCTGTCCCCCATAAATACCATCGTCGCACCACCTGCTACCCGCGTACACCTGGTATACGCGGCCAGTGAAGTCACTTCGGCGTTTTGTCGACATGCCCACAGAGAGACAAGTGAAACACGGCTGGGTCCAACTGGTGCCCCACGAACCGCTCTTCACTCCGACAACTTGAGAAAAGGCAACAGACATGGCGAAGGCCCGGATCCCTTGGGATCCGGGCCTTCGCCTTTCAGTAGCGGGGACAGGATTTGAACCTGCGACCTCTGGGTTATGAGCCCAGCGAGCTACCGAGCTGCTCCACCCCGCGCCGTTGTGTCCAAACCGTACCACGACGCGGGGGTGGATTTTTCTCAACTGCCCTGGTCGTCGCCCTCCGGCTTCTTGGCACCGTCGGCGTCGTCGGCGCCGGAGGAGCCGCCGGCCTCGGGCTGAGCCGCCGCCGCGCGCTCGAGGGCCTCCTGAAGGTCTGTCTGGGCCTTGCCGTAGGCCTCCCAGTCCTGCTCCTTGAGAGCCGTCTCACCCGCCGTGTACGCCTTCTGGGCGTCCGCGATGGCCTTCTTGAGAGCCGCGTCCCCGGTGGCCGGGGGCTCCGTGGTGTCGCCCGGTGGCTCGTCGGGCTCGGTGGGCGGTGTCGTCGTATCGGAGTCCTCGACCCCGAAGACCGCGTTCAGCGCTTCTCCGAGACTGTTCTCGAACACGATCTTCGACCCGTACGACGCGGCGACCTTGCGCAGCAGCGGATAGTTCTGCGTGCCACCGCGCGTGTAGACCGGTTCGATGTAGAGGAAGCCTCCGTCGAGTGGCACCGTCAGCAGGTTGCCGTACTCGATGTCCGAGTCGGTCCCCTTGAGGTTTCTCACGAACTCGGCGACGTCGTCGTTGCCGTTGAGCTCACTCTGTACCTGGCCCGGTCCCTTGACCGTGCTGGTGACTCTCAGCAGTCTGATCGTGCCGTAGTCCTTGCTGGCCGCGTCCGCGTCCACCGCCATGAACGCCCCCAGGTTGGGTCGCCCCTTCGGGGTGAAGGTCGTGGTCAGGGAGAACGTCTGCGCGTCCTGGTCCGGCATCTTCATGCTCAGGTAGTACGGCGGAACGGACCCGGGTTCCTTGTTGGTGGGGTCGTCCGGCACCTGCCAGGCGTCACTGCCGCTGTAGAACTGCGCGGGGTTCTCGACGTGGTACCGCGTCAGCAGCTCACGCTGGACCTTGAACAGGTCCTGCGGGTAGCGCAGGTGGTCCATGAGCTCCTGCGGGATGTCCGCCCGCGGTTCCACCGTGCCGGGGAAGGCCTTGCGCCACGTCTTGAGCACCGGATCCTCGGTGTCCCATTCGTAGAGCTTGACCTTGCCGTCGTAGGCGTCGACGGTGGCCTTCACCGAGTTCCGGATGTAGTTGACCTGGTTCTGCTGGGCGACGACCGCGCGCTGGTTGGTGGTCAGCGAGTCGGCCGTGGTGTCACCGAGCGTCGTACGCGAGGCGTACGGATAACCGTTGGTCGTGGTGTACGCGTCGACGACCCACTGGATCCGGCCGTCGACGACCGCCGGGTAGGCGTCGCCGTCGATGGTCAGCCACGGCGCGACCGCCTCGACGCGCTCCTTGGGCGTGCGGTTGTAAAGGACCCGCGAGCCCTCGCCGATGGCTCCCGAATACAGGATCTGCGGCTCACTGAACGACACGGCGTAGGCCGCCCGGTTGAAGGCGTTGGAGAGACTGACCCCGCTGTCACCCTTGTAGCTGGTGGTCTTCTCGCCGTCCTCCTCGTAGTCGAGCTCCTTCTGGGGCCCGCCGACGATGGAGTACTGCTCGGTCTTCTCGCCGTAGTAGATCCGCTGCTCGTACTTGCCCAGTTCGCCGGTGGTGGGAAGGCCCGACTCCGTGAAGTCGGGGGATCCCGCCGGGTTGGTGCCGGTCGTGGTGCCCCGGGCCGCGATGGCCCCGTAGCCGTGGGTGTACGTGAAGTGGTCGTTGATCCAGTTCCTCTTGGGGAGGCCCTGGAGGTTCAGCTCGCGCAGACCGACGACGGTGTCCTGCTCCTTGCCGTCCTCGCCCTTGTAGCGGTCGACGTCCAGCGTCTTGGGGAACTGGTAGTAGTTCCTCTTCTGCTGGAGCTGCTGGAACGCGGGCGAGACGACGTTCGGGTCCATCACGCGGTAGCTTGCGGCGGCGTCGGCGCTCGCCCTCAGCTTGCTGCTGTCGTCGGTCTTGCTGGTGCCTGCGTAGTCGTCGACCTTCGCGTCGTCGATGTCGTAGGCGTCCCGCGTCGCGTCGATGTTCTTCTGGATGAACGGCGCTTCCTTGGCCTGCTCGTTGGGCTGGACCTGGAACTTCTGCACGATGGCCGGGTAGAGGCCGCCGATCAGGATCGCCGAGAGCACCATCAGGCCGAAGCCGATCACCGGCAGCTGCCAGGTGCGCCGCCAGAGGGTCGCGAAGAAGAGCAGCGCGCAGATGACGGCGATGCAGAACAGAATCGTCTTCGCCGGCAGATAGGCGTTGGCGTCGACGTACCGCAGGCCCGTCCAGTTGTCCGTGGCCTTGAAGTCACTGGACTTCACGGCCAGGCCGTACCGGTCGAGCCAGTACGCCACGGCCTTCAGCGCCACGAAGACGCCGAGCAGCACGGAGAGATGCCCGGTGGCGGCACCGGTGGCCCGGGCGCCGGGGCTCGTGATCCGCAGCCCGCCGTAGAGATAGTGGGTCAGCGCGGCCGCGATCAGCGACAGCACCACTGCGGCGAACCCGAATCCGAGCATGAAGCGATACCACGGCAGGTCGAAGGCGTAGAAGGAGACATCCAGCTTGAACTGGGGGTCCTTCTGCCCGAACGGCACGCCGTTGACGTACATCAGCCATGTGCGCCACTGGCCCGACGCGGATGCGCCGGAGATCAGCCCGACGAGCGCGGTGACGGCGAGCAGCACCCATTTCTTGTACGGGGCGACGCTCATCCGGTAGCGGTCCAGGCTCTGCTGCTCCAGCGACATCGCGCTCAACGGCGGCCGGAGCCGGTGCGCGAGCCAGATGTTCAGGCCGATGGCGACAGCCATCAGCAGTCCGAAGACGAGGAACAGCCCGATCTTGGTCCACAGGGTGGTGGTGAAGACGGACGAATACGCGACCGACCTGTACCAGAGCCAGTCCGTCCAGAACCCCGCGAACATGACGAAGGCCATGGCGAGAACCGCCAGGACACCCAATGTCATGAGCAGGGTACGGACGCGCCGGGACGGGCGGCCGACTCTGATCCGTGGCCCGGTCGGGCCTCCGCCGCGGTCCGGCATCTGGAAAGCCAACGTGCGCACCTCGAAGTTCGCGGTCGTGTGGAGCGGGCCCAGCGATCGTAGAGCCCACCTATGCAACTTACTGAGGCTTTACCTAGTTCCCGTTCCCGGGGCATAAGGAGGCAGGATGTTGAGCATGCCCAACGTTTCCCCCTCAGGCCCTCCGATGGCCGCGAGCCCACTCACCGTCGCCGTCCTCGAGATCGACGCCTATGCAGCAGGTCTCGGCTGGGACCAGCCGGCCAGGCTGTTCGCCCTGGTCGACACCGCCCGGCTGCGTGCCCACGAGCCGGGCCTCGCCGCCCAGCTCGGCCTCGACGACGCCGCTTCCACGACCACCGCCCTCACTCCTGTCGAGCAGGAGGAGCTCCCCGCCGGCACCGCGCTGGACGAATTCCTCGCCACGATCGCCTGGCCCGACGCCGTCGTCGGCTGCGCCATGACCGTCGAACGGTTGATGCTGCCGCCTTCGGCGGAGGCGTCCGTACCGGACGGCCTGACCGACGCGCAGCTGACCAAGTGGGTCGCCGAGCACCCCGCCCGCCAGGAGGTGCGGATGACCGTGGCGGTGCTGCGGGACGGCGCGCGGGACTCCGCCGTGCGGCTGCGGGAGAAGGACTCCCCGACTGAGGTCCTGACCGGCGCGGGGCTGGTTCCTGGGCTGGCCGAGGCGCTCGCGGCCACCTTCGAGTCCTGACGCCTCCGGCGGGGGCCGGCCTCAGAGCCGGTCGGGTGGCCTCGGCCCCCCGGCCGGAGGCCACCGACCGGCTCTCAGCCCTTCGAGCAGCTCGGCAGGCCGGCCGTGTCCCCCGTACGGATCTTCTCCAGGGACTTCTTGGCGTCGTCGAGGGTCTTCACCCTCACCAGGGTGAGGCCGCTCGGCGTGTCGGACGCCGCTGCGGAGCAGTTGTCGTCCGGGGTCAGGAAGTACCGGGCGCCCTCGTCGCGCGCGCCGACCAGCTTCATGTTGATCCCGCCGATGGGACCGACCTTGCCGTCGTCGTCGATGGTGCCGGTGCCCGCGATGAACTTGCCGCCCGTCAGCTTTCCGGGCGTCAGTTTGTCGATGATGCCCAGCGAGAACATCAGTCCGGCGCTCGGGCCGCCGACGTCGGCCAGCTTGATGTCGACCTCGAACGGGAACGTGTGGTCCGTCCCCGCCTGGATGCCCACGATCGCCCGGTCCTCCGAGGGGTTCGCGGGGTCCTCGGGCGCCTTCCGCGTGGTCAGGGTGACGTCCCGGGAGCCCTCGGGCTCCTTGTTCGCCTTCTCCGCCGCGGCCGCCGTTCTGGCCGGGATCACCGTGAAGACGACGTCCTCGCCCGGCTTGTGCTTCGTGACGAGCTTCGCGACGTCCTCCGGCTGCTCGACCGCCGTGCCGTCGACCGCCTTGATCACGTCGCCCGCGTGCAGCACTCCCTCGGCGGCGCTGTCCTTGACGACCGTGGAGACCACCACACGGGAGGTGACCGGGATCTTCAGCTCCTCCAGGGCGGCGACCTTGGCGCTCTCCTGGGACTGGCTGAACTCCTCGGCGTTCTCCTGGGTCGACTCCTCCTCGGTCTTGCCGTCCGGGTAGAGGGTGTTGTGGGGCACGACCACGCTGTCATGGGCCAGCCAGCCGTAGACGGCCGCGACGATGTTCATGTCGTAGTCCGCGCCGGTGACGCGCACCGTCGTCATGTTGAGGTTCCCGGACGTCGGATACGTCTTGTGCCCGCTGATGTGCAGGACGGGCTCACCACGGGCGTCGCCGAGCGTGTTCACGGTCGGCCCGGGGGACATCTCCGAATACGGCACGCGAATCAGCACGCCTGCGCAGAGCAGCGCGATCAGGATGAGGGTGGAGGCGAGCATCGTCGCGGTGCGGCGTGGCATGGAACGACAGTACGGGAACGGCCTGTCAGTGCACCGTCCGGGCCGGTCCGTACGAGGCGGACGGCGGAGGGGGTCCGGGAGGAGCGAGGGGCATCGCGGGTTCGCTCGCTGCGCTGACTGCGCCTACGGGGAGCGGGTGCGGTGCGGAGTTGGCAACTGCGTACAGCTGCGGAGTCTCATATGCCTCAGACGGCCTCGGAACCGGAGTGCGACTTCTCCATCGCTTCACGGAACCTGGCGTAGCCGGCGAGTTCGGTGACATCGCCGGTCGTTCGATTGCGGGCTGCCCACCCTCCCCATATCGCCGCGCCAAGAGCAGCTATAAGCGGAATCAAGAGCCAAGCGAGTGCTGCCACTACGACCTCCCTACCCCATGAGCGACCGCAACTGACGATCAGCAGATTAACCACTTGCAGGACCAACGCTCACGGCAGGGGTGCGGTTACGCAAATCGGGGCTGATGCCCCCTGGGGCGGTTTGCGCTCAGCAGGCGCCGACCCACTCCTCCGTGCCGTCGGAGAAACGCTGGTGCTTCCAGATCGGGACCTCGTGCTTCAGGTCGTCGATCAGCTTGCGGCAGGCCTCGAAGGCCTCACCCCGATGGGCGCAGGACACGGCTACGACCACCGCCAGATCGCCCACGTCCAGTTCACCCACCCGGTGGACGGCGGCCAGCGCCCGTACCGGGAACTCCGCCACCACCTTCTCGGCCACTCTGCGGAGCTCGTCGCCGGCCGTCGGATGGCAGGAGTATCCGAGGGAGCCGACATCCTGCCCGTCGTCGTGGTTGCGCACGGTGCCGACGAAGAGCGCCATGCCTCCGGCTGCGTCGTCCCCGACCGCGCGGAAGATCTCGTCGACGGACAGCGGCGTGTCACGGATGTCCAGAAGCCGGATGGGGTCCTGGGCGGCCTGCTCGCCGGGATGGTCTTGGGTGCGTGCCATGGGGCCATCGTGCCGCACGGCACGCGCATCCCGGAATAGCGTTTTCGACCGGTGGCGTGCCGGCCCGCTTGGAGCCTCCTACCAGGCAGGCGCCCGGGGCTCCGGCCCGGCAGGAGGACCGCGCCGCCGACCGCCCGGCGTCGCGGCCGGGCGAAGGCTCGCCGGGAGAAACACTAGAAGCGCCTGCGCGCCTTGCGGGCCCGCCGGACCAGCGCCGCCGTGCCCAGCAGTGCGACGGTCGCCCCCGCGGCACCGGCTGCGGTGGCGTCCTTGCGGCCGAGCCGCCGCCCTGCGACCGTGTGGCGTCCCTCCACCTCTTCCAGGAGCGCTGCCAGGACCTCCTCGTTGGTCCAGCGCGGGCGCCATCCCGCGTCGTGGAGCCGGCTCACACTCACCACCCAGGGGTGCATGGTGTAGGCGAGGTCGCCCGCCGGGGAGGGCGTGAGGCCGATCCGGTGCAGCCGGGCGGCGGCGCCGAGAGCGACGGCGGACGGCAGCTCCATACGGCGGACTCCGGAGAGCTCCTCCACCTCCTCCTGTTCCAGCCAGCCGTCGCAGCCGACCGCGAACTCTCCCTCGATCTTTTCGAGAGCCGCGTACTCCAGGGCGCTGACCAGGTCGTCGACGTGGCAGAACTGCCAGGCCGGGCGTGAGCCGGCGACGACGAGGAGCCTGGGGGACTCGAAGTACCGGGTCAGCGCCGTGTCCGTACCGCCGACCAGGACCGTGGGCCGTACGACCGTGACGTTGAGGCCGGGGTGGGCGCGGGGCGCGCGGCGGCCGAGCCGTTCGATCTCCAGCAGGTCACCCACACCGGTGGCCTCCGCCGTGGCACGCAGTTCCGCGTCCTCGGAGAGGGGGATGTCGTTGTCGGGCAGCGCGCCGTAGACCATCGCCGAGGTGCACAGCACCACCCGGTGGACGCCCACGGCCGCCGCCGCCGTCAGCACGGTCTGGGTACCGCGCACGTTGTACGCGGTACGGGCGGCGGGATCGGTCTCCAGGTCGAGGTCGAGCGCCATGTGCACGACGACGTCCGCGCCGCGCAGCTTCTCCGCGATGGCGGGGTCCCGCACGTCCAGGATGTGCCAGGTCGCCTCGGAGACGTCTCCCCGGCGCTCGTCGATGGCGATGACCTGCTTGATCTCGTCGGATGCGGCGAGATGGGCGGTGAGCAGCTCACCGACGCCGGTCGCGGCACCGGTGACCGCGACGACGGGGCCGCGGCTTCGGGAACGATTTTTCGTGGGCTTGCTTTCGGGCGAGGGGGCGGCCAGGTTTCGCGCTGCGCGAACCTGAGGATCTGGGGAACTCACCGGGCGTCTCCAGCGGTTGTCTTCAGTACGTACCCGCATGACGCGTACGTACCAGGTGGCGTCCATCCTGCCGCAGGCCGGGAGCCGGCGGAGCACTGAGGGCCCAAGCGGTCTTCGGTGTCTACGCTGGATGGTGATGTCGGGCAGTCGCCGTCGGTTCGAACCGGCGGCCCTACGAGCCGAGGAAACCCGTGAGTGACACCCCATTCGGATTCGGCCTTCCGCCGGAGGAGCCGGAAGACGGCGACGAAGGCAAGAAGAAGGACCCCACCGGTGCCGGGCAGGGCTCGGGCGGGCCGGCGAACCCGTTCGGCTTCCCGCCGGGCGCGGGCGGGGACAACCCGTTCGCCGCGATGTTCGGCTCGATGAACCCGAACGACCTGGGTGCGGCCTTCCAGCAGCTCGGCCAGATGCTGAGCTACGAGGGCGGCCCGGTGAACTGGGACATGGCCAAGCAGATCGCCCGCCAGACGGTGTCGCAGGGCACCACGGACGGCAGCAAGGACGAGAGCGTCGGACCCGCTGAGCGGGCCTCCGTCGACGAGGCGCTGCGTCTCGCCGATCTCTGGCTCGACGGCGTGACGTCGCTGCCCTCGGGTTCCGTCTCGACGGTGGCGTGGAGCCGCGCCGAGTGGGTCGAGGCCTCGCTGCCGGCCTGGCAGCAGCTGGTGGACCCGGTGGCCGAGCGTGTCGGACTGGCCATGGGCGATGTCCTTCCGGAGGAGATGCAGGCCATGGCCGGGCCGCTGATCGGCATGATGCGGTCCATGGGCGGCGCCATGTTCGGCCAGCAGATCGGGCAGGCCGTCGGCGTGCTCGCAGGCGAGGTCGTCGGTTCGACCGACATCGGCCTCCCGCTCGCGCCGGCCGGCAAGGCCGCCCTGCTTCCGCTGAACGTCGAGCGGTTCGGCAAGGACCTGAGCGTGCCGCAGGACGAGGTGCGGCTGTATCTGGCGCTGCGCGAGGCGGCCCACCAGCGGCTCTTCGCCCACGTTCCGTGGCTGCGCTCGCATCTGTTCGGCGCGGTCGAGGCCTATGCGCGCGGCATCAAGGTCGACACCAGCAAGCTCGAGGACGTCGTCGGCCAGTTCGACCCGTCGCAGCCCGAGCAGCTGCAGGACGCTCTTCAGCAGGGCATGTTCCAGCCGGAGGACACTCCGGAGCAGAAGGCGTCGCTGGCCCGCCTGGAGACCGCTCTCGCCCTCGTCGAGGGCTGGGTGGACGCGGTGGTGCACGAGGCCGCGAAATCACGCCTGACCTCGTCGGACGCGCTGCGCGAGACGATGCGCAGGCGCCGGGCCTCCGGTGGTCCCGCCGAGCAGACCTTCGCCACGCTCATCGGGCTCCAGCTGCGGCCGCGCCGGCTGCGGGACGCCTCGCGGCTGTGGGCCTCGCTCACGGACGCCCGGGGCGTCGACGGCCGCGACGGCCTGTGGGAGCACCCGGACATGCTGCCGACGGCCCGGGACCTGGACGACCCGGACGGCTTCGTCCACCACGAGCAGCTGGACTTCTCCGAGCTGGACAAGATGCTCGGAGAGGCGGCGAAGGGCCCGGCGAAACCCTCCTCCGAGGAGCAGCCCAAGGAGCAGGCCGAGGACGAGCCCGGCGACGACGGCCCGGACGACGACCCGAAGAGCGACGGTAAGGACGACTCCGGCCGGTGAGCCTGCACGACGACGCGATTTCGGTGATCAAGGGCTACGACGGGGGCGACGCACCCCAGGCCGGGCTGCGCCGGACCTATCTGGACCATCTGGCAGAGCATCCCGACGGCATGTGGAAGGCGTGCGGGGCGGGGCATCTGACGGCCAGCGCTCTGGTGATCGACCCTGAGCGCGGCAGGGTCCTGCTGACGCTGCACCGGAAGCTGCGGAGGTGGCTGCAGATGGGCGGACACTGCGAACCCCAGGACACCACCCTGGCGGCGGCCGCGCTGCGCGAGGCCACGGAGGAGTCGGGGATCCCCGGGCTCACCCTGCTGCCCGGCGGGCCCGTACGACTGGACCGGCATCCCATCCCGGCACCCTGCCACTGGCACCTCGATGTGCAGTACGCGGCGACGGCGCCGGCCGGAGCGGTGGAGCAGATCAGCGACGAGTCCCTCGATCTGCGCTGGTTCGCCTATGACGAGGTGGCGGGAGTGGCGGACGCCTCGGTGGAGCGGCTGCTGACGCACACCCGCGCACGGCTGGACAGGGCCTAGCGCCGCGGCACCGGGCAGAGGGTGAGGAGCCGTTCCCGGAAGAACCGCCCCTCACCCTTGGTGCTCGGCCCGAGGGGCGCGGCTCAGTTCCAGGAGTTGTTCTGGTTCTGGCCGTGCGCGCCCTGCTGGCCCACACCGAACTGGGCCGCGGCCCCCTGGCCGATCTGAGCGTTCTGCGGAGGCAGCACCTCACTCGGCTGGACGAGGGCGAATCCCTGGCCCAGGAAGCTCAGCTCCCAGCCCTCACCCGTGTTGCCACGGCGCCGCATGACGCCCGAGGAGTGGGTCTGGGCCTGCATCTGCACCCTCAGCCCGCTCGACCAGGCGACGATCGCGTCGGCGTCTGCATTGACGTACTTGTCGGGGGTGACCTGCATCATCAGCGGCTGGCCCGAGGTCATCAGGGCGACCTTGCCGGTGCCGGAGATGTTGAGCTGGTACTTGCCGGTGCCGGAGATCCCGTACTGGCTGTCGACCGCGATGACCTCGGTGTGCAGCGAGGAGTCCAGCGCGAGGACGTAGGCGCTGTCGACCGTCATGCCCTCGTGGTCGACGTCGACCATATGGATGTACTGGGCGAGGTTGGCCAGATAGACCGTGCCCTGCCCGGAGCAGCGCATGAGGTCGAGGCCCTCGCCGGTGTTCCTGCGGGCACTGCGCTGGCCGTGCGACTGGTACTCCCCGTCGAACTCCATGAGTCCCTGGTAGGCGACCATGGCGCCCTTGCGGGCGAGGACGTCGTCGTGGCCGGCCAGTGCGACTCTCAGGAGCTGCGGGTTCTGGACCGTGTAGCGGTCCTGCGACTGCTGTTCCGTGTGGCTGAAAAGCGGACTCTGCATGATGTGTTCTCCCCCGCTCAGTTCCGGATCCGCAGGCGGTCGGTACTGTCCTCGCTCGGCTGGACGACGACGATGCCCTGGCCGGAGAAGGCCATCTGGTACGCCTCCCCGCTCCCGCGCCCTATGAGCGAGCTCGCCTTGAAGCTGCGCTTGCCCTTCACCTTGAGGTTCGGGGACCACGCGACGAGGGCGTCGGGGTCGACATACGTCTCGTCCTCGCCCCGGCCGCAGTCGACGACGATCGGTGTGCCGCGCGAGGTGATGGCGACCCATCCGGTGCCCTGGATCCTGACGTTCCACAGGCCCTGGCCGGCGAACTTGGCCAGCCCCTTGACCCGCTCCACACCCCAGCTGAGGTGACCGTCGAAGGCCAGGAGGTTGGTGCCGTTGACCGAGAGCGAGTCGTTGTCGAGATTGATGACGACCACGTCGGCGCCGTAGTCGGCGAGGTAGAGCAGTCCGTCGCCGGCGCACTTCATCAGGGGTGCGCCCTCGCCGGTGATCCACTGGGACGCGATCTGGCGCACGGCGGGCGGATTGGGTTCGTACTGGATGAAGCCCTCGTAGGCCACCATCGAGCCGGTGCGCGCGTAGAGGTCCTGGCCTGTGGCCATGGCGACCTTGAGCATCGTACGGCCGTGGTTCTCCATGCGGGCCGTGACGGGCGTCGGGGCGAAGCCCGCGAGCTGCTGATTCATGACGGGCTCCCTCAGACCTCGTAGGGCTGGACGACGATGAAGTTTCCGGGTGCTCCCCGGAACTGGAGGTTGACGGTCTCCCCGCTGTGGCCCGGGTACGCGTTGCGGCGCAGCCGGACCTGGCTGGAGATGATCACCTGGGATGCCGACGACCAGGCCACCACGGCGTTGCAGTCGGCGAAGGTGGTCGGGGTGACCGGCAGGACCACCGGCACACCGTGGGTCTTGACGACGACGGTGCCGGTTCCCTGGAACTGCATGGTGAACAGGGCGCCTCCGGGGATCCCGTGCCCCTCGATCCTGCGGACCTCGTACTGCAGCGACTCGTCGAATGCGAGCACGCTCTCCGCCGAGACGCAGATGCCGTCACCCTGCAGCTCGATGGGATGCAGGTGCGCCCCTTCCTCGGCGAGGAAGACCTGGCCACGGCCGCTGCAGCGCATCAGCTGCATCTCCTGGCCCGTCGCGTTGCCGACCATGCGGCCCGCAAAGCCGGCACCCTTGTAACCGAAGTCGACCTTGCCCTGGTACATCACCATGCTGCCCTGACGAGCCAGCACCGGTGTGCCGCCCATCGTGAGGTCGACGCGCATGAGCTGCTGGTTCTGCGACGTCCAGCGCTGTCCGGTGGCAGCTTCCTTGTAGGGCTGCAGGGCGGCCTGCAGGCCTGCGCCGCCTGCGGGAACACCCTGGGGCACGCCCTGCGGCACACCGGGCTGCATGCCCGGGGGCTGCTGTCCGTAGGCCGGGGGCTGCTGGCCGAACGGCGGGGCGGCGTGGGGCTGCTGCCCGTAGGGCGGGGGCTGTTGCCCGTAGGGCGGGGCGGCCTGGGGCTGCTGTCCGTAGGCCTGCGGCTGCTGCCCGTAGGGCGGGGCGGCAGGCGGAGCTCCCTGCCCCGGGACCTGTCCGAACTGCGGCTGCTGGGGCGGCTGTCCGTACGGCGCGGGCGCCGGTGCCGCGGGTGCTGGTGCCTGCGGCGCCGGCGCCATGGGGGCCGCGATGGTCGGAGCGGCGTGGATCGGCTGCTGCTGCGGTGCGGGAGCCGGTGGCGCCGGAGCTCCGAACACCGGTGCGGGCTGCGGAGCCTGGGGCGCGGCCGGAGCTCCGAAGGCAGGGGGCGCGGAGGCCTGGGCCGGCGGTGCGAACGAGGGCGCGGCGCCCTGGGGCGGCGCTGCGGGAGCTTCCTCGGCGACCTCGCCGCCGAAGTTCTTGAGCAGCGCGTCGAGCCCGCCGTCGAAGCCCTGGCCGACCGCGGCGAACCGCCAGACGTCCTTGAGATAGAAGTCGCCGAGCATGACCGCGCGCTCGGTGGTGAACTCCGAGCCGGTGAAGGCGTACTTCACCACTTCCTCGCCGCCCGCGACGATCCGGATATATCCGGGGCCGACCTGCGACATCTGACCGGCACCGTCGAGCGTCGCGGTGAAGGACAGCTTGTGAATGTTCGCCGGAACACGGTCGAGGGTGACGCGGAAGGATTCGGTGTCACCGGCCTGGGCACCGAGAAGCTGAATCGACTCCTCAGGCGATTTCGGCTGATTGAAGAAGATGAAATACCGGTCGTCGGAGAGCTGCTCATTGGCATCGAGACCGAAGCAGCTGATGTCGAACGTCAGGCCGGGGCCCGCGATCTGCACACCTACGTACAGATCCGTCCCTGACGTGAGATCACTGATCTTGGCCTTGTGGCCTCGCTGAAATTCCCTGGCCATGCGTAACGACCGTCCCCCATCCCGAAGGTGAATGCGTCGCGTCAGGCTAACCGCAAACCACGACACCGAGCCAAGCCGGTACAGACCCGGTACAGAATCGGCGACGTCACTCTTCGCGGGCGGCGGGCAGATGCGGAAGCCGGTCGGCCGCGACGACACCTTCGAGATAGCCCCGCGCACGCTCGGTTCGCGGGTAGGTCTCCAGGAGCCGCCAGAAACGCGGACCGTGGCCCGGAACCAGCAGATGGGCCAGCTCGTGGAGGAGGACGTAGTCGAGGACGTACTCCGGCATCCCCTGCAGGCGGTGCGAGAGCCGGATGCTTCCCTCAGCCGGGGTGCAGGAGCCCCAGCGGGTGTTCTGGTTGGTCACCCATCGCACGGAGGCCGGCCGCGCCCGGCCGTCGAGATACTGACCGGAGAGGCGCTCGGCACGGTCGGCGAGCTCGCTGTCGCCGATGACGCGTCTACTCTCCTGCGCGGCGAGCTTGTCGAGCATCACGCCGACCCAGCGCTGTTCCTCGGCCTCCGAC
This sequence comes from Streptomyces sp. NPDC102441, assembly GCF_044765585.1. Classification (NCBI taxonomy): domain Bacteria; kingdom Bacillati; phylum Actinomycetota; class Actinomycetes; order Kitasatosporales; family Streptomycetaceae; genus Streptomyces; species Streptomyces sp. NPDC102441. Next base: position 598,235 of record NZ_JBIWKH010000001.1, read on the forward strand.
ATCCGGGCCGGGATGAGCACGATGGTGCGGTCACCCTCCCGGTACGCGGAGACCGTTCTGCTGCGCCGGGTGCTTCTGCGGACCTCGACCGCGCTCGTCACCGATGCGCGGGGCTGCTGGCTGGCTGCGCTGCGCTGCGGGTGTCCGGCGCTGCGCGCAGGGGTCTCCCCGGCGAGACCGGGAGAGGGGTCGGCGGGCACGACACGACGTTACCCGCTGGCGGCGCGGGAAGTCCCGCCCCCTCGACGGACCGAGGTTGATCCACTTCTCGGCTTGCACCATTTGAACGACTAATACCCCAGCCTGTGGATAACTTTCGGTCCGTTTCGCCGCCATGTTGCATTCTGGCAACAGATCCCGACACCGACGACACCGACCTGGGAGAAGTCATGCATCCGATGCTGAAGCCCGCACTCCGCCGGGCCTGGCGTGGACGGAACACCGTGCAATTCGGCGTGACGCCCGCACACGCGGTAACACTGGGCCCGATGGATATCGCGACCGGCAGCTTTCTGGAACTCCTCGACGGAACGCGCGGCCTTCCTCTGCTCCGCGAAGAGGCCAGGGCTCTGGATCTGTCGGACCGTCACGTGGACATTCTCGTTTCACGCCTCACGGAGGCCGGTCTGCTGGACGATCCGGATGCGGGAGGCCCCGAGGCCGACGCCTTACGCCGACGGGCCGAGACCCTCGAGCGGCAGCGTCCCGACGCGGCGGCGCTCTCCGTGGTCCATCCGACGCCCGGCAGCGGACTGCGCAGGCTCGCGGCCCGGCGCGCGATGCGGGTGCAGGTGCGCGGAGCCGGCAGGGTCGGCGCGGCGGTCGCCGCGGTGCTGTCCGGGTCAGGGGTGGGGCATGTCGAGGTGCTGGACGGCGGCCGCACCGAGCCCTGGGACGTCGCGCCGGGCGGCCTTCCGGCTTCGTCGGTCGGAGAGCGCCGCGACACGGCTGCCCGGCAGCTGGTGCGCAGGTCCGCGGTCGGCGGGCCGCCACGGTCGGGCGGTTCGGGCGAAACCCGGACGGGCGGCGAACCCGCCCTGTCCCTGATCGTGGTGGCGCCCAGGGACGGCCTCTCCGTCTATGCCCCCGACCCGGACACCGCGGCACCGTGGATCGCTTCGGGTACACCGCATCTCTACGCGGGAGTGATCGAAGCCACCGGAGTGGTCGGTCCGTTGGTGCTCCCCGGAGGTACCGGCTGCGCGGGCTGCCTGGCGCTGAGCCGCGCGGAGGCGGACCCCCAGTGGCCACGGATGCTCGCGCAGTGGAGGTCGGGGCGGCGCGCGTGCGTTCAGGCCTGCGATCTGGGCCTGGCGACCGCGGTGGCCGGCCTGACCGCGGCCCACGCGCTGTCCTTTCTCGACGGAGAGCTGCCCGCCAGCACCGGGGCACGATGGGAGGCCGCCATGCCGATGCTGGACTGGCGGTCGGAGCGGCTGGGACCACACCCCGACTGCGCCTGCGGTGCCGCCGGGCACACTGAGGTGGAGCTCACCCCCGCGGCCGGCGCCCCGCAGGACACAATGGCCGGGTGACCGCCGCCGATGGAGCGGAGCCGGAAACTCACGCCACACGGCAGTCTGGGAACTGGAGGGGCACATGTCTGATCTTCCCCGGAAGGCGGTCACGCGTACCGCGAAGCTGGCAGCCCTGCCGCTCGGCTTCGCAGGCCGTGCCACATGGGGGCTGGGCAAGCGGATCGGCGGGAAGTCCGCCGAGATCGTGGCCCGCGAGGTCCAGCAGCGCACCGCGGACCAGCTCTTCAAAGTCCTCGGCGAGCTGAAGGGCGGTGCGATGAAGCTCGGACAGGCGCTGTCCGTCTTCGAATCCGCGCTGCCCGAGGATGTGGCGGGCCCCTACCGCGCGGCGTTGACCAAGCTTCAGGAAGCGGCACCGCCCATGCCGACCCGCACGGTCCACGGGGTCCTGGCGGAGCGGCTCGGCGAGGACTGGCGGGAGCTGTTCACCGAGTTCGACGACCGGCCCTCCGCCGCGGCCTCGATCGGACAGGTCCACCGTGCCGTCTGGCACGACGGGCGCGACGTAGCCGTGAAGGTGCAGTACCCGGGCGCCGGTCAGGCGTTGCTCTCGGACCTCACCCAACTCAGCCGCTTCGCGCGGCTGCTCGGTCCGCTCGTCCCCGGAATGGACATCAAGCCGCTCATCACGGAGCTGCGCGACCGGGTGTCCGAGGAGCTGGACTACGAGCTCGAGGCCCACGCCCAGCAGGAGCACGCCACGGAGTTCGAGGACGATCCGGATGTGGTGGTACCTGGAGTGGTGCATCAGTCCGAGCAGGTGCTGGTGACGGAGTGGATCGACGGGATCCCGCTGTCGGAGGTGATCGCTGACGGCACTACGGAACAACGGGACAGGGCGGGCCAGCTGCTGGCGCGATTCCTCTTCTCGGGGCCTGCGCGCACCGGTCTGCTGCATGCGGACCCCCACCCGGGCAACTTCCGGCTGCTGCCCCCGGATGCCGGGGACACGGACAAGCTCGGCGACGAGGGCCCATGGCGCCTGGGGGTGCTGGACTTCGGCACGGTGGACCGTCTTCCGGGTGGTCTGCCGCAGACCATCGGCGACTCCCTGCGGATGACGCTGGACGGGGACGCCGACGCCGTCTACGCCATGCTGCGTGAGGCAGGCTTCGTCAAGGAGTCGATCGATCTCGAACCGGATGCCGTGCTCGACTACCTCCTCCCCATCATCGAGCCCGCGCAGGCCGACGAGTTCACCTTCACCCGCTCCTGGCTGCGCAGTCAGGCCACGCGGATCGCCGATCCGCGGTCTCCGGCGCACCAGTTGGGGAAGCAGTTGAACCTCCCCCCGTCCTACCTGCTGATACACCGAGTGACGCTGAGCACCATCGGAGTGCTGTGCCAGCTGGGTGCGACGGTCCGTCTGCGGGACGAACTCGAGTCCTGGCTGCCGGGGTTCCTCCAGGAGTACGAACCGGGCGAGGACGGCGCCGAGGACGGCGCCGAGGAGGGTGCGGCGGTCGAGGTGTAAGGGGGCCGAGGTGGAGGAGGGGGACAGGCGGGCCGGGGCACGGGCGCGGCCGAGGCGCAGGCGCCCGTACCGCCCCCCGGTCCCCGGTTCACCACCAGGCGGAGTCGAGCCCGCTCTCGATCGCCCTGATGTGGGTGCGCGCGCAGTCATCGCAGAAGTACTGACGTCTGCCGTTCTCCACGGAGCAGAGCCAGGTCGGAGGTGGCGGGTCCGACCGGGCGGTCGTGCCGCAGCGGGCACACGCCACGTGTCCGGCGGCCGGATTCACGGGGTGCTGAGTCTCCTCGTCCACCTCGCGACGATAACGCCGCGGCCCGGGCGGCGCTCGCTGCAACGCACTGCGGGGCCGGCCCGATCGGGCCGGCCCCGCTGATGGGGAGGGTGGCTGCCTGAGGGGCCGAGCGGTGGCCCGGCAGCCGTGGTGCGCCTTACTGCTGGTGCGGCTGTCAGTGCATGACGGCCATGGCGAGCGCGCGGCGGGCGCGCATCGAGGCACGTTCCGCACGGCGCTGCATCCGCCGGGCGGCCACCAGGCGCGCGGCCTGACGTCCCTCCTCGGCTTCCCTCATGCGGTCGTGCATATGCGCACGACTCAGGGCTTCTGGGATGAGTTGCATCTCGCGGGTCCTGTTCTGACGCGAGTCGTTCGCGCCGATGATGGTGACGTCGGGGGTGGCGGAGCCGACGGGCTCCCTCGTGGTGGTGATCATTGGTGCCTGATTCCGGGGGTCATGGGTGTGGGGACGGTCGATGGTTCCGATGCGCTTCGTTCGCGCGGGGGACATGACCCCCAGGCCGGGGGTCACGCCGCGACCGGGTTCTTGCGCGGACGGCCACGCGGGCGCTTGCGGGCGACGACGACGCCCTGGACGAAGAGCTCGCCGCCCCAGACGCCCCACGGCTCGCGCCGCTCCTTGGCGCCGGCGAGGCAGGCCTCGATCAGCGGACAGGTCCGGCAGAGGGACTTGGCGTACTCGACGTCTGCCGGGGACTCGGCGAAGAAGACCTCCGGGTCGTAGGAACGGCAGGGGACGGGCACGCCGAGGTTCTCGATGGCGTCGTCGAGCGCGGTGAGCGCGGTGAGGGGGATCAAGGTGGAGTCCTCCGTGAGGCCGGGCGGGGAGATCGTGTCGGAAGGCGGTACGGACGGGGCGTGCGTCTCGAGTTGCACGGTGGCGTTGTCCTCGTCTGGTCGTGCCGGCCTGTTGGCCGGTTGGCGGCTGGTACCAGGTCCTGCTGTCCCGAGGCTCCTTCGTCTCGTCTCATCCGTTCGGACAAAACAAAAGGGCCGCGGATCCCGAGTGGGGTTCCGCGGCCCTGAAGGCGCCGGCCTGATCGAGTCAGGCTGGATCACTCCAGGGTTCAGGCCCACGGAAGGCCCACATCGTGTGGTGCTGCATCGTCTGCTTCTTGGCTCCGGCACCGGCGGCCGCGAAGGCATAGGCCGAAGCCTGTCCATTCGCTACTGCTGCTTCCGGTGCCTCGGTCGGTCGCTCATTGCGCTCCCGCACGGGCAGGCTCGCCAGGGAAAGCGGGCTGACCACGGAGATGCCGGACACACCGGTGCCACGAAGCGAGAGCTCCGAAGAGCGGGTGAGGCCGAGCGAGCAGGTGGAGACGATCGACGGATCGGTCATTTTGATGGTGTTGATGATGCTGATCACGACAATCGCCTCCTCTCGGCGTCTCAAGGGACCGGCCGGGGCCGATCCTGCGTATTCGGATAAGTACAGCACGGGGTCAGGGCTTCAGAGAAGTCGCTGTTCCCGTGGTTAAGAACCTATGGTGATGACTGCTGTGGGCGCAAACTATTTTTTCGACGAGTTTTCCTCACACGTCGCCGTCTCCCTCTTCGAGCTCGTGACCCACCGTCCGACCTGCGCAGATGGCCAGGACGTCGGCCCCGAACCTGGTCAGCTTCCGGTTGCCGACACCGGCGATGACGACGAGCTCACCCTCGCTGCCGGGCTCCGCCTCGGCGATGGCCATCAGTGTCTTGTCCGTGAAGACGCAGTAGGCGGGCTGGCTGATCTCCTTCGCCCGGTCCGCGCGCCACTCGCGCAGCCGCTCGTACAGCCCCTCGTCCATGTCCGAGGGACAGTCCTCGCAGCGCATCAGTTTCATCTCGCCGGCCTCGGTGAGCGTCTTGCCGCAGACCCGGCACCGCACCGGGCCTTTCCGGCCCGCCCGGACCGGCCTCTCCGCGCCGGCGCCGACCGTGCCCGTACGGGAGCCGCGGTCGATGCCGCCGCCTCCTCCGGCGCCGCCCCGTGTGCCGAGCGCGGCCGAGCCGGGCCGCAGCCCGTTGAGGAAGCGGGTCGCCCGGCGGTTCCCCCGGCCCCCCGGTGACCGGGACAGCGCCCACGACAGCGAGAGGTGGAAGCGGGCCCGGGTGACACCGACGTACAGCAGCCGGCGTTCCTCCTCGACCTGTTCGTCCGTCTTGGCGTACGCGATCGGCATCATGCCCTCGGTGAGCCCGACCAGGAACGCGGCATCCCACTCCAGGCCCTTCGCCGAGTGCAGCGACGCCAGGGTGACGCCCTGGACCGCGGGCGCGTGCTGGGCGGCGGCACGCTCATCGAGCTCGGCCACCAGGTCGGAGAGCGTCGCGCCCGGCTTGGCCTGTTCGAAGTCCTCGGCCAGTCGCACCAGTGCGGCGAGCGACTCCCAGCGGTCGCGCACCGCTCCTGAGCCGGCGGGCGGCTTGGAGGTCCAGCCCTTGGTGGAGAGCACTGCCCGCACCTCGGCGGGCAGGTCGTCGGCGCCGTCGAGCAGCGCGTCGTTGCCTCCCGCGCGGGCGGCTCCGCGCAGGGCCACGCCGGCCTCCCGCACCTCGGGCCGGTCGAAGAAGCGCTCGGCGCCACGCAGCTGATAGGGGACGCCCGCGTCCGCGAGGGCCTGCTCATAGACCTCGGACTGGGAATTGACCCGGTACAGCACGGCGATCTCGCCTGCCGGGACGCCGGCGGCGATCAGGTCACGGATCCGCCGCGCGGTGCCCTCGGCCTCGGCGGGCTCGTCCGGATACTCCGTGTAGACGGGTTCGGGTCCCTTGTCCCGCTGCGAGACCAGCTCCAGCCGGTGTTCGGCCGCCTTGCCCCGGGCCTGGCTGAGCAGCCCGTTGGCCAAGTGGACGACCTCGGGTGTGGAGCGGTAGTCGCGCACCAGCTTGACCACCGTCGCGTCCGGGTGGCGGGTGCGGAAATTCAGCAGATGGTCGGGGGTGGCACCGGTGAAGGAGTAGATCGTCTGTCCGGCGTCACCGACGACGCAGAGATCGTCCCGGTCGCCGAGCCACAGATCGAGGAGCCGTTGCTGGAGCGGGCTGACGTCCTGGTACTCGTCGACGACGAAGTGCTGGTACTGACGGCGCACATGCTCGGCGATGTCGTGGCGGTCCTGCAGGATGCCGACGGTGAGCAGCAGCACGTCCTCGAAGTCGATCACCGAGCGGTCGCGCTTCAGCTGCTCGTACATCGCGTAGATCTGTGAGAGCTCGGCCGGGTCGCGTGGGACGTCCCGCTGGGTCTTGGCGACCGCGGCCGGGTAATCGGCTGGGACGGTCTGGGTGACCTTGGCCCACTCGATCTCGCTGGTGGCGTCCCGGAGTTCGTTACGGTCCAGCCGGATCCCGCAGCGCGCCGCCGCCTCGGCGACCAGCTGGACCTTGCGCTCCACCAGACGCGGAAGCGCACCGCCGACAGCTTTCGGCCAGAAGTACTGGAGCTGGCGCAGGGCCGCGGAGTGGAATGTCCGGGCCTGGACACCCGTCGCGCCGAGCTGGCGGAGCCGGCCCCGCATCTCCCCCGCCGCCCGGTTGGTGAAGGTGACGGCGAGCACGGTCGCCGGCTGGAGGATTCCGGCGCGCACCCCGTAGGCGATGCGGTGCGTGATCGCCCGCGTCTTCCCCGTCCCGGCTCCTGCCAGCACACACACGGGTCCGCCGAGGGCCAGCGCGACCTCGCGCTGCTCCGGGTCGAGCCCGTCGAGCACGGCGTCCGCGGAGTCGGGGACCTGGGGGAAGAGGGTGGAATGCGTTGCTGCTGTCACCCTGCCATGCTGCCAGGTCGTGAGGGGCGGGCGCGGCGGTTGTCCACAGGGGGTGCCGTTCGTCATACCGGCCGGGCGGCCAAGGGGAATGGCGGTCGGGTCCCGTGCGTTCTCTCCATGCGGGAGCGTGCGCGTTCGCACGCTCCCGCATCAACGGAGACAAGACGAAGGAGCGCCGACGACATGCCGGGCACTGTGACGATGTACAGCACCACGTGGTGCGGCTACTGCCGCCGGCTCAAGGGGCAGATGGACCGCGAAGGCATCGCGTACACCGAGGTCAACATCGAGCACGACCCGGATTCGGCGGCCTTCGTCGAGAAGGCGAATGGCGGCAACCAGACAGTTCCCACGGTCTTGGTTTCTTCCTCCAGTGAGGGTACCCCCGACGTCGTCATGACGAACCCCTCCCTTGCCCAGGTCAAGCAGGCTCTAGGGGTCTGACCTGGTGGGCACACACGTGAGCCCCGGTGCCTTCCTCCCTACGCGTCCGTAGGTGGTGGCGATGCCGGGGCTCTGCTGTGTCCTGGGGGGTCAGGCTGTACGGGCTATCCCTGCGGTCTGTCGCTTGTGGAGCTTGGCGAGTGCGCCTAGCTGTTTGATCTCGTATTCCGTCGCCGGACGCAGATGGACCAGAGATGACGACCACGTGAGTCCCGCCGGACGAATCAAGGCAACGCGTGAGCCCTCCCAACCCGCGATGCGAGCGACCATTTCGTAAGCACGGTCATAGACCACGTTCCCAACGTGAATGTCTCGGCGGTCCATCATTGGCGTCCCTTCCTGACACAGATGGAACACGGGAATGGGCACGGCGGAACCTTCGAGCCTTGGGGGATGAACACCACTCCGGATGCGACGTTCAGAGCCCCGCCGTACTCGGTCCACCAGCCTTCCGGGGAAGCCTCATAGGACGTTCCTCGGAAGGGGTCACCGGACGTAGGTTCCGCCGTGGGTTCAGACATGAGCAACACCGTTGCTCTTGGCCGGAGTTGAAGGGTCTAGGTCCAGCTCCACGAACACAGTCTTGCCGACAACCTGAGTGCTCACGTCCCATCTGTCAGCAAGCAGACCGACCATGACCAGACCGCGCCCGTGCTGATCGTCGTTGGTGGGCTCTCTCACGGCCGGAAGAGTGTCCCCAGCGTCTCGGACTTCCAGCCGGACGCAATCGGGACTCAGAACCAGGGTTACGCCGATCTCACGGCCCCTGGGTGCTCCCGCGTGGAGCATCGCGTTCGTGACCAACTCCGACGCGATTAAGCACAGGCTCTCGATCATCGACGCTTTGAGTCCCCACTCTCGCGCCACAGCCGAGACGCGGTCACGAGCGCTCTTCACGTGAGCGGGGTGAGTCGGGTACCGCGTTCGATCCGTTCGGAAATCTCCCATGATCACTCTCCGGCCAACAGTGCCTCTCGCAAAGTGACTTGACGATCTGTCAAGCCGAACTCTGCTTTACGGAACAACCCCTACCATGAGGGATTCCTACCCCACGGTGCAAGTCCCCACTTTGAGGTAACTCAACGTGGTTGCCCTGGGGTGGAGCCAACAGCGAGACTGAACCGAGACGACCAACCAGGAGGCGCACGAACGTGCCCGTGAACAGGAACCCAACGGTTCGGCAGAGGCGACTTGGCCGGATGCTCAGAGAGGCCCGTGGGACTGCTGGCAAGACCATTGCCCAAGCCGCCGGGGTACTCGACTCGGCCGAGTCGAAGATCAGCCGGATAGAAGCCGCACAATCCGGCATCCGGTCTCTTGACTTGCGGGCACTCCTGGACTTCTACGACGTGACCGACAAGACCAGCCGTGCGCGGTTTCAGGATCTTGCCCGTAACGGCCGTGAGCGTGGTTGGTGGTCTCAATATGAGGGTGCGTTGAACTCGGAGTACAGCGACTACATCGCGCTTGAGTGGGACGCGTCCGACGTATACGCGATGGAGACAGCGCATATTCCCGGACTACTGCAAACCGCTGCCTATACAGAGGCAGTTGTCAGGATGCAGAACCCCCAGAAGCCTGATGATGAAGTAGCCGCACAGGTCAAGGTAAGAGGACAACGTAGGCAAGCGTTCGCCCGTTCAACTCCCTTGCGCCTATGGGCAATCATCACGGAAGCAGCCCTAAAGGCAGACCTGGGTAAGGATGTAATGCGGGAACAGCTTGAGTCCCTAATCGTCCTTGCCCGCGAGACCAACATTCAGATTCAGGTACTACCGTCCGGGGCACCCATCAATGTTGCCCTGCATGGTCCGTTCGGCATCTTGGGCTTCCCTGAACCAGCAGAGACGGACGTTGTGTATGCGGACAACCTGATGAGTATCGTCTACTACGAAGAACCTAAGCAGGTTGAGTTCTATACGGCGTTGTTCCGTCGCTTGAACTCAGAGGCACTGCCTGTCGAGCAATCGCTATCCCTCATCAAGTCGCACATCAAGGAAACGGACTGACCATGCCATCCATCGATAACGCTTCTGCAACCGGCTATGACTGGTTCAAGTCCAGCTATAGCGGTGACAACAACACGTGTGTTGAGACTGCCATCGTTCCCGGCATCGTGCCGGTACGGGACAGCAAGGACCCCCAGGGTCCGGCCCTCACCTTCTCCCCGGCTTCCTGGAGTGAGTTCGTCACCCTGGTGAAGGGTTCGGACCTCCCGAGCATCTAAGGGCCGCACAGAGCCGCACAGACACTGAGAGCCGGTACCCACTCGGGTACCGGCTCTCTGCTGTGCCGACACAGACCCTGTACGCCTGCCTGCCGGACCACCAGGGCGCGGCCGGTAGCATGGCGCTGACACAGCAGAAAGGGCCCGCCTATTACCCGTAGGCGGGCCCATCCTGTATCTGCTGGTTAGAGATGCCGGTAGAGGGTGGCCCTGGATACCCCGAGCGCCTTAGCGATGGCGGGCACGCTTTCTCCCTTTGCGTGGCGGGCACGGGCTACGGCTAGCTTGTCGGCATCCACCACGGTCGGACGTCCGCCGAAGTTGCCTTTGCGTGCTGCTGTGTCCAGGCCCTCTAGAGTCTTCTCCCGGATTCCCTCCCGCTCCACTTCCGCACTGACTGCCAGTACCGCGAACACGATGGCACCAGCCCCGTTCGGGTCGTACACACCCTGGAGTGGTCCGGACAGCAATTCCAGTTGGATTCCCTCGGACTGGAGAACAGACGAGAGGGTCATCAACTCAGCAGCACTACGGGCGAGACGCTTCATCTCGACCACGGTAAGGATCACCGGCTGATTGGGCGCGGCTGCCTTGATCTCCCGTGCCAGGGTCAGAGCCTTGTCGAGTTCCGGCCGCTCCTTCACGCGGGTGCTGATCTTCTCCGAGAACACCCGTGTGCACTCGGCACGGGTAAGAGCGTCCAATTGGCTCTGGAGTTCCTGACCCACAGTCGAACAGCGTGCGTACCCGAGACGGATAGCCGCGCCTGACATGACGGCATCCGCTTCCGCAGGCAGGGGCGTACCGGCCACCCATGCCTTACCAGGGTTGCGGTCGGCAGGGGTCTTCACGGTCAGCTCTGCCTTAAGCGACGGCACCAGGGCGAAACGCGCGGTGTGGTACGCCGCTGCCACCTTGCCCGCTCCCGTACGGCAGGGGCTTCCTGCGGGTGCCTGGCACTTCGGGCAGTCATGGCGTTCAACCTGAGTGGCGTGCTCTGAGTTCGTCATGCCAAGACTGTCTCACAAACGTGTCTCATAAGCCAGAGATCGGGCAGGTCTTTTGAGACGGGTTGTGAGACGCGAGAGATGGGACGAAACGGACACGATCCAGCACTGTCTCAGTCGTCTCATAAACGATCGTTTATGAACAGCCCTGATGAGACAGGACTCTCCGTTACGGACGTCAGGCAGGTTGACACTCTGTACCTGCCACATATGCACCCTGACCAGCAACGTTGCGCCGAGGGACGTCACGGCGACCGGGTTGACGTAGAGGGGTTGCCATCGATGCCCCCTGATGGCGGGCGGGATGCCGGATAGACGCAGAGCCCTAGACCATGGAAATCCCGAGAGGGGGCAACCCCGATTGCCCGACCCCCATACCCACGGGACTAGGGCCGCGCGGGTGTCTCTGCTGAATCGGAGATCGAAACTTAGCCAGCGTGGGGCGCGCATGACTCGACACGTTCTCTGCGCCCTGTAGCCCCCGGCTCACGTCACTGGCACTCCGATGCCCTGAGACGCCCCTAGGCCGGGAGAGACGCCCCTGAGTCCCTTCACGCACCCCGTGGAACTTAATCGTTAGGACCTGATCGCAGGCAGGCATTCCATGGGACGCCATGGAGATGGGACGCGAACCGGAAAGGGAGGGGGCTAGGGGGGTATTGCCAGGGGAGCCTTTACTAGACGGACCGCCGACACCTAGCGAGCATTTCTGGGAAAAGCGCCCTGTGACGTGGGTCACAGTTGATTTACATAGGGTTGTTTACAAGGGATCGGTGACCTAGGGGCTGTGACAGACACCGAATGCCTGACTCCACCCTCTCGTGTCTCTGTTCCGGGGGATCTCAAACTTGCCCCTTGGCAACTTGCCAGCACTTACCACAAGAGGGTTACCAAGAACCGTGGATCACTTGCCGTAAGGGCTTGATCAACGAGCACATTCGGTCATTTGCATTGCACACCCATTGGGTACTCGCCGGCTGGACCTGACACCCCTATTGACCTGCACAAACACCGAGTACCCCCGTCCGCAGACAGAGGCATTGCAGTGCATACCGTAAATGATCACTAGCGTTTGAACACTGCCTCGCGCGTAGAGGCCAAAGGGTGACGCTGGCCTAGCCAGGAAGCAGGTCGGCCGCAACCTGGTAAGCAGCGTAGAACGAGCAGTCGTCATCGTGGTGAATCAGCATGCCGAACACTTTGGGGTGCGCTTCCACGGTCGTCATGTGACCCGTACAGAAGTCACATGCTCCCGGCTGCTCCCTGCCCACTAAGAGGCGCAGCGAGTCGGCAACGGTCGGATTCTCGGGACGGCTGTAGGTCTTGGCCCTACTGGCTCGCCGAGGGTTGAAAGCGCTCATTGGTTGATCTTCTTTCTGTGTGTTGAGAGGGCCTGTTCTTCTGTCTGATCCGCCTACCGTTATTACCCCTCCCCTACAAGGGAGGGGGGAGGGGCATAACAGTGTGGAGGCCCGGGTGTTATGGATGGGTGTTATGCGCGTGTTATGGGTGCGTTATCCAGCACGTTTACCCCTTGAAGATCCATAACACCCAACCGCTTCGAGCGTTATGGAAGGGTGTTATTCAGGTGTTATGGCGGGGTCTGAAAACCCTAGGCCATAACACCCTCTGCGGACGTCTCAGTCCAGCCCGATCACGGTTTCGTCATCGTCTACCCACCAGTGGCGCTCAGACTTGGTCTTGCCGTTCTTGTCCGTCTCCCGAACCATCTTGATCCGCCCGATAGAGATCAGCGTGGTGAGAGTGGAGTCACGCTTGTTCTGATCGCCAGTCAGTACAGCCAGTACCTTGCGCTTGCTCGCACCCGGATTGATGACAAGGAACTGGTGGACCATTTCAGCCTTGGCCTCATCCGAAATCTCGACCGTAGAGAAATCAACAGAGACGGCACCCTGGACGGAATCGAATCCGTACGTGATGTGATCGGCATTCGTACTGTCCAGCCAAAAGGTGGCTACGCGCTTCTTGTTGTCCTCGAACTTACGCAGAGAGCCCGGACGATCCTTGCGGACATAGAAGTCCAGAGAGCCACGGGCACCCAGCCCAAACGACTTTGTGGCCGTAACTTCGTATGCTGCTCCCCGGATTGCATTCCGCTTGTGAGAAGAGCCGGTAGCGAACCCATTGGAATCGCCTAGCTTCACATGGTCGATTAGGGTTACAGACGAACCAGCCTTGAGGAATGGCAGAACGAATTCCTGTGTGAACTGGGAAATCTTCCCCGCCCCTCCGTCCGATCCACCCTCGAAAACGATTCCCCAAGCTGCGGCAGCTTCCGTCATGGCATCCACGATGACAATGTCCCAGCCGTGGCCGGACAGTTCAGCAAACTTGGCCGCATCCGGAGATCCGGGCGCAGGCTTTCCCTCTGGATTGACGTAACGGAACTTAGACCGGTCGTCAAGGATTTCCCACGGAACTCCGAATGTGTCGTGCAGACGGTCAAGAACCACAATGTCTGCGTCGTCCTCGAAATCCAGGAACAGAACCGAGTGCCCCTTTAGCAGTTCCTGAGCAGCACCGCCGAGCATGGCCAGTGTCTTACCGTCGCCACTCTTGCCATAGACAGTGTGTGACTTTCCCGGATAGAGAAGTGATACTTCTGCCTTGTTGCAGCACGTGAAGAACGTCGGCACGGGACGCGAATAGCCATTGGCCCGTAGGGCTGAAAGGTCGACCGGGTCCCATGAACTAGGCGCTCCGCTGTCGACACCCATTTGGTAGTAGCGGGTCTTTACCTCGCTCAGACCCTCCGCCGCACCCTTGGCTAACCAGTTGCGGACCTTCCTCTCTACGACCGCTTCCGAATCCCTGGGCTTATCGTCGGCCCCCGAAGTCATAGCGATAGGTACCAGACGTTCTACGGCCTGTTCAAAGTCGTACAGGCCAGACCCTACGTATTTGCCGGTATCGGCCACGATGCCGAGAGAGGACATGTGCCAATCTTCGTCCACCTTGGCTAGATCCGACTCCAGTTCCAATAGGTCTGCGATGACTTCCTTACGCATTGTCTCTGTAAGGTCCCCCATCGAGATCTGAGGGACTTCCCGGTACAGGGTGGGGGAAGTGCCCGCCTGTCCCGTGAGAGGCGCAGAGACAGCCGCTGAGCCGTTCTTCTTGAAGCGGTCGAATACGTCGGCCTGTAGCTCAGTCAGTTCGCCGGAGCGTACTTCCTCATACGTGCCGTCATCCGTACGGGAGAGCGGACCTACGTTGTACGAGCCGAGACCCGTCTTTGTGTCCGTGTGACGGCTCGGGTCATCCTTCCCGTCTCCGAATAGCTGCTTTCCGAAAGCCTTGGACCCTCGGTACATCTCGCCAGAGTACGTGCGCAGCCACTTGTAATGCTCGCCCCCGGACGGGGTTACGACCTTCTGTGTTGCTGACTCCAATACACCGGGGTTCGCCTCTTCAAACGCTTCCTTGCCGGGCATAGTGGCAATGCCATCAACCCAGACAACGTCAAAGTCCAGGACGAAAAGCGGGGTGTTGTGCTCAAGATAGTTGATCTGGTAATTGGACTCTTCAAACCAGTAGTCGACTACAACGAGATCGCACGTGGCAGCATAACCAGCGTGGCACTTGTTTCCCTGGGGGTTCCCATTCTCGACACACGGGCAGTTGGCTTTGTCTGCGCCGGAGTAACCGCAGCGTTCGTCCTTACAGTCCTCGCAGTTACCGAAAGGTTCCTTGGTGTTCGGGCGCAGCGGTGCGATTGGGATTCCGGCCTTAGCGGACTGTCGAGCCCGCTGCCAACGGACTTTGCCTAACGCTAAGAGGTCTACCGGTTCGCAGATCTCAGCGAACGCGGTATCGATGTCGGTAAGGTCGGTGATGTCGATCTCAGAGAAGTTAATCGGTAAGAATGTGGTTTCGCTCATTACAGTTCAGTTCCTATCGGTGACTTTTAGCGGTTGTCCTCCAGGACAATGGCTTCGACTACGGCATCGGACTTTGCTTCAAGGTTCAGAGCCACACCCACAAGGCGACGAATCACCTCTGCGCGGTTGAGCCCGTCACGATCCTGGATATAGCCAATTGCGGCGTGCGCTGCACGTGTGCAGCGGAAATGCTCATTCGGCATACTGCTTTCGGGGCGGGGAGAGTTGTAACTCATACGCCTAACACCTCCGCTACTGCATGGGTCAGGCTTGGGTCAGCCAAAGCCATAGCCGAGATACCGAAACGCAGGATGATGTCAGTGGTGTTAGCTCGCGTCTGGCCGTGATGCATTGCGATGACGTCGATTGCGTCGACCATCTTCGGGTCTACGTGGAATTCTTCTGAGTTGTTCACTTGCTCTCCTCGGTGTTGTTGGTCAGGAAGTTTTCGTCTAGCCACTTTTCCTCGGTGTAGCCCAGACGGTTGAGATAGGTGGTCAGTGCCGCGCGGAAGATCTCCGCATCTGTTCGGTCGGACTTGTTGCCGTGATCCTTGACGGCCGCGATCATCCAATGCGGCGTGTTGATGTGGATTAACGGGACTCGCTTACCGGCCATTGCCAGCCTCCCTTTGCGCATATTCATTCGTATATCCGCTATTGTAGCATTCAATTGCTTAGTATCAGGTTGCATTATTTCGCCTAGGCATTTCCCCAGGTGAAAGCAGATAGAGCTATTCGATACCGGCGCGCACCGCTTTATCGGGTAGAATGGTAAGCGTGCAAAGGATTCCCAGCAGGGAAGTTCAGCCAGAGTCGGTACATCGTCCCCAGGTGGGAACGACGTACAAACCAGGGAACGCGCTCCAAGGAAACAAGGAACCAAGCAAGCCAGTAGGCGCTAACTTCACAGCCCGGCCCGGTGGCCTAACCAGTAGGTACAGCCAAGGGATTGCAGCCTTCAATCGGAACATTCGGTTGGGGCTATTTCTGCTTTCCCTCTGCTTCAACGTATCTGCGGATAGCGATTCGGAAGATCTCAGCTGTGGGAACACCCTTCTCCTTGGCGATTTCCCTTACCGCCGTGTCAAGCCAAGCCGGTACACGGCCACCTAGCATTGGGTCTCGTGTGTAGTTGTCTTTCACTTGCTTCCTCCATCGGATTGCCGGAACGAGACAAAAAGAAACAGCGGGAAGCACCGCTCACTAGGTATGTTTGGCGCAACCCTTTAAAACCCTTTACCTCTGTCCAGCGACTTCACCGCGCGGACGTGCGCCACACAGGAGATAGCGGAGCGATCGGAGACGATATTCCGGCGCGGCAAAGAGGCCGATCGCAGAGCCCGCATAGCGGCCCTCTCGGCTCTGTCCGGCCGTAGCCCGTCCGGCACCCCTGTGCGGCTCTGTGAGCCCCTGCCGTGCCGTTCGGGTACTCCGGCCCGTCCGAGACTCCGAGGGAGCCTGTGAGCCCCTGTGCCCGGACAGCAGAACGCCCCTTCCCAGTGAGCCAGGAAAGGGCGTTGCCGACAGGGGTTAGGGCTAGGCCAGTACCTCGTACTCCACACGGTGAGAGAGGATTACCGCTTGCTCAATCTCTCCCCCATTAAGCTTTAGCCCCTCGTAGATTTGCGGCCCTACGTCGAGAGTCATAGTCTCCGATGTCCATGTGACCTTTACTCCCCAGCTAACCAACTTCTCTCGCCGCTCTTGCTCGTTCGCGTTGTTCCACCACTGGTTATACGTCTGCCCGGTATTGGACCAACGGGTAACCGACTTGATGGGCTTCTTGTTGATGCCCTCTCGCTCTACTGCTGTTGCAGCCATCATCGAGCCGTATTCAGCGGCTGTGATGTGTCCGGCCTTGAGTTCGTCTGTCAGTTGGTCCAGCCGCGCGTCAAGTACCGCCATTTGCATAGCGGGCCCGTCGTCCACGGTGGTCCGCTTTTCCATGACCGGCTTGCCTTCAAGGATTTGGAGGAACTTCCGTTTGATCTCGTCCCGGATTCCCTCCGCCTTGAAGTTCTGTCCGTCACAGGGCTTTACGTCCCTGGACGGGTCACCCTGGCACCGGAAGCGTTCTTCACTCCAACGCTCTTGACCCTTGTTCGGCCCGTACTTGCGAATGCCCTTGAGATAGGGCTTCACGTAGTACAGAGGCTTTCCGCAACCGCAGAACAGGACACCCAAGTACGGGCTCGTTCGCTGCGGTCCCTTTGTGTACTTCACCGTTGCCACGACGGATTGCAGTTCATCGAACTTCTCTTGCGTGAGAACGGGCACGGAGCGAATGACTGGAGTTCCATCCGGATTGCGCTCAACCGTCCCATCCTTTCGGGTGTACTCCCCGAGCAAGTTCCGGGAAGTGATGACCGCTTGCACTCCGGTAGCTGTCCACTTAGCCCCGCGCGCTTTCGCCTTCTCCTTGACGAGTCGCGTGTTAGTGCTTCCGGCTTTCCCTGCCCGTACACGGGCAATGTCCTGCGATGTGGCTACGTTGTTCTCGTTCAGCCACACAGCTACAGCCGTGAACGACTTCAACTCAAGGAACTTCTCAATCATGCGGAGAAGCCAGGGCCCGTACTTAGGGCAGAGTTCGAGGGTGTATCCCTCTCCACTTTCGGCCGCAACAGATACGCGACCAAAGGGAACCAAACCGCCGGGCCAACGGCCCTTTGTACGCATGGCTTCACGGGAAGCCTGGATACGGGCCTTGATGGCTTCAAGCTCTGCCTCTGCCAGAACGGCAAGAAGCTTGGCCACCATCTTCCCCCACGTGGTGGAGAAGTCGAAAGCCTCTTCAATCGAGATCAGAGACTTACCGTGCTTCTCCAACCAGTCGAGTAGGTCGGTCAGGTCACGGACGGACCGAACGATGCGGTCAAGCTTGTACACAACCAGGACATCGAATTCGTCTACCCGCTCGTTCAGCCACTTACCGAGTTGCGGACGATTCCACGGGGAGTAGGAAGCCGAGACGTCGACATCAATTGCGAAGTCTACGAATTCGAGTTCTTCCGCTACGCACCTGGTACTGATCTTCTTCTTCTGGGTTCCTTCACCGGTCTGATTCAATCCACCGACGGAAAGACGAACGACACCCAAAGCACGACGTGAAGTCATGGCCGAACCACCCTGAGAACAGGTGGGCAACCCGAGGTTCTAACGCCCCTGTCATCTGGCCACTGTCCCCAGGTGAACACCTAGGTCAGAGCCGTTGTTCCGGGGTGAAAACCCCAGACCGTGCCGACCGTTCTCTTCCCCGACGGTTCGACGCTGACCAACCCCTCGCTGGCCCAGGTCAAGCAGAAGATCGGCGCCTGACGCGGATTCGGCTGGCACAGACAGGAACGGCGACGGCCCCGGGCAGGAGCTCCGGGGCCGTCGTCGTGTTCGTCCGCACCGTCAGCCGATGGTGCCCGGCCTCGGGAGCGGCTTGCCGTACCAGAGCTCGATCAGCCGCGCCGCGATCGAGACGCCGAACGGGGGCAGCACCTCGCCCGAGTCGAAGGCGGCCGTCAGCTCCTCGCGGGAGAACCAGCGGGCCTCCTCGATCTCGTCGCCGTCCACATCGATCTCGAAGGACGTGGCGCGCGCCATGAAGCCGAGCATCAGGCTGGAGGGGAAGGGCCAGGGCTGGCTGGCGATGTACTCGACCTCGCCGACGACGACCCCCGCCTCCTCGAACACCTCGCGGGCCACGGACTGCTCGATCGACTCCCCCGGCTCGACGAAGCCCGCGAGGGTCGAGAATCGGCCTTCGGGCCAGTGGACCTGGCGCCCCAGCAGGGCGCGGTCCTGGTCGTCGGTGACCAGCATGATCACCGCGGGGTCGGTCCGCGGGTAGTGCTCCGCCCCGCAGGCCTGGCAACGGCGGATGTGCCCGGCCGCCGCGATGACGGTGCGCTCGCCGCAGCGTGAACAGAAGCGGTGCAGCCGCTGCCAGTTCTCCAGAGCCACCGCGTGCACCATCAGCCCGGCGTCACGCGGGCCGAGCAGCAGCCCTGCCTCGCGCAGGCCCGCGGGCCGTGCGGACTGGTCCATGCGGCCGGGGAGGGAGTCCTTCTGGAGGGCGAAGTAGCGGACGCCGTCCTCGTCCGTACCCAGGAAGTAGCGGTGGGTCTCGGTGACGGGCGCCTCGAAGGCGGGCGTCATGACGAGCTCCGTGCCCCCGTCGGGGGTGTCGTCGATGAGCGCCTGGCCCCCGGAGACGACGAAGACTCTGGTCGTCGGGTGGCTCCAGGCCGCGGCGAGCCAGGCCTCGTCGAGCCGGTGGTGCGCCGCGCGGTCGATGCCGCTGGGCGCGGTGAGACCGATCGGACGGTCTGCGGTGGCGTTGTCGAAGGTGCTCACAGGTGCTTCCTACTCCCCCGGGGGTGGATCGGGCGTTCAGAGATTCAGCGGAGTGCGTCGGCCAGCTCGCCCCACAGATGGGCGGTGGTCTCCACGCCTTTGAGGAGGAGGTCGAGTTCGACCTTCTCGTCGGGGCCGTGCCAGCCGTCGGACGGTACGGAGATACCAAGGAAGAGGACGGGTGCCCCGAGCACGTCCCGGAGGTCGGCGGCGGGGCCCGAGCCTCCCTCGCGGGTGAAGAGGACCTTCGTCCCGAAGGCCTGTCCCATGGCACGGGCCACGGCCCGGAGCGCGGGGTGGTCCAGGGGCGTCAGACAGGGACGGGTGGCGGGGGCGAACGTGATCCGGTGCCGGACACCGGACGGGATACGGGCCTCGGCCCAGGCGCGGACCGCTTCCTGGATCCGCTCCGGGTCCTGGCCTGCGACCAGCCGGAAGCTCAGCTTCACCAGGGCGGACGAGGGGATGACGGTCTTGCTGCCCGCGCCCTGGTAACCGCCGCCGATGCCGTTGACCTCGGCGGTGGGGCGTGCCCAGACGCGCTCCAGAGTGGAGTAGCCGGCCTCACCTGCCGTGGCGTGCGACGCGGCAGTACGCAGCCAGGCGTCCTCGTCGAAGCGCAGCTCGGCGAAGAGGGCCCGTTCGGTCTCGGTGAGTTCGGCGACGCCGTCGTAGAAGCCGGGGACCGCGACCCTGCCCTCCGTGTCGTGGAGAGCGGCGACAAGACGGGCGAGCGCGGTCGCGGGGTTGGGCACCGCGCCGCCGAAGGACCCGGAGTGGATGTCCTGGTCCGGGCCGTGCAGCTCGATCTCGCACTCGGCGAGGCCGCGCATGCCGGTGCAGACCGTGGGGGTGTTCTCGTCCCACATGCCGGTGTCGGAGACGATCACGGCGTCGGCCGCGAGGCGGGCGGCCCGCTCCTCGGCCAGCGCGCGGAAGTGCGGGGAGCCGGACTCCTCCTCGCCCTCGACCAGGAGCTTGAGGTGCACGGCGGGGGTCGTGCGGCCCGTCACGGCGAGGTGGGCGCGGACACCGAGTGTGTGGAAGAACACCTGGCCCTTGTCGTCGGCCGCGCCGCGTCCGTACATCCTGCCGTCGCGGATCACCGGGTCGAACGGGTCGCTGCTCCAGCCGTCCTCGCGGGCCGCGGGCTGCACGTCGTGGTGGCCGTAGACAAGGACGACGGGTGCGTCCTCGTCCTCCGAGGGCCACTCCGCGAAGACCGCCGGGGCCCCGGGCGTCTCCCAGATCTCGGTGACCGGGAACCCGGTCTCCGCGAGCTTGGCGGACAGCCATTCGGCGCTGCGCCGTACGTCTCCGTCGTGCTCCGGCTGAGCGGACACGGACGGGATGCGCAGCCACTCGGCGAGATCGTCGAGGAAGGCCGCGCGGTGCCGCTCGGTGTACGTACGGACGGCGTTGTCCGGGGTGTCGCTCATGCTTATGAGCCTATCGGCCCTGGGGAGGTGGCTCGTCCAGCAGGAGCTTCTCCAGCTCTTCCCGGCCCGGCAGCCCGGTGGGACGGGACGTCTCCCCGGTGCGTACGTACAGAAAGGTCGCCTCGACGGCTTCCAGCGGCAGGCCGTGCAGTTCGGCCCAGGCCAGACGGTAGACGGCGAGCTGGAGCGGGTCGGCCGTGCGGTGCCGGCTGGTCTTCCAGTCGACGATCTCGTACGTGTCGCCGGTGCGGTAGACCGCGTCGATCCGGCCGCGGATCACCCGTCCTCCGAGCGTGATCTGGAACGGGGTCTCGACACGGTACGGAGTGCGCCGGGCGTACGCGGTGCGCTCGAAGGCTTCCTTGAGCTCGGCGAGGTCGCGCTCGTCGGCGATCTCCGCGTCGCTGCCGTCGCCCCCGGGTAGTTCGTCCGGGCCCAGCATGGGCAGCGGCAGTTCCTCGAAACGGGACTCCACCCAGGCGTGGAAACGGGTCCCCCGGCGGGCTGCGGGCTGCGGGGGCCGGGGCATGGGGCGGGCGAGCTCCCGCGCGAAACCGTCGGGGTCGTCGGCGAGGTGCAGGAGCTGGGTGGCGGAGAGCGTGGCGGGCACGACGACGTCGTGCACGGCGGCACGGGCACGGCGCAGCTCACCGGCGAGGGCGTCGAGATCGCGGTCCCAGGAGGCGAGGGCGCGTGACTCCTCAGGGGTGAGGGCCGCGTCCGCCGGGACACGGGCGGCGGGTACGTGCGGGGCGGGGGCCGCCGGGTGCGCGGGCGGGGCGCCCTCGGGGCCCTGGTCGCCGTCCGGGGGCGGGCTCCTGTCGGCGGCGGCGCCAGGCCGGCCGTCCGGGAACGGGTCGTCGTACGGGGCGGCCGCCCCGTCGTAGGCCGCCCCGTCGTAGGCCGGCGCCTCGTCCTCGAACGGCGGCTCTTCGGGCCCCTGGTCGTACTCCGGCTCGTCGTACGGCGGCACCTCGTCGTCGTACACATCGGGTACGGGCGTCGTCGCCAGAGCCTCCAGGTGCGCCAGCACCGTGTCCCGGGCGGCGCGGCGGCGGGCCATGGCGGTGTCGTCGAGCGGGAGCGGCCAGGCCTGGTCGGCGTCCTTCTCCTGGAGCGCCGGGTTCTCGTCGTCCTCCGCCGGCTCCTCCTCCCAGACCTCGATCTCGCCGTATCCCGCCGCACAGTGCTCGTACAGCGCGTCCAGGAAGGCGGAGGGGCCGCGGGGCTTCTTCTGGGACGGCCCCCACCAGTGGCCGGAGCCCAGAAGCAGGGTGCGGGGGCGCGTGAAGGTGACGTATCCGAGGCGGAGCTCCTCGGTGTGCTGATGTCCCTTCATCTCCTCCTTGAACGCCTTGAGGCCCTTGGCGTCGTAGGAGTGGAGGGCGGGGAGCGTGGCCGCGTCGCCACGCAGGGCGTGCGGGAGGACCTGGGACTGCGAGGTCCACGCGTCCCGGGACTGTGTGCTGGGGAACTGGCCGCCGACGAGGCCGGGGACGGCGACGACGTCCCATTCCAGCCCCTTGGACTTGTGGGCGGTGAGGACCTTCACGGTGTTCTCACCGCCGGGCAGGGCGTTGTCCAGGCCCTTCTCGTACTGCGCGGCGGTGCGCAGGAAGCCGAGGAAGGCGAGCAGGCTCGCCTCTCCTTCCACCGCGGCGAAGCCGGCCGCGACGTCCAGGAAGTTGGCGAGGGTCTCACGGCGGCGGGCGGCCAGGGCGTGCGGCGACGCCGAGAGCTCCACTTCGAGTCCGGTGGTCGCCAGGACGCGGTGCAGTACGTCCATGAGGGGGTCGGCCAGCGAGCGGCGGAGGTCGCGGAGCTCGGCGGCGAGGCGGGCGAAGCGGACGCGTGCCTCGGCGGAGAAGGGCAGCTGGTCGTCCTCGGACCCGCCGGACTCCAGGAAGGTGTCGAGGGCGTCGGCGAGCGAGATCACCTCGGCGGGGTCGATGCCCTCGACGGCCTCGGCCAGGCGCTGGTCCGGGTCGGCGTCGTCGCCGGTGGCGGAGCGGTGGACGAGGAGGCGGGCGCGGCGCCCCAGGAGGGCGAGGTCGCGGGGTCCGATGCGCCAGCGCGGGCCGGTGAGCAACCGGACCAGGGAGGCGTTGGCCCCGGGGTCCTGGAGGACCTCGCAGACGGCGACTAGGTCGGCGACCTCGGGGAGGTGGAGCAGCCCGGACAGGCCGACGACCTCGACGGGGACGTCCCGGTCGACGAGGGCGGCCTGGATGCGGGGGAAGTCGCCCGCGGTCCTGCACAGGACGGCGATCTCCCCGGGTGGTGTCCCGGTCCGTACGAGGTGGGCGAGCGAGTCGCCGAGCCAGTCGATCTCCTCGGCGTGGGTGCGCAGGAGAGCGCACCGGACCATGCCGTCCCTCTCGGCTCCGGGGGCGGGGCGCAGCGCCTCGACCCCCTCGTGCATGGCTCGCAGGGGTTCGGCGAGGCCGTTGGCGAGGTGGAGGAGACGGCCGCCGCTGCGGCGGTTCTCGCTGAGGGAGTAGCGGGTGGCCGGGGTGCCGTCGGCGTGGGGGAAGTGGAGCGGGAAGTCGTCGAGGTTGGCCACGGAGGCACCGCGCCAGCCGTAGATCGCCTGGCAGGGGTCGCCGACCGCTGTGACGGCGTGGCCCGCGGTGCCGCTCCCGCCTCCCCCGCCGAACAACGCCGCCAGGAGCAGTCGCTGGGCCACGGAGGTGTCCTGGTACTCGTCGAGCAGGACGACCCGGAATTCGTCGCGGAGTACGGCGCCCACCTCGGGCCGGGTGAGGGCCAGCTCGGCGGAGAGTGCGATCTGGTCGCCGAAGTCGAGGAGGTCCCGGCTGCGCTTGGCCGCGCGGTAGTGCCGGGTCAGTTCGAGGAGTTCACGGCGGGCCGTGGCGGTCTCGGGGATCTTGCGCAGCTCGGCGTTGGTGAGGCCGGCCGTCTCCAGGGCCTGGAGGAGCCCGGTGTCGTGCTCGGCGAGCTGTCCGGGGCGTACGAGGTGTTCGGCGAGCTCGGCGTCCAGGGCCAGCAGGTCGCTGACGAGCGTGGAGAAGGACCGGGTCAGCGCGGGGTAGGGGCCGGGGGCCTCCCGCAGCACCCGGGCGGCGAGCTGGTAGCGGGTGGCGTCGGCGAGGAGCCGGGTGGTGGGTTCGAGGCCGATCCGCAGGCCGTGGTCGGTGAGGAGCCGTCCGGCGAACGCGTGGTAGGTGGAGATGCTGGGTTCGCCCGGCGGGTTGTCCGGGTCGATGACGTCCGGGTCGGTGACCCCGGCCGCGACGAGGGCCCTGCGGACCCGCTCGGCGAGCTCACCGGCGGCCTTGTTGGTGAAGGTCAGCCCGAGGACCTGCTCCGGGGCGACCTGTCCGGTCCCGACCAGCCACACGACCCGGGCGGCCATCACGGTGGTCTTCCCCGAGCCGGCTCCGGCCACGATCACCTGCGGGGCGGGCGGCGCGGTGATGCAGGCCGTCTG
Source organism: Streptomyces sp. NPDC102441 (assembly GCF_044765585.1). NCBI lineage: Bacteria > Bacillati > Actinomycetota > Actinomycetes > Kitasatosporales > Streptomycetaceae > Streptomyces > Streptomyces sp. NPDC102441. The sequence continues at coordinate 622,119 of NZ_JBIWKH010000001.1, forward strand.
CTCCGGGGTGAAGGGGATCCCGAGGAGCTCCTTGAGCTGCTCGGGATCGGTGATACGTGAGGACACTCCGGAAAGGCTAACCGGACGCACCGACAACGTGGACCCGCGCGGGTCCGGCCGGGCCGTCATTCGATGACCTGCCGGCCCTCGGGCTGCGCGCTGCACGACGCCTTGAACGCGCAGTGGGTGCAGTGCTGGCCGGTCGTGGGGGTGAACCGTTCGTCCAGGACCCGTCCGGCTGCCGTGGCCAGCAGGTCGGAGACCCATTCCCCGGAGAGGGGTTCCTGTGCCTGCACCTTGGGAAGGGTGTCGCCTCCCTCCTTCTTCGGGGCGGGCTGGCGCAGCTGTACGAGTTCGGCGCCGCCGGCGAGGGGGCGGTGGCCGTCGAAGACCTCGTCGACGGCGCCTTCCCTGACCGCCAGCTGGTACACGGCGAGCTGGGGGTGGGAGGCCACCTCGTCCCTGGTCGGCGCGGCCTTGCCGGTCTTGAAGTCGACGACGTACGCCCGGCCCTCGGTGTCCTGTTCGACCCGGTCCATGGAGCCCCGGATGCGTACGGCGTACTCGCCCGCTTCGAGGGTGACGTCGAAGTCGTGTTCGCTGGCGGTGGGGGTGCGGCCCGCGCGGTCCATGACGTGCCAGCGCAGGAATCGTTCCAGGGCGGCGCGTGCCTGGTCCTTCTCCTGCTGCGACTTCCAGGGTGCGTCGAAGACCAGGCCGTCCCATACGGAGTCCAGGCGCTCCATCAGGACGTCCAGGTCGGCGCCGGTACGTCCGGAGGCCACCTCGTCCGCGAGGACGTGGACGACGTTGCCGAAGCCCTGGGCCGCCGTCGCCGGGGCGTCGGCCTTGACCTCACGGCCCAGGAACCACTGGAGCGCGCAGGTGTTGGCGAGCTGGTCGAGCGCGCTCCCGGAGAGCGCGACGGGGTGGTCCCGGTCGCGCAGCGGGACCTCGGAGCGGGTCGGCTCGTCCAGCCCCCACCAGCGGTACGGGTGGGCCGCGGGCACGAGTGGCTGACCCTCGTCGTCGGTGAGCGCCGCGAGCCGGGCGAGCCGGTGTGCGGCGGCGTCGCGCAGGGCTTCCGACGCGGCGGGGTCGACGGTCGTCGCCCGGAGCTCGGCGACGAGGGATGCCACCGCGAGTGGGCGGCGGGGGCGTCCGGTGACGTCCCGGGGCTCGGTCCCGAGCTCGGTGAGGAGACGGGAGGGCTGGTCGCCGTCGTCGGCGGGGGCTTTGACGGCGGTGACGACGAGACGTTCACGGGCCCGGGTCGCGGCCACGTAGAACAGGCGGCGTTCCTCGGCCAGGAGCGCACCCGGGGTGAGCGGTTCGGCCAGTCCGTCGCGCCCGATCCGGTCCGCCTCCAGGAGCGATCCCCGGCGGCGCAGGTCGGGCCAGAGCCCCTCCTGCACCCCGGCGACGACCACCAGGCGCCACTCCAGGCCCTTGGAGCGGTGCGCGGTCATCAGCCGTACGGCGTCGGGCCGGACGGCGCGCCGGGACAGGGTGTCGGCCGCGATGTCCTGGGCGTCGACCTCCTCCAGGAAGTTGAGCGCGCCACGCCCTCCCGTGCGCTCCTCGGCCCGTGCCGCTGTGTCGAAGAGGGCGCATACGGCGTCGAGGTCACGGTCGGCGTTCCGGCCGCCCGGACCACCGCGCAGCGCCGCCCGCTCCAGCCGGCCGGGCCAGGGGGTGCCGTTCCACAGGGTCCACAGGGCCTCCTCGGCGGTGCCGCCCCGCTCCAGGAGTTCACGGGCCTCGCGCAGGAGCGCGCCCAGCCGCTGAGCTCCGCGGGCGTACGCCGGGTCGTGCGTCACCAGGCGCTCGGGCTCGGAGAGCGCCCGGGCCAGCAGCTCCCCGGACGGCGGCGGTACGCGGTTCCCGGCGGCCCGTTCCTCGTCACGCAGGGCACGGCCGAGACGGCGCAGGTCGGCGGCGTCCATGGAGCCGAGGGGCGAGGCGAGGAGGGCGAGGGCGGTCTCGGTGTCGAGCCGGCCGGGTGGAGCACTGTCGCTCCCGGCGCCGGCTTCGTCCTCCGGGTCCTCGGCCGCGGCGCGGTGCAGCGACGCCGTGGCGACGGTGCGCAGGGCGGTCAGGAGCGGGGCGACCGCCGGCTCGTGCCGCAGCGGAAGATCGTCGCCGTCCACCTCCAGAGGGACTCCGGCGGAGGTGAGCGCCCGGCGTACGGCTGGGATCGAACGCCCTCCGGCGCGTACGAGGACCGCCATGTCCCTCCAGCGCACGCCCTCTTCCAGGTGGGCGCGCCGGAGCAGGTCGGCGATGTTCTCCAGCTCGGTGGAGGGCGTCGGATAGGTGTAGGCCTCGACGCGCCCGCCGTCGCGTACGGCGGACAGCGCCCGGTGGGCACGGACCTTGTCCGAGGGCAGGCGGGTGAGTGGCATCCGGCGGGTGAGCAGCCGGGTGGCCTCGATCAGTTGTGCGCCGGAGCGGCGTGAGGTGGTGAGCACCCCGACGGGGGCGGGTGCGCCGTCGGCACGGCGGAAGGCGTCCGGGAAGTCCAGGATGCCGTTCACGTCGGCGCCCCGGAAGGCGTAGATCGACTGGTCGGGGTCGCCGAAGGCGATCAGTGTCCGGCCACCGCCGGTGTCCGGTGCTCCACCGCCCTGGTTCCCGGCCAGCGCGTGCAGCAGCCGCACCTGGGCGGGGTCCGTGTCCTGGTACTCGTCGACGAGGACCACGTCGTAGCTTCCGGCCAGCGCCGCCGCCACCTCCGGCCGTTCGGCGAGCAGGACCGCCCGGTGGACCAGTTCCGCGTAGTCGAGAACGCCCTGGGCGTCGAGGACGTCCAGGTACTCGGCGAGGAACTGGGCGGCGGCGCTCCAGTCCGGGCGGCCGGTGCGTCGGGCGAAGGCGGCCAGCGCGTCCGGGCCCAGTCCCAGCTCGCGGCTGCGGGCCAGCACCGCGCGCACCTCGTCGGCGAAGCCCCGGGTGGTCAGGCACGCCCGCAGCTCGTCCGGCCAGCGGACATGGGCCAGTCCTGCCTGCTCCAGGCCGAGCTGGCCGGCGAGTAGCTCACGGACGGTGACGTCCTGCTCGGGCCCGGACAGCAGGCGCAGGGGATCGGCGAACAGGTCGGCGTCCTGGTGGGCACGGACCAGGGCGTAGCAGTACGAGTGGAAGGTGGTGGCCTGTGGGCCACGGATGCCGCCGAGCCGGGCCGCCATCCTGTCGCGCAGCTCGACCGCCGCCTTACGGCTGAAGGTGAGGACGAGGATGCGCGCGGGGTCGGTCCCGTCGGCCACCCGCCGGGCGACGGTCTCGACCAGCGTCGTCGTCTTGCCCGTGCCGGGTCCGGCCAGGACCAGCAGCGGACCGTCCCGGTGGTCAACCACGGCGCGCTGCGGTGCGTCCAGGAGAGGGGGGTCCACGGAGCCCGGTGGGGTGCGCACCAGCCGGTACGCGCCCGGGGCCCGCCGCCGTGCCTGGCGGTGCGGGCTGTTCCGGGTGGTGAAGGAGGAACTCACGTGGATCGCCGGTCCTGGTGGGTGTACTGGGTCTGCGCGGTGGCCGGCCATGGGGTGACGGGCCCGGGTGTGACGGCTGCTGGCCCCGGACGGTGCTGAGGGCCGGGTGACGGCGGCCGGTCGTGACGGGGACGGATGAGGGACGGAACGGACAGGGAACGTATTCGGATGAGGGAGCGGAGCGTGCAGCGTGTGGACGACGCTACGCCGCCGACGGGGCGGACAGCGGGCAATGGGCCGCGTCACCCGTCACATACCGGCCCGCCGGTGCGCCCCGCTCACCGGCCGGCCGCCTGTCCCGGTGGGTCACGATGGCGGAAGCGGTCAGCTGTGAGCTTCGTCGCCCGGGCCACCGGTCACGCCGTCCCATCGGGCGCGCCTCATGTCGAGGCGCGGAACATGGCCGTCCGCGTCGCGCGGGGCCGCTCTCAGCGGCGTGCCCTCCTCGCGGTAGTGGCCGAGCGCCCGCAGTTCATGGCCGGGCAGCAGCTGCCCGTCGGCGCGCACGACACGCCACCAGGGCACCGCGGAGCCGTACAGGGCCATCACCCGGCCGACCTGTCTCGGCCCGCCGTCACCGAGCCACTCCGCGACATCGCCGTACGTCATGACGCGGCCCGGCGGGATCAGGTCGGCCACGTCCAGGACCCGCTCTGCGTAGACGGGCAGCTCGGCGGTCACGGGGCCGGAAGGCGCTGTCCGGCTGCTGCCTCTCGTCCGGTCTTGGCTCATCCGTCCCATCCTGCCGTACCCCACCGACAACCGGTCCTGGCGGAAGGCCCCAGGTGTCGTCCTGGTCACACACCGTGCACGGGCGGGCGGAGCAGCGTATGTTGCGCATCGCGCCCGCGCAATGCACCCTGATGCCCCCCTCTGTCTGCAGGCCGTGCCACCATCATGCGGGCGGTGACCGGTGATACGAGAACACGAAGATTCGTCAGAGGCTAAGGAGCAGGGCGTGCAGCCACCGAAGGCGGCGGACGCCTCTGACGCCGAGCCGCGCCCGGACACGCCTGACGCCTCTGGTGCCTCCGACGCCGAGGAGATGCCCGGGTCGTCCGGGGAGCATCTCTCGGGCTCGACGCTCGCGTCGGCCGGGACGAGCCTGACCGACCGGGTGTCGGGTGACGAGCCCCTGCTGCCCGCCCGGGTCCATCGCCCCTCCGATCTGCTGCGGCTCCTCGTCGGGGTCCTCGCGATCGTCCTGTTGTTCTCCGTCGCCGCGTTCGCCCAGGGGACCACCACCGGCCTCGAGGACGACATCTCCAAGGGCACCGACCAGGCCCCCGATCTGCTGATCAAGCTCGCGGGCCTGGTGTCCAGCATCGCGGTGCTCCTCGTGCCGGTCGCCTTCGCGATCGAGCGTCTGGTGAAACGCGACGGGCTGAGGATCGCGGACGGGGTGCTCGCCGCCGTGCTGGCGCACGGGGTGACCCTCGCCACCGACCTCTGGGTCGCCCGGTCGGCCCCCGGGACCATCCGGGAGGCGCTGACCCAGCCCCAGCCGGGGGACGCGCTCACCGATCCCGTGCACGGATACCTCGCGCCCGTCATCGCCTATATGACGGCGGTCGGGATGGCCCGCAGACCGCGCTGGCGGGTCGTCCTGTGGGTGGTGCTGCTCCTGGACGCCTTCGCGATGCTGGTCGGCGGCTACACCACCCCGTTCTCGATCGTCCTCACCGTGCTGATCGGCTGGACCGTCGCCTACGGCACGCTGTACGCGGTCGGCTCTCCGAACGTCCGCCCGACCGGTCAGCACCTGATGGCCGGTCTGCGCCATGTCGGCTTCCGTCCGGTCGCGGCGATGCGCACCGAGGACGCTCCCGAGAACATCGACCAGATCGACCGGGGCCGCCGCTATCTGGTGACCCTGGAGGACGGGCCACCGCTGGACGTGACGGTCGTCGACCGTGAACAGCAGGCCCAGGGCTTCTTCTACCGGGTGTGGCGCAGGCTCACCCTGCGCAGCATCACCCAGCGGCGCTCCATCCAGTCGCTGCGTCAGGCCCTGGAGCAGGAGGCCCTCCTCGCGTACGCGGCGATCGCCGCCGGGGCCAACGCACCCAAGCTGATCGCCACGTCCGAACTCGGGCCCGACGCCGTGATGCTCGTGTACGAGCACATCGGGGGGCGCTCGCTGGACGCGATGGAGGACGAGGAGATCACCGACGATCTCGTGCAGAGCGCCTGGCAGCAGGTGAAGGCGCTCCAGTCGCGGCGGATCGCGCACCGCAGGCTCACCGGGGACGCCATCCTGGTGGATCTTTCCGGCACGGTGTTCGTCACCGATCTGCGGGGCGGCGAGATCGCCGCGGGCGACCTGATCCTGCGTATGGACGTCGCCCAGCTGCTCACCACCACAGGTCTGCGTGTCGGCGCCGAACGGGCCGTCGCCGCGGCACTCGCCGTGCTCGGACCGGACGCCGTCGCCGACTGCCTGCCGCTGTTGCAGCCCATCGCCCTGAGCCGGTCCACCCGGGCGACGCTGCGCAGGATCGCCCGGGAGCGTTCGCAGCGCGAGCGTGAGGCGGTGCTGGAGGCGTCGCAGGCGGCGAAGCAGACCAAGGCGGAGGAGCAGGGCTCGGAGGCCGGCGACCGCAAGACCGTCCGCAAGTCGCTGCGCACGGAGAAGCAGGCCGAGAAGCGGGCGATAGACGATGCCCTGGAAGAGGCCCGCGAGGAGGACATGCTGGCCCAGATCCGCCGCCAGGTGCTGCTGATCAGGCCGCAGGCACCGGTCGAGCCGGTCCGGCTGGAGCGCATCAAGCCGCGCACCCTCTTCAGCTTCATCGCGGGTTCGATCGCCGCCTACTTCCTGATCTCACAGGTCACCGAGGCCGACTTCGGCACGGTCGTGGACGAGGCGGAGTGGGGCTGGGTGGCGGCGGCGCTGGGCTTCTCCGCCCTGAGCTACGTCGCCGCCGCCATGAGCCTGCTCGGCTTCGTGCCGGAGCGGGTGGCCTTCGGGAAGACCGTGCTGGCGCAGGTGGCCGGCTCCTTCGTGAAGATCGTGGCACCGGCGGCGGTCGGCGGGGTGGCGCTGAACACGCGCTTCCTGCAACGCGCCGGAGTGCGCCCGGGGCTCGCCGTCGCGAGCGTGGGCGCGTCCCAGCTGTTCGGTCTCGGCTGCCACATCCTGCTGCTCGCCCTGTTCGGGTATCTGACCGGCACGGAGAAGACCCCGGACTCGCTCACCCCGTCGAGGACGGTCATCGCGGGTCTGCTCACGGTCGCCGTGCTCGTGCTGGTGGTGACCGCGATCCCGTTCCTGCGGAAGTTCGTCGTCACCCGGGTGCGGTCACTGTTCGCCGGCGTCGTGCCCCGCATGCTCGATGTGGTGCAGCGCCCGCAGAAGCTGGTCACCGGCATCGGCGGCATGCTGCTGCTGACCGGGCTGTTCGTGCTGTGCCTCGACGCGTCGATCCGCGCGTTCAGCGGTCCTGACGTCCCCCAGCTCAGCTACGCGAGCATCGCGGTCGTCTTCCTCGCGGGCAACGCCATCGGATCCGCGGCGCCCACCCCGGGCGGTATGGGCGCGGTCGAGGGTGCGCTGACCCTGGGTCTGATCGCGGTGGGCCTGCCGAAGGAGGTCGCGGCGCCGGCCGTGCTCCTGTACCGCGTGATGACGCTGTGGCTGCCGGTCCTTCCCGGCTGGATCTGCTTCAACCAGCTGACCCGCAAGGGCGAGCTCTAGGCCGTATCCGCACAGTCCATACGCACGGGGGCGCGCCACTCGCATGGACCGCGCCCCGCGCGATCCCACGCGCCCCGCCGCACGATGGGTTCATGAGGACCTCCCCCGCTCTGCGTGCCGCCGCCCTCGTCGCCACCACCGGCATGCTGCTGCCACTGGCCGCCTGTTCGGACGACGGCGACGACGGGGGTACGGAGACGGCGAGGCCATCGGCGGCCTCGACGGCCTCCCCCACGGCGACGGCGGAGAAGCTGTCCTCCCAGAAGCTCGACTGGCAACGGTGCCCGGCCCCCAACGAGGCCCAGGGCAGCGGCACGTCCCCCTCGCCGCTGCCGGGCGGGGCCTCCTGGGAGTGCTCCTTCATGGACGTACCCCTCGACTACGCGGACCCGGAGGGGCGGACCATCGAACTGGCGCTCATCCGCGCCGCCGCCCGGAACAAGGACCGGCGGATCGGTTCGCTGGTCTTCAACTTCGGCGGGCCGGGCGGCTCCGGCGTCGCCACGCTGCCGTCGTTCGGCACCGCGTACGACGCGCTCCGCACCCGCTACGACCTGGTGAGCTTCGACCCGCGCGGGGTCGGCCGCAGCGAGGGCGTCGAGTGCTCGGACGACAGCACCCTGGACAGACGTTACGAGCAGGACGGGACCCCGGACGACGCCGAGGAGGAGAAGGCGTTCGCCGAGGACCAGAAGTCCTACATCGCTGACTGCGAGGAGAACTCCGGGGACGAACTGCCCTACGTCGGCACGACCAACGCGGCCCGGGACATGGATCTGCTGCGCCAGGTGCTCGGTGACGACAAGCTGTACTACTTCGGGATCTCGTACGGCACCGAACTGGGCGGCGTCTATGCCCACCTGTATCCCAAGAGGGTCGGCCGGGCCGTCCTGGACGCGGTCGTCGACCCGACGGAGGACTCCCTGCAGTCCTCGCTCGGCCAGGCGGAGGGATTCCAGCTCGCCCTGGACAACTTCACCGCCGACTGCGCCGAACGCGACGACTGCAAGCTCCCGGGGGCCACCTCCAAGGAGGTCCAGGACTGGATCGCCGCCCTCCTGGCCAAGCTGGAGAAGAAGCCCGCCCCGGGGCTCGGCGAGCGGAAGCTGACCGAGACCCAGGCCACCACCGGCGTCGCGTCGGCCCTGTACTCCAAGGAGACCTGGCCGTTGCTCGAACAGGGCCTCGACGAGGCGGACGGCAACAACGGCGGACTGCTGCTCGCGCTCGCCGACTCGCTGAACGGCCGCTCCGAGGACGGGCACTACGACAACTCGAACGCCGCCAACGCCGCCATCAACTGCGCGGACTCCAAGCAGCGGTTCACCCTGGAGCAGACCAGGAAGGCACTCCCCGAATTCCGCGAGGCCTCCCCCGTTTTCGGCGACTACCTCGGCTGGGGCCTGATGGCCTGCACCGGCTGGCCCGTCGCGGGCGCATGGGACGCCCCGGATGTCAGCGCCCCCGGTTCGGCCCCGATCCTGGTCATCGGCAACACCGGGGACCCGGCGACGCCGTACGCCGGGGCGAAGGCGATGGCCGCCGAGCTCGGCAAGGGAGTCGGGATCGAGCTCACGTACAAGGGCGAGGGCCACGGGGCGTACAACGGCGGCAGCACCTGCGTGCAGAAGGCCGTGGACGGCTATCTGCTCGAAGGGAAGGTCCCGAAGTCGGGAACGGTCTGCGAGTGACCACTCGTCGGACGGACATCGGTGACACCCGGGCCGCCTCTCCGTGCGGCCTTCGGGCACGGGGAGGGAGCGCGCATGCGCCCATGTGGACGGGCCCGCAGGGGCGCGGCGGGGTGAGTGGCACGGCGACTACGGCGAGAGCGGCTGCGTGACCTCGCTCGTCGACGCCTGCTTCCTGGAAGGGAAGGTCCCCGCGGACGGTCGCACCTGCTCCTGAGGCCACGGCAAGCGAAGGGGCCGGCTCCGGTGTGGAGCCGACCCCTTCGCTATGTACTGCCGCGGGCCTAGTAGACCGGCTTCTCGGGCTCGATCTGGTGGACCCAGCCGATGACACCGCCGCCGACGTGCACCGCGTCGGCGAAGCCCGCCGACTTGAGCACCGCGAGGACCTCCGCACTGCGGACGCCCGTCTTGCAGTTCAGGACGATGCGCTTGTCCTGCGGAAGGTCCTGGAGGGCGTTGCCCATCAGGAACTCGTTCTTCGGGACCAGCCGGGAGCCCGGGATCGAGACGATCTCGTACTCGTTCGGCTCGCGGACGTCGATGATCTCGATCTTCTCGTCGCCGTCGATCCACTCCTTGAGCTGCTTGGGAGTGATCGTGGAACCGGCCGCCGCCTCCTGGGCCTCCTCGGACACGACGCCGCAGAAGGCCTCGTAGTCGATGAGCTCGGTGACGGTGGGGTTCTCGCCGCAGATCGCGCAGTCGGGGTCCTTGCGGACCTTGACCTGGCGGTACTGCATCTCCAGCGCGTCGTAGATCATCAGACGGCCGACCAGCGGGTCACCGATACCGGCGAGCAGCTTGATGGCCTCGTTGACCTGGATGGAGCCGATGGACGCGCAGAGCACGCCCAGGACACCGCCCTCGGCGCAGGAGGGAACCATGCCGGGGGGCGGCGGCTCCGGGTAGAGGCAGCGGTAGCAGGGGCCGTGCTCGGACCAGAAGACGGACGCCTGGCCGTCGAAGCGGTAGATCGAGCCCCAGACGTACGGCTTGTTCAGCAGGACCGCGGCGTCGTTGACGAGATAGCGGGTGGCGAAGTTGTCGGTGCCGTCCACGATCAGGTCGTACTGAGCGAAGATGTCCATCACGTTGTCGGCTTCGAGCCGCTCCTCGTGAAGGACCACGTTCACCAGGGGGTTGATCCCCTGCACGGTCTCCTTGGCCGACTGGGCCTTGGACTTGCCGATGTCGGCCTGGCTGTGGATGATCTGACGCTGCAGGTTCGACTCGTCGACCTCGTCGAACTCGACGATGCCGAGCGTGCCGACACCGGCCGCGGCCATGTACATCAGAGCCGGCGAGCCGAGGCCGCCGGCGCCGACACAGAGCACCTTCGCGTTCTTCAGCCGCTTCTGTCCGTCCATCCCGACATCCGGGATGATCAGGTGGCGGGAGTACCTGCGGACCTCGTCGACGGTGAGCTCAGCAGCTGGCTCGACCAAGGGTGGCAGCGACACAGGAACCTCAACAATGCAGGTGGTCGGTTTCTACGTACTTCATCTACGTACGGTTGTTCTCCCGTAACACTGCCACGCCGCCCCTCATTCCGAGATACCGGGTCCGATCCGCGAGACGAATTCGTCCCAGTAGCTGGGCAGTGCAGCAAATGGGTCGGTTTGCCCCTTCGCGCCGTCCCGGTCCGTGAAGAAGATCGTGCCCGCGCCCTGCCAGCGGGCGATGCGCATGGCCTCCTCCAGGTGGGTGCGCGGGACCCCGTGGACGAAGTGCGCGAAGCGGCCCGGTTTGTACGCGGCGGTCCACTCGGCCACCTGGGACCAGCGGTAGTCGGCCCACGCCCCCTTGAAGGTGACCAGCTGGTCGGCGGCCTCGGCGTACCCGGGGTGCGGATGGGTGTCGTGACCCAGGACCAGCCGCCCGCCCTTCTCCTCCGCGCTGTCGCAGTCGGCCATGAGGGCGGAGAGGGTACTCGTCAGCCGGCGGACCGACTGGAGCGCGTCGCGTCCGTCCGGGCAGCGGTCCAGATAGAAGCCGCCGACGCGGTACCAGTCGAGGTAGGACCGGGCGTCGGTGACCAGCTCGCCGAAGGAGCGGCTGCCGAAGGCGAGATCGAGATAGCCCAGCAGCCTGCCCCCCGAGGCCCGCACTGTGTCCTCGGGCGCTTCCCCGTGCAGCGCCCTCTCGCGGGCGTTGCGCAGTCGGCCCGCCGCCTCCAGACAGTGCGGGTCGGGCCGGGCGCCCGGCCCGTTGTCGATGTTGAGGACGGCCCAGTGCAGCGGTGTGCCCGGCCTGCTGAGTCCGGCCCATTCGACGGGCGCGAGCAGCGGGTGCGCGTACCCGGGCACTCCGACGCCGAGATGTTCCGCTCCGCCGGTCCGCAGCGTGGAGCCGGTGCTGGTCAGATACGGCACGCCGCCTCCATCCAGATGTCCGCGAGGGACTCCTCCAGATTGATGCGGGGACGCCAGCCGAGCCGGTCCCGGGCGGTGCGCACATCGGCCTGCTGCCAGGCGCCGCAGCCGTCGGGGTAGGGGGACGGGGTCGTCGCGAGGTGCTCCACGACCGATTCCGCGGAGGGGCGGGGAGCACCGATGGGGAGCCGGCCGGGGGGCGTGTCGAGCTCATGGAGCGCGCCCCCGTAGCCGGCGACCCTGGCGAGGACCGCCGCCGCGTCGCGCAGCCGTACGGCCCGCCCGGTGCCGATGTTGACGACGCCCTGGGCGGCGGAGAGCGAGGCTGCGTGCACGGCACGCGCCACGTCGCGTACGTCGACGAAGTCGCGCTGGACCCCGAGGCCGCTGAGCTTGAGCTCGGGGTCACCGGTCTGCATGGCGCGGCGCATGGTCTCCGCGAGCCGCCCGAGCGGGGAGCCGGCCGGGGTGCCGGGGCCCACCGGCGAGAAGACCCGCAGGACGACCGCGTCGAGACCGGAGCCGAGGACCAGCTCGGTGGCGGCGAGCTTGCTGACACCGTACGGGCCTCCCGGACGGGGCACGGCGTCCTCGGCGGTGGACGAGCCGGGCTGCGAGGGTCCGTATTCGGAGGCACAGCCGACCTGGACGAGCCGTGCGCTGCAGCTGCTGCGGCGCATGGCCTCGCAGACGGTGGCCACGGCGACGGTGTTGTGACGGGTCAGGTCCCGTGCACCGCCGCGGGTGGCACCCGCGCAGTTGACGACGACCCCGGGGTGGACGGCGTCCAGGAAGCGGGTGAGTGCTCCTGGGCTGCCGCCCGCGAGGTCGAAGCGCACGTCGGCGTCGTCACCGCGGCCGAGTGCCGTGAGGTGCACGGCGGGATCGGCGAGCAGACGGTCGGCGACGAAGCGCCCGAGGAATCCGTTCGCTCCGAGCAGCAGAACCCTCATCGCGCGCCCCCTCGGTGCCGACGGCGTGCTGCCGGTGCGGGGGATTGGGGGGTCATGTCCGGTGTCTCCTTGAGGAAGGTGTGTGCGGTACGGGAGGCCCGCGGCGTCGGCTCCGCGGGGGTGGGACGGGCCCGGCGTCAGGCCGTGGCGTGGGCGGATGCCCGGGTGAGGGTGACCGAGGCGTGGACCAGCAGCCCGAACGCGGCGATGCCGCAGGCGAGGACGGGTACGCCGCCGGGTCCGGCCGCGACGACGACCGCGTCGACGGGCCGGGCGAGGAGACCCAGGCCGGGCAGCCGCCCGGCGAGGACCAGGAAGGGGGCCGCCACTTCGACGGCACAGGCGGCGGCGAGCCCGGTGGCGGCGGGCTCCGGGAAGCCGTGGACCGCCAGCAGCCGGGCCAGGAAGAGCAGGGTGCCGAGGGCGGCAGGGCCCGCGAGGTCGCTGCCCGCACCCGGCCGGCCGAGGCCGGAGAGGAGCAGCAGCGCGGTGAGCGCACACAGGAAGAGCGCGACGACACCGAAGAGCAGGGGGCGTGCGCCGGCGCCGAAGTCCGAGAGCCCGTGGGACCCGGCGAGCCGGTGGCGCGCGCGCACGGCGAACAGGTGGGCGCACCAGGCGGCGGGGGCCAGGGCGAGAGTGAGCCCGAGCAAGGGCGCGGGTGCGGCGGTCCAGTGTCCGTCGGGGCCGCCGCTGATGACCTGGGCGAGCAGGTCGTCGCCGTACACGGCGTAGCCGAGGAGCCAGCAGACGTACAGGGTGACGCCGCCGACGCCGTCCGGGGCGCGCAGTGGGCCGCCGCGCAGACAGAGCCTGACCCCGAGGAGGACCAGCAGCGCCCCGACGGCGGTCACCGCGAACCGGGCTTCGCCGCCGAGCACCCCCTCGGTCACCCTGAGGGCACCGGCGGTCGCGAGGCAGGCGGCGCCGGGCAGCAGGGCGGAGAGCGTCCATCCGGCCCGTGCCTCCTTGCCGGGGCCGGGCTTGGGGCCGGGGGCGCGGGAGGCCGGCCTGCCCGCCCCGGGGGCGCGTGCGTAGAGCTCCTCCGCGAGCGAGAAGACATCGCGGTGCCGGTAGCGCGCGGCGGTCCGGTCGGTGAGCCCGTGCGCCTCCAGACCGGCGGCGATCTCCAGAGGGTCGACGGCGCGCTCGCAGAGATCCCGGTGCCGGTGCATGAGCGCCTTCACGGGGTCCGCGGGACCGCGCCGGACCACGGTCCTGCGGGCGGGGTGGTAGGAGATCTCCGGCGCCCGGACGGCGGAACGGACCGCACCCCGCCCCTCGTCCGCCGGCTCTCCGCCGGCGTCCTGGACCGGGGCGTCGTTCGGACTGCCCATCGGGACTCCTCCGTGTTCGCGGCCGCTCATGTCGTCACGCATCTCCGTCCCCCGCACCGCGAGCGCCCGCGCACACGCCCTCCGCACCGACCGCCCAGCTCGGCACCCGGGAGCCACCGGCGGCGACCCCCGCGGGCAGCGCCGCGGCGATCCGTCCGGGTGGCAGAGCGCCCAGCACATGGGCCTCCGGGGGTGTCGCGAAGGGGCGTGGCGGGCCGGCCGGATCCTGAGGATCCGACGGCGTCCCCCAACGGGCAGGGGCGTGGCCCACCAGGTCCAGGTAAATGCCGCGAAATGCCGCGAGGTTCTGCTCGACGGTGAAGAGTTCGAGTGCCCTGGCGCGCGCCGCCGCGCCCAGGCGCGCACGGCGCTCCGGGTCACGCAGCAGCGCGACGCAGGCGTCGGCGAGCGCCCTCGGATTGCGCGGGGGCACCACCAGCCCCGTGCCACCGACGACTTCGACCACGGCGCCCACATCCGTCGAGACGGTGGCCCGGCCGCAGAACATCGCCTCGACGAGGCTGATGGGGAAGCCCTCGACGACGCTGGAGAGCACGACGACTCCGCCTGCGGCATAGGCCTCCGCGAGGTCGGGAACCTCGGGGCCGCCGATCTCCTCGAAGGTGACCGGGTTGTCGCCGACGGCGTGCGCGTCCGTGGCCTCGTCGGGGAAGAGCTGGGCGGCCAGTGCCCTGCAGTGGGCGAGGTAGGTGTCCCCCTCGCCTCCCTGGACCGGCGCCCCGAAGATCCTCAGCCGGGCGTCCGGCTCGGCCCTGCGGACCTCGGCGAAGGCGTGGAGGAGCGCGATCAGGTCCTTGGCGGGTTCGATCCGCCCGATCCACACCAGCGTGCCGGGACCGCCGTCGTCGTCGCCCTCCCCCACGGCCCCGAACCGCTCAGCCTCCATGCCCGGGTAGACCGTGCGCAGCTTGCTCCGGTCGGCGCCGAACCGCTCCTGCCAGCGGCGGACATGGGTGTTGCCGGGGGTGATGAGCGCGGCCTGCCGGTAGACCTCGGAGGCGAGCAGCCCGTGGAAGTTGGCCAGCAGGGCGCGCACCGGCGCACCGAGCGGGGCTTCGGGCGCCGCGAGGTAGTGGGCCCGCAGCGGCACGCCGTGCTCCGTCACCAGCAGCGGGACGCCGAAGAAGCGCTTGGCCAGCAGCCCCGGCAGAGCCGCCGCGCCGCCGGACGCCGCATGGCAGAGGTCGACGGCGCCGAGGCTGTCGTCGTCGTACCAGTCGAGCGAGAGGGGGCGCAGGGTGCGCTCCAGCCCGGCCGCGAAGGCGAGGTAGTCGGGGACGGTGGCGCTGTGGACGGTCCGCCCGGTTCCCGGAGCGCGGCAGGCGGCCTCCACGATGCGTACGGCCGTCTCGGAGCGCAGGGCGTGGTGCAGCCCACCGCGCTCCCTGGCCAGTTCGGCGAGGCCGTAGAGGCCGTCCGTGAAGGGGCCGCCCTCCCCGTCGGATTCCGGCCCGGTCTCCGTGCCGGCGCAGACCGCGCCGACGAGCGCCGTCAGGTGCGCCGTGAAGCGCCGCCGGTCACGCCGTCCGTAGGAGCGCCCCAGGCCGGTGGCGAGTCTGCCCGTCAGACCCCTGGGACGGCCGGTGTGCCTGGCGTCCTCCTCGTGCGTCCACATCGGCGCCGTCCGGACCCGTCCGACCCGGTCGGGCAGTCGGACCCAGCCCTGTTGTTCCTGGTCGGCGGAGCGGCTGAGCGCGAAGAGGTCGAACTCGTGCTGGGGAAGACCGCGGACGAGACGGTCGCACCAGAGTCTGGACTCACCGGTCGCATACGGATAACCACCGTCCGTGAGGAGTCCGATCCGCACGAGCACACCCCCGATCTCCCTTGTGGGCGGCCGCCGTTGATCGGCGACTCGCAGCGGGACGACCGTATGCGGATACATAGGTGGTGGGGGGGGGGGGGGGGGGGGGGCCCCCCCCCCCGGGGGGGCGGGGGGGGGGGCGGGGAACAAGTGGCGGGGGGGTGGGGTTAGGGTGGGGCGCGGGGGAAGCCGGGTCGGGGGGGGCCGCGCAGCGC